>NZ_JADYVZ010000007.1:0-327007 GCF_020194195.1 Bradyrhizobium sp. BRP19 | reverse complement strand
GGCAGCCACAAACTGCTCTGGGTGGGCTCGATCCGATCGCCAGCGGCCTGCCGGGGTTGCAGCCCCGGCAGGCCATTCCTCTCGGAACACCCCAATCAATATCCGATTGCGCTATTACAAGGGTGGGTTAGCCAAAGGCGTAATCCACCTCTTCTGTTTCCGCGGACAGAGACAGTGGTGGGTTACGCCTTGCAGATGCGCTTCGCGCTTCTGCGAGGCTAACCCACCCTGCGCATCCCGTTACGCCTCGTTGCCGCCCTCCTGCCTCGTCGCTTCAAACAGGAACCAGGTGCGGCGCTCGGTCTCGTCGATGAAGTTCTCCAAAATGCTGGCGCTGGCGACGTCGCCGGCCTCGTCGCAGACGTCGTGCGCCTTGCGCATCGCGGCAGCGACGTGCTTGTTGTCCTGCATCAGCTCGCGCAGCATCTCGCGCGGCGGGACGTAGTCCTCGTTGTTGTCCTTGATGGTCTGGAGCTTTGCGACCTGGCCGATCGACTTCAGCGTGGTGCCGCCGATCTTGCGGACGCGCTCGGCGAGCTGGTCGGTGGTGGCGAAGATCTGGTCGGACTGCTCGTCGAGCAGCAGGTGGTAATCGCGGAAGTGGCGCCCGCTGATGTGCCAGTGGAAATTCTTGGTCTTCAGATAAAGCGCGAACGCGTCGGCCAGAAGCACGTTGAGCGCCTCAGAGACTTTCTTGACCCCGTCGGGCGACAGATCCGTGGGGGTATCGAGTTCGGGCGAGACCTTGTTGTTGGTTTTGCTCACGGGAGACCTTCCTGTTAGGACGCGGACATTGACGGCGCGCCGCCGCACCCCTAACGCAAGGTGGGCAGCGCGGTTCCTAGATAGGAACCCCTGGGCGGGATACCAATGGACGATTGGATCGATTATTACGACTCGACGCATACGATCTATGTCAGCAAGCTGCATCGCGACTTGCACTTCCAGATCATTGCGCGGGACATCATCGGCTACATCCCCTCGCCCGATGCGACGGTGCTGGACTATGCCTGCGGCGAAGCGCTGTCGGCGAGCCAGGTGGCGGCCGCCTGCGGCATGCTGATCCTGGCCGAGCCCGCGCCGGGCGTGCGCGGCCGGCTGATCGCGCGGTTTGCCCCAAACACCAAGATCCGCGTCCGCTCGCTCGAGGACGTCCGCAAGATGCAGGATCAGTCGATCGATCTCGTCGTGATGAACTCGGTCGCACAATACATGACGCCGGACGAGCTCGATGCGGCGCTATTGAACATCCGCCGCATCCTGAAACCCTCCGGCAAGCTGGTGCTGGGCGACATTCTACAGCCCAATGTCGGCATGGTCAGGGATGTGATGGCGCTGCTCGGGTTCGGCCTGCGTCACGGATTTCTGAAGGACGCGCTGATCGGGCTGATCAGCACCGCGCTGTCGGATTATCGCCAGCTGCGCTCGAAGATCGGACTGCAGCGCTACAGCGAGGACGAGATCACGGCCAAGCTGAAGGCGGCGGGCTTCGCGGTCCAGCGCGCCCACAGCAATATCGGGCACAACCGCTGGCGCATGACCTTCATCGCGAGGCCGCCTCTGGTCCGTTAAGCATAACGATCAGCTGAGGTGGCCTGGCGCACGCCGATCGGGAATAATCCTGATGGCCCGGTGGCGGAAATGTCTACGCGGGGGCGGTGCATCGCTCTTCATCCTGGTTCAAATCCAGGCCGGGTCTCCACGCTTCGCCCCTGCGGGCTACGCGTGGCGCAGCCAGGCAAGACCCCAAGGGGCGAAGCGTGTCCGGCGTAGCTGGAGCGGAGCGGAAGCGGAGACGGACTGCCCGCCCGCCCCGACGATGCCGGCAACGCACCGTCAAACCCCTGAAAATTGGCGGTTGATGGGCGTTTTTCGGGGTTTCGCCGCTCCAAAAACTGGTTTAAGACCCACCCGCGCGCGAGGGAGACCCCGCGCTCTCGCCAAATGGGGACGCGCGGCAAGCGCGCCCTTTTTTTGTGCCCAGATCCCAGCCCGTGAGCGGTGATGCCCAAACGAACCGACATCTCGACCATCCTGATCATCGGCGCCGGTCCCATCGTGATCGGCCAGGCCTGCGAGTTCGACTATTCGGGCACGCAGGCGGTGAAGACGCTGAAGGAAGAGGGCTATCGCATCGTCCTCGTCAATTCCAACCCGGCCACCATCATGACCGACCCGGAATTGGCGGATGCGACCTATATCGAGCCGATCACGCCCGAGATCGTCGCCAAGATCATCGAGAAGGAACGTCACGTCGTCCCCGGCGGCTTCGCGCTGCTGCCGACCATGGGCGGCCAGACCGCGCTGAACTGCGCGCTGTCGCTGCGCCGCCAGGGCACGCTGGAGAAGTTCGACGTCGAGATGATCGGCGCCACCGCCGATGCCATCGACAAGGCGGAAGACCGCCAGCTCTTCCGCGAGGCCATGACCAAGATCGGGCTCGAGACGCCGAAGTCTCGGCTCGCCAACGCCTCCGAGCTGAAGAAGTCGTTCCGCGAGAAATACCAGGCCGAACGCGCAAAGCTGTCGGGCGCCGCGCTCGAAGAGCTCGACCGGCAGTGGACGCTCGGCGAGAGCGAGCGTCGCAAGCGCTACCAGGAATACGCCTTCGGCCAGGCCATGATGGCGCTGTCCGAGATCGGCCTGCCCGCGATCATCCGCCCCTCCTTCACGATGGGTGGCACCGGCGGCGGCATCGCCTACAACAAGGAAGAGTTCCTCGACATCATCGAGCGCGGCCTTGACGCGTCTCCCACCAACGAAGTGCTGATCGAGGAGTCCGTGCTCGGCTGGAAAGAGTACGAGATGGAGGTGGTGCGCGACAAGAAAGACAATTGCATCATCGTCTGCTCGATCGAGAACCTCGATCCGATGGGCGTGCACACCGGCGATTCCATCACGGTGGCGCCGGCGCTGACGCTGACCGACAAGGAATACCAGATCATGCGCGACGCCTCGCTGGCGGTGCTGCGCGAGATCGGGGTCGAGACCGGCGGCTCCAACGTTCAGTTCGGCGTCAATCCCGAAGACGGCCGCATGGTCGTCATCGAGATGAATCCGCGCGTGTCGCGCTCCTCCGCGCTGGCCTCGAAAGCCACCGGTTTTCCGATCGCCAAGGTCGCCGCCAAGCTCGCGGTCGGCTACACGCTCGACGAGATCGCCAATGACATCACCGGCGGTGCCACGCCGGCGTCATTCGAGCCGACCATCGACTACGTCGTCACCAAGGTGCCGCGTTTTGCCTTCGAGAAATTCCCGGGCGCCTCGACCACGCTGACCACCTCGATGAAATCGGTCGGCGAGGTCATGGCGATCGGCCGCACCTTCCAGGAAAGCCTGCAAAAGGCGCTGCGCGGGCTCGAGACGGGATTGACCGGCCTCGACGAGATCGAGATCGAGGGCCTCGGCCGCGACGACGACAAGAACGCGATCCGCGCCGCGCTCGGCACCCCGACGCCGAACCGCATCCTCCAGGTCGCCCAGGCCATGCGGCTCGGCTGGTCGAACGAGGACATCTTCAACTCCTGCAAGATCGATCCGTGGTTCCTCGCCGAGATGCGCGGCATCGTCGAGATGGAGGAGAAGGTCAGGAAGAACGGCCTGCCTGGCAACGCCTTCGGCATGCGCACGCTGAAGGCCATGGGCTTCTCCGACGCGCGGCTCGCCGTGCTGGCCGAGACGACGGAGGCCGAAGTCAAGGCGAAGCGCCACGCGCTCGGCGTCCACCCGGTGTACAAGCGCATCGACACCTGCGCGGCCGAGTTCGCCTCGCCGACCGCCTACATGTACTCGACCTATGAGGCGCCGTTCGCCGGCCTGCCCGCGGACGAGAGCGCGCCGTCCGACAAGAAGAAGGTCATCATTCTCGGCGGCGGTCCCAACCGCATCGGGCAGGGCATCGAGTTCGACTATTGCTGCTGTCACGCCTGCTTCGCGCTGCACGACGCCGGCTACGAATCCATCATGGTCAACTGCAATCCGGAGACGGTGTCGACCGACTACGACACCGCCGACCGGCTCTATTTCGAGCCGCTCACCGCCGAGGACGTGCTGGAGATCATCGCCAAGGAGCGCAGCAACGGCACCCTGCACGGCGTGATCGTGCAGTTCGGCGGCCAGACCCCCCTGAAGCTGGCGCGCGCGCTGGAAGCCGCCGAAGTGCCGATCCTCGGCACCTCGCCCGACGCCATCGACCTCGCCGAGGACCGCGACCGCTTCAAGCGCGTGCTCGACAAGCTGCGCCTCAAGCAACCGAAGAACGGCATCGCCTATTCGGTCGAGCAGGCCCGCCTCGTCTCCGCCGATCTCGGCCTGCCGCTGGTGGTGCGCCCGTCCTACGTGCTCGGCGGCCGTGCGATGCAGATCATCCGCGAGGAGAACCAGCTCAATGATTATCTGCTCGGCACGCTGCCGGAGCTGGTGCCGGCTGATGTCAAGGCGCGCTATCCGAACGACAAGACCGGGCAGATCAACACCGTGCTCGGCAAGAACCCGCTGCTGTTCGACCGCTATCTGTCGGACGCCACGGAAATCGACGTCGACTGCCTGTGCGACGGCAAGGACACTTTCATCGTCGGCATCATGGAGCACATCGAGGAAGCCGGTATCCATTCCGGCGACAGCGCCTGCTCGCTGCCGCCGCACTCGCTCGATGAGAAAATGATCGAGGAGCTGGAGCGGCAGACCCGCGAACTCGCGCTCGGCCTCGACGTCATTGGCCTGATGAACGTGCAATACGCCATCAAGGACGGCGAGATCTACGTGCTCGAGGTCAATCCGCGTGCCTCGCGCACCGTGCCGTTCGTCGCCAAGGTGGTCGGGACGCCGGTCGCCAAGATCGCCGCGCGCATCATGGCCGGCGAGAAGCTTGCCGATTTCAAGCTGAAGAAGGCGGCGCTCAAGCACGTCGGCGTCAAGGAATCGGTCTTCCCGTTCGCACGCTTCCCCGGCGTCGACACTGTGCTCGGCCCCGAGATGCGCTCGACCGGCGAGGTCATGGGAATCGACCGCTCGTTTGCGGTCGCCTTCGCCAAGAGTCAGCTCGGCGGCGGCACGCGGGTGCCGCGTAAGGGCACTGTGTTCGTCTCGGTGCGCGAAAGCGACAAGACGCGCATCGCGGATGCCGTGCGCGAATTGCATTCGCTCGGCTTCAAGGTGCTGGCGACCTCGGGCACGGCGCGCTTCCTGACCGACCAGGGCATCCCGACCGAGAAGGTGAACAAGGTGCTGGAAGGGCGGCCGCACATCGTCGATGCCATCACCAATGGCGACGTCCAGCTCGTCTTCAACACCACCGAAGGCCCGCAGGCGTTGGCCGACAGCCGCTCGCTGCGGCGCGCGGCCCTCTTGCATAAAGTGCCATATTACACCACTCTTTCCGGGGCCGTAGCGGCCGCGCAGGGCATCCGCGCCTATTTGGGTGGGGACCTTGAGGTTCGTACCCTGCAGAGCTACTTTTCGGAAACCTGATCGCTAGCGGCAGCGAAGCTTCCGCTAAGTGATTGGCAATGAAGCCACAATGGCCGGAGGAACCGATCCGGCCAGGTGGCAGTTCTGTTCCGGCGCTAAAGCCCATATCTGTCAAGGTCCGGCAGCCCCTCTTTGGGCTCTGGAGGACTGACGAATCAAGGTTGCGGCGCCCATCCGCATTCTGGGGCGCACGATCGAAGGACGAGAGAGACGATGGAAAAGGTTCCGATGACCCAGGCCGGCTTTGTCGCGCTCGGGGAAGAATTGAAGCAGCGCCAGTCCGTGGACCGTCCGCGGATCATCGAGCATATCGCGGAGGCGCGCTCGCACGGAGACCTGTCGGAGAACGCGGAATATCATGCCGCGAAGGAAGAGCAGTCGCACAATGAGGGTCGCATCGCCGAGCTCGAGGACAAGCTCGCGCGCGCCGACATCATCGACATCTCCAAGCTCTCCGGCGACACCATCAAGTTCGGCGCCACCGTGACGCTGGTCGATGAGGACACCGAGAAGAAGACGGTGTGGCAGATCGTCGGCGAGGTCGAGGCGGACGCCAAGAAGGGCCGGATCTCGATCACCTCGCCGCTCGCGCGCGCATTGATCGGCAAGAAGAAGGGCGCCACGGTCGAGGTCAACACGCCGGGCGGCGCCAAGGCGTACGAGATCACCAAGGTGGAGTGGCGGTAAGGACTTGCCGCTGCGTCTGCTGACGTTTCGAAAAGGCCGCGCAGTGCGCGGCCTTTTTGGCGTGTTGCTGGAGTTGTGGCGGACACACGTTCTCACCACACGTCATTGCGAGCGGAGCGAAGCAATCCAGACTGCCTCTGCGGAAAGACACTGGATTGCTTCGCTCCGCTCGCAATGACGGAGAGGACCGTGGACTGGTCTTCACCTCTCCCCGTAAGAACGGGGAGAGGGAGAAGACCCTACCGTCGTCCCTTCACCTCGAGCGGCACGGCCGCCTCGTACTTCGAATTGTGCAGCACCAATGACGTGCGCACGTTGCGGACATGCGGTGCCGCCGTCAGATGCGTGACGAAATCCTGGAAAGTCGCCATGTCGGGTGCGACGCATTTCAGGATGAAATCGACCTCGCCGGACAGCATCCAGCATTCCCGCACCAGGGGCTCGGCGCGGACGAACTCCTCGAACGCGCGCAAATCCGCTTCGGCCTGGCTGGACAGGTGCACGGCGGCGAAAACGGTGACGTCGAAGCCCAGCTTGCGTGCGTCCAGGAGGCCGCGATAGCCGTGGATGTAACCCTCCTCCTCCAGCGCCCGGACGCGGCGCAGACAGGGGGGCGGCGAGATGCCGACGCGCTTTGCCAGCTCGACATTGGTGATTCGACCGTCGGCCTGAATCTCGGTGAGAATTTTCAGGTCGATCTCGTCTAGGTTCCGCGACACGTGATTGGAACTCCTGGCCTTTGCGGCGGTATTGGGTGATTTGTCGAAATCCTCATAGCCCAATACGCACCGCCGGCGCAATTTTATTGCGCGTGCAGCGCAATCGGCTTTTGTTCCCTGTTGGAAAAATCCGCCGATAGGGAATGCAATTCTTGCATGGCTCGCCAGATTGCTTAGATTAGCTCTGATATTTCAGCGCCTCCGCTAGGCCTCCCGGCACATTCCGCGCCCGCGCTGCAAATCCCCCGTGAAAGGCGTCCATCGAAATGTCCGCTCCTGTTCATGCAAAGGTCGTCATCATCGGCTCCGGCCCGGCTGGCTACACCGCCGCGATCTACGCCGCGCGCGCGATGCTTGAGCCGATCCTGATCCAGGGCATCCAGCCCGGCGGCCAGCTCACCATCACGACCGACGTCGAGAACTATCCAGGCTTCGCCGACGTGATCCAGGGCCCCTGGCTGATGGAGCAGATGGAGAAGCAGGCGGTCCATGTCGGCACCAAGATCGTCTCCGACCTGGTGACCAAGCTGGAGACGGCGCAGCGGCCGTTCCGCCTCACCTGCGACTCTGGCGACGTCTATCTCGCCGAGACCGTGATCCTGGCCACCGGCGCGCAGGCGCGCTGGCTCGGGCTGCCGTCGGAAGCCAAGTTCCAGGGCGGCGGCGTGTCGGCCTGCGCCACCTGCGACGGCTTCTTCTACCGTGGCAAGGAGGTGATCGTGGTCGGCGGCGGTAACACCGCGGTCGAGGAAGCACTGTACCTCACCAACCATGCCTCGCAGGTCACGATCGTGCATCGTCGCGATCATTTCCGGGCCGAGCGCATCCTGCAGGAGCGCCTGTTCAAGCACCCGAAGATCAAGGTGATCTGGGACGCCGCCGTCGACGAGATCTGCGGCACCGAGAACCCCAACAAGGTCACTCATGTCCGGCTCAAGAACGTCAAGACCGGCGCGCTCACGGACGTGAAGGCCGACGGCATCTTCATCGCCATCGGGCATGCGCCGGCGACCGAGCTCGTCAAGGATCAGGTCAAGCTGAAACCCTCCGGCTATATCGAGGTCGCCCCGAACTCGACCGCGACCTCGGTGCCCGGCCTGTTCGCCGCCGGCGACGTCGCCGACGAAACCTATCGCCAGGCCGTGACGGCCGCCGGCCTCGGCTGCATGGCCGCACTCGAAGCCGAACGTTTCTTGGCCCTTCGCGCCAGCGAGCGCGCGGCAGCGGAATAGAATCATGCCCCGAACACGCGACGGATTTACGGATATGGACTGGGACAAGCTGAAGGTGTTTCACGCCGCGGCGGAAGCGGGCAGCTTCACGCATGCGGGCGAGCAGCTCGGCCTGTCGCAATCGGCGGTGTCGCGCCAGGTCTCGGCGCTGGAGCAGGAGCTCTCGGTCTCGCTGTTCCACCGCCACGCCCGCGGCCTGATCCTTACCGAGCAGGGCGACCTGTTGTTCCGCACGGCGCATGACGTGTTCATGCAGCTGCAGGCGGCGCGCGCCAAGCTGACCGACAGCCGCGAACGGCCGAGCGGCGATCTCAAGATCACCACCACGCCCGGCGTCGGCATCAACTGGCTGATCCCGCGGCTCGGCGAGTTCACCGCGCTCTATCCGGAGATCCGCATCTCGCTGATCGTCACCGACGAGGAGCTCGATCTGTCGATGCGCGAGGCTGACGTCGCGATCCGCACCCGCAAGCCGACGCAGCCGGATCTGATCCAGCGCAAGCTGTTCGCGATGGGCTTCCACGCCTATTGCTCGCCGGAATACATCAAGCGCTTCGGCACGCCGCGCACGCTGGAGGAGCTTGACTCCCACCGCATCATCACGCTCTCGGACGGCAACTTCGCGCCGCACCTGCAGAACCGCAACTGGCTGATCGAAGCCGGGCGCAACGGCTCGGGTCCGCGCGAAGCCTACTTCAAGGTCAACAACATCCTCGGTCTCGTGCGCGCCTGCGCGCAGGGCCTCGGCATCGCCGCCCTGCCCGATTACCTGGTCGAGGAGCAGAGCAAGCTCGTGCAGCTGTTCGGCGAGTCGGACTCGATCCAGCTCGACACCTACTTCGTCTATCCCGAGGAGTTGAAGACGGTCGCGCGCGTGCAGGTGTTCCGTGACTTCGTGGTGAGCAAGGCGCAACGCTGGCCGTCCTGATTTCCGCATGACTGACATGCGGCCTCGGCTGTTGCTGCAAGGCACTCGGCAAGCCCATAATGTTTGCACGCTGAGCCTTCGCGTTGCGCATTTGTCCCCCTCCTCCAGTGGCGCGGGAGTTCAGTAATCCCTCTTGGAAGGTGATTGTGTCGGCCTCACGTGGCCAATACCTAAGCCGGGCCCTCGGGTCCGGCTTTTTTTCGTCAAAATGTGCTTCGCTCTCCGCGTGTGTTGACAGTTCCGCGCATACCCCGCATCATTCGCCCATGATCACGAAGTCGTGCGCAATCGTTTCGAAAAAAGGCCCCCATCCCGGGGCCTCGGAATATTGCGCGCGCTAAGCTGACTTCGTCATCGCGAGCCAATCCCGAAAACCCCGCCGCCTGGACGGGGTTTTTTCATGTGCCCTCCGTCTCAGGCATTTTTCCCGAGAAGGAGATGGAAACATGACCGCACTACGAGATCACTTGCACGGGCTGTGGCTGCCGCTGGTGACGCCGTTCCAGGACGGCGCGCTGGACGAGAGGTCGCTGCGGCGGCTGACCCGGCACTATTGCGCGCACGGCATCGACGGCCTCATCCTGGGCGCGACCTCCGGTGAAGGCATGACACTGCGCGCGGCCGAGCTCGAACGTCTCGTCGCCGTGGTGCGCGAGGAGATGGCGACCGCCGGCCGCAACTTGCCGATCTGCCTCGGACTGTCCGGCGCGGACACCTCGCGTCTGCAAGAGCGCCTCGACGAGACCGCGGACTGGCCGATCGACGGTTACCTGATCGCCAGTCCCTATTATGTGCGGCCGTCGCAGCGCGGCCTGCTGGCGCATTTCGAGACGCTCGCCGACCACGCCGCATGGCCGATCGCGCTCTACAACATTCCCTATCGCTGCGCCGTCAACATCACCAACCAGACCATGCTGCGCCTTGCCGAGCACAAGAACATCGTAGGCCTGAAGGATTGCGGCGCGAGCCGGGAGCAATCGATCGCGCTCTTGCGCGACCGGCCGAAGGGCTTTCGCGTGCTCACCGGCGAGGACGCCAATTTCTTCGAGGCACTCAGTGACGGCGCCGACGGCGGCATCGTGCTCTCAGCCCATGTCGAGACCGCAACGTTTGCGGCAATCTATAGCGAGCACAAGCGCGGCAACCACGATGCGGCGCTGGCGCGCTGGCACGAGGTCGCCGAGCTGACGCGGCTGTTGTTCGCCGAGCCGAGCCCCGCGCCGGCGAAGTACTGGCTGTGGCGATCCGGCCTGATCGACAGCCCGGAGGTGCGCCTGCCGATTGTGGAAGTGAGCAGCGAGCTCGCAGCAACGATCGATCGCGAGATCGAGCGACGGGTGACGATCGCGGCGTAGTTTTCTCTCCGTGCAAGCTGCTCTTCCTTCTCCCCTTGTGGGAGAAGGTGGCGCGAAGCGCCGGATGAGGGGTTTTCTCCAAGCGCAAAAGACTGTTTGTGTGGAGACAGACCCCTCACCCGTCTCGCCGCTCCGCGGCGAGCCACCCTCTCCCACAAGGGGAGAGGGTGAAAGCGTGCCCGTTTGGTTAACCGCGCCCCAACGGCCTTCGCAGCTGCCGCAATCCGTATCCACGTCTCGTTTACGTGACTGCGCCTATCGTTCTGTCCAAAGTTACCGAAGGGGAAATGACCATGGGGTATCGCACCCGGCCTACGGCCGCGAGCCAGTTCGCGCCCGCCGATCTCTTGAAGGGAATTCTCGTCGTCTCGTCGTTCGGGTTCTGGGCCGTGATGCTCGGCCTGATGCCGGTGCTGCTGTTTCGCGTCTGGCTGGTCGGCTGAAGCTGCGCGCGCGGGATGGTTAATCCGTGGTAGCACCTGTGTTCAAAATGCACGGGCAGATGCGATCCGGATCTTAAAACATCGCTGCTATCACTGACGTCCATAAGCGAAGAAATCGCGGGGGCGTTTGTGAATAGTCAGAATGAAATGGCGTCGCATTTCGACGCCGAACAGCAGGGCTTTAGCACCGAGGACATTCTCTGGGCCGTCGGCATCTGGTCGGTGATCCTGACCCTGTCGCCGGTCATCGTGTTCTACATGCTGATGGTGGCGTGAGCGAAATCAGAAACGCAAAACGCGCGGACTTCCGCGCGTTTTTCGCCGTTCGACATGATCAATGAAAATTAAGCTGCCTGCTTGTGCATTGCGCCGGAGGCCGACGCGGTGCCGCGGATAGCCTTGACCGAACGCTCGATCGCCGCCCAGAGCCTGGCGATTTCCTGAGCCGCACGGCTCTCGGCCTGATATTCGCGCGCGCCTTCGCCGTGGCTGAGCGCCATCAACAAATCCGAACGATTGGTGATCTGGCCGCCCCACACCGGAGCGCGGAATTTCGCCAGTGCTTCGCGGGCGATGGTGACGATCGGGCTTTCGGCTTCGTCGCGCTTGGCCGGGGCACCGTTGAGCACGACCGCATAGGGCTTGCGCGCGGCGCGGCACATCTGGATGGTTTCCTGCACGGCGTTGACGTCGAACACGCCGGGACGCGCCGGGATGACCACCATGGTGGCGTTCTTGATCGCGTCGTCGACGACGGCCGACAGGTTCGGCGGCGTGTCGATCAACACCCATTCATAACCGTCGCGCTTGGCCGCGGAGACGATGCCGCTGACGGAGTTGACGGCAGCCTTGATCGGGGGCTCGTTGGTGCCGCGGAGCTTGTGCCACAGCGTCAGGGAGCCCTGCGGATCGGCGTCAACCAGCATGACCTGCTTGCTCGCCTTGATCTGCGCGGCGAGATGCGCGGCGAGGGTACTCTTGCCCGAACCGCCTTTACGTGATGCGAAAACAATGACGTTCATACCTTCCGCCTCCAGATTGACCCCAGGCCGCGAAAATGAATCAGCGCGCTGATTCGTGAAAGAAAAATTTGTCGGGAGCTGCGCGACAGCCACGAAATAACAAGACGTGTTGGCTTTTGAGTCACACTGCTTCGCAGAACGGAGACACGGGCCGCATCGAAATGCCGCTCGGGCGCGCGTCTGTGCGTTTTTTGAGCAATGCGCGGGACAAAAGCGGAATGCAACCTTGCCGCGCAAACCTGCCGCGCGCTTTCTTTTCAGGGCGCACGCCCGTCAATCGATGCAAGCCTTCCGGCGCCGTGCGAACAAAACGAGTCCGCAATCTGTCGCGAAGCCGAAGTCAGGGCCGGAACGAGGAAGGCGCCCGATTGCGCGCCTTCGGCGGGGTTTCAAACCGGAACGCGCTGCTGGGCGCTCAGCCTTGGTCGCTGGGCGCTCAGCCTTGGCCGCTGGGCGCTCAGCCTTGGCCGCTGGGCGCTCAGCCTTGGCTGGATTTCTTCTTCGGCGCCGGCTTGGCGGTCTTCTTCGCAGCCTTGGGCGCGATCTGGGTCGGCTTGCCGGCGCGCTGCTCGCGCGGCGCCGGTCCGCGGCGGAAGAACACCGCGCATTGCGGCGAGAGCTGCGCCTTCCTCTTGATCATGCAGGCGGTGATGGCATCGACGTTCGGGACGAACTCGCCGCACAGCCGCATCGCGTCCGGCGTGCAGGCCTGCTGCTCCTCCTGGGTGTAGGCGAAACCGGCGCGCGGCAGCGCCAGGATGGCCAGGGCAAGCGCGAGGCTTGCAACGGCCAAGGGCTTTGCAAAGGACTTGAAGCGAAACGCCGGCATCGATCCCCCCACATCACGAGTCAGCGCGAATAGTGGGTGAACGGCTGTTCGTTGGCAACCGAGGGCAAGTGCGAAAGCCGGCACGTGTGCGCTCTCGGCAACAGGTCAGGGGCCTCGGCAGTTCCGGGAAAGGAAACGAAGGCGCCGCTGTCGGCCCCAAAACACAAAAGTGAGAAAACAACCCCATGCACAGTAGCCAAGTCATTGCAAACGCTCACGTCGCCGAATTTTAGGATTTTTCGAAGCCAAATTTGACTTGTCGGGCAAAACAGGGGCATCATGTCACCCTCAAAAAGATGCGCGTGGGGTGGCCGGCCTGTCTCCTGCGCTGGTCGGAAAAGCGCACACGAGGAGGACAATCACATGACGGGAAATGAAGCGGAGCTGCCGCTGTCGGGAGTTACGGTGGTTTCGCTGGAGCAGGCGATCGCGGCGCCGCTGGCGAGCCGGCACCTCGCCGATTGGGGCGCGCGGGTGATCAAGATCGAGCGGCCGGGCAGCGGCGATTTCTGCCGCGACTACGATCACGTCATGAACGGCATGTCGAGCCAGTTCGTCTGGACCAACCGCTCCAAGGAGAGCCTTGCCATCGACATCAAGAGCCCCGAGGGCCGCAAGGTGCTCGAGGCCCTGCTGCCGCGCACCGATGTGTTCATCCAGAACCTCGCGCCCGGCGCGGCCGAGCGGCTCGGCCTCGATGCCGCATCGCTCACGCGCAAATATCCGCGCCTGATCGCCTGCGACGTCTCCGGCTATGGCACTGATGGCCCCTACAGCGACAAGAAGGCCTATGATCTCTTGGTGCAGTGCGAGGCCGGCGTGCTCGCCATCAACGGCACCGAGGCGGAGCCGGCCAAGGTCGGGCTATCAGTCGTCGATATCGCCACTGGCATGTACATTCTGAACGGGGTGCTGATGGCACTGTATCGCCGCGAACGCACCGGCAAGGGCACGGCGTTCCAGGCCTCACTATTCGATTCCATCACGGACTGGATGAGCTATCCCGCCTTCTACACCGAGAGTACGGGCCGGCCGCTGCCGCGCACCGGTGCCAAGCATGCGACGATCGCGCCTTACGGCCCGTTCCGCGTCGGCGACGGCAACACGATCTTTTTCGGCATCCAGAACGATCGGGAATGGCGCTCGCTGTGCCGCATCGTGCTTGATGATGCCGACTTCGCCGACGACCCGCGCTTCCGCACCAATCCGCTGCGCATGCAGAACCGTGACGAGCTGCAGGCGCATATCGAGCAGCGCTTTGCATCGATGACCAGCGAGGAAGTGCTGCGGCTGCTGGACGAAGCCGCGATTGCCAACGCGCACCTGAACTCGGTCGAGGCTTTCTTAGCTCACGAGCAGCTGCATGCCCGCGCGCGGGTGAGAAGCGTGGGATCGCCGTGCGGGCCGGTGATGAGCTTCCTGCCCGCGCTCACCATTCCCGGCGTGACGCCGCGGATGGATCCGGTGCCTGATGTCGGCGAGCACAACGAGAAGATCCTCGGCGAACTCGGCCTCGTTAAGGGAACGTGAGAATGGCCTCGCAGCGCCCGACGCGGGCCTATCTCGCCGTTCCCGCGCATCGCGCTCGTGTCGTCGCCAAGGCGGCGGCATCATCGGCGGACGCGGTGTTCATGGATCTCGAAGACGCCGTGCCGCCCGCCGAGAAGGGCGTTGCGCTGACGGAAGCCGCCCGCGCGCTGTCCTCGCTCGACTGGGGCAGCAAGCACGTCGCGGTCAGGCTCAATGCGGTCGACAGCCCGTTCATCGCAGAGGAGATCCGCTGCCTGGCGGCCCTGCCCCGGCTGGATGCTTTGATCGTTCCGAAGGCGGAGCGGGTGAGTGACATCGTTGCCATCGCCGATCGCTTCCGCGCAGCCGCGCCGGATCGCGCCGCGCCTGTTGCGCTCGAGCTGCTGATCGAGACCGCGCTCGGCCTCGTCAATGTCGACGCCCTCGCCGCCTGCCACGACAGCGTGGCCGCACTGCATCTCGGCGTCGGCGACCTCGCGGCCTCGCTCGGCGCCCGTACCTCCGACATCGGCATCTCGCCGGATGGCTACCGCCACGTCGGCTCCGCGCAAAGCGGCTACGCCTCAGCGCCGCTCGACCTGTTCGCCTATCCGATGATGCGCCTGCTGGTCGCCGCCCGCGCCTGCGGCCTGCGCGCGATCGACGGCCCCTGCGGCGCGTTCCGCGATGCTGGGCTGACCGAGGCCAGCGCGCAAAAGGCCGCGGCGATGGGCTTTGACGGCAAGCAGGTGATCCACCCCGACCAGATCGAGCCGACGCTGCGCGCGTTCACGCCCTCGGCCGAAGAGCTGGCCCAGGCGCGGCGGATCGTCGAAGCCATGGAGCAAGCCGAGGCGCAGGGCCAAGGCGCGGTGACGCTGGACGGCAAGATGATCGACTACGCCAATGTGCGCATGGCGCGGAGGATCATTGGGCTGGGGTCGTAGCGCTCGGAGGCTGAGATGCCTGCGGCGCATCCTTCGAGACGCCCGCTTCGCGGGCCCTCAGGATGAGGACGGCCTGCGTGGCAGCAGTTTCGCGGGCACCGCTGCCGCTGATCCTCACCCTGAGGAGACCGCCACCGGGTCCGCGCGAAGCGTGGCCCGATGACAGGCTCCGCTGTCGTCTCGAAGGGCGAGGCGCTGGGCACGCCGCGCGCGGCGGTGGCGCTCGTGGTGGCGTTGCTGGTTCTCGCGCGGTCGCGTCCAAGCCACGACCAAGGCAAGCGGGCGACGCCGCGCGGCCTCGGATAGCATTGCCTCGATCAGCGCAGACCCAGGAACGAGAGCACCGCACCAATCACGACGACCAGCCCGATGATATAGATGATACCGTTCATGGCTCAGCTCCTCAGCGTTGTCTGTCCTGCCGCTGCTACAAACAGGCGGGAGCCTGAAAGGTTCGCCGGTACATCTCGCCATTTTCTGTCAGACGCGGGGAACGAAAATGTACCATCTGCTCCGCCGCGCCGGGGGCCGTGCCACTTCCAGATGATTTTGCCTTTGCACGCGAAGGTCGCTAGTCTCTCCTGATACGTTCAGGGAGGGGAATATGGCACAACGCGAAGAAATGCTCGCAGTGGTCCGGCGCGCCTATGCCGCACGCGACAATGATGATGCCGAGGGTCTGGTCGCCGCTTTTGATCCCAAGGGTCTGTTCACCTTGATGGGGGACAAGAATGCACTCGAATTGACGGGAAGCGTGGAGGGACACCCAAGCCTGCGTGGTGCCTTCAGCAAATTGATCGAAGACTTCGGTTTCGAAGGCCGCGAGATCCTGGCTGAGCTGGTTGACGGAGATAGGATCGCCATCCATTCCCGCGTCGACGTTCGATATCGTCCGACCGGAAAGGCGGTCAGCACCGAGATCCTGGACCTGTTCAGATTTCTGGACGGCAAGATCGTCGAGTTGATCGAGTTCGCGGATACGGCGCAGGTCAAGGCGATGATTTCCTGACGGACGCTGAGATGGATTGAAGCGCCCTCGCGCTAGGCCAGAAGATGAATGTCAGTCGGCTCCGGGTCTGCGCCCGCTGCCGTCAACATCGCGTGGACCTGACCTCGGTGGTGGGTTTGGTGATTGAAGAGTTGAACAGCAACCCGCGTCTTTGGCTTCTCGATCCGAGTTGAACCGTCTCCTGGATACCAAACAAGCATCCCGTTCAGGTCTGCGTCGCGCAATCGCGCTGACCACGCTTCGATTTCCTCGTTCCGTTGCAAGCGGAGCGCCTTGAAGGCCTCCCAATCCGAGGGATTTGCGAGGGAGTGCTTGATGGTTTCCTCCGGACGCGCGTTCCCTTTCAGCCGCTCCAGTATCAAGGCATCAGCCCAATAGAGATGGTTCAACGTAACTGCAATCGACTGGAAGAACGCCCCCCGATCCTTCCAGCGATCCTCGTGGGTCAGCCGGTCGGCGGCAGCTACCAAAGAGGCGTTCTGCCAAGTGTTGTAGCGGGCCATAAGGCGGCAGTATTCGGCTGAGATCATTTTCTCAGGGCTCCAAAGGTTGTCGATGTTGGCTGATCTCGGGACGTTGCCCTAGACGTGCGCAAAGCAGGAAACCATCAACCTCAGACTTTGCCCGTTCGCAGCCCAAACAGCCGCTCGTCGTGAGGATAGCGCCCGACATGAGACACGCGGATGCGCGCCGCACCCACGTGTCTCGGATTGATGAGATAGTTCTGCGCAAACGGTACGATGACCGACGGCACCGACACCACGGCCGTGCGCATCTCGTCGAACCACGGCCTCAACACATCACGTGTCACCCTGGGATTCCCGGCCCAATTCGGCGATACTCTCTCAATATCGCTCAAGCTCACCTTTTCGACAGCCAGGTTATCAGGCACGTCAATACGAAGCAGTTGGTAGCTGGTCGGCAAGTCCTCCACATCAATTTCCAGATGCACCATCACTTCGAGCAGCGCCGAAGCCGGATGATCCGCGGCGTAGACCACGTGCCGGCCGCGATCGTGCCAGCGGCCGTCGGCCTTCAGGCCGCCGATACCGGAAAGATCGTCGAAATTGGAGATCCGCCAGATCCGCACGCCGAATCCTCAAGCGAGGATGCCGTGATCGATCCGATGCAACATCTCCTCAACCACGCGCGCTCCAGCCTCCGTCGCGAGGTATGCGAGCGGCGTCTCTCCGCCCAGCGCCTTCTTCGGCTTGCGCAGCCAGCGGTGCGCCTTTGCCGCATCGCCGAAGACATTTGCGGCGAGCCGGTCGACCCGCGCCAGCCGAACGGCCTTGTCGGTCTCCTCGACCGTCAGCGGCTCGCCGTCCGACAGCCGCCGCGCGAGCGTGCGCTTGGGCACGACGAGCGCGTGGATTTCGTCATCGCTGTAATTGGCAAGGCGTTTAAGCGCAGCGGGCTCGATGCGAAACAATCTGTTGCCGTCGATCACGACGTCGAACAGCTCGGCCGAGGAGTGCGCTTCATCCGCGGTTCTGCCGAGCCCGAGCGACGGCGCATCGGTGATCGTCGAGAGCCCCGTGACCGCATCGAAATGCCCTCGCACGACAACAGCGCCGGGTTGCGGTTGATAGGTCTGGTCCGGCTCAGCGGCGGAGAGGCGTTCAAGCCCTGCCGAAGGAGATTTACGAGACCCCCTCTTATGGTCAGGCCGCTGAGTAAGGGCCGACGCTGCAATCGCCTTGATCTGCTTGCTAGTCTGGGAGCCGGGGGCGCGAACGCCCCGCGAAGAATCTCGAGCAACGCCTTTGCCACTACGCTCGTTCTTACCCATAGTTTCTGCCTCGGCAGCCTCCTGCCAAATGCCAAAATAATCTTGCCAATTGGCATCTAAGCACATGCAGTGATGGATTCAAGCGTCGTCGCACTTGGGCTCAAACCGCAATCCGCGGGCGATCACCAAGTAGCGGTGAGCAATGCCCCGCCAACATTTTGGCTGGTCTAACGATGCGTCGAAATTCAGCGGTCGGAGCAATGCTGCATCGCGCGCCAATCACTGCGATCGTTGGTACAGTTGGGTGGGTACTGCCATCACCGCCTTAGCACACTGATTTTTCTAACGAATTTAGGCGCCAGCTCGTTCGTTTTGTACCACGGTTTTGTATTGGCGTATATGACCGAGCGTCTTCAAGAAAATTGCACACCCATTATCGCAGTCCCACAACCCAACGCGCTCCAATCGCGAACGAGGCGGCGATCCGAGGCGTTCGACAAGCCCTTGAAAGCCCAATTTGTCTCCCAACCCTTGCTCGAACAGCTTACCCCATCGCTAATGCTGTTCCGTGATCCTTTCCGAAGTCTCCCACGTGTCGAGCTAAGCCGCTGGGACAAGGCATGCTCTTCTTCCCCAGGGCGCTCAGACCACCCGACGCCGACCCTAGGCCTGACCCAGATGCGACGGTCGGTCGGATGGAGGCGCCGTCCCGCACGGTTCGCGTCTCCAAGTCGGATTGAACAATCCGGTGTAACTCGTGCCGCTGTCCTTCGGTGCGTAGTCGCTCGGGTGAGAGGGCACCGCCAGATGGTGGGCACAGAACGCGAAACGGGTTCTCGCTTCTGCCGGGGCTGCTTCCGAAGCGCGCGCAATTCGTCGCTGCTGATGGGGGACCACTTGGAGACCGCGCTTGTACTGGCATCTTGGTACCCCAAGAATGACCTAGGCTCCTTCGCGCCTAGGTCGCTACCCCAGCACAGTCAGGTCGCTTCGGTGTGCCTTCTTGATTTTTCTGCGGGTCAGCCGACTGAGACCGTGAGCCGCGTGGCCCTAGCGCAAGGGCACACGAACGAAGCGGCGCCGCGAAGCTGGCGAGCGATACTAAATACTGAGAAATTGATCTTAAAAAAGGTAGGGCAATCCTTAAAGTCCGTGCGATTACCAGCGTTTAATGTAGGGCGGTCGATTGCCTTTCGACCCACCGAATGCGAATTGCATATTCCTGCAGCTTGTCAAAGTTTGCGACGCCCCTCCTGAACAACCTTGACGAGCGATGACTCGTGCGACTTAATACAGACCTGCGGTTTTTTGGTTACATCGCGGATTTGGGGGGGCGCATATGCGTATGAGTCGGCCCGCAGTTTTATTTCTTTCTATGTTATTTGTTTGCCTGCCCGGAAGCAGTCAGTCTTTTATTGGGAACGTTAAATTAGGTAGCGTCCAACTACCCTGCGCGGTCGGGTGCGGCGGCTCTCGTGGCGTTGTGAACTTCGGGTTTGCCGGCGACGCGGTTAATAGCTTTATCTCTGGGCCATCAATCGACGCATTTCGCGAAGCTGCAAACCAAGCTGCTGACCGTGCGACAAAAAGCCTAGACACCATTCTTACACAGCAGAAGGCTGATTTCTTTCAATCCCTGGCGAAGTTTACAGAAGCACAAAGGACCGCCCTTATCACTGATCTCAACACAGCTACGCAAAGTGCGCTGGGAGATTTGGACATCGTCTTGCAACGCCAGTTGCGCGAAGCCGATCAGCTGTTGGAAACTCGGTTAGGCACGCTGGACGTCGTCCTAAATCAGAACACGCTCGCACTGAGCAGCGCTCTTAAGCGAGTTCTAGTTTTTGCACTCGTGCTTGGAACTCTTGCCTACGCTACGTGGGTCTTCTATCAAAGTTGGTTTGTTCAGAAACGCCCCCTCCGCGCCTACTTGCCCAAATTGATGGTCGTTGGGGTCCTCTTTATTGGTTTGGCCGGGCTCGTATACGTCGTTAACGCAATTAATGACTCTTGGGCTCGCAGAGAACTAGTTGCACAATTTGACGATTTCTATGGAAAAGCGCTCGAGCAACAGAAGTTTTTCTATGCGGTATACTACGCCACGCAACTTCAATACATTGATCGCTTTGATGTTCGGTATACTGCGCGAGCGGAGAAGGCCCAGCTTTTACGAGATGTGTTCAGCAGGCCAGCGCTCTACAAAAGTCAAAACGGAGCACGCGAGTTGCTCGCGCGAATCGGAAGCGCTCAAAAAGCGTTCTATCGCTCAACTAAACAGCTTGATACCGACCTGAATATCCTGCTTGGATTTGCAACCTGGCAGCGCGGTGACGATCGGTTTTCAGAGTACGTTGCTGCCTGTATATTAGCCGATCAAATCGCACACGCGAAGAGCAGCACGCAGGTCGAGAAACCTACGTTACTGCCTTTGGCCTACTATTATTTGACCGCCTATCTCTCAAACCCTTTGCCAGATAGCGTCATTGCCAAACTGTATCAGGACAATGAGCAGATTGCAGCGGACCAAGTCTTCGTCGCGTTGAATTCAACGCCCGATAGTGCGGCTCTTTCCCCTCTCAGGCGGCGATACAAGGTTACAGAACTGCAGAGTGTGGTTACCGGCGCGAAGATCGACATCGAAGAACTGGCTAGGTCAAACTCCCTCTACGCATACGTCCGGGTCAGTTTGGAAACAGTAAAAACTTACCGCGCGGTCGTCTCGCAATATTCTGAACTCCTCAGATTGCAGGGGCAATTATCACTCACCCCCGAAGGGCCGTCAAAGAATGCGTTGCGCGCGAGTATCCGAGCGGCTGGGAAGACTATCGTAGAAGAATGGAATGCTTACGAAACGTTCCTCAACAAAGCCGACTATGCTGATCAAACGGCAAAGTTGAACAACTTTCGGGGGCTTTGGCCTATCTACACAAGGGGCTTGGGCGCAATGCAGATAAAGGACAACACGGACAACCTGATTACTCCGGCGACGGAGGACCGCGGCATACACAGGAAGTGGCTTTTCAATGTTGTTCAAGCCTCCGTTCGAGAAACGACCTATCAGCTTGTTCGCACCACCACACAATCCGATTACACAAACATTGATGGTAGGCTGGGAGGCCTAGAAAAGGCAGTTCGCGATTACTTCGATGCCTTGAACAAGGGTAAGCAATTGATCGGTCAGGCAGGCGCGGCTGCGGAAGCGGCTACCGCAGCAATAATCAACTCCGGAGGTGTGGTAGCGACTGAGTCATCCGCACTTGGTATCTTCGGATGTCGTTCGTCGACGAACGCCAAGTTCGCATGCGATTTCCAAGGCTCTCTGCCAGAACCATTTGGCACCCTGTTGTTTCGGGAAACGTCTGGCCTGGACGAAAAGGTTGTCAATGTGGGCCCGGTTGTTTCTCGGCTGGTCTCCACACGAACGATACCAGCTTTCTAAGTTGCCAACCTAGCGGATTGTGAATGCTGCTTCCTGAAAGACCATGGGACGCCCTATTTTTTTTAATTGCCGGTTTGTTTTGCCAAAATGCGTATGCCGCAGATCAGAAGACTTGCGAGCAACTATGTCTAGATCGAGCTAAGTCTTGCTTCGTCATTCAAGATCATAATGCTTTGCTAAGTGCAGCTCTTGCGGAGTTTCGCCGAAATCTGGTGACGCCCACTTCCTTCGTTTTGAGAAGCGATGACCTCAGAAAGGCTTTCGCGGTAGAAGATGACCACTGCAACAGAGGTGACATTATAGTCTATGAGCGAAGTATGCAGAATGTGGGCCCGATCTGCAGCATAAAGTTCTCGGTGCAACCAATCCGATTGTTGTCGATCCCAGCCGAAATTCGACTTCCTCACTATCTCGAAGCTGCTGTTGAGCGAGACACCGACAAAGTGGTCATCAGCTTCGGAGCGCATAGAGGTCCCAATCTGTCCCTAGGAGGATCTTTACTTGAGTATCTGCTCACTGGCGATCTAGTTGAGGCTGCGTTGACCACCGATGCGGCATTACTCACGATTCAGCCGAAATACGGTTCCGCCACCTGCATAGAATACGGATTAAAGCCGATTCATAGGAGGACCAAGTGATGGGGCGAATTCGCGCAGTGCTAGCTCTTGCGACGGTTTTGATTTATGCATCATACGGTGGCAACGCCAGCGGGGCGAATTGCGGCCCCGGCGAATGCTGCTGTGCGACGATGGGCGGCGGCGGTGGGTATATGTGCAGAGATAAGAGCCTTTGCACTGATGCGGCGAACGGCACCTGTTATGACGACTCAAACTGCAAACAAGGCAACAAGGGATGGCAATGTAGCTAGAATCCTGGCCTAGTTCGGGACTTAAGCTCTTTCTAAATTCGGTTCGCGAGCGATAGCCTTAGAAGCGTAGCTCGAACGTAAGCAGGGTTATCGAAGGCAGCTATGGCTTTACCCACACTTGTGAAGAACGACCGCCCGGCAGGAGAGCTGCCAGCCGACGTAGTCTTGCTGCAACACGAATCCAGAAACGATCCGGAGGCAAGTCCGGACGTTCTCCGTGCTTGAGGTCTTGGACAGCAATCTTCAGAACAGCGGCGTACTCGTCTCGGCACCACGGAGAGACATTTACGATGACGGCACCCGTAATCGCACGCTCAGGCTGAGCGGACATAGGATCAACGATGCCGGATATTCTAGACGAGACGCTTTCCGACATGGGCACGATGCGTGAAGCAATCGCGTTCAGGTTCTGGTGGTATTACCACCTCACACCAGTTCGAAATGTCGATGGAATCCGCCAATTTGGCATCATTACAAGCCAGGACAAAGCGGCGCCGCCTCAAGCGGAGAAGTACCTCGGCGCCGATGCGGGCAAGATCATATGTCTCAACCCTCTCGGAACGAAATGCGTGCCAAACGCGGTGCAGGTCGGCCCCTATATCTGCCTCGCGCTCTCTATCGAAACGCTGCCTCACAAGATTGGACTTGATTGGTCATACGATGGTGCGGTTGGCATCGCCCAAACACTGCGCGACGAGCAGCCAAGCCGTCCCATTCGCGATATTTTCCTGGAAGCGATTTACCGGTGGGGGTCAATGGTGTCCTACGAGCCCATCCGGCCGGATGGACTTCGCGTTTGCTGTACAGATTGCCTGCCACATGATCCTCGCCGGTGGCCAACGCTTGTGAGCGTTTCGAATGAAATGCTCATGCAATTTTAGCCGCAGGAAAACCAGGCTTCCCTCGATCCATTACCAAACCGAAGATGGGTGCCTCGCACTATTTCGCCGGCAACAACAATGAATCGGTCAGGTTATCGACGTGGGCGCAATTTTCAGTTACTGGGCGCAGCCGACGAACTCTCTCGCAGCCGGCGGTGAAGCGCCCTGAGCGATGGATCCACCCTCCGATTGTCCGCACCTCGAACAACCCGCTCAATCTCGGACCAGTTCTTGCTCACAAACCAATCTGAAATGTCCGCCAAAACCTTCTCGCGCTTGTAACGCTCAGCAAGCCGAGTGGCATCAACCCTCTCCATCCCCAAGTCGAGAACGAGTTGAAGCGCATTAAAGTTCGACACCCCTTCAGCTGCAAGAACTGATAGCGCACTCAGGCCATCGCCCACGGTGATCGAACGAAGCCTTGCCTCATATTGTAGCAACTCGTGCATCCCAAAGAGCCCCCAAGGAAGCAGGTACTGCATCCGACCATAGACGTTGCTGACCATCCGACCAAAAGACGCGCCTCTCTCCGATTGGAAATTGGATAGAGGGATACCGCGGATCCATTTCTCAGCTAGGAATGCAATAGCACCTCCCAACGCGGCTCCCTCGAACGCGATAAGATGCTTGGCCACGGGACCAATTAAATAGCCCAAACGTTCAAAATTTCGAACATACCCTCCAACCACGATGCTGCCGAATTGCTCGAGTTGCCAGTTTTGGCGTGTCCTCAGCCAGCTATAGAGGATGTGCTGTGCTTCTAGAGACCAGCCCACCCGCGCCGCCACTTCAATAAACTCCGGATCGCCAGCGGTGGCGCGAGACACTACTCGCCTTTGCTGTTCACCCAACGCCGTCGCAAATTTCATGGTGGATTCTGGCAGTTGACGAGAAGCGAGCAGTTCGTTCGTAAATTCCGGCGCTTCTTGCTTATTGACGGAAACCAGGCCGCTCGAATTAGCGTGGGCGTATCCAACCCGGACGATGTTTATCAGCGCCCGAATTGCCTTAGCCTCCTCGGTTGCTCGGTTGTCTACTTTGATCGCAGCGAGCGAGACATCCTCTAGAGAGGCGAAGTCTATCTTGCCTTCGCCTATCAGACGGTCCAGTCGCTCGATCCCAAGCGCCAGCGCAGACCGCACCGGGGGAATATCGGCTAGATCTGCCTTCATATAGTCTTCGAGGCGATACTCGGTCAGACCGTCTACCCAGAGGCTCGGCCGAAACAGTATGCAATGTCCTTCTGAGTCGACACCAAATCGCCCTGCACGGCCCGCGATGTTCCACAAAGCGCGTGGGCTGAGCTCAAACTTTTTGGATGCCAATGTTTCAACGACGACTGTAGAGAAGGGGAAGTTGACGCCCTCGGCTAACGTTGTCGTCGCGCAGATTACATCAACCTTCCGGCCTCTGATTGCCTCCTCGAGGCCTTGTCGCACTCGCGGTGGCATTTGCGCGTGATGAAATACAACTCTCTTCTGATAGTACCCGCGCAGTTCTGATTCAGGATAAAGTTCTCTTTCAATCCAGGCATCCAAGCGTTCAGAAACATCGTCCTTGACGTCTTGGATCTCGCTGCGCAATTCAGCCACATAGCTTGCGACTTCTTCCGCCGCCGCGGGACTCGAACACAGCACGAGTACAATGCCGCTCTTCGACAGATGGTTGGCAAGAACCGCCAAGCCTCGTCGTTGGTTAATCGGCAGAGCCCCGTCTGGCAGTAACGTGTAAGGCACAGAACTGAAGTCAAGGATCGCGCCACCACGGGCGGTTCTTTCCAGCACGCCCACTCTGAGTTTGCTCGTCCGCCAGTCGAGCATTACGGAGTGCGACGCTCCGTTTAGCGAAATCCAGTCCGTAAGATCTGCAATGTTTGGAGCGACAGCGGATAGCTGAACTATTCTGGCGCTATTGGAGACCATCTTTCGGAGGCGCCATAAGTAGAATTCGAGGAGTACTCCACGAGGGCCCTGCTCGATGTGATGCGCCTCGTCGACCACCACAAGGCAAACGCGCTTAAGGAATGCGGGGTCAATGCGCAGCAGTAGATCCGCTCTTTCGGGCGTAAAGACGATGACGTCCGCCTCATCGGAAGAAATCGGCATCCGGTCGTGCGCAACTAGATGCGCGCCTGCCTTTAGAACCTTAAGCCCCACCCCCCCAAGCGACGTTTGGAGGTCCTCGCTAACCTGGTGAACGAGGGCTCGGCTGGGACAGATATACAGAACTTTCCACTGCGGATTCTTCGCTACCGCGTCAGCGATCAACAACTTCGTCAGAGCAGTCTTGCCCGTGCCGGTCGGCGCAGCGAAGCCAAAGCTAGAAATATTCTGATCGAGCAAACCCTCGTCCAGTGCGCGAACCTGAGCAGGCCACAGCTCGAGCGGAAGCCCAATTGCTCGCATGTTGGGCGCATCAAGGGGCGACAGGTTGCGGACGACATTCAACGAGCTGTTCGTTTCACGCAGCTCCACAAGCCGAGCTATGGCTTTCAGGTCGTCGCCCGTTAAACCAATTGAATAGTGACCGGCGATGGTAGTCAATGTGTCGAAATATTCAGAGAGCCCCTCACTATTGCCTCGCTGGAGGCGAATAGCAGCCTCCTGGACAACGTCGGCGATAGCTTGCTCGAAGGTGGAATTCCAGGCGCTGCCAATTGCCGGCTCCGATTGCAGTCGCGACTGAGCTTCCTCGGGATTCAAGACCATAGACCCCCAAAGCGACTGAGGAGCGCGGCTGAAGAACTCGCGGATGCGCGGATCAAATCCATTTCTAGCCACAAATGAAGCACTGGCTCCCGGAAGGCCGGCCAAATCATAAAGCACGACCGCCTTGAAGAGAGCGAGATGCGCTTGCTCGTGTTCAGTTTCTCCGGACACAGCCAGAGAGGCTTCTATATCTCCAGCTAATTGACAAAGAAGACGAGCAGCCCCTTCACGGGGCGATTCCCAGCTGGAGGCGCTCCCAATCACCGCTTGAGAAAACCGCTTCAGCTTGGCTCTTTGCTGACGAGACAGTGGTTCACGCTCCAAGCCGAGACGAACGAGAAGAAGATTTCGTTCAAGCTGGCGATACCCATCTTGAAACCACGGCTGTGTGATGCAGGGAGTTAGATCTGACGGTCCAAACATCACGTAAGCGCCTTCTTGAGCGCGTCCCAATAGCCGTAGCTCTCAGCGGCAAGTGAGGCCAAGTCTGTTACTACAAGCGCATAATAATCAAAGGGTGCGGCGCACGAAGCAGTGAGAATGAAATCGTCGTCATCCCTATTCACCGTTGATGCGTTTGTGACGCTTACGCCGAGAAGCTTGAGATCGGCTGGTCCTGGGGGGGTTAGGTCCGATCGGATTTGCCGCTGCTCAGCTTCCGAGAAGTTCTCAGTCAGATTATCGCGAATGCGGGCGAACTCGAAGCGAGGATCGTCTAACGAGTACGTGTTCAACGAGCCAATCATCTGACTGAGTATGCCAGACTTGTGTTTCCTGGTGCGGGTGGCAGCAGTTGGCAGGATGCTCGTCTTCGCTTCTACGAAAAGATATCGGAACGGTTGATGGCCCGTATTCGTGAACAGGCCATCCATTTTATGGACGTTCGTGTTTTCAGACGAGGTCAAAGTAAGTTTGCTGTAGAGGCGCCGGTAGCCCAACTGACTTTCAATGAAATGCGCCGCCAGGATTTCTCCGCAATGGCTGTTTCGAAATGACGGAGATGTTGGTGCGTTGGCGGCCAAGTCTAAAACCGCTTCGAGAGCAGAATTGCCCGAAACAAAATCGGTCACTATCCCTTTCACGTTCCGATAGTGATATGGAAGCTGACCCGAGAGGTGCTTGCCTAGGGTGTAGCCCTTGTGCGAGTCGTGGAGGACCGCACGTGTCCCGCCCCTGACCGCAGTGAGCTTTCCGTCTGAAATAGTTATTGCAACTTCGGAAGCGACGAAGGGGCTAAAGCGGCCAGTCATAAGAATCGCCTGAAATCAACGTCAGCACAGTCGCTCGGAATGCGCGAGCTGTCGATAAATAGCAACCCGAGTATACTAATTGCCTAACGCGCTCGCTCGGCGTCTTACCCGATTGCATGCCTGTGATTCCGTTCAGGCGATTGCGTAGCTGCCAGAGACTCTGTATCTTTTTCTCAGGAATACGATACATAGCTGGAACGCAAGTGATTGTAAAATCTTCTAAATCTGTTAAGGCATTTGCCTATCTCAGGACATCATCAGCGACCAACATAGGGGAAGAGAAAGACAGCGGCCGGAGGCAGCTTCAGGCCGTAGAAGCATTTGCGAAGCGGGCCGGCATCGACTTGGTGGGCACTTACCACGATGAGGCGGTGAAGGGCTCTGACCCTATCGACACACGGCCGGGGTTTGCGGAGATGCTGGAGGCTTTGGAGGCGAACGGCACCAAGACCATCATTGTCGAGACTGCCAGCCGATTTGCCCGCGACCTTATGGTGCAGGAAGTTGGTTATGCCATGCTGCGGGCGCGGAGCATCGAGCTTATCGCAGCGGACAGCCCAACATCATTCCTTGATGACACCCCCACGGCCCGCTTGATCCGACAGGTCCTCGGCGCTGTCTCTGAGTTTGAGAAGGCGATGCTGGTCGCGAAGCTCAAGGGGGCCCGAGACCGCAAACGTAGAACAGGTCTGAAGGTCGAGGGTCGCAAGTCCATCGCGGAGCAGCGGCCTGAGACGGTTGAGCTTGCGCGGCGATTGGCCCGGTCGCGCCCCAAGGGAGGCAGGCGCTCGCTCCGCGAGGTCTCAGCCGCGCTTGCAGCGGCCGGTCACACGACTAAGACCGGGAAGCCATACGCGGCCACGGCGATCAAGCTCATGTTGGGTCTTGAGAAGCGCGAGCGCAACAGTGGAAAAAAGAAGGAGGACTGAGCACATGAAGCGCATGATGAATATCATTTCGAAGGAGGGCCGAGCCTTGTGGGTGGGCGTATACGAGACGAGCGAGGAAGCAATCGCTGCCTTTATCCGCGAGGTAACCGTCGAGGATCAGCAGTGCGCGAGATGTGACGCCGCGCCTGCTACGCGCTGGTATGAGGACGTGACCGACAATGACGGAACAGGAAATCTCCAAGTCCCTGTATGTGACGAGTGCTTCAAGGCAACTCTGGTCGTTGTAGGGAACAAGAGCTAACGCGCGGCGATGGCGGTCGCAATGTCATGGATGCACCTGTAGCCGCTCCGGTGTTCAGGTCTTTGCCGGTTTGATCGGTTCCGACGGCATTGAGGCTCCCTTGAATGAGCCTCTCCGATGACACCGGGATCCTAATTCGAGCCGACCCACTATCCCGATTTCAAACTGCTCAGCTTCAAGCGGCGAGCCGCCGCCGACGTAACTGCAGCCGCGCGTTCAAGAGTAAGGTTTGACGTCCGCTATGCTCCGTTGAAAACAGAACGGATGAGACAACAATAGGCTTCAATGGGCATATGCGGCACTCATGAGTTGGAGAGAGCGATGCCGTGACCGAGACGAAACAAGAGCGCAGGCGCAAACCGCCGCCGGAGCCAGAGCACACGCTACTCGCGACTGTGAAATCGGTCACGGTAAGTTACTACGTGGGAAATCACGGCGATGGCGTCTCCGACGAAGCCATCACCGATGTGCTTTGCGACATCGTTGCGATCACGCCCAACATCCCCAAGCATCTCGGCAAGGAACTGACCTGCTCGCTCATGTGCTCGCGGCAATATGGCCGCGTCGATGATCCCGACGAAAAGGGCTGGCCGCGCATTGGTAAGGGGCAGACCGTTCCGGAAAGGCCTTTCTTACTCAACATGCGCCTCGACAAGGATGTAGGAGGGTTGTCCGCCTACCTGCCCGAGGCTGCATACTGGGCATTGCAAGCTGACTTGAAGAGTGGGCGGTTGAAGTTCATCGAGGCGAAATTCATCAGACCGCGGCGTGGCTATGGTGATCTGACCAGCATCTACTTCTCGGAAAACCCGCCGGAGGAACTGTGAACAGCGGCGGCAAGCATGTTGCTCCGAACACCCCCTCCGCGCTGTGTAACATCAAGATTGGGGCGCTATCCTGAAATCGTAGCCGTGCTTGCCGAGCAGTGCCAAGAGGTTGGGTCCATCGATCAACGTAAGGGGCTTGTTCGCAGCCCATTCGTGCGCGTCCCGCCCAAAGTGACTTGTAGTCACGAGTATGCCCCGGTTGGCGCCTTCGTTCAGCACGGTGCCGTAAAGCTCCCTTACAGCAGCTACGTCAACAGTGTTGGAGTAGCGCTTGGCTTGTACCACGAACTTCCCCCCGTGCAGCGGGTCTGAATTGAAGATCACCGCGTCCACCCCTCGATCCCGGCTGGCTCTCGTAATCTTCACCTCTGCATTCTTGTCGGCATACTCCTTTGCCAATAGCTCGCGAATGAGGTGCTCGAAGTCCTGCCAGTCCATAGCTGCGAGGTTCTGCCCCTGTGCCATGCCGTCGAGCACGTCTCTCCCTGCAACAAATCTCTCGTCTTCCTTATCGAGCCGAATGGCTGGCTCAATCGGCACCACCTCGGCCACGTTGTACACATAGGTGCCTTTGAGTGCCCGAAAGGCTTCTAAGGCATCCGCACGCTGCACGTTGAAATCGATGATGTCCTGTTTCTGAACAGCGAGAGCCGCCACAAACGCGTCTTTCAGCTTGCCCGAGGCTGGCTCGAAGAACCGTGACCAGCAGTTAACCGCAATCCTGTCTACATCATCCTGAAGGTCGTTCCGGGCAACGTGATGAGCAATCTGTAGCGCAATGGCTGGCACATAGCGCCGAAGGGTCGTCTCGGCGTCCCGCTTGGCTGGCGCACGCTTGCTGTCTTGTCGCACCACCGAAACGTCAGGCAGCGATGGTACGCATTGGTTTACTTGAAGCACTCGGTCTTGCTGATCATAAAGCACTTCCCACGGATAGTCGTCCGGGAGCGGCAAGGTGATGTTGCATAGCGCAAGCTCAAAATGGCCGCGCACACCATCACTGCTTCGCCCTCTATAACGCTGATTGACCGCTCGGATGGGCTGAGTAGCCCGCTGGCAGTCCCTTTCGTAAGTCTCCTTTGCTTGCTCGAACTCTCGGCGAAGGGCCGCTTCAGCATCTCTCCACTTCAAGCTCAGATCAGCGAGGTAAATCTCCATGAGGTCGCGCGCTTCGACCGCCGCTGCATACTTGTCATGGAAGGTGGTGTGTAGCTGCCGCGCTTGCGAGTTGAGCAAAGTCACACGGTGAATTTCCGCTTCGTATGCCTTTGCCTGCAGTTGGTCCCCAGCATCCACCTCTGTTCCATTAAAGGTCACGAGGCGCACTGGCGTGTCCGGTGGAGCTGCGATGCTGGGGAAGTTCGGCTTCTGTGCTGGCGCATCGGTCTGCGAGTAGCGGAAGACTGGCGGATCACACGGGAAGTCGCACGCGGCTGCGGCCCGATCATAGACGTTGGTCATATCGGCACCGCCCCCCATGAGGACATCGGCTGAGGTCAGGTTGACCTTACGGGGCTCGGTGTTGTCCGACAGGGAGGCCGGATGTGGGCGGGCAAGCTCGAACATATGTGCTGGGTAGTGGTACCCTCGAAACCGGGTATCCACTGCTCTTGGGAGAGCAGGCCGGTAGGCGCTTGCGGCGGCCACGTAGTCGTCCAGGAGAGCGAAGGCGCGGCGAAATGCATCAGGGTTGGGTATGCCGACCACTCTGACGGGGTTCTCTGCTCGGTATGACTGGGCCCGCTCGTATTCCTGCTGGGCCACACGTTCGGCCCTCTTGCTGGCCAGAGCTTCTCGCTGGTCAGCTACGGCTTTCGAAGCGGCACCCAGACCCCTGAATAGCCCTTGCAGGACCAGAAAGGCCCCGTAGCCCACCACGAGCAGCACCGCACCTGCGACGATCAGATGGTTCATCCCCCGAGCTTCTCCCCCATAGGCGGAGGACTTCCGCACGCGCGCCGCCCTCCACCCGCTTTGTTATATTATCGCCACAGCCGGAACTTGCGAGACTATCGGCCCGAAATCTAAGGTGCCATACCGCCCCAAGACTTCTGGGAAGACCACCGCGGGCGTTTGGGCGAGCCGCCCCCCGAGAAGCTGAAGGAGCCACAAGCTCACCGTAAGCCACCGCTGGGCCGAATAGGCCCACCGGAGCCACTACCGACGACGTCCCCACATTGTCATAAACTGATAAAACGTTTCCAGGGTACCTGTGTAGCCTCCGCGTTCCCTGCCTTCTTTTTTCATCAATCATCATCCCCCTTTCCTCTTCTCCCTTGTCCCTCCTGTCTCCCCTTCTTTGTCTCCCCCCAGCTGTGCATCCCCCTTGTTCCTCCCTTCTCAGGGAAGAGATGGTCGATTGATTTTCAGTAGAGGTGTCACTTCCAGCTGGGACCGGAACGTCTCTCTGAGCACCGTATACGCTGTATCGGCCCCTTGATCGGGTACGATCAGGCTGTCGTGGACGCTTAGGCTCGGTATCTGATGCTCCCTCTTCAATTTCAGCATCGTCGAAATCATCACATTGCTTTCAAACCACATCAGGCCCGCCCAACCATTGGTGTTATGGCTGAGGGGCTGGCCCCAAGTCTCAAGGGCGGGATACTTGGCCAGAGCCGCTTTCGTGATAGTCGAGACGCGGTGTTGCTTCAGCTCCGGGGACTTCTGAAGCATGCGTGGTGGCCATCGGACGATGGGCTTCGCATTACCGAAGGTAGCAACCATCCAAGCCTTTACGGCGCTGCGGTGCTCAGGTCCGAGACCGGGCAGCTCATAGGGATCACCTTCGGGAAGCTGGATACCGCGCAATGACAGGAAGATTGTGAGGTAGCTTGCGCGGATGTCTATCTCTGCAACCGGATCACCATTGATAGTCATCCTGAGCCGCTTGGCCGCATTCATGACTTGGTAGCTGTCTGAGAAGTGCTGGCTGTAGAGCCGCCCGCCCATATTCCAATAGAAGTGCGGGTCATCGCCGTTGTGGAAGAGGCGCACATAGCCATGGTGCTCTCCACCGCGCAGCTTGTGTTGCGCGAAGAACTCGTTCAGCTCCCTCACTTGCTCTTCGATAGCATTGGTGATGCCATCTCTCTCGAACGGCATGGGCTTGCCCGGTGGCCTAATCGTCGACCAGTACGAGACCTCCTTGGCCGCTCGAAGCACCAGCACCACCTTCGGAAGGTCATACTCGAACTCGAAGTGATCGTGCACTCTCGCGGGATTGACCGACCGTTCCTTCGAGAAGGCCAGCAGGGCGGGTGTTGCGCGAAAGCGTGCCGCGTACTTTCCCTTGTCATCGTCTGATACCTTGTGGCCGTCGATGTGTTCGAGCAGCGCGAGACGCCGGAAGCCATCCACGAGTTGCGAGAAGGTTCGGAAGGAGACCTTGGCTCCGGTGAAGGACTTTGCGTGCATGCTTCGATAGACCCACGGGTTGGGGTCTGGCTCGTCCTGGCCGTACGGCCGAAGGAGGTCCGCCAAGAACGCCCCAACGGCATACCTGAGTTTTTCCGTGGTGTTCTGCCGCTTGTTGGTTCGTGCACCCGTCGCCAGAGCATGCTCATCCACCATGTCCGCCAAGGAGCTAACGAGCAGCTCGGCATGTTCTGAGATGGGGTGCGCGCGCAAGCGGGCGTGTTTTGCAGCTTGAAGTTCTTCTTGGTCGATAAGAACTGGCGTCATTTCTTCCTGTCGTCGCGGGAATTGTTTCGTTTGCCTGCAGTCGGCGCGCAGCAGCCCTTGGTGGACGACCAATTCATTCCAGAGAGTAGCGCGGGAACTTCTTCAGAGCGTGGGCCATCGCGGTCACATTAGGCGTCCCGTACTTCCGCCCTTCAGTGGCTTGTGTATGACCCGTGATGGCGTCGTTCATCTTCTCCGGTATCCCGACTTCGTCAGCAATGCGCTTGAACGTGTGACGCCAAGCATGATTTGGGCTGATGTGAGGATCATCGACACCCAACCCACGAACCCAAGTCCCCAGATGTGCGCGCGCCGTGTCAGACCGAGGCCGCGGGGGCTTCAGCGGATCTACAATGGGCCGTTGCGGTGTCTTATCGTTGTAGAACAATGCACCCTTCCCCACCTGCTTGACCATCTCAATGAAGCCTTGAGCAATCAGGTGTTCGTGGATGGGCACAACACGCGGCTTTCCCGTCTTGATCGTGCCGGCCTCGGGCGTCAGCTTCATTACGTAGAGGCCCTTACGATACTCAACGTCGATCCCGCGCAACTGCGTGATTTCGCCCGGTCTTGCCCCAGAGTACGCACAGAGCCAGGGCACCCAGCGGCGTGTTCTCTCTGTGGGCGTGATAGGCTTTTCAATGGCCAAGCTGGCGTTGAGGATGATCTTTGCCTCAGCGTCCGTGAAGCTGCGGCCATCTTCTCGTGTCTGCGCCTTGCGCGGTACATCGACGCGAACTTCCTTGAACGGATTTTGTCCAATTTTCTTGTGCTCGCGCGCCCAGCCGAACACACGACGGGCAGAGGACAACCAAATCTCGCGAACAGTTATTGCCTGACGTTCTTCGCCGATCAGACCACGTATCCAATCGCGCGCGGCGTCCTCCGTGATGCCATTTGCGCCGACCTCAGCAAACTGGCGTTGCATCTCAAGGAACACGGCGCGCCATCTGATCACCGTCTTGTCGGCGGGCTTGACCGCAAGGACGAACGCTTCGAACAATTCCCAGCAGCTCACGCCCGAAGCCCGCGCGGGACCGTCCCTAAACTCAGGGAAAGTGCTGGGGTTTTCATCGCGTGAGTAGTCACCATTGGCCCGCTTCTCCAGCACCGAGAACGCGGGTAAGAGGTTGTCGCTGACAGCATCCACAAAGAGCGCGTACGCTGTAGCGTTCAGGGCGATGCCTTCGCTGGCCAGAAATGTCGCGACCCGCGCCTGCTCGGCGACCCTTGGCCGCACCGCTTCGCGAACTTCAGGCTCCTTGGCCCAATCCCAGTGAGGATCGGACCTTGGGTCTTCCTCGTAACTGTCGGGAGCCTCTGGCCCGATCACTTCCCATATGAACAGGTCTCTCAACTCCCGCCAGACCTTCGCAGGTCCGGGATCGTTCTCGTACTGGGCGACAAACCAGTTGTACCATCGGCCGGCGAGCGCGATTGCGTTGAGCTTCGTGAGCGGCTGCCCCTCGCCCTTTCGCTGAGAGCGGAGTGTGGCAATGCGTGTTTCGACCTCAGCAGCCCATTCACCAAGGCGAGCCTTCGCCTCATGACGGGGCGTATCGGCGGAGAGCTTCAGGTGAGCTTCGCGCTTGGTCCCATACAGGCGTTGGTAATCTTGTCGGACATCCTCGGGGATGACCTTCCGCGCAAACCATCGGTTATCTGGGAGCCGGTTTAGTGAGACCATTCGCAACGCCATTTGTGCAGCCTTTTGTATTTTGGCGGCGCAAATACGTTAGGTCCATCAGTAAGATGCCGGGATTGCGGGGGAATTTTCCAACTTGGTACAGTTGGGTGGGCTCGAACCACCGACCTCCTGTTCCACAGACAGGCGCTCTAACCAACTGAGCTACAACTGCATCCTTGCGAGCCGCGCCTTGGGCTGCCTGAAAAGGCTTGATGCCTGAGGGGGCTGGACGGGGCGGAAACTAGGTGCAACGGCCGGGTTTGGCAAGGCCGCAATGGGGTGAAAAACCGGGTGAAAGCACCCTCGGTGCGGGCAAATCGGGCGGTGGCGGGCATCGAGGTGTTGCGCTCCCCCCTCGAGGCAGGGCACCGCATATGACGCTGGCGCTTCGGACGCACAAGCCTCCACATCGTCATGGCCAGGCTTGTCCCGGCCATCCACGGCTTCTGCCCGGGGCACCTAGAACGTGGATGCCCGGGCCTTCGCCGCGCCGAAGCGGCTTCGGCCGCGCAGGCGGGACAAGCCCGGGCATGACGACCATTCTTGGATTTCCGCATGGGGAAAGCGGGAGAGGCGAAGAAAAACCCGGGCCTTTCGGGCCCGGGCTTCGCATCTCACACCAAACCGGCCTCGCCTCAGGCGGCAGACGGATAGTACTTCGAGGCGCTGGCCTTGATCGGCTCGGCGGTCTCGTTGGCGACGCGCTGGGTGAGCTCGACCAGCTCCTTGGCCTGGGCCTGGTAGGTCTCGAGCTGCTTGCGGGCGTGGCCGGTCCACAGCTCCATCGCTTCAGTCGGTGACTTGGCGCCGAACAGCTGCTGGGCGAAGTCGAGCTGGGCGTTCGAATTGGCCTTCATGAACTCGACCAGCTTGGCGGTGTACTCGCTTGCGCCCTTGGAGGCCGAGGTGAACACGGCCTCGACGGTGCCGTTGTGGGTCTCGGCGGCGTCCTTGAACTTGGCGTAGTTCTCGCGGGCCTGCGCCGCGCCCTTCTCGGCGAACGCACGCACCTGCTCGGGAACCTCGAACGGGATGATCGAGGCAGAAAACGGATCAGTCGCACCTGTCATGTTGGTCCCTCACGCTAATTGAAAAAATGGAGTGAGCCTTTCTGGCGCGCCCGCCGGCCCCGACCATGGGCCCTGCGCATTGAGCGGGTACGAAGACTGGAAACGCGAAACAATGAGATGGCTCGCCCAGCGCCAGAATTATGGCTGCCTATCATGTCAACATTGTGCATCGCAACGCGGCAGAGGGGTGCGATGCGAAATTTAATCTCGGGGAGGATGAGGTTCCGGTATGGGGGAACCGGGGGTTGAGGTAGTGGGATGCGCCCGGCAACACACGCGCTCTTACCCTCCCCTGGATGGGGAGGGTCGGCTCGCAACGCGTCAGCGATGCGAGCCGGGGTGGGGTGATCTCTCCGCTCGGGGACCGCCTGTGGGGAGAGACTGTCACCCCACCTCGGTTCGCTCTCCGCTTCGCTGCGTGCGAACCGATCTACGGGCGAGCTTCGCTCGTCCCGGACCCCTCTAGGGGAGGATGGGGACCTGAGATGCCGCGCGGGTGCGTCTCTTCGCAAGCGCCCCACCCCTTGAATCCCTTGGATGCAACGTCGGCTCGGCTTGCGGGGTTGACGGGATTAAGGTTATCGCCGCTTGGGGTACGCTTGCGGGCGTTGGGCCGTGGACCTGGTCGCGCCTTCCGGGCGATACTAACCCTTTCTTAAGGCTGTCATTCCCGGCAGCCGCCACTCGTGAAGCGTGAGATGCAGCCGGCCTGATGACGCGTTCGGATTTCCAGTTGCGAGGGGTGGGCGATCCGCGGCTGGCCGTGCATGCGACCTCTGCTCTGCCGGTCTGGCTGTGGTCGACCGACGGCGCGCGCGTGCTGTGGGCCAATCCGGTCGGCGCAAAGCTGTTCGGCGCGGCCAACAGCGCCGGCCTTGCGGACAAGGTGTTCGGCCCCGCCGACAGCCATCGCCGCCAAATCGTCAGGCTCGCCCCCCAGCTGCCGGCGAACGGCGCAATGCGGCTGCAGCGGCTGCGCGGCTTCGGCGCCCGGTTAGGGGCGCTGATGACCTGCGGCTGCGCGCGGCTCGACTTTGCCGATGGCGGCCATGCCGTGCTGGTCATCGCGATGGACCCGACGCTGCGCACCATGCCGCTGGTCGAGCGGCTGCATCGGCTGGTCGCCGGCGCCAAGGTGCCGGTGGCGGCGTTCGCGCCCGACGGGCTGTTCGTCGGCGCGAGCGAGGCCGCGCGCCCCCTGCTCGGCTTCCGCGATCTGCTCGAGGCCGGCCTCGACCGCGCCCGCAGCGATGCGCTGGCAACCGGCCGCGCTGCGACGCCGATCGGCATCGGCCAGATGGTTCTGCAGCGGGTCGGCAGCGGCGCCGATATCGGCCTGGTCGCGCTGATCGAGCCGGCCGCCTCCACGGCGGCGCACGAGGCCGCGCCCGACGTCACGCCCGCGCAGCCTCCGGCCGCGGTGCCGGAGGACGCACAGCCTGCGCCAGACGAGGCACCGTCTGCGATTGCGCTGTTCGACGCATTCACTGAGCCGGCCGAACCGCCCGCCGAGACGATTGCGCCGACGCCGGAGCCGGTCGTCCCCGCGGCGGCCAAAACTCCGGTTGAAAACCAGCCGCAAGCCATTGTGTCGCCGCAGCCCGCGCCGATCAATGCGGGCATGGTCGAGCCGACTTCGGGCCAGGACTCTTCTAGCCACCAAGAGCCGCCCGCACCGCGTCAGCATCCGCTGCGCTTCCTCTGGCAGATGGATGAAGAGGGCCGCTTTGTGCTCGGCTCCGATGACTTCATCCGCCTGATGGGCACGCACACGGCCGCCGGCTTCGGCCGCCCCTGGCGCGAGATCGCCGAGGAATTCTCGCTCGATCCCGAGGGCCGCGTGGCGAAGGCGCTCGAAAGCAAGGATACCTGGGCCGGCATCACAGTGAACTGGCCGGCCGACGGCGGCGAGCACATTCCGGTCGAGCTCGCGGGCCTGCCGGTCTACGACCGCAACCGTGAATTCGCCGGCTTCCGCGGCTTCGGCGTCTGCCGCGATCTCGACGCGCTCAACCGGCTCGAGGCGCTCAGGCGCTTCGAGCTGCTGGTCGAGCCGCCGGCACAGGATCGCTCCACTGAGGCCGTCGCGTTCGATGCGGAGCCCGAGCCTGAAGCGGCGGCGGAAGCTGAGGCGGAGGGCGAAGCAGCAGCGCCGCCGATCGCGCCAATCGAGCCCGAGCCGCAAGCCGAGCCCGACCTGCAAGCCGAACCCGACCTGCCAGAGCCCACAAGCGAGACTTCACACCCAACCGAACTGGACACGCCCGTGGAAACGCCTCCCAATGTCGTGCCGTTCCGCGTCGCCGGCGATACGCGGCCGCCGACGTTGACGCCGGTCGAGAACAGCGCGTTCAACGAGCTCGCGCGGCAATTGTCCGAGCGGCTCGAACGCGAGCGCGAGACCATCACGACCGACGCGGCCGGACCAGTGGCGGAGACCAGCGCCGAAGCACCGGAGCCGGAGCCGCAGGCCGCCGCCGAATGGCTGACCGAGCCCGCACCGCCGCCGCGCGGGATGAGCGCGCGCGACCGCACGCTGCTCGACCTGTTGCCGACCGGCATCCTGATCTACCGGCTCGACCGCCTGCTCTACGCCAATCCCGCCTTCCTCGCGCGCATGGGCTATGACGGCCTGAACGCGCTGGAGCATGCCGGCGGGCTGGATGCGCTCTATGTCGAGCCGGGCGTGTCGGCGGCCAGCAGCACTACGCAAGGCGGCACGCCTGTGACGATCAGCGCGACAATCGCGAACGGCGAAACGCCGCCGCCCGCGACGGAAGCGCATCTGCACACGATCGAGTGGGACGGCGACAGCGCGCATGCGCTGATCTGCGCGCTGCCGCAGGCGGCGCCGATCGCGGCGGCTGCCGTCGCAGAGACCGTGGTGGCCGCAGAGCCTGACGCCGCGGACGCGGAGCCCGCGGCCGGCGATGCCGATGCCGAGGATCTCGCCGCCATCCTCGACACCACGGCCGAGGGCATCGTGATGTTCGACGCCGAAGGCAACATCCACGCCTGCAACCGCAGCGCGGAGGCGCTGTTCGGCTATGACGGCGAGGCGCTGCTGCAGCAGAATTTGCTGACGCTGTTCGCCCCCGAGAGCCAGCAGATCGTCGCGGATTATCTGGAAAGCCTGAAGAGCCAGGACATCTCCAGCCTGCTTGATCACGGCCGCGAGGTGCTGGGCCGCGAGAAGAAGGGCGGCGTCATTCCGCTTGCGATGATCATGGGGCGCACCCGCCCCGACGGGCCGAACTTCTTCGCCGTGTTCCGCGATCTCTCGCACGCCAAGAAGGGCGAGAGCGAATTGACGAAGGCCCGCCGCCTCGTCGACGGCGCAGCCAACGCCAAGGCCGACATGCTGGCGCGGATCAGCCACGAGATCCGCACGCCGCTCAACGCCATCATCGGCTTTGCCGAGGTGATGATCTCCGAGCGCTTCGGCGCGCTCGGCAACGAGCGCTACGGCGAATACATGAAGGACATCCGCGCTTCCGGCGAGCGCGTCATCGCCATCATCGACGACCTCCTGGAGCTGTCGCGGATCGAGACCGGCAAGCTCGACCTGAATTTCGCGAACTTGAACCTCAACGACCTGGTCGAAGCCTGCGTGACGGTGATGCAGCCGCAGGCCAACCGCGAGCGCATCATCATCCGCACCTCGCTCGCCCATGCGCTGCCGCAGGTGAGCGTCGACGCGCGCGCGATGCGGCAGATCACCATGAACCTGATCTCGAACTCGATCCGGCTCGCCAGCGCCGGCGGCCAGGTCATCGTCTCGACCGCGCTGACCGATCGCGGCGAGATTGCGCTGCGCATCCGCGACACCGGCCATGGCCTTTCCGAGCGCGAAGTCGCCGCCGCGATGGAGCCGTTCCGCACGCCGCCGCCGGGCGATGCCGCCGACAGCTCGGCGCTGAGCCTGTCGCTGACCAAAGCGCTGGTCGAAGCCAACCGCGCCCGGTTCAACATCAAGAGCGCCGGCCACGGCACGCTGATCGAGGTGGTGCTCGCGCCAGCGCTGGCGGGGGCGTAGGGCGCGGCACGCTCAAGCCGTCATTCCGGGGCGCGCCTCTTGGCGCGAGCCCGGAATCCATCGATCCGCATCAATGGTGGTGCAATGGATTCCGGGATCGTCGCTTCGCGACGCCCCGGAACGACGGCGGGGGCTCACGCCGCCCGCACCGTCTCCAGGAACCTGCTCACCTCGATCTTCAGCCGGCTGCTGTCGTTCGACAGCGATTGCGCCGCGGACAGCACCTGCGAGGAGGCGGATCCCGTCTCGGTCGCGCCCTGGCGCACGCTGGAGATGTTGGCGCTGACCTGCGTGGTGCCGGCGGCGGCGCTTTGGACGTTGCGCGAGATCTCGCTGGTCGCGGCGCCCTGCTCTTCCACCGCGGCCGCGATGGTGGAGGAGATTTCGGACAGACGCTCGATGGTGCCGCCGATGGTCTTGATCGCACCGACGGAATCTAGCGTCGCGACCTGGATGCTCGAGATCTGCTGACCGATGTCGCCGGTCGCCTTCGCGGTCTGCTCGGCCAGCGCCTTCACTTCCGAGGCCACCACGGCAAAGCCGCGTCCGGCCTCGCCCGCACGCGCGGCCTCGATGGTGGCGTTCAGCGCGAGCAGATTGGTCTGGCCGGCGATGGCGTTGATGAGCTCGACCACGTCGCCGATGCGCGCGGCCGCCTTGGACAATTCGCTGACGCGGTCATTGGTCTGCCCGGCCTGGGTGACGGCCTCGCCCGCCATGCGCGCGGAGGCCTGCACCTGGCGGCTGATCTCGTTCACGGAGGCGGTCAGCTCCTCGGCGGCGGACGCCACCGACTGCACGTTGGTCGCCGCTTCCTCGGACGCCGCCTCGACCAGCGTGGCAAGCTCGGTCGAGCGGCTGGCGGTCGTGGTCAGCGACGTCGCCGACGCCTCGAGCTCATTAGCCGCCGACGACACGGTCTCGACGATCTCGCCGATCGCCCCTTCGAAATCGTCCGCCATCCTGATCATGTCGGCGCGGCGGCGCTCGGCGGCGAGCTTGTCCTGCCTGATCTTCTCTTCGGCCTCCTCCTGCGCCTTCCGCTCGGCGTTGATCTTGAATGTCTCGACGGCTTGCGCGATCTCGCCGATCTCGTCGGGCCGGCCGAGGCCGGGAAGAACGATGGCGAAATTGCCGTTGGCGAGCTCGATCATCGCCGCGCGCATCGCGGTCAAAGGCCTCGAGACCGAACGTCCGATGAAGATGCCGAGGCCGAGCACGCCCGTCGCAATCAGCGCGATCGCGACCGCAATCCAGAACTGGATGCTGGTGCGCTCGGCCTCGTTGAGACGGTCGGCATCGGCGCGGATGCGGTCGACCGATGTCGAGACCTGCTCGATCACGGGCTCGACCGACGCGAAGGCCTCGGACATCGCCTTCGATTCAGCCGCCAGCTTCAGCGCGGTCTCCATCCAGGCGGAGAAGTCGCGCTGATAATCGGCGAGCTTCTGGCGCAGCTCGGCCTTGGCGCCGTCGGCAATGGCTGCCGCGTCGAGGCCGGCGGCAAATTCGGACGCGCGCTTCTTCATCTCCTCGCCATATCTGGCGTTCCGACGCAGCATGAAATCCTTCTCATGCCGGCGCATCATCAGCATGATCACCTTGAGCTCGGAATTCTGGAACTGGTCGACCTGGCTCTCGATACCGTGGACGGAAGCGCGCAGGCGGCCTTCGAGCCCGGACTTCTCGTCGAGGCCGAGCCGCTGCCGTTCCTCGACCACCGCGGCGAAGCGGGCCTGATAGGTCTTCAGCGACGCATTCATCGCGTCGATCTTGTGCGCCAGCTCGGGCTGGCCGAGCGCTGCGATCTTGCCGCGGAGCGTCTCGATGTCGAGCGCCACCTGCCGGCCGATCTCGACCTGTCGCTGCGCCCTGGCCGGATCGCTGCGCAGCAGAAAATCCTTCTCGGCGCGGCGCGCCTCGAGCAGCTCGACCGCGATCCTGTTGTTCAGCTCGAACACGGTGCGCGCATCCTCGGCCGCGTCGCGATAGACGCCCATCCTCCGCTCGCCGTAGAGGTGAATGCCGCCGATCAGGACGACGCCGATGACGCCAATGACGCCGATCGCGGTGATCTTGTGAGTGAGTCGCAGGGAAGGGAGCCGCATCGTGAACCAAGCTGGTGGTGAGCGATGCGGTTGATGAAGCGATAATCGGGGAAAGCTTCCGTTAATTTGCGGGCACGTATTAATACGTGTATTTCGCTACAATACTCGCCGCTGTGCACGGTGACGTGCACAGGCACAGTTCCAAAAAAGAAACACGGCGCTTCGATCGCGCCGTGCTTCCTTGTCTGCGAGAGCTTGAGCTCAGTGATAGATCTCGAACAGGCCGGCCCCGCCCTGGCCGCCGCCGATGCACATCGTCACCACGCCCCACTTGGCCTTGCGGCGGGCGCCTTCCTGCAGCAGATGGCCGGTGAGACGCGCGCCGGTCATGCCGAAGGGATGGCCGATCGCGATCGAGCCGCCGTTGACGTTGTATTTGGCGGGATCAATGCCGAGCTGGTCGCGGCAATACAGGCACTGGCTGGCGAAGGCCTCGTTGAGCTCCCACAGATCGATGTCGTCGATCTTGAGGCCGGTGCGCTTGAGGAGCTTCGGAATCGCGAACACCGGGCCGATGCCCATCTCGTCCGGCTCGCAGCCGGCGGTTGCCCAGGCGACGAAGCGGCCGAGCGGCTTGAGGCCGCGCTTCTCGGCGTCCTTGGCTTCCATCAGCACCACCGCGGCGGCGCCGTCGGAGAGCTGGCTGGCATTGCCGGCGGTGACGAACTTGCCGGGGCCCTTCACCGGCTCGAGTTTTGCCAATCCTTCCATCGTCGTTTCGGGGCGATTGCATTCGTCGCGATCGACGGTGTAGTCCACGATCGACTCGGCCTTGGTCTGCTTGTCGACGACCTTCATCTTGGTCTTCATCGGGACGATCTCGTCCTTGAACTTGTTCGCCTGCTGGGCCGCGGCCATGCGGCGCTGCGATTCCAGCGAGAACTCGTCCTGATATTCACGGCTGAGCTTGTAGCGCTCGGCGACGATGTCGGCGGTGTCGATCATCGCCATGAAGATGTCGGGGGCGACCTTGAGCAGTTCCGGATCGACCGATTCCTTCGGCGTGCCGCCGCCGGGAATCGAGATGCTCTCGACGCCGCCGGCGACGATGCAATCGGCGCCGTCGGAGCGGATCGAGTTGGCGGCCATCGCGATGGTCTGCAGGCCCGACGAGCAGAAGCGGTTCACCGACACGCCGGCGGTGGTCTTCGGCAGGCCCGCGAGCAGCGCAGCCTGGCGGCCGATGTTCGGCGCGCCATGGGCGCAATTGCCGAGATAGCAGTCCTCGACATAGTCCTTCTCGACGCCGGCGCGGTCCACCGCGTGATGAATGGCGTGGGCCGCGAGCGACATCGGCGGCGTGATGTTGAACCCGCCGCGGCCGGATTTCGCCAGGCCCGTGCGCGCATAGGAAACGATGACGGCTTCACGCATTGTTTTCTCCCTTGTCGAACGATTTGGAACGGAGCGTCCTAGCGCCATTGGTACACAAAGATTGGGGGTGGGGAAAATGAAAACGCCGCCTCCGGCGATGGAGACGGCGTTGTTCCGCGTGTCGGAATATATGATATGATGATCGTCATTCCGGGGCGTGCGCGCCCGCTCTATCCACACGTCATGCCCGGGCTTGTCCCGCCTGCGCGGCCGAAGCCGCTTCGGCGCGGCGAAGGCCCGGGCATCCACGTTCTTCGCGCCGAGCGGCAAGACGTGGATGGCCGGGTCATAGGCGAGCGGAAGCGACGCCGTCCTTCGGACAGCTATGCCCGGCCATGACGCCGGTGGGAGCCGCTCAGAACGTCAGCGCCTTGGCCTGCTTGACCTGCGGCAGAGCCTGCACCTTGGCGAGCACGTCGGCCGGCACCACACCGTCGACCTCGACCAGCGCAATGGCATCGCTGCCCGGAGCGACCCGGCCGAGATGGAAGGTCGCGATGTTGATCTTGGCGTCGCCCAGAAGCCCCGCGAACTTGCCGATGAAGCCCGGCTTGTCCTCGTTGGTGACGTAGATCATCGACTTGCCGAACTCGGCGTCGACGCGGATGCCCTTGATGTCGACGAGGCGCGGCTTGCCGTCTGCATAAACGGTGCCCGAGACCGACCGCTCCTGCCGCTCGGTGGTGACCGTGACGGTGATCAGGCTCTCATAATCGCTCTGCGCGGCGCGGACGATCTCGTCCACCACCATGCCGCGCTCCTTGGCGACGACCGGCGCGGACACGACGTTGACCTCGCCCAGCATGGGCCGCAGCAGGCCCGACAGCACCGCGGAGGTGATCGCCTTGATCTTCATCTCGGCGACGTGGCCCTCATAGGTGATCTCGACCTTGAGGATGCCGCTCTCGGTGAGCTGGCCGGCGAACGAGCCGAGCTTCTCGGCGAGCGCGATGAACGGTTTCAGCTTCGGCGCTTCTTCCGCCGTGATCGAGGGGAAGTTGACCGCGTTCGAGATCGCGCCGGTGAGCAGGTAATCCGACATCTGCTCGGCAACCTGCAGCGCGACGTTCTCCTGAGCCTCGGTGGTGGAGGCGCCGAGATGCGGCGTGCAGATCACGTTGGGATGGCCGAACAGCACGCTCTTGGTCGCGGGCTCCTCGACGAAGACGTCGAAGGCGGCGCCGGCAATGTGCTTGGCGTTGAGCGCATCGACCACCGCCTGCTCGTCGACGAGACCGCCGCGGGCGCAATTGATCAGGCGCACGCCCTTCTTCATCTTGGCGATCGCGGCCGCGTCGATGATGTTCTTGGTCTTCTCGGTCAGCGGCGTGTGCAGCGTGATGAAGTCGGCGCGCCTGAGCAGATCGTCGAGATCGACCTTCTCGACGCCGATGTCCTTGGCGCGCTCCGGCGACAGGAACGGGTCGAACGCGATCACCTTCATGCGCAGGCCGAGCGCGCGGTCGGCGACGATCGAGCCGATATTGCCGCAGCCGACGACGCCCAGCACCTTGCCGGTGATCTCCACGCCCATGAAGCGGTTCTTCTCCCACTTGCCGGCCTGCGTCGAGGCATCGGCCTGCGGGATCTCGCGGGCGAGCGCGAGCATCAGGGTGATGGCGTGCTCGGCGGTCGTGATCGAATTGCCGAACGGTGTGTTCATCACGATGATGCCCTTGGCCGTCGCGGCCGGGATCTCGACATTGTCGACGCCGATGCCGGCGCGGCCGATCACCTTCAGCCTGGCCGCCTTCTCGAGGATCTTGGCGGTCGCCTTGGTCGCGGAGCGGATCGCAAGGCCGTCGTAATTGCCGATGATCTCGGCCAGCTTGTCCTTGTCCTTGCCGAGATTGGGCTGGAAGTCGACCTCGACGCCGCGATCCCTGAAGATCTGCACGGCAGCGGGCGAGAGCGCGTCGGAAATGAGAACTTTGGGTTTGGTCATGGGGATGATCCGTTGTGCGTGCTGCATTTACGGCACGTCATCCGCGGTCTTGACCCGCGGATCCATCTCTCTTGATTGATGGATGGCCGGGTCAAGCCCGGCCATGACGAGGATTAGGTTTGCTTACGCCGCCTTCGCGAGCGTGGCCTTGCTCTCGGCGAAGGCCCAGTCGATCCACTGCGTCAGCAGCTCGACGTCCTTTGCTTCCACTGTGGCGCCGCACCAGATGCGCAGGCCGGCCGGCGCGTCGCGGTAATAGGCGAAGTCGTAGCCCGCGCCTTCCTTCTCGACGAGGGCCACCAGCTTCTTGCTGAACTCCGCCTGCGCGTCCTCGGAGAGCGAGGTGATCGCGGGATCGGTGAACTTCAGGCACACCGAGGTGTTGGAGCGGATCGATGCGTCCTTGGCGAGGAAGTCGATCCAGGGCGTCTTCGCCTTCCAGTCCGCCAGCACCTTGGTGTTGGCGTCGGCGCGCGCGATCAGCGCCTTGAGACCGCCGATCGACTTGGCCCAGTTCAGCGCATCGAGATAATCCTCGACGCAGAGCATCGACGGCGTGTTGATGGTCTCGCCGACGAAGATGCCTTCGTTGAGCTTGCCGCCCTTGGTCATACGGAAGATCTTCGGCAGCGGCCAGGCCGGCTTGTAGGTCTCGAGCCGCTCCACCGCGCGGGGCGACAGGATCAGCATGCCATGCGCGGCCTCGCCGCCGAGCGCCTTCTGCCAGGAGAAGGTGACGACGTCGAGCTTGGCCCAGTCGAGCGGCTGCGCAAATGCGGCGGAGGTCGCATCGCAGATGGTCAGGCCTTCGCGGCTCGCGCTGATCCAGTCCGCGTTCGGAACGCGCACGCCCGACGTGGTGCCGTTCCAGGTGAAGACGACGTCGCTCTTGGGATCGACCTTCGACAGATCGGGGATCTCACCGTAGGCCGCATTGAGCTTGGTGACGTCCTTGAGCTTCAATTCCTTGACGATGTCGCTGACCCAACCCTCGCCGAAGGATTCCCAGGCGAGCGTGGTGACCGGCCGTGCGCCAAGCAGCGACCACAGCGCCATCTCGACCGCGCCGGTATCGGAGGCCGGCACGATGCCAATGCGGTAATCGGCGGGGACCTCAAGCACTTCGCGCGTCAGGTCGATCGCGAGCTTGAGCTTGGCCTTGCCGATCTTCGCGCGATGCGAGCGGCCGAGAGCTGCGTCCTTGAGATTTTGGGCGTTCCAGCCGGGGCGCTTGGCGCAGGGGCCGGAGGAGAAATGCGGCACGGTCGGCCGCGAAGCGGGCTTCGCTACAGTCATGATCTACCCTTCCAGATAGTAAGCCTCCCGTTGGGGGGAGGTGTCCCGCCGCGGCTGATACGGGAATCGGGAAGGTCCGTCAAGGAAGTTCCGGGGCCTCACGCGCCAGTGATCGCGCTTCCGGTGCAATATCAGGGGATTCGACAACAGTGAGCGCGTTCAGCAAGTCCGTGGCATCGCTGATCAATTGCGCCGCCTTGCGGCGGCTTCCGACCTTCAAAATGCATTTGTCATTGGCCTGCACGACGTAGTCGTTGCCGACCTTGATCATCGAATAGCTTGTCATTGAAATGTCCCGAACCGAGCGAGCCCGGTGTCAGATGCCCCCGTAGCACCCTTCGTTCCTTCATCAATGTGAACGACGGAGCGGTAGTTTACCGGCTCTTAACACGACCGAATGAAAAGCCCGCTTTTCGCCGGCTGCGCAGCGCTCGCGTCGCGCTGCCTCAAAAGCGGACAGTCATGCCGACGTGACTCGCCGTGAAGCCGAGCCGCTTGTAGAAGCGCTGCGCATCGACGCGCGTCTGATGCGTGAGCAACTCGACCAGATTGCAGCCGCGCGCCTTTGCTTCCGTCACGGCCCATTGCACCAATTGCTCGCCGATGCCGCGGCTGCGACACTCGGTGGCAACGCGAACGTCCTCGAGCAGTCCGCGGGATCCGCCCTGCGAGCTCAGGCCCGGCAGAATCGCGAGTTGCAGGCAGCCGACCACCCTGCCCTCACTCTCGGCAACCACCAGCGTCAGATTCGGATCGCGCGCGATCCGCGCGAATGCGTCGTAATAGGAGGACGGCAACGGATCCTCCACGCGCTCGCGCGCGCGGCCGAGATGATCGTCGGCGAGCATCGCCACGATCGCGACGACGTCCTCGCGGCGCGCGGGACGGATAGAGACGGCTTCGGCATTCATGTCAGGCGACTCCGCACCTCAGCGCGCCGGCGGAAGGCCGAGAAACGCTTCGACGTCGCCGATCCAGCGGCGGACGGAGGCATAACGGCCGAGGTCGAAGCCACCTTCATGCGCGAGGCGCGTATAGGCGAGCAGCGACACGTCGGCGAGCGACACCTCCTCGCCGGCGAACAAGCGGCTGGCGGCGAGATGCTGCTCCATGCGGTCGAGCGCCGCATAGCCGCGCTTGACCTTTTCAGGATCGAGCTCGGAGGCATCCTTGCCGAGATAGACCATGAGGAAGCGGCACACGGCGATATAAGGCTCGTGGCTGTACTGCTCCCAGAACAGCCATTCGTCCATCTTGGCCGCCGTGAAGGCGTCGCGCGGAACCAGCACGCTGTCGCGGGCGACATAGCGGATGATGGCGTTGGACTGCGCCAGCGTACGGCCGTCGTCGAATGCGACGGTCGGCACCTGGCCGGCGCCGTTCATCTTCAGGAATTGCGGCGTGCGCGTCTCGCCCTTGCGGGTGTCGATCTCGATCCACTGGTAGGGCACAGCGAGCTTGTCGCAGACCCACTTCACCTTGAGACAATTGCCGGAATTGCTGTCGCCGTAGATCTTCATCGCTGCCGCCCCGCTTTCGGAACGAGAGAGCATCAGGACGAAGCGCAGCTGTCAACAGGAAGCGGACGGCTCAGAACTTGTAGCCGACGCCGAGGCGCGCGTTGTTCAGCGTCACCTGCGTGTTCATGACGGGCGAGAATCTCACATATTCATATTCGATGCGGGCGAACAAGCCGTCCCAAACGCAGTATTCGAGCCCGAGGCCGGCGGTCCAACCCACCGCGTACGTGTTGGTCCTGTGCTGACCTTGCGTGCCCGACTGCGCAGGAACCGGGCCCCACGTTCCAAGTATCGTCGTGGTGTTGCCGAAGAAATCCGTCGTCGTCGTGTCCTGTCGCATCGAGACGCTGCTGGTCACGGTGCGCGACACGTCCATTCGCCCGACGGCAGCGCCCATGAAGGCATAAGGCATGAAGCTGCCGCCGTCCCAACCCACGCGGCCGCGGAGCGTCACCATGTCTTTGACCTGTGCCGCCGCGGCACCCGTCAGCGTGACGGCATAGTTGTTGGTGACGCCGGGCGCCCGCACCTCACCAGGCGGGTTGACGATGACGAGCGAGTTGGTTCCTGACGTCAATGTCGCCATATCGTTGAAGTAGCTGTAAGTGCCCTCGAGACTGAGAACGGCATCATACCATTGCCAGTTGCGGCCGACGAAGCCACCGAAATTGGTGCTTTGAGTGTTGGTCTTGTTCAGCAGCGACCACGTCGAGGTCGGCCCCTGGAGTACGCTGTCGCGGAAGATGTAGTTGGTCAGTCCGACCACGCTCTGACTGAAATCCGTGGCATCTGCGGTATAACCGCCATGACCGCCGACATAGAAGCCATTCCAATTGACGGAGGTCTTCGACAGACCGTCCGCGAAGCCGCCGCGCAGCACGGGCAGGTCCGGCATGTCGGCCGCTTGCGCGGCAGACACCGTCCCCAACATCGCCGCTGCCAACACCAGCCTACGCATCACCACGCTCCATCGGACTCGAACTGTTGCGATGATCATCGCCTGTTAACCTTAACCAATGGTTGCGCCGGGCGCCTTCGCCGCACCTCGCCATGAAAAATACGCAAAGCAAAACGGCGCGGGATGATCCCGCGCCGTTAAGGAGACCTAACCGATCAGGTTGCGATCAGCCCTTGGTGACCAGCGGCGGCGGCACGTAGGCCGGCGGGCTGTTGAGATCCCAGCGCACGCCGAGCTTGACGTCGTGCGAGGTGATGTCCCTGACCTTGATCGAGGTCGGGCCGGAAGCGCTGTTGTCGAACAAACGGTAGTTGCCGGGCGCGGCATCGCCGAGGTTCATGTAGCTGTAGGCCAGTTCGACGGTGAAGCCGGGATTGACCTTGTAGGCAAGACCGGCGTGAGCGGCCCAGGCGAGGTTCCACTTTCCGTTGTCGGCAAAGTAGGCGACGCTGTTGTTGAGCAGCGGGCTGTAGGACACGCCGTCGTCGCGGAAGCCGCTGAGCTTGTTGTAGGAGCCGCCGACGCCCGCGCCGATGAACGGAGTGACGCACCACCAGGTGCCGAGGTCGACATAGGCGTTGGCCATCACGAGCCACTCGGACTTGCTGCCGCTGTAGTTGTTGACGCCGACGAAGCCGGGTCCCACGACATTGTCGCTACCGTGCAAATTGGCCTTGCCCCGGTACTGGCCGATGACGTCGGCGCGGAACCAGTTGTTGAAACGATAGCCGACGCCGAGGCCGAACAGCGGCGAGGAGTCGAAGCCGAGGCCTTCCGTCGTCTTCGAGTACCCGGCCGGCAGGGCGCTCTCGATGCGCTTCGCGCTCTGGTTGGTCATGCCGATGTCGCCGCGCAGATACCAGCCGCCGAAGTCGGCGGGCGGAGCCGGCGGCGCGTACATCGGAGGGGGGGCGGCGATCGGCATATCGGCGGCGAACGCCATCGACGAGATCAGGGTTGCCGCACCCGCGGCAAGGAGAGACTTAACGCTACGCATTGGCTTCGTCCTTATGGCCGGTGAGGCTGAATACGAGCGCCTCACGTTCTGGAAACTCACGGGGGGACGATGCCAGCAAATGTTTAAGCGCCACTTAACCCTAATTTTTAAGGTTGATTTTTTCTCACCCTACACGCGCGCGCCGTGCGAGCGTTGCAAAAATGCCGCGCCAAATGCGACATCGGCGCCGCATTCCCTAACGATGTGTGAAGCCGCAACGCGGCAAGAGAGGATGCGTTAACGCGCGTTTCGCGGCAGTTTGGGCAGGAACACCGCGAGCAGCCCGATCGCCGGCAGCCAGGCGCAGACCTGGTAGACGAACTCGATCGAGGTGTGGTCGGCGAGCTTGCCGAGCACGGCCGCGCCCAGGCCCCCGATGCCGAAGGCGACGCCGAAGAACACGCCGGAGATCATGCCGAAGCGGTGCGGCACCAGCTCCTGCGCAAACACGATGATTGACGACGTCGTCGAGGAGATGATCAGGCCGATGGCGACGCTGAGCACCGCGCTCGCAACGAGCCCGGCATAGGGCAGCGCCAGCGTGAACGGCAGCGCGCCGAGGATCGAGATCCAGATCACGATCTTGCGGCCGAAGCGGTCGCCCAGCGGACCGCCGAGAAACGCACCCACGGCGTTCGCCGCGAGAAAGACGAAGAGATAGATCTGGGCTGCCTGCGTCGAGACGCCGAAACGGTCGATCAGGTAGAAGATGTAATAGCTCGACAGGCTCGAAACGTAGAGCTGCTTGGAAAACAACAGCACGACGAGCACTGCGAGCGCTACCGCGACACGGCGCGAGCTCGGCGCGCCGGGCTGGCTGTGGACGGGCGCCGCTTTCTTCATCGCGATCTGCGGCGCGTACCAACGCCCGATGCGCCAGAGAATCAGGATGGCGAGAAACGCGATCGAGGAGAACCAGGCGATGCTGCCCTGCCCGAACGGCACCACGATCAACGCGGCGAGCACCGGCCCCATCGAGGTGCCGAAGCTGCCGCCGAGCTGGAACACCGATTGCGCAAAGCCGTAGCGTCCGCCCGAGGCGAGCCGCGCGATGCGCGCCGATTCCGGGTGAAACACCGCCGAGCCGAGGCCGACCAGCGCGGCGGCGACGAGGATGACGAGATATTGGTGCGCGACGCTGAGCAGCAGCAGGCCGAAGAAGGTCGAGGCCATGCCGACCGCGAGTGAATAGGGCTGCGCCTTCTTGTCGGTGTAGTGCCCGACCACCGGCTGCAGCAGCGAGGCCGTGAACTGGAACGCCAGCGTGATCATGCCGATCTGCGCGAAGTCGAGCGCGTAGGCGTCCTTCAGGATCGGGTACACCGAGGCGATCAGCGACTGCATGGTGTCGTTGAGGAAGTGCGAGACGCTGATGCCGGCGAGCACGATATAGGCCGGCCCCTTGGCGGCGGCCGGCGCCAATTCGGCGACGACGACGGGCTCGGTCAGCGTTTCCTCTGAGACGACGACAGGCTTGTTCAAGGCGGCAATCCGGCGCGGCAGATTGCCGCGAGGTGCTGATTACGACGCAAGCGACGGTGGGACCAGCGTCAATCGCAAATGGCTGGGATGCGCCTCTTACCCTCTCCCCTTGTGGGAGAGGGTGGCTCGCCGCGTTAGCGGCGAGACGGGTGAGGGGTTTCGATCCTCACGAGCTGTGTTGCGAGCGGATAGAACCCCTCATCCGGCGCTTCGCGCCACCTTCTCCCGCAAGGGGAGAAGGAAGGACTCAAGCCGCGGCCTGCCCCAATGCCGAAACGATGGTGTCGACGACGTCCTCGACGAGGTGACGGTCCTCGCCTTCGCCCATGACGCGGATCACGGGCTCGGTGCCGGAGGAGCGGATCAAGAGGCGGCCGTGGCCGTTGAGGCGCTTCTCGCCGTCGGAGATCGCCGACTTGACGTCGGAATCATCGAGCGGCTTGCCGCCCTTGTGGCGGACGTTCTTGAGGATCTGCGGCAGCGGATCGAAGCGGTGGCAGACTTCTGACACCGGGCGGCGCAGCTTCTGCACCACGGCGAGCACCTGCAATGCGGCGACGAAACCGTCGCCGGTCGTGGCGTAGTCGGACAGGATGATGTGGCCGGACTGCTCGCCGCCGAGATTGTAGCCGCCGTTCAGCATCTGCTCGAGCACGTAGCGGTCGCCGACCGGCGTGCGCACGAGCTCGAGGCCCTGCCCTTGCAGGAAGCGCTCCAGCCCGAGATTGGACATCACGGTGGCGACGATGCCGGGACGCGAAAGGCGTCCGTCCTCCTTCCAGCTCTGCGCGATCACCGCGAGCAGCTGGTCGCCGTCGACGACATGGCCGCGCTCGTCGACCAGGATGACGCGATCGGCGTCGCCGTCCAGCGCAATGCCGATGTCGGCGCGCATCTCGCGCACCTTCTTCGACAGCGCCTCCGGCGAGGTCGAGCCGCAATCCTTGTTGATGTTGAAGCCGTCGGGCTCGACGCCGATCGGCACCACGTCGGCGCCCAATTCCCACAGCGCCTCGGGCACCACCTTGTAGGCGGCGCCGTTGGCGCAATCGATCACGACGCGCAGGCCCTCGAGCGAAAGGTCGCGCGGCAGCGTGCGCTTGGCGAATTCGATGTAGCGGTCATGCACGCCGTCGATGCGGCGGGCGCGGCCGAGGCTCGCGCTCTGGGCGAGCCGCTTGTCGAGGGATTCGTCGAGCAGCTGCTCGATCTGCCGCTCGACATCGTCGGAGAGCTTGAAGCCCTGCGGGCCGAACAGCTTGATGCCGTTGTCCTCGAACAGATTGTGCGAGGCCGAGATCATCACGCCGAGATCGGCGCGCATCGACTTGGTCAGCATCGCGACCGCCGGCGTCGGCATCGGGCCGACCAGCAGCACGTCCATACCGACCGAGGTGAAGCCTGCGACCATGGCGTATTCGATCATGTAGCCGGACAAACGGGTGTCCTTGCCGATCACGACGCGGTGGCGGTGGTCGCCGCGCTGAAACGCAAGGCCCGCGGCCTGGCCGACCTTGAGCGCGAGCTCCGGCGTGATCAGTCCGTTGGCGCGGCCCCTAATCCCGTCCGTCCCGAAATATTTGCGGCTCATATCGTCCCCCAAGCAGCAACCAGGGACTCCCCTCTACAACCACGGGCTGCCCCAACGGGACCCGCATCCCTGATTTGCCGAGGTCTTATAAAGCTATCGCGGCTAACTTGGCTTCAAAAAATATGATGAATCATTACGGAACCGGCGCCGCGACCGCCCCCGATAACACATTGTTAACATTGCAATTCCGGCGTGACCAGCGAAAAGCGGTGGAACTCGCCTTAATCCGAGCGCTTCACATGGCCGTCCGCGCGGCTGGGCGCCGGCTGGGTGACATTGACGGGATCGGAGCCCGGGAAGGTCTCCTCCAGCCCCTCTTCGAGCGCCTCCTCGAGATCATGCTTCTCCTTGATCTCTTTCGGCGAAGGTCCTGCGTGCGGCTTCGTCATGACGCTCTCCTTGGCACTCTCCTTCCAAAACGTTCTGCAAACGATTTGGCTGTGCATCCAACCATGCTAGATGACCCCGAAATCTTCCGATGCAAGACTGTTTGGTACGTGACGGGCCGGGGAAACGACATGAAGCATATTACCTGTATCGACGATCTTCGCACGCTGCATCGGCGCCGCGTGCCGAAGGCATTCTTCGACTATTGCGACCGCGGCTCCTACGCCGAGGAGACGCTGCGCGCCAACCGCGAGGACATGCAGGCGATCAAGTTCCGCCAGCGCATCCTGGTCGACGTCTCCAAGCGCGACACCTCGACCACGATCCTCGGCGAGCCGTCGACGATGCCGCTGATCCTCGCGCCGGTCGGCCTGCTCGGCATGCAGCACGGCGACGGCGAGATCCACGCCTGCCGCGCCGCGCAGGCCGCCGGCATCCCGTTCACGCAATCGACCATGTCGATCTGCTCGATCGAGGACATCGCCGCCAGTGTCGAGAAGCCGTTCTGGTTCCAGCTCTACGTCATGAAGGACCGCGGCTTCATCAAGGAATTGATCCAGCGCGCGATGGCCGCCAAGTGCAGCGCGCTGGTGCTCACGGTCGACCTGCAGGTGATCGGCCAGCGCCACGCCGACATCAAGAACGGCATGACGGTGCCACCGGAATGGTCGCTGTCGAAGCTGCTGGACTTCGCCAGCAAGCCCGCCTGGGTCTCCGGCGTGCTGCAGGGCAAGCGCCGCACCTTCGGCAATATCGCCGGCCACGTGAAGAACACTGAAGATCTCAACCGCCTCGCCGAATGGACGGCCTCGCAGTTCGACACCTCCTTGAATTGGAAGGACGTCGAGTGGGTCCGCAGCATCTGGCCGGGCAAGCTGATCATCAAGGGCATCCTCGACGTCGAGGACGCCGAGGAAGCCGCCAAGACCGGCGCGCAGGCGCTGGTGGTCTCCAACCACGGCGGCCGCCAGCTCGACGGCGCGCCGTCCTCGATCGAGGTCCTGCCCGAGATCGCGGACGCGGTGGGCGACAGGATGGAGATCATGTTCGACGGCGGCATCCGCTCCGGCCAGGACGTGATGCGCGCGCTGGCGCTCGGCGCAAAGTCGTGCATGATCGGCCGCGCCTATGCCTATGGCCTCGGTGCCGGCGGCCAGGCCGGCGTCGCCAAGGCGATCGACATCATCCAGAAGGAGCTGCTCACCACGATGGGCCTGTGCGGCGTCAACCGGGTGGACGAGATCGACGATCACGTGATTGCGGTGTGAGTGCGTCTGCCGGGATGCCGCAGCAATAATCACTGTCGTCGGACAAGCGCGCCCAAAGCGCGCGCCGATCCGGGACCCATAGCCACAGGCGGGTGTGGCTACGGGGACTCGGAGTAACCAGCTTCGCGTAACAACTTTTCCCTGTGGTTATGGGACCCGGACCTGCGCTGACGCTTGTCCGGAACGACGGCGGCATTTGAGGCGGCAGGTGCGCGTCTCACAGCCCCTCACATCGGCGGCGTCAGGCCGTCGCGGCCGACGCTGACGCGGTTGGTCTCGAACGAGCCGTCGGGCAATTGCTTCATGAAGGCGATCACCTTGGCGCCGGGCTTCAGCTCGGATTTGTCGCCGGGCACGAAGGTCACGACCGGCGTGTCGTCGGCGACGAACACCTTCTTCTCGCCGTCCTTGTACTTGACCAGCAGCGTGTGACCGTCATTGCCGACGACGCTCTCCGCCACGGTCGCATTGGTCATGCTGGAGTTGGGCTTGAGGTCCCAGGGTCGCGAGCCTTCGCCAGTGCCGCGCATGCTTTCCGGAAACACGTGCACCTCGACGGCGTTCTGGCTGCCATCCGGTCCCGGCACGGTGGTGGCGCCGATGAACGAGCCCGGCTTGATGTCGGCGAGCGAGATCTTGGTAACGCCCGACACGTTCACGTCGGAGGCAAGGCGAAGCTTGACCTCTTCACCGCTGCGCGACTTGACCTGCATGGTGTCGCCATTGACGCTTTCGATGGTGCCGCGCACGCGCGTCGGCACCGGCGCTCTCTGGGCGAAGGCGCAGTAGGTCGAGACGATCACCATCGCGACGGCGATCAGGGGGCGTGTGAAAGTTGCACGTTGAACAGGCATGACGGTCTCCGATTGTCCCACGACGTAGAACTCCAGAGATGGTGTGCTATTCGCCGCGCCCCTCTCAAGTCTTCGTGAGATCGGCTTCGACCAATGCGCGCAGCTCGGCGGTGACCTCGGGCCGCCGCCCGAACCACAGCTCGAAGCCGCGCACCGCTTGATGCAGCAGCATGCCGAGCCCATCGGCGGTCTTCAGGCCGCGCGCCGTCGCCGCGGCGAGCAGCGGCGTCACCAGGGGAACGTAGACGAGGTCGGCGACGACGGCATCTTGCGGCAAGCGCGCGAGGTCGACGTCGAGTGAAGGCTGGCCATGCATGCCGAGCGAGGTCGTGTTCACGAGAAGCTTTGCGCGCGGCAGCACCTCGCCGATCGCGTCCCACGGCAGCGGATGCACGTTCGATCCGAACTGTTGTGCCAGGGTCTCGGCCCGCGCGATGGAGCGATTGGCGACATGCACGCAGCTGATGCCGCGTTCCAGCAGGCCGAACACGACCGCGCGCGAGGAGCCGCCGGCGCCCAGCACCAGCGCCGCCTCGGCCATGTTCCAGCCGGGCGCGCTGGCATCGAGATTGTTGATGAAGCCTTCGACATCGGTGTTGGTTGAGCGCAGCTCGCCGTCGGCGAACCACAGGGTGTTCGCGGCGCCGACGGCCCCGGCGCGCGCGTCGGGCGTCGACAGCGCCAGCACGGCTTCCTTGTGCGGGATGGTGACGTTGGCGCCGACGAAGCCGCGCAGCGACAGCCGCAGCACGAAATCGCGCAGATCCTCGGGCGGCACCGCCTCGATGACATAGCCGCCCTCGATGCCGAGCGTGCGCAGCCAGTGATGGTGGATCAGCGGCGAGCGCGAATGCGCGGCCGGCCATCCGATCAGACAGGCTGCAGGGGGCTTGGGCGCGGTCATCTTTCCCTCGGGTCGTTTCCGAGGCGATCCATTTCGCGTCGCGCCCGCTCTGTCAAGCGCGCGCGGTCAGCTCGCAGCTGTCTCGTCGGCGGCCCGGCCCTTGATGTCGGCGATGGCGCGCTCGAGGCTCGTGCGGTAACGCGCGCGCGGCGGCGTGACGCCATGGGTGAGCAGCGCGCGGCGGACCGTGGGCGAGGCCCCCGTGATGAACAGCCGGATTCCCTGGCGGTGCGCCTTGGCGGCGACGCGGCCGAGCACGTTGGCCGCGGTCGAATCCAGGAACGGCACCGCGGCGAAATCGACCACGAAGGCCTTGCGCCGGTCGGCGATGCCGTCGAGCACGCTGCCGATCGCCGAGGCCGCGCCGAAGAAGAACGCGCCGGTGATGCGATAGACCAGCACGTCGCGGTCGACCGCAAGCGCGGGATCGTAACGCACACGGTCGCCGTTGCCGTCGTCGGGGCGATCATCCGCAACCAGTGGCGTGCGCTCCTCGATGCCCGTCATCTCCGCCATGCGATGGATGAACAGGACCGCGCCCAGCGCGAAGCCGACCAGGATGCCCTCGGTGAGATCGCGAAAGATCGTGAGCAGGAAGGTCGCGAGCAGCACCACCGCATCGCCCCATGACGAGCGCAGCAGAGTTGCGAATTCATGCTTCTCCGCCATGGTCCAGGCCACCACCACCAGCACCGCGGCGAGCGCGGCCAGAGGGATGTAGCTTGCAAGCGGCGCCGCGACCAGCATGAACAGCAGCAGGAACACCGAATGCAGCATGCCCGCGAGCGGCCCGCGCGCGCCGGCGCGGATGTTGGTCGCGGTGCGCGCGATCAGCCCGGTGACGCAGATGCCGCCGAACAGCGCCGAGCCGATATTGGCCGCACCTTGCGCCACCAGCTCGCAATTGGAACGATGACGGCGCCCGGTCATGCCGTCGGCCACCACCGCCGACAGCAGCGATTCGATCGCCGCCAGCAACGCAAAGGCGATCGCATCCGGCAGCACCGCCCTTGCCTTCTCCAGCGAGAATGCGGGCAGCGCCGGCGATGGCAATTCGCGCGGGATGCCGCCGAAGCGCGAGCCGATGGTCTCGACCGGCAACGACAGCACCGCGCTGGCGACGGCTGCAAACACGACCGCGATCAGGATCCCGGGCCAGGACGGCCGCCAGCGGCGCAAGGCGGCGATAATGCCGATGCTGACGAGGGCGACCGCGACGGCGGACGGATTGATCGTGTTGAGGCCGCCGGCGAGCGCGACGAGCTTGGGCACGAACTCGCTGGGCTCCTTGCCCACGAGCGTGATGCCGGAGAGATCGCGGAGCTGGCTGGCAAAGATGATGACGGCGATGCCGGCGGTGAAGCCGACGGTGACGGGATAGGGAATGAACTTGATGTAGGTGCCGACCCTGAGCAGCCCTGCGCCGATCAGGAACAGGCCCGCCATCATGGTCGCGAGGATGACTCCGTCGACGCCATGCCGCTCCGCAGTCGCCGCGACCAGAACGATGAACGCACCGGCCGGCCCGCCGATCTGGAACCGGCTGCCGCCGAGCAAGGAGGCGATGAAGCCGCCGGCGACGGCGGTGTAGAGGCCGCGGTCCGGCGTCACGCCCGAGGCGATCGCGATCGCCATCGACAGCGGCAGCGCGACGATCGCGACCGTGAGGCCTGCGAAGACGTCGGCGCGGAAATCCGCGAGGCCGTAGCCTTCGCGAAAGACGGTGACGAGCTTCGGCAGATACAGTTCGGCAAAGGTCGGCTGACGCAGCTGGTGCAGCCGTCCTGCCTGATCGCTCGTGATGCTCATGTCAGCAAGGTGCTCCGCTGGCCCCACAATGCTCCGAAGCATCGTGCGTCCTAAGGTGCGACGATGCGCTAGCCCATCTTGATCCCGGGCATGATCAACGCGCGATCATGCTCCGACACGGCGCGGCGGCCCCGGCTCCTTCAAGCGAACGCCACGTCCGCCGCTGTCGCTGCGGGCCTGCTCGCCGATCAGCTCGACGCCGGCCCGGTCGAACGCCTCGACCACCTTGATCAAGGTCTCGACCACGCCACGAACATTGCCGGTGGAGGCCTCCATCCGCTGGATGGTCGGCAGCGACACGCCGGCGAGCTCGGCCAGGGTTTTCTGGTCGATGCCGAGCAACGCGCGGGCTGCCCGCATCTGGAACGAGGTGATCACCTTGGCCTCACTTACGAGCAGTTATAAGTGATATCTAGAACATATACAATGATGTAAAATACATCATCCGGTGGCGAAAGCAAGGGAGGCGTCGTCCATAGCCTCCGTCATTGCGAGCGTAGCGAAGCAAATCCAGAATCTTTCCGCAGAGGGATTTCTGGATTGCTTCGCTGCGCTCGCAATGACGGAGTGTGGTGCGGTGGCATACGAGAATCTCGTGTCCCGGACGCGCTGCAACGCTCTTGGCGTTGCTGCGCAGAGCCGGGACCCGGAAATTCCGAGCACGCTGATACGTGGGCCCCGGCTCTGCAGCGCACCGCTGAAGGAGCGCTGCGCTGCGTCCGGGGCACGAGATCGCCTACCCGATCACGCCGCGTGCTGATGTGCGGCGATGATCTGGTCGGCGGCGCGGCCGGTGACTTCGGCCATGTGGTCGAACTGGCGCGTGAAGCTGCCGGCGCCGGCGGTGGCCGAGCGCAGCTCCACGATCAGCTCGCCGATCTCCGCTTCCGGCATCATGGCGCGGACACAGTCCCAGCCGGTCCAGCCCTCGCGGGTGTCAAAGCCGAGAATCTGGCCGCGCCGCGCCGACAGGATCGCGTTGATCTTGGCGGTGGCGTCGGTCGGGCAGACGATCTCGACCATGTGGATCGGCTCCAGCAGCACCGGCTGGCATTGCGGCAGGCCTTCGTTGAGCCCGACCCGCGCGGCCGTGCGGAAGGCGAGATCGGAGCTATCGACGCTGTGATAGGAGCCGTCGGTCAGCGTCACCTGCACGTCGGTGACGGGGAAGCCGAGCGGACCGCGCGCCAATCCATCGACGACGCCCTCCTCCACCGCCGGGATGTAGTTGCGCGGCACCGCGCCGCCCACCACCTTCTCGGCGAACTTGAAGCCGTCGCCGCGCGGCAGCGGCGTGATGTCGAGCACGACATCGCCGAACTGGCCGTGGCCGCCGGACTGCTTCTTGTGACGGCCGCGCTGGGTGATCGGCTTGCGGATGGTCTCCTGATAGCCGATCGCAGGCGGATGCGAGGTGATCTTGACGCCGAAGCGGTCGCGCAAGCGCTCGCTGGCGACGCGCAGATGCATCTCGCCCTGGCCCCACAGCACAGTGTCGTGAGTCTTGGCGTTCTGCACGATCATGAGCGAGGGATCCTCCTCATGCAGGCGCGTCAGCGCCTGGCCGAGCTTGACGTCGTCCTTGCGGTCGGTGGCCGCGACCGAGATCGCGAGCACCGGCGGCGTCGGCTCGATCGTGATCAATGCCGCGGGCGCCGTCTTGCCGCTCGAAACCGTGTCACCGGTCTTGACCGGATCAAGCTTGGCGAGGGCCACGGTCTCGCCGGCTTCGGCCGAGGCGCGCTTGGTGTCGTAGGCGCCGTTGACGGCGAGGATGCCGGAGATGCGCCCGGCACCGCCGGATGAGGATTGCAGCGTGGCGCCGTCGTCGAGATGGCCGGCGAGCAGCCGCGTCAGCGACAACTTTCCGCCGTGCTGCGAATGCAGCGTCTTGAAGACATAGCCGAGCGCGTCCCTAGCCTCGGGTACGCCAAGACGCTTTGCGGTCTCCGCAACCCCGGGCGCCTCGTGACGCAACGCCTTCATCAGGCGCAACACGCCGTTTTCGCGCACGGCGGCGCCCAGCAGCACCGGGCAAATCAGCCCTTCCCGCAATTCGCGGGCGAGATCGTCGAAGACGGCATCGCGCGGCGGCTGGATGTCCTCGAGCAACTGCTCCATCAGCGCATCGTCGTGGTCGGCGAGCTTCTCCAGCATCGAGAAGCGGGCTTCCTTCTCGCGATCGAGATTGCCGCCTTCGAGCGCGATCACCTCGGAGGCCTTGTGCTCGCGATAGATGAAGGCGCGCTCCAGTGCGAGATCGACGAAGCCCTCGATCAGCTCGCCCTTCCAGATCGGGATCTGGCGCAACACCAGCGGCACGCGCGAGGCGGGCTGCAGCATCGCCAGCGTCTCGCGGATGCGCTGGCTGGCGCGGTCGATCTTGTTGAGGAATAGGAAACGCGGAATCTTCAGCTCTTCCAGCTCGCGCAGGATGATCTGAAGCTGCGGCAGCTTCTTCTCGTCGGCCTCGCAGACCACGATTGCGGCGTCGACCGCCGGCAACGCGGCGCGCATGTCGTGGGCAAACTCGACGGAACCGGGACAATCGAGGAAGGTGTAGCTGTCGCCCATGAAACTCGTGGTGGCGGCAGTGAGGCCGACGGTCATTTTGTGATGACGGGCCTCGGGCGTGGCGTCGCCGACGGACGTTCCGGCATCGACGCTGCCGGCGCGCGGGATTGCACCCGTTCGCGCCAATATTGCTTCCAGAAGTGTGGTTTTACCGCTTTGGAAAGGGCCCACCAGCGCGATGCACCGTGGACCTCGGGGACTTCTGACGTCTTGTCCCATTTCGCCGCCTCCTTGGTGTGGAGCTCGGCCCGTGATTGGGTCGGCAAACGCCGATGCTCTGCCCCTCCCCGAGATTTGGCAAGCATCAAACGTCGCTGCGGTGCGTCGTCAGCAAAATCGCGCCGCTTCGCGCGGCGCGATCACACGCAGAAGTGTCAACGGCCCGGACGGAGTTCCAGGCTCTCGAGGCCGGCGGCGATGTTGAGGCCGACTTGGCCCTGCACGCTCAGCGGCTGCAGCGCGATCGAATTGTTGGAGCCGCCGACCAGCACGTTGCCCCCCAAGCCGACACCGACCGAGGCGCTGCCCTGCGCGCCGACGTAATTGCCGGAGAGGTCGCCGGGGCCGAGCCGGTCGACCGGCGCGAACACGCCCCAGGCCAAAGCCGTCTCCTGGGTGATGCCGATGTCGAGGCCCACTTTCCGGATGGTCGCGACGTAGCGGTCGTCGGGCAAGCCGTCGGCGCGCAGCACGCAGCCGAGATGAGTCACCGATCCCACGATGAAGCCGACGCTGGCGCCGCCGCGGCATTCGAGAACGCCGACCCGCGCCATCCGCTGCTGCGCGCCGGTGTTCACGACGGAGGCGATGAGGCCGGCAGCGGTGAGTGCGGCGAAGAGGAACGAACGGCGCATGAATGTCTCCGGCAAAAAATGTGATGCGAGCAGAGAGAGCGCCCCACCCGTGTTGCGGGTCTATGCCACAAGAGCCGCGGCCGTGCCAGCTCGCGCGCGTTTAGAATCGAACTTGCGGAGAGACCCCTCACCCCACCCTCTCCCCGTAAGAACGGGGCGAGGGAGTGAGAGAGCCGTGCGTCCCTCACAATGCAACGTCGCCGGCCTTGCTTAACCTCTCCCCGCTCTTCCGCGGGGAGAGGTCGGATCACATCGCAGATGTGATCCGGGTGAGGGGCCGGGCACAACGCCGACCAGAAACAAAAAGTCCATCCGACTCCTCTTATCGAAAAACAACAAAAAAGGCCCGCCGAAGCGGGCCTTTCCGATTCTTGTCGCGACCGTCTTACCGCAGATTGCCGCAGAAGCGCTGGATGCGCTTGCAGGCGTCTTCGAGGTCCGAGGTCTTGGTCGCGTAGGATATGCGGAACGCCGGTCCAAGGCCGAAGGCCGACCCCTGCACCACGGCGACGCCTTCGGTCTCCAGGAGCTCGGTGACGAAGTCCTCGTCATTGGCGATCACCTTGCCCGACGGCGCGGTCTTGCCGATCGTGCCGGCGCACGACGGATAGACGTAGAACGCGCCTTCGGGACGCGGGCACTCGATTCCCTTGGCCTGATTGAGCATGGAGACGACGAGGTCGCGCCGCTCCTTGAACACCTTGTTGTTGGCGGAGATGAAGTCCTGCGGACCGTTCAGCGCCTCGACCGCGGCCCATTGTGCGATCGACGACGGGTTCGAGGTCGACTGCGACTGGATCGTCGACATCGCCTTGATGAGCTGCGCGGGACCGCCGGCGTAGCCGATGCGCCAGCCGGTCATGCAATAGGCCTTCGAGACGCCGTTCACGGTGAGCGTGCGGTCGTAGAGTTTCGGCTCGACCTGCGCGACCGTGGTGAACTGGAAGTCGTCATAGACGAGATGCTCGTACATGTCGTCGGTCATCACCCAGACGTGGGGATGCTTCACCAGCACGTCGGTGAGCGCTTTCAGTTCCGAACGCGTGTAGGCAGCTCCGGTCGGGTTCGACGGCGAGCACAGGATGACCCATTTGGTCTTCGGCGTGATCGCGCGCTCGAGCGCCTCGGCCTGGAGCTTGAAGCCGGTCGCGGCGGTGCAGACCACCGGCACCGGCTCGCCGCCCGCGAGCGCGACCATCTCGGGATAGCTGACCCAATAGGGCGCGGGAATGATCACCTCGTCGCCCGGATTGATGGTCGCCATCAACGCGTTGTAGAGCACCTGCTTGCCGCCGGTGCCGACGATGATCTGGTTCGGCTTGTAGGCGACGCCGTTCTCGCGCTGAAATTTCGCGATGATGGCTTCCTTCAGCTCGGGGATGCCGTCGACCGCGGTGTACTTGGTCTTGCCGGCCTCGATGGCGCGGATCGCCGCCAGCTTGATGTTGGCGGGCGTGTCGAAGTCGGGCTCGCCGGCACCGAGGCCGATGACGTTGCGGCCCGCCGCTTTCAGCGCGCGTGCTTTATCCGTGACCGCGATGGTCGCGGACGGCTTCACACGGTCGAGCGCAGCGGCAAGGAAGGACATCATCATCTCCTGGCGAGCGTCGTGAAGCCCTTCGCCTCACGACTCCAATTGTGGGAATGAGCCACCCTAAAACGTGTGCCGCTGGGCCGCAAGAAACTTCGGCCCGATCCCGGAAAAGTTTACGATTTGGAGCGCTGCGAGGCGCGGTTTCCCGCAATATTCCGTAACTTTTGCCTCCGGAATTGCTCATATCCGACAAGGCCTGTCCTCGGAGCAATTCTGGATGGTGCACGTCTCCAGGAAACCGCTCGTCGTCATGCCCGGGCTTGTCCCGGGCATCCACGTTCTTCGTGCGGCAAGTGAGACGTGGATGGCCGGGTCAAGCCCGGCCATGACGATGCGGAAACACTGGCGTCCTAATCTCGATCGTCTATGCGGTAGCCTACGTAGAGCGATGTGTCCGCAGATTGACGTACATGTGAACTGAACTGCATCGTCGCGAAAATGATCTTCCCCTCCTTTGCAGTGCGGTAGGGTTTTCGAGTTTTTCTATCGGCCGGCACTTGCGGCGGATTCGCATCGGCATCATTGTTTAACCGCCTCGCGGGGCAACGGGCGCCGCGTCTTCTCGTCCTCGGATTTCGAACGCCAGAATGTACAAGCTCTATTCGATGCAACGCTCGGGCAACAGCTACAAGGTCCGCCTTGCGCTGGCGCTGCTCAACCTGCCTTACGAAGCGGTGGAGGTGGACATTCTGCGCGGCGAGAGCCGCACGCCGGATTTCCTGTCCAAGAACCCGTCGGGGCAGGTGCCGCTGCTCGAGGTCGGCGAGGACCGCTACCTCGCCGAATCCAACGCCATCCTCTGGTACGTTGCCGTCGGCACGCCGCTCGCGCCGGAAAACCGCATCGACCGCGCCGAGGCGCTGCAATGGATGTTCTTCGAGCAGCACGCGCTCGAGCCGAACATCGGCGCGGCCTATTTCTGGCTGTCGCTGGTCAAGGGCGGCCGCGACCTGCAGACCCATTCGCTGGAGGACTGGATGGAGCGCGGCTATGGCGCGCTCCAGGTGATGGAGAATCACCTCAAGACCAATTCCTATTTCGCCGCGCGCCAGCTCACGGTCGCCGACATCGCGCTGTACGGCTACACCCACCTCGCCGACCGCTGCGACTTCGACCTCCAGGCCTTCCCGGCGATCCGGGACTGGCTCAAACGCGTCGAAGCCGCGCCCGGCTTCGTGACCATGGACTGGCGCCCGGCCGACATCGACGACCCCGCCAGCATCGCCGCGAGCGCCTGAGGCGCGTCCGCTCCGGCGAATAGCGGGCATAAGGGCCGCCTCTGCCGCAATCCCGCCACTTTCCGCGCGGTCGCCGCCGCAATATTGCCGGTTGAAACTGGGAAATTCTGGAAAGTCGCGGGTGATTCGCTCGCGTGTTGAAGGATTTAGACCATGATGCGGGCGTCCGGCACAGCGGGGTTTCAGAGCCCATCCGCTACCGTCGCGTCTTCCCGGCTCACCCATGCGGTCGCGGCTTCGCTCGCCGTCGCCGCGCTTTCGCTGTGCCTGATCGTCACCCTGACGGTGTTGTCGACCAAGGCGACCATGGCGATGGGCCTGCCGGTCTGATTCCCGTTTCATCCTGGACCAGCCTTCAGGGCGCCGTGCGGCCCGCGCCGACCGGCATCGCGACAGGACGTCGATGAAATCACCTGTGGTAGTCGTTGCAATCACCCTGACTGCGGCCATCCTGGTCGCGGCCTCGCTGCTGATCATCGTCGGCACGCGCAAGGGCACGGGCACGTCGACGCTGCATGCGCCGACGCTGCAGCAGCGCGCGCACATGGTCTAAAGCGCGATGCGATTAGGATGAATCGTCATCGCGCTTTAGGTTATTGTTTGAGCATGATCTTTTCGGAAAACCGCTTCACACTTTTCCGGATCATGCTTTAAAATCATCCGAAAGCCTTACGCTTCCACGCAACCGCGCCTTAAGCACGCCGCACGAAATCGCATCGCAGTCACGCAACAATCAGCCAGTGTTGCGGCCTTACCTCTTTCGGGAGGAGCGAGACAGGTCCATGCGGTTCGGATGGCGTGCGATCTCCGGTCCGGCGCTGACGGCAGCGACCCTGCTGCTGGCGATGCTGCTCGATCGCTTCGTCCCCGCGCCCTCGCCCGCCCCGCTGTTCGTCGCCATCGTGGCTCTCGCCGGCGCGCTCGCAGGTCTCGCCTCCGCCGTGACGACCGCGATTGTCGCGGTGATCGGCGCGGCGCTGTTCTTCCTCAATCGCCACGGCGTCTCCGGCCATGGCGCCGCCGATCTGGCGCCGCTCGGCCTCCTGGCCGTCACCGTTTTCGGAACCGCCGGCATCACCGGGCTGATGCGCGAGCGGCTGCTCGGCAGTTTCGCGGCCGAGCGCCGCAGCCACGCCATTGCCGCGCGGCTGTCGGCCGCGCTCGACAAGGTCGATATCGGCATCGTGCTGCTCGATGCCGAGACCCGGGCCGAATTCATCAACCGCGCGTTCCGCGACTATTTTGCGGTGCCGGACGAGGTCGCCGAGGCGAAGCCACCCTTCATCGCGCTGATGTATCACGGCCGCGACACCGGCGCGTTCGCGCTGCCCGAGGACGAGCTCGGCACTTTCATCGCGCAGCGCATGGAGATGGTGCGGGTCGGCGATGCCACGCCGATCAACGTCGCGCTGCGCAACGGCGAGGTGCTGCGCTTCGTCTGCGCCGCACTGCCGGACGGCGGGCGGATGCTGAGCTACACGCCCGTGACCGACCTCGTGCGCCACACCGATGCGCCGGCGCGCGCCGACTACTACCGCTCGCTGCGCGATCCGACCGGCCGCAAGCTGATCCAGTACTTGCGCGTTGCGGAGTGAGGCGAGTGTGCGATTGATCGGCAATACGATCATCACGTATGAAGGACATCCCTTCATCGCGCACCTCCGAGATCGCGGAAATTCACATGTCGCTCATCATTCGCGCCGTCACCAGGCAGGATTACGATCAATGGCTGCCGCTGTGGGACGGCTACAACGCCTTTTACGGCCGCTCCGGTCCGACCGCGCTCGCGCCCGAGATCACTGCGATGACGTGGCAGCGCTTCTTCGATGCTTATGAGCCGATGCATGCGCTGGTCGCCGAGGACAACGGCCGCCTGCTCGGGCTGACGCATTATCTGTTCCATCGCAGCACCACCGCGATCGAGCCGTCCTGCTATCTGCAGGACCTGTTCACCTCCGAGGCCGCGCGCGGCAAGGGCGTCGGCTCGGCGCTGATCCATGGCGTCTACGAACGGGCGAAGCTGGCGGGATCGCCGCGTGTCTACTGGCAGACGCACGAGACCAATCTCACGGCGCAGCGCCTGTACGACAAGGTCGCGGAGCGCTCCGGCTTCATCGTCTATCGCAAGATCTTCTGAGGCGTGCCGGGAGCCTGTGGATAACTCCACCTGTCACCCGCGCGTAACACAGCAAGGCTAGGCTGCCCCTGCGTCTGGTCAGGCCCCCCGTCACCGATCATGCGCCCCAGCGGTCCCCGTCAGTCGCCGCGTCTGACAGGGGCCGCATTTTTTTGCTGGCAGCGCTACTTGGCAGCGTTACTTGGCGCCGCGCCCCACGGTCTGCATCACCTCGAAACCTTCGAACTGGGGATGGCCGAGATAAAGCGGCTTGTTGTCGCCGGCCTTATGATGCGCGGCGCGAAACGCTTCCGACTTGGTCCAGGCCTCAAACGCCGCATAATTCGCCCACACGGTGTGCGAGGCGTACAGCGTGTGGTCCTCGGCTTCCGGCCCGCGCAGCAGGTGAAACTCGATGAAGCCGGGCACCTTGTCGAGATGGGTGTCGCGCGTGAGCCAGACCTGCTCGAAGGCAGCCTCGGAGCCCTTGGCGACGCGGAAGCGATTCATGGCGATGTACATGGGGTGGTGTCTCCTGATACTGCGCCATTATCTCGTCATTCCGGGACGCGCCGCAAGGCGCGGGCCCGGAATCCATAACCCCGATCGGGAGTATGGATTCTCAGATGCGCAATTGCGCATCATAGCTCGCGCCAAGAGGCGCGCCCTGGAATGACAGCATCTGTGGGTTAGGTAACCAGTCCCTTCATCGGCCTTGCGCTTGCGCTGTCGGGGAACACCGTCTCGGCCAGCGTGCGATCGGACAGGCCGAACTGATCTTGCAGCACGCCCTTGATCACCGAGCGCAGATCCGTGGTCGGCTTGAGGTCACGGCCCTCATACAGGTTCGCGAGCTTGAGGCCGGGCCAGTCCGCGATCACCCGGCCGCCTTGCACCGCGCCGCCGGCAAGCAAGGCGACCGTAGCCGTGCCGTGATCGGTGCCCTCGGTGCCGTTGATGCGCGCGGTGCGGCCGAACTCGGTGGCGACGACCACGACGGTGTCGCGCCAGCGATCCCTCAGGCTGCTCTCGACTTCCGCGAGCGCGCCGTCGAGGCCGCCGAGCAGGAAAGCGAGACGCCCCACAGGGCCGCCTTCATTGGCATGCGTGTCCCAGCCGTCGAAGGCGAGCGCGGCGATGCGCGGGCCATCATCAGCCGCCATCAGCTTTGCGGCGCCGCGCGCGACCTGGCGCATCTGCGCGACCGCATTGCCGCGCGTCGCTTTCATGTCGTCGCCGCTCGCGACCTTGTCGAGCTGGAGGCCTTGCGACAGCGCGGAGGCCAAAGCGGGATCGCGATGGCGGTAGAGCTCGACGAGGCGCATGGCCGTGTCGTCGTCGGCCTGCGGCAGCGCGACCGGCGCCCAGCCGACGGTCGGCGCATTGCCGCGCAGCACCAGCGGCGTAGTGGGCCCGACCGCAAGCCCGCTCGACACGCGCTCGCCGCTCGGCAGCGCTTCCAGCGCGCGGTTGAGCCAGCCGGACTGCACGCGGCCAGGGCCGGCATAGCCGCTTTCGAGCACGTCCTGGCCGTCGAAATGCGAGCGGTCGCGATAGGGCGTCGCAACCGCGTGGATCACGGCAGCGTGCTTGTCGCGATACATGCGCGCAAACTCCGGCATCGCCGGATGCAGGGCGAAGAACGAGTCGAGCATGATTGCGGGATGGGCACCGTCGGCGCTGAGCGCGATCGATCCATGCAGGCCGGGATAATCGGGATCGCCCAGCGGCGCGACGGTCGAGAGCCCGTCCAGCGCCCCGCGCAGGATCACCACGATCAATCGCGGATCGCGCCCGTCGGCCGCGCGGGCGAATTTCGGCAGGTAGGCCCAGGCTGCAAAGGACGCGCCGCCGAGCAGGAGACCGCGGCGGGACGTGAGGAGCCGGTTCTCGACGCAGTCGGTCATCATCATCTCCTCTGCATTTCCGGCGACATCAGCAGCAGCGCCAGCGCCTGCTGCCGCGACTCCGCGCGCTCGATGGTCCGCCGCGTCTCGGCCGAGGCGGCATCGGCGGCGGCGAACTCCAGGAGGTCGAGCGGATCGATGTTGTTGCCAAGCCGCGCGCCGATCTGCGCCGCGATGTCGAGCCTGAGCTTGATGCCTTCCGGCGCGCCCCAGGCGGCATTGCTGTCGGGAAAGCCGTTGGGACCCGGCGGCGACCACAGCGGCTGGCCGAGCAGATTGAGGTTGTTGAGATAGGCGCCGGGATCCTCCGGCACGCGCGCCAGCAGCCGGCCGCTCGCGACCAGGAAATCGTATGGCGAACGCAGCTTCGTGAGCGGCGCTTTCCATGCTTCATCGGAATCGAGGAGCGTGGTCGCCATCGCCTTGAGATCGCCGTCGGTCCTGACGAAGACGTCGCGCAGGCGCGCAACGAGCGCCGGCGGCGGCTCGTCCGCAACGAAGTGACGGACGAATTTGGTGGCGATGAAATTCGCGGTCGAGGGATGCCGCGCGAGATCGGCGAGCGCGGCTTCGCCCTGCGCGAGGCCCGCCTTATCGTAGGTCTTGCCGAGCAGCACCTGCGGCCCGGGCTGATGCGCATTGGTGTTGAAGACAAAGGAGCCGGGAACCCCGAGCTGCCCTTGCCTGCCGGCAAAGGTCCAGCCGGTGATGATGCGCGCGAGCGAGGTGACGTCGCCTTGGGTGTAGCCGCCGCCGACGCCAAGCGTATGCAGCTCCAGGATCTCGCGCGCGAGATTTTCGTTCAGCCCGCGCTTGCGGTTTTGCCCGGCGCGCGAGTCAGGTCCAAGCGATTGCTGGTTGTCGAGGAAGAACAGCATCGCCGGGTGCTGCTCGACCGCCCTCAGCATGTCGGCGAAGCGCCCGAGCACGTGCGGCCTGATCGCCTCGCGCTCGAACGCCCCGGCCCAGATCCGCGCCAGCTCGCCCTTGCTGGCGGAGATGCAGAAATGATTGGACCAGAACGCGACCAAGCGCTCGGTGAAGCCGCATTCGGCGAGCGTGGCGCGCTGCAGCCGCGCCAACGCCTCGGCGCGAAAGGTTTTCTGGATGACGTTGAGCGGCTGCGGCGCTGGCTTGGCAGCAGGCGGCGCGGCGTTCGGCTGCATGGCCTCGGGCCGAACGGTGTTCTCGGCGGCCTTTGCATCGGCCATTTGGCCGGTGATCTCTGCCGCTGCATTCAGCGAGAGATTGCGGCGCAAGGGCGCGTTCTGATCGGCGGGCGGCGTCTCGGCGGGCGCAGCAGCCTTCGCCGCCTCACGCGCCTGCTTGACCTGGTCCTGATAGGCAAACACGGCCTGCCCGAGCTGCGGCGTCGATTGCAGACCCGGCGCTTCCAGCAGCACGCCATTGATACGCGAAAGCTCCGCCTTCACGAAGCCGCGCGGGTCGGAGCTCGCATTGACGAGATCGCCCGATGCACCGCCGCGGGCGCCGAAGCCGAAGCGGTTGAGCGCGACGAGGGCGGCTTGCGAATCGCGGGCCATCGATGCTCTGTCCTTCGCGCGTTGCGAGGTGCTTTCCTTTCGACGCGGTCGGCGCGTAATATACTGCAGCGGCAGATGAACCCGCCATGAAAATGACGGCGAAGCTTCGACGTAAAACATGACAAATCCGAAAGAAATCCCGTCAGCGCCGGCACTTGCGCGCCGTCTCACCTGTTCCCGTTGCGGCAGCGAATTCGGCTGCGATCTCTCAGGGACTTGCTGGTGCGCGGAGGAGACGGCAAAACTGCCGATGCCGCTCGAGGGCGAGGACTGCCTGTGCCGGGAGTGCTTGCGGAAAGCGGCGGCGCGTAGCCCGGATGGAGCGCAAGCGTAATCCGGGAATCGTTCCGCTAGCACCGGCCCCGGATTTCGCTGCGCTCCATCCGGGTTACGAAGTTTACACCTCATGTCCCGGCGACTTCCGCGCCATGCGGTCGAACGCATCCAGCAGCCTCTCGCGCCAGGCATAGACTGGATCATCCGCTTCGAGCAGCTTGAACGGGCTGACCACGCGCGCCCATTGGAATCCGCCGAACACGATGTAGTCGGCGTAGTTCGGTGCCTGCCCGCCGAGAAAAGGTTGCGTCTTGAGCGTCTGCCGCATGATCTCGAGCGATTTGCGGAACGCGACGATGCCGGTGTCGCGGCCCGCCATGATCTCCTCGAGCGTCTTGCCGCCGAAGCGCGCCTCGCGCGACTTGCGGAAATAGGCGGCATCGACCTCATTCAGATTGTTCGGGATGTCGGCGATGAGGAGCGGAAAGATGCCGCCGACGATGGCGATGTCGCCCCACGCATTGATCATGCGCGCCATGGCGCGGCCGCCCTCGCCGCCGAACAGCGACGGGCGATCCGGAAAATGGTCCTCGAGATAGTTCGCAATAGTCCAGGAATCGACGATCGGCTTGTCATGATGCAACAGCACCGGGACCTTCTCCGAGCCGTGCGGCGCGATCGCGCTCTTCTCGGTGAAGCGCCAGGGCAGCGATTCCGCCGCAAGGCCCTTGTGCGCGAGCGCCATCCGGGTGCGCCAGCAATACGGGCTGAAGGGGCGCGCGGGATCGGTGCCGACGAGTTCGTAGAGTTTGAGCGACATTGAGCAGTGCTCCGTCATTGCGAGCGCAGCGAAGCAATCCAGGCTGCTTCCGCGAAAGACATTCTGGATTGCTTCGCTGGCGCTCGCAATGACGATGTGGAGAGAGGTGTCCGCGTCACCGCCCGTTCGCGCGCAACAGCCTCTCGCCGCCTTCCGTCACCGCGATCACCAGCCCGAGACCGGCAATCGTCTCGCGCGCGACGTAGCCGCGCTCGGCGGCGTCCTCCCAGATGGTGAGGCGCGGGCACGAGGTCTTCCAGGTCGCGAGCACCTCGGCGTAGACGCGCGGCTCGCGCGCGACCCATTCGACGAAGTCCAGCACCAGCGGATCGGCGGCCTCGCTCATTGCAAACCTCCCTTGTCGAAGGCGGCAAGAACCGGCGCACGCAGCAACAGCCAGCCGCCGTGGACGATGTAGTAGCAGGCGATGGTGGTGATCAGCTTGTTGGACCAGGCGATGAACTGCTGGTCGGTCATGGCTTCGAGGATGCGCCGCGCCAGCGTGGTGCCGAGCATCGAGGCTGCGATGGCGACGGCAGCGAGCACGGGATCGAGGCCCGCGGCCTGGTCGATGATGCCGCCGAAATAGATCAGCTTGGTGAAATGGCTGACGACCTGGCACATCGCCTTGGTCGCAACCTTCTCGCGCCGGCCGAAATCGCCGCCGAGGAAAAAGGTGTCGAGCAGCGGGCCGGAGACGCCGGTCATCAGCATCAGGCCCATGCAGATCGTGCCGTAGACCGTGCCCTGCCAGAGGCTATCAGGGTCCGGCTTGATGTTCGCCGGCAAAAGCCGCGCCATGAACGGGGTGATGCCGAGCAGCAGCAGCGCGACCGGCTTATCGGGCACGTAGCGGGTCAGCGACCACGCCGCGAGCGCGACGGCCGCGCCGACCATGTAGTTCGCAACCGGCCGCCAGCGGATATGCGCCCGCCACAGGAACGCGCGCCAGCCGTTCGAAGCCATCTGCGTGACCGCATGCAGCACCATCGCGGTCGGCAGCGGCATCAATGCCAGCAGCACGCCGATCAGGATCAGCCCGCCCGCCATGCCGAACAGCCCCGACAGGAACGCCGTGGCCACCATCAGCAATCCAAGGGCAGCGATCATGATGGGCGTCACGTGAAAATTCTCCTGCGGTGGCTCAACGTAAGGGACGAAGGCTGCATCGCTCCCTCGCCCCGCTTGCGGGGAGAGGGTGGGGTGAGGGGGAGTCTCCGCGGGGACGGTGAGAGTTGGACTCGCGGAGAATCCCCCTCACCCGGAATTTGCTAGCGCAAATTCCGGCCTCTCCCCGCAAGCGGGGAGAGGCGAAGAACACGGCCGCCTGGAACACAACTTGGAATTACTCGTTGTTGTGCCTCGCTTGCGCCTCTTCCGCAAACTGAGATATCTTGCCCTGGCATCAGCTTTCCTGAGGGTGGGTCATTTGCGGCGGTTGCTGTTTCTCAACGGCATCAAGGCGTTCGAGGCGGCGGCGCGGACCGGCAGCTTTGCTGCGGCCGGGCTGGAGCTGAGCGTATCGGCGGCCGCCGTCAGCCGCATGGTGCACCTGCTCGAAGAGCGGCTCGGCGTCGCCTTGTTCGAGCGCAAGGCCAACAGGCTCGTGCTGACGCAGGCGGGCCGCGCCTATCAAAGCGGGCTGACCCCGATCTTCGATGCGCTGGCGAGCCTCACGGCGCAGGTGACGGCGCCCGCCAGCGTGCGCGTGCTCACCATCGGCGTCGGCCACACCTTTGCGATGCGCTGGCTGATCCCGCGCCTGTCGGAGTTTCGCAGCGAGGAGCCAGACATCGAGGTGCGCTTCACCACCGGCGGCGCCGCGGTGCCGTTCGGCGAAGACTGGAACTGCGGCATCAAGCTCGGCACCGGCGACTGGCCCGGCCTCGTCGCCGAGCCGCTGTTCGCGGGCGACCTCACCCCCGTCTGCGTGCCGCGCCTTGCCGGCGGATTGAAGCGCCCGGGCGACCTAAAAGGACCGAGCCTGATCCGCGTCGCGCACTCACCCGAGGACTGGCCGATCTGGCTGAAGGCGGCGGGCACGGCGAGGATCAACGCGCGCGGGCCCGAATTCCAGTTCTACGGACAGGCACTGCAGGCCGCGGCCGACGGGCTCGGCATCGCCATGGGCATCCGCCCCTATATCGACGACGATCTTGCGGCCGGCCGGCTGGTGGCGCCGTTCGACCTGTCAGTGCCCAAGGGCATGCGCTGGTACCTGCTCTATCGCAGCTTCCAGACCGAGCAGCGCGACTTTGCCGCCTTCCGCCGCTGGATCATGCGGGCGGCATCGGAACCCGCCGCCCGCCCGCGCCGGATCGGCCGCGCCGCAGCGCGGAACTGAAGCCCGGCGGGCAAAAAAGCCGCCCGCTTGTGAACGGCTTCACATCCCAAAATCCGCAGACGTGGTCTCGTGACCCTCCGAAAAGAAACGTGGGACCTACACTCATGACGACCCTCTACGACGGCTTTGACATCGAATCCTTCGAAGCTGGCAAGGGGCTGTGGCACGCGCGGATCCGCCGGGCCGATCTCAGCCCGGTGGCCATCGACGGCGTGCTGTTTCCGGCCATGGAAGTCGGCTTCGCCTGGCCCGATCGCGATGCCGCGATTGCCGATGCCAAGCACCACATCGATCGTTTTCGGCTGCGGACCGGCGGCGACGACGAATAGGCGGTCCGCAGGCCGACCAGAGACAGGGCGGCGAAAAAAGGGGGAACCGGTCATGTCCATCATCGAAACCGATGCAGCGCGGCCGCGGATCTACGCCCGCGCAGTGCTGTCCAACTGCCCGGAATGCGACAGCGATCTCACGGTGCTCCGTGTGATCGGCGGCCGCGCCGGATGCGAGTACTGGACCATGCGCTGCACCGATTGCGGCGGCATTCATCTCGACATCCTCGAGCCGAATGTCGCGGCCGGAGACGACGAGGGGCCGCTGCCGGCGGCTTGAACCGCAAGGCTGCTGCCAACCTGCTGTCAGCAGCCTGCATCGCTCGAGGCATTCACCCTTTATCGCGGGGCGGACTCGTCCCATATTCGCCTCATGGCGAAGAAACCTGCATCCTCCGAAAAATCCGGCAAATCCCCCAAGGCCAAGGCTCATCGCCCCGACGTGCAGCCGATCGGGCCGGCGCTGGCTGAACTGCTGAATCCCGCGATCAATCGCGGCGATGCCGGACTTGGCTCGGGCACCGGCCTGCAGCCGCCGCCGGACAATTCGCGCGACCGCCGCGCCGGGGGCGAGGCCGCCGCGCATCGCGCGCGGGCTTCGACGTCGAAGGAGTTTCCGCAAGATGCGGCGCGGCCGATGCCGCTGCGGCCCAATCCGCAGCCGCCGGGCGCCCGTCAGTCCGGCGAGCTTGCCGGGCTGGAGGAGGCGCCGCAGGCCAATTACGGAACTGCGGCCACCATCCCGACGCTCGATCCGGAACTGGCGCGGCAGCTCGGCCTGCCCACCGAGGAGGACGATGCCGAAGCGCTGGCGCGCCCGCCGCGTTCCAAGATGGAGGCACTGGGCGTCAAGGCCACTGCCGACGCGCTGGAATCGCTGATCCGCGAGGGCCGGCCGGAGTTCCGCAAGGGCGACGGCTCCATGAAGGTGTGGACGCCGCACCGGCCGCCGCGCCCGGAGAAGTCCGAAGGCGGTGTCCGCTTCGAGATCAAGTCGTCTTACGAGCCCAAGGGCGACCAGCCGACCGCGATCGCCGAGCTGGTCGAGGGCATCAACCGCAACGACCGTTCGCAGGTGCTGCTGGGCGTCACCGGCTCGGGCAAGACCTACACCATGGCCAAGGTGATCGAGGCGACGCAGCGCCCGGCCCTAATCCTGGCGCCGAACAAGACGCTGGCCGCCCAGCTCTATGGCGAGTTCAAGAACTTCTTCCCCGACAACGCAGTCGAGTACTTCGTCAGCTATTACGACTACTACCAGCCGGAAGCGTATGTGCCCCGCACGGACACGTACATCGAAAAGGATTCCTCGATCAACGAGCAGATCGACCGCATGCGCCACTCGGCGACGCGCGCGCTGCTCGAACGCGACGACGTCATCATCGTCGCCTCGGTGTCCTGCATCTACGGTATCGGCTCGGTCGAGACCTACACCGCGATGACCTTCGCGCTGAAGAAGGGCGAGCGCATCGACCAGCGCCAGCTCATCGCCGACCTCGTCGCGCTGCAGTACAAGCGCACCCAGGCCGATTTCACCCGCGGCACGTTTCGCGTGCGCGGCGACGTCATCGACATCTTCCCGGCGCACTATGAGGACCGCGCCTGGCGCGTGAACCTGTTCGGCGACACCATCGAGACCATCGAGGAGTTCGATCCGCTCACCGGCCACAAGCAGGACGAGCTCGAATTCATCAAAATGTACGCCAACTCGCACTACGTGACGCCACGGCCGACGCTGGTGCAGGCGATCAAGTCGATCAAGTTCGAATTGAAGCAGCGGCTCGACCAGCTCCACAACCAGGGCCGCCTGCTGGAGGCGCAGCGGCTGGAGCAGCGCACCACCTTCGACCTCGAGATGATGGAGGCGACGGGCAGCTGCGCCGGCATCGAGAACTATTCGCGCTACCTCACCGGCCGCCGCCCCGGCGAGCCGCCGCCGACGCTGTTCGAATACGTGCCCGACAACGCGCTGATCTTCGCCGACGAGAGCCACGTCACTATCCCGCAGATCGGCGCCATGTTCCGCGGCGACTTCCGGCGCAAGGCGACGCTGGCCGAATACGGCTTCCGCCTGCCCTCCTGCATGGACAACCGCCCGCTCCGCTTCGAGGAATGGGACATGATGCGGCCGCAGACCGTCGCGGTGTCGGCAACCCCGGGCAGCTGGGAGCTGAACGAGAGCGGCGGCGTGTTCGTCGAGCAGGTCATTCGTCCCACCGGACTGATTGATCCTCCCGTCGACATCCGCCCCGCGCGCACGCAGGTCGACGACCTCGTCGGCGAAGTGCGCGCCACTGCGCAAGCGGGCTATCGCTCACTGATCACGGTCCTCACAAAGCGCATGGCGGAGGACCTCACCGAATATCTGCACGAGCAGGGCATCCGCGTCCGCTACATGCACTCGGATATCGACACGATCGAGCGCATCGAGATCATCCGCGATTTGCGTCTCGGTGCCTTCGACGCGCTGGTCGGCATCAACCTCTTGCGCGAAGGTCTCGACATCCCCGAATGCGCCCTGGTCGCCATTCTCGACGCCGACAAGGAAGGTTTTCTGCGCAGCGAGACTTCGCTGATCCAGACCATCGGCCGTGCCGCGCGCAACGTCGACGGCAAGGTGATCCTCTATGCCGACCAGATGACGGGGTCGATGGAGCGCGCCATCGCCGAGACCAACCGCCGCCGCGAGAAGCAGGTCGAGTATAACAACGCCAACGGCATCACGCCGGAGAGCGTGAAGAAGCAGATCGGCGACATCCTCAACTCGGTCTACGAGCGCGACCACGTGCTGGTCGAGGTCGGCGGCCACGACATGACCGACGACGTCATCTCGATCGGCCATAATTTCGAAGCCGTGCTCGCCGATCTCGAAACGAGGATGCGCGAGGCCGCCGCCGATCTGAACTTCGAGGAAGCCGCCCGCCTGCGCGACGAGGTCAAGCGCCTGCGCGCGACCGAGCTCGCCGTGGTCGACGACCCCACCGCCAAGCAGCGCACCGTCGCGACCAAGGCGGGCGCCTATGCAGGAGCGAAGAAATACGGCGATGCCGCCAACCTCCCGGTCAGCGCCATGAAGAACAAGAGTGCCGCAACCGCGCTGAAGGCCGGCGGGGCTAAGGGCTCCCGCGTGCACAAGCCGCATCTCGACGAGATGCACGGCCCGGAGTCGTTGCCCTATCGCGAGAGCCGCGCGCTGCCGTCAAAGCCGTTCGGCAGCACCAGCAGGATCATCCAGCCGACGGATTCGCGGCAGTCGGGACCGGAGTTCGGGCCGGCGCCGAAGTCGACGGGCGGGGCACCGGGGCGAAGGGGTGGGTGGAAGAAGAGGTAGACGCGTAGGTTTATCGGCGACGTTCGTGGTTACCCCCTCACCCCACGCTCGCCGCCACCACGGCCATCACCGACAGCAGCAGCACGATCGTCACCAATTGCAGCGAGGCGACGGGCTGGGTGCGCCAGGCCGTGATTTTGTCGGAGAGCGACAGATGGGCCTCGAAGAATTTCGGCTCGTAGACGGTCTTGAACAGGTGCGGGAAACTCGGGCCGAGGGTCACGGCGATCAGGGCGTGGGTGAACGAGGCGAAGGCGACGAAGATGGCGACGCCGGGATCGCCGACGAGGTCGTGGTTGCCAACGAGCTTGAGCAGGAAGGCCGCGGTGGCGAAGGTCGGGAAGCTCTGCAGGGCCGCGGTCAGCGCGAGGCCTTCGAGCGCGTTATGCAGGCGGGACTTTCTCGTGGCGGCGATGGTGGCCATGGCACGTCTCCCTGATGACTTGGGGATGACGGTAGCGGCGTCTGGACAGGCGCGACGTGAGATGGATCACGCAGGCCGGCGATGCCGGCTGCGTCTCTCCCCTCCACGTTCACGCAAGCTTCGGCGCACGAGAGCGGGCCGCCTATGTTCCCGGCGCGCGGCTTTGCGGGTTCGTCCACGCGGGCTTGCACACCAAGCAGCCGAAGACGCCGCGAACCCCATGAACCGGGCATTGCGCTCGCACGTCAAAACCTCTGCAAACATCCCTGTGATCTTGCGGATTGCGCCGGCGTGAGACCACGCGCTAGGCTTGCAAAAGGCACAAGACCAGGGAGAGCGGGCGGGAATGACGGTGGAGCAGCTGAATCGCCAACGCGTCGTGCACCTGCTCGATGCCTTCGCGCGCGGCGATATCGAGACGGCGCTGGCCTGCTGCACCGATGACGTCTATTTCCTCACCCACGCCCCGATCGACGTGCTGCCACATCTGGTGCCGCGCCACGGCAAGCAGGAGCTGCGCGAGCTGTGGCAGACGGTCTGGTCGCGCTATTCGGAGGTTCGTTACAAGACGCCGCATATCGTCGCCGAGGGCGAGGCCGTCGCGACCTACATGCACGCTTTTTTCAAGAAGCGCAGCAACGACCGCATCGTGCAGTTCGACATGGCGGTGTTCTACACGTTTCGCGGCGGACTGGTGGCGGAGATGCGCGAGATCATCGATTCCTACGATTTGGTGCAGCAGGTGCTGGAACGGGAGATCGGGCCGCTGATTGCCGGGGCGGACTGAGCGCCGGGACCCGGACAATTACGGGGTTGTATTGTAAATCTCACAAAACCCGTTCAAGTGTGCATTGCGAAAACGTGAATTGCGTTTTGGCCGAAATCTGCTAATTTGTTCGTATACAAATGAGTTGAGCCCTGGCGCCTTGGTGCGCATGGGGTTGTTTGCCGTTTTTTTCCGTAAAGCCAGCTTCAGGACTGCCCCAAATGACAGAGCACAGCCTCTGGCGTTTCTCGCGTGCGTTGCACCGCGCGATCAACGACCGGGATTTTAGGGATATCGAGGCCCTGATCGACGAGGACGTCGAGTGGGCGCTCTACGGCCCGATCGACATGTTTCCGTTCCTCGGCGCGCGCCAGGGCAAGGATGCCGTGCTCGACGTCATCCGCCAGCTCGCCGACAATTTCCAGGTCCGCCGCTTCGACCGCGAGAGCATCATGCTGGGCGTCGATTCCGCCGCCTCGATGGTGCGCTATTCGCTGACGGCGCTGGATTCCAACAAGCCGATCAGCCTGCGCGTGGCGCAGTTCGCCCAGTTCAAGGCCGGCAAGCTGATCAGCATGCGGGTGCTGATCGACACCTTCGACCTGGTCGAGCAGGCACTCGGCCGCGCCATTCATCTGCCGAAGATGACCAGCGTCGGCTAACGCATGATCCGGCTCCGAAGGGCCGCGTTAGCGCAAAGTGCGAAGCGGTTTTCCGAGAAGATCATGCGCAAACAACAACCTGAAGCGCGATGATGATCATCGCGCTTCAGGGGGACGCCAACGGGCCCCGCTGTTCGGGACCGATGACGAGGCGATCGCGACGTCCTGGCCTCCAGCCCCGCCGGATGCCGTCGCATCACGAACCTGTCATCGGGCGCGCGCCTTTCGCGCGGCCCGTTGGTTCGCCTCCCCTTGCGAACCGCCACAATTCCGCAACGATAAATCGGCACTTTCAGTACCGGAATGGCGCATGGTCGTCGCGGCCGCTATAGTGGGGCGGACAGCATGCGCTGGGGTTCGTGGGCAGGACGATGGAATTCTCGACAGGGTTTGGCTGGACCAGGCTGCCGTTGCTGGCGGCCGCATTCATCTTGGGCTCGGTGCTGACCTTACAGGCACAGATCATTCCGCCCTTCTCCTCACCCGCATCCGACGACGAGACCGAGGCGGCCGAAGCCCCCGACGTCAATGATCCCGACATCATGAAGGGCATCGACGTCGACAAGCTCGACTGGAGCCAGATCGCGGTCGATGCGGGGACCGGCATCGACCCGATGGCCGCCAAGAAGCGCGCGCAGGCCGCCGCCAGGGAAGGCCTCGACTGGTCGTCGAATCCCAATGCCAACGGCTCCTCGGCGGTGACCGTGAAGCAATCGGTGTCCTCGTTCTGGGATACCCGAGTCGGCGCCGACATGACGCTGGCGAGCGAGCCCAGGACGATGTCCGAGCTGCTGGCGCAGAAGGCCACCAACGGCGGCAACCTGCCGCAATCCTCGGGCAGCGCCTGGGCGACGGCAACCGCGCCGGGCGCGGGCGCGATCTGGGACAAGACCGCGGTGGAAGCCAGGGTCGATCCCGGCGCCGAGCACAGCAAGATCGGGGCGTCACTGACCAAATCGGTGCCGCTGTCGGGCGATACCTCGCTGACGCTGCAGAACGGCTACAGCGTCAACCAGCACGGCACCACAGCGGTCCCCGGCATCGGCGGCCACGTCACGCGCAATTACGAGACCGACCAGAGCGCCAAGGTCACCGTGACCGACACCGGCACCAGCATCGTTGCCGGCCAGACGCTGTCGACCACCGACGACAAATGGCTGCGCAAGCTCGGCGCCGAGCAGAAGCTGTTCGACAACGTCACCGTATCAGGCTCGGTCGGTGAAACCTCGCAAGGCACGCTGAACAAGAGCGTGACGGCGGGCTTCAAGAAGAGCTGGTGAGGCCGGCGCCTCTCCCCGCCTGCGGGGAGAAGGCCATCACCGCGGCAGCATTCACCCTTCCCTAACCATACGCCACGGCAAAACCCCCGAATGGTCCGGCCTTGCCGCATCTTGGCCCATTTGCGGTCAAAATCGGACGCCCTGATGCAGCCTGCCTCACAGACGTCGTCGTGCGGGGGACACTCGCGCTGCGCTCAACGCGAACAGGGGAATAACGATGAACGCCATGCGTCCCGAAAAGATCGAAGCCACCGAGACCGAGACGGTCGACACCAACCTCGCCGCCGTGACCGAGGTCGAAGCCGGCATCCGCGACTTCGTCCGCAACGACATCGCCTATCTGCGCCGTCCGGCCGCGACAACCGCCGACGCGCCGCCGCTCGACCCGAGCGCGGAAGCCACCGTCAACAACGTCAACTCGCTGATCCAGCGCGTCGCCGGCACCTCGCTCGCCGAGATCGAGAATTTGATCTCCGAGCTCGAGAGCCTGCGCGACCTGCTCCACGCCGAAGGCCAGCGCGTCCAGCGCGAGATCTCCGGCTACGCCCAGCTCAGCCAGGCCGCGATGAAGTCGACCCGCATGATCGCCGACAACGTCGCGCAGTGGAAGCGCGCCGCCGACGGCCTGCGCAACAGCTGATCGCCGGCACGAACGCATCATTGGCCGCCGCGTTCCGGAAGGGAGCGCGGCGGTTTTGATTTGTTGGTGGGTCACGCAGCCGTTTCTCCAACACAGGTGTCATCACCCGCCTAGTGCGCAATTGCGCACAGGGGCGGGTGATCCAGTATTCCACCAGCGCCGGTGATTGAATCGATAGGCCGCGGCGTACTGGATGCCCCGGACAAGCCGGGGCATGACAGCGGAGAATGTGGCGCGGCCAACGGCCACCATTGAACCCTCCGGCCCACCCCGGCGACCAACGCCAAGCGCCCGTGCAGCTACGGCCGGGCTCAGGGGACATTTCAGATGGAAAGCATTCGGCCCGACACCACGGACCCGATCCCGTTACGGCCCGCGCCGAATCAATTCGGCACGATCATGCTGCGCTTTGTCGGGCTGCTGGCGGTTGCGATCGCCATCCTGGCGTTCGTCTATAGCCGCTGAGCTGCGGCCGGATGCCGGCCGCGATCGTTAACGAATTCTTACCGGGCCGCTTCCGCGGTCGAGGCTTCCAGCGTGTAGGCGCCATCGGCGTAGCCCTTCGCCACCATGCCCGCGACCAGCATCACGGCCAGCGTCGCGGTCGCGAAGATGAATCCAACAAATTTGAGTGCGCCGCGATCAGCCATGGTCCTCGTCCCCTGTCGTCTGCCTATTCGTTTCAAATAGACAGCGACAGGTTCATAATTAGTTAGCAACTGACTGGTTCCGCGAAACTGCTTCGCCGTAACCATGTTGCGCAGGCTTATGGCAGCCACCCGGAATCGCGTCCATAGCGCGCGGGCAACACTCGCGCACTCATTTGCCCGTTCATCTTGGAACAGATCTAACCGCCCTTGCGCAGCGGCACGAAGGCGGAGGCGGTGATGGAATAGACCTCCTCGCCGCGCTGGTTGGTGCCGGTGGTGCGGGCCGTCAAAATGCCCCAGCCGGGACGGGAGGCCGAGGTGCGCTTGTCGATGACGACGTTGACGTAAGAGACGGTGTCGCCGGCGAGCACCGGCCTGATCCAGCGCAGGTCGCGAAAACCCGGCGACGGGCCCCACACCGCGACCTCCTCGCCGCGCGAGGCGGCCTCGCGCGCCAGACGCTGGCCGTCGGCGACAAGCAGGCTCATGCAGGCCGAGCCGACATGCCAGCCCGAGGCCGCGAGCCCGCCGAACAGCGAGTTCTTGCCCTCCTCCTCGTCGAGGTGAAAGCGTTGCGGATCGAACTTGGCGGCGAAGGTCTTGATCTTTTCCGCGGTGAACGTATAGGCGCCGATCTCGCGGCGCTGACCGATCGCGATGTCTTCGAAGAACCGCATCAGGCCGCTCCCTCGCGCCGCTTGATCAGGATCGGCGAGATCATCTCGGCGAGCGCCTGCCCCGCCGCATTGCGCGCGGTGCATTTGAACTTGACGATGCCGAGCTCAGGTCGGCTCTTCGAGGCCCGCGCTTCCAGGACATCGACGTCGAGCGTGAGATCGTCGCCAGGCCGCAGCGGCGACAGCCAGCGCACCTCGTCGACGCCGGGAGATCCCAGCGACGCGGCGCGGGTGATGAAGCCGTCGGCCATCATCCGCATCATCAGCGAGCACAGGTGCCAGCCCGAACCGGACAGGCCGCGCAGCATGCTCTCAGCTGCTGCCGCCTCGTCGAGGTGCATCGGCTGCGGATCGAACTCGGCGGCAAAGGCCAATATCTCGTCGCGGGTGACGTGGCGCGGGCCGAACGTTCCGAACCGGCCAGGCGGGAAATCTTCGAAGGTCAGGGTCATCTCGGGAAAGCTTTGCGGGAATGACAGATTGTGGCCGCACTTTGCGGCAATCTCAACCCGCCGGCCCGCATGGCTCGTGCTACATACTTGAGATCGGCGTTGATTTGAGTCGGATCGATCGACGGCCGAAGCCCGATTTGAAGTCCCGATTTGCCTTGCGATTTGCCTTGGGGAGAGCAATGTTCTCATTCAGCGACCTGTTCCAGTGGGACCGCTTCATCACGCCGACGATCATCAAGACCTTCTACTGGCTGGTGATCGCGCTGATCTGCCTGTTCGGGCTCTCCGGCATCTTCTCAGGGTTGGCCGCGATGGCGATCAGCCCATTCGGCGGCTTCCTGGTGCTGCTGTCGTCGATCGCCAGCGTCGTGGTCGGCATCGTGTTCTCGCGCATCGTCGCGGAGCTGATCCTGATCGTCTTCCGCATCAACGAGCATCTCGGCGCGATCCGGGACCAGGGATCAGGGATGCGGTGATTCCCGTCATTCCGGGGCGCCTCGAAGAGGCGAGCCAGGGAATCCATTGAGCCACAGAACAAGCGTATAGATGGATTCCGGGCTCGCGCTTCGCGCGCCCCGGAATGACCAGCTCCTACGTATTAAACCTGAAATGCATCACGTCGCCGTCGGCGACGACGTAGTCCTTGCCTTCAAGGCGGAGCTTGCCGGCATCGCGGGCACCGGCTTCGCCGCCGAGCGCGACGTAATCGTCATGCGCGATGGTCTCGGCGCGGATAAAACCCTTCTCGAAATCGGTGTGGATCACGCCGGCCGCCGCCGGCGCCTTGGTGCCGCGATAGATGGTCCAGGCGCGCGCTTCCTTCGGGCCCACGGTGAAGTAGGTGATGAGGTCGAGCAGGGTGTAGCCGGCGCGGATCAGGCGATCGAGGCCGGCTTCTTCGAGGCCCAAGGTCTCCAGGAAGTCCGCGCGCTCGTCACGCGAGATGGTCGCGATCTCGGATTCGATCTTGGCGGAGATGACGACGGCAACCGCGCCCTCCTTCGCCGCCTGCTCCTCGACCGCCTTGGAGAAGGCGTTGCCTGTCGCGGCCGAGCCTTCCTCGACGTTGCAGACATAGAGCACGGGCTTGGACGACAGCAGGCCGAGCATCGAGAAGGCCCGCTCCTCCTCCGCCTTGCGCTCGACGAGGCGCGCGGGCTTGCCTTCGCGCAAGAGCACCAGGGTGCGGTTGACGAGATCGAGCTGCTCCTTGGCGTCCTTGTCGTTGCCCTTGGCCTTCTTGGTGAGATTGTCGACGCGCTTCTCGAGGCTGTCTAGGTCCGCGAGCATCAGCTCGGTCTCGATGGTCTCGATGTCCGCGAGCGGGGCGATCTTGCCTTCGACATGGGTGATGTCGGAATCTTCAAAGCAGCGCACCACATGCGCGATGGCGTCGACCTCGCGGATATTGGCGAGGAACTGGTTGCCGAGGCCTTCGCCCTTGGAGGCGCCGCGCACGAGGCCGGCGATGTCGACGAAGGTCAGCCGGGTCGGGATGATCTGGCCCGACTTGGCGATGGCCGCGAGCTTGTCGAGCCTGGGATCGGGCACGGCGACCTCGCCGACATTCGGCTCGATGGTGCAGAACGGATAGTTCGCGGCCTGGGCCGCGGCCGTCTCGGTCAGCGCATTGAACAAGGTCGACTTGCCGACATTAGGCAATCCGACGATCCCGCATTTGAATCCCATGGTGGTCCTCTATCCGTATTCGTCATGGCCGGGCTTGACCCGGCCATCCACGACTTCAACTCGCTGCACCAAGAACGTGGATGCCCGGGACATCTAGCGCGAAGACGCGCTTTCGCGCTTCTGCCCGGGCATGACGGAGAACCTAGCTCTAGTCCTTGCCGTTCTCGTCCTTGGTCAAAAACCCCTTCGCCTGCATGGCCAGATGCACCCTGTTGGCGAAGGTTGCGTCCGTGCCCTTGGCAAGCAGTGCGGCGTGCTCGGCCACCGCATCGCAGAGCGTCGTCACCCATTCGTTGTCGGCCTTGGCGAAGTCCGACAGCACATGGCCGTGCACCAGCTCCTTGACGCCGGGATGACCGATGCCGAGGCGCACGCGGCGATAATCGTTGCCGATATGCGCCGAGATCGAGCGCAGGCCGTTGTGGCCGGCAATGCCGCCGCCGATCTTCACCCGCACCTTGCCTGGCGGCAGCTCGAGCTCGTCGTGGAACACGGTGGTGTCGCCCGCGGCGATCTTGAAGAAGCTCGCCGCTTCCTGAACGCTGCGTCCGGACTCGTTCATGTAGGTCGTGGGCTTGAGCAGGATCACGCGCTCGGGTCCGAGCGCACCTTCCGAGGTCTCGCCCTGAAAGCGGCGGCGCCACGGCGCAAAACCATGACGCCGCGCGATCTCGTCGACGGCCATGAAGCCGATATTGTGGCGGTTACGTGCGTATTTCGCGCCGGGATTGCCGAGCCCAACAAAGAGTCGCATGACGCGGCGCGCCCCCCGCTCGGCGCGCGGTCAAGGACCGCGCGCCAGCTTCGAGAGATTACTTCTTCTTGTCGCCGCCGGCGGGAGCCTTGGCAGCAGCGGCAGGAGCAGCAGCCGGAGCCGCAGCACCAGCGGCCGGAGCAGCCGCAGCGCCCGGGGCCGCACCAGCAGCGGCAGCCGCAGCAGCGGCCTTCTGCTCTTCGGCGTAACCGGACGGCGGCACGATGGTGACGAGGGTCGCGTCCTCGCGGGTCAGCGCCTTGACGCCGGCCGGCAGCTTGACGTCGGCCAGATGCAGGGAGTGACCGATCTCGAGCGAGCCGACATCGGCCTCGATGTACTGCGGGATGCTCTCGACGCCGCATTCGAGCTCGATCGCGTGGGCGACGATGTTGACGGTACCGCCGCGCTTCACGCCCGGAGAGGTTTCCGCCTTCACCACGTGCAGGGGAACGCTGATGCGGATGGTGGCGCCTTCGCCCAGCCGCATGAAGTCGACATGGATCGGGAAGTCCTTGACCGGATCGAGGTGATAGTCGCGCGGAATGACGCGGTGCTTCTTGCCCTCGAGGTCGATGTCGACCAGCGTGGTCAGGAACCGGCCGGCAAGGATGCGCTGGCGCAGTTCACGATCCTCGATCGAGATCGTCAGCGGGGGCTGGTTGTTGCCGTAGATCACTCCGGGCACTCGCCCGGCGCGACGCTCAGCCCGGGCGGCCCCCTTGCCGCTCTTCGGACGCGCGGTCGCCTTCAATTCCTTGACGGTCGTCGCCATGTCGTTAAGTCCTTGTTTTTGCAAAAGTTAATGGGCCGCAAGGCGGCCCATGGCATAGTCCACAGCAAGCCTCCAGGGGTGCGGGGGCCGCGGACGTGGCGGGCTTTTACCCGGAAGCTGCGGAAATGACAAGGAGAATGGGCTGGTACCCTCCCCTGGGAGGCCCGGGTCCTTACCCTCCCTTGGAGGGGGAGGATCGGCTCATATGGAGCGTAGCAAAACGTGAGCCGGGGTGGGGTGACAGTCTCTCGATCGAGGCGGTGCCCGAGTGGAGAGATCACCCCACCCCGGCGCTACGCGCCGACCCTCCCCCTCCAGGGGAGGGTAAGAGACCGCGCTTTACGACGTCGGGGTCCCCCCGAGCTTCGCCTCCAGCGCTGCGAGCCGCGCCTTCAGGGCTTCGTTCTCCTCACGCGCAAGGCGCGCCATGTCCTTGACCGCCTCGAACTCCTCGCGCTTGACGAGGTCCATGTCGCGCAGGAATTTTTCGGCCTGGCTGCGCATCACGGAATCGAACTCGCGCTTGACGCCCTGGGCAGCACCGGCGGCGTCGTTCATCAGGCGGCCGATCTCGTCGAAAAACCGGTTGTTGGTCTGGGTCATTGTGGGCCTCCGATAAACTTTGCGCGAACACGCAGAATGACAATGGCAATCCGACGGGGCCGGTTCAAGAGCGAAGCGGCGGTATCCTTGTCATGCGCCGGTTTCCTTGCAATCGTATTCAACGTCCCTGCATAAGAGGAATCACGGGGCGTCTGCCGGCGCCGACCGCCGCGATCCCGCTTGGACACAGAAGGCGCGATGCCGTTTCTGCTCATCGACTTCCCCGCCTTCAACCCGATCGCGCTCGAGATCGGTCCGTTCGCGATCAAATGGTATGCCTTGGCCTATATCTGCGGCATCGTGTTCGGCTGGCTTTATGCCCGCGCCCTGCTGAAGAGCGAACGCCTGTGGGGCGGACCCGCGCCGATCTCGCTGCTTCAGATCGACGACTTCATCCTGTGGGTCACGCTCGGCATCATCGTGGGGGGCCGCGCCGGCTACGTGCTGTTCTACAACCTGCCCTTCTTCATCGATCATCCCGCCGCGATCTTTAAGTTGTGGGAGGGCGGGATGTCGTTCCACGGCGGCTTCCTCGGCTGCGTCGTCGCGGTGATGTGGTTCGCCTGGCGCAATGGCATCTCGATCCTGTCGCTCGGCGACATCACCACCGCGGTCGCCCCGGTCGGGCTGTTGCTCGGACGCATCGCCAATTTCATCAACGGCGAATTGTGGGGCCGCGCCACCGACCCGACCCTGCCTTGGGCGATCATCTTCCCCAACGATCCGACGCAGTTGCCGCGGCATCCGAGCCAGCTCTACCAAGCCGGCATGGAGGGCATCCTGCTGTTCACGGTGCTCGCGATCATGATCCGGTTCGGTGCCTTGAAGCGCCCCGGCATGATCCTCGGCGCCTTCATCCTGGTCTATGGTCTGGCCCGCATCGCCGGCGAGCATTTCCGCGAGCCGGACGCGCAGCTCGGTTTCCTCTGGGGCGGATTAACCATGGGCATGCTGCTGTCGATCCCGATGCTTATCGTCGGCCTCATTCTTATTGTATTGGCAGTGAGGCGCGGTGCGCCGACGCCCGTCCAGGCCATTCGTTAATTCATTTCGAGAAGATCGCCGTGACCGACCAGCCGCTGCTCAACGAGATCAAGGCGCTGATCAAATCTTCCGGGCCCATGCCGGTCTGGCGGTACATGGAACTGTGCCTGATGCATCCGCGCTACGGCTATTACGTCTCGCGCGATCCGCTCGGGCGCGAGGGCGACTTCACCACGGCGCCCGAAGTCAGCCAGATGTTCGGCGAGCTGTTGGGGTTGTGGACCGCCTCGGTCTGGAAGCAGATGGGCTCGCCGCCATTCCTGCGGCTGATCGAGCTCGGCCCCGGCCGCGGCACCATGATGGCGGATGCGCTGCGCGCGCTCCGCGTGCTGCCGCCGCTCTACCAGGCGCTCCACATCCACATGGTCGAGGTCAATCCCGTGTTGCGGGACCGGCAGAGCGCGACGCTGGCGAACGTGCGCAACATCGCCTGGCACGACAGCATCGACGAGGTGCCGGAGGGCCCCAGCATCATCCTCGCCAACGAATATTTCGACGTGCTGCCGGTCCACCAGATGGTCCGGCTCGAAAACGGCTGGCATGAGCGCGTGATCGAGATCGATCCCAACGGCAAGCTTCAGTTCGGCGCGGCGCCGGAGCCGACGCCGCGCTTCGACGTGCTGCTGCCGCCCCTGGTGCGCGCCGCCCCGATCGGCGCCGTGTTCGAGTGGCGGCCGGACGGCGAGATCATGAAGCTCGCCGCGCGCGTGCGCGACCAGGACGGCGCGGCGCTGATCATCGATTACGGCCACCTCCGCAGCGACGCCGGCGACACGTTCCAGGCGATTGCGCGCCACAGCTTCGCCGATCCCTTGAAGGCGCCGGGCCAGGCCGACGTCACCGCCCATGTCGATTTCCAGGCGCTGGCGCGCGCGGCCGAGGACGTCGGCGCGCGCGTGCATGGGCCGGTGACACAAGGCGACTTCCTCAAGCGGATCGGCATCGACACCCGCGCCGCCGCCTTGATGCAGAAAGCAGCGCCCGACGTTGCCACCGACATTTCGGTGGCACTCAGGCGCCTGACCGATACCGGGCGTGGCGGCATGGGCTCGATGTTCAAGGTGCTCGGCATCTCCGAGCCGCGGCTGGCAAGCCTTGCCGGCCTCAGCGATCTCGAACAGGCAGGAGAGGCCTCATGACGATAGCTTCGTCGCTGCTGTCGGCCGTGCCCGGCCTGCGCCATGCCTTCTTCACCCGCGAAGGCGGCGTCTCCGGCGGCATCTATTCCGCGCTGAACGGCGGGCTCGGCTCCAACGACGACCAGACCCTGGTCGCCGAGAACCGGCGCCGCATGGCCGAGCATGTCGGCGTTGCGCCCGAGCGCTTCCTCAGCCTGCACCAGATCCATTCGCCCGACGTGCTGGTTGCCGAGGCACCGTGGCCGAGCGGGCCACGGCCGAAGGGCGATGCGCTGGTGACGAAGACGCCAGGCATCGCGCTCGGCGTCTCCACCGCCGATTGCGGGCCGGTGCTGTTCGTCGATCCCCAGGCGCGCGTGATCGGCGGCGCGCATGCGGGCTGGAAGGGCGCATTGACGGGCGTGCTGGAAGCCACCATCGCGGCGATGGAGCAGCTCGGCGCCACGCGCGGCGGCATCATCGCCGCGATCGGCCCCTTGATCCGCCAGGACAGCTACGAGGTCGGCAACGAGTTCGTGGCGCGCTTCATCGAACAGGATGCCGAGAACGCTGTGTTCTTCATCCCCTCGGTGCGCGAGGGCCACGCGATGTTCGATCTCGCCGGCTTCATCCGCAAGCGGCTGGAGGCCGCCGGCATCCTGATGATCGACGATCTCGGTCTCGATACTTACGCCGACGAGCGCTTCTTCAGCTATCGCCGTTCGGTGCATCGCAAGGAGCCGGATTACGGCCGCCACGTTCACGCGATCGCGCTGGAAGGGTGAACACAGGGGCAACCCCGTGTCATTCCGGGGCTCGCGAAGCGAGAACCCGGAATCCATCGTGCGGCAATTCACGCCGCGAAATGGATTCCGGGTTCGATGCTTGCGCATCGCCGCGGAATGACAGTGCGGATGTGTCGCGCCTGCCCTAGACCTTAATCGATTTTAACGATATCGCTGCCCTCCATAATGAGGGACGCGTCATTCATCTTCCGCCGCGCGGGTTCGCGCGTGCTGGCGGTCATGCTGCTGGCGGCGGCGGCCGCGCTGGGCGGCTGCGCCGGCGGCGGCGGCACTGCCGCCAATTCCTATGCGATGGCGCCGAGCGCCGGCAGCGGGGCCACTATCGCCTTCGAATCGATCGACGGGCCACCTCCGCAAGTGTTCGACCGCATGGTCGGCGTGCTCGACAGCGAATCCAAGCTGCGCAGCCTGTCCGTGGTCTCGCGCGAAGGTACGGCTGCCTATCGCGTGCGCAGCTACCTCTCCGCCCAGGTGGTGCGCGGCAAGACCGTGATCGCCTGGGTCTGGGACGTCTACGACGCCAATCAGCAGCGCGCGCTGCGTCTCTCCGGCGAGGAACCGACCTCGGCCAAGGGCGGGCGCGACGCGTGGTCGGCTGCCGACGACCTCGTGCTGCGGAAGATCGCCCAGGCCGGATTCAGCGGACTTTCCAACATGTTTAACGGAACGCCGGATGCACCCGGCGCGGCTCCGGCATTGCGCGGACCGGCGGTGGCCAGCGTCGTCAAGGACGCTCCCGCGCCGGACATGCCGGCATCAGCGCTCGGCTATGCCGAGCAATAACCCCCGCTAAACCACGGCCTCAACTTGCGGCCAAGCCGTTGGCCCGACTCAGGATTTTCGAAGGGAAAACGTAGCATCCCGGGTTGCCATCGCGGCCTTCCGCCTGATATTTCCTCGCCCGTCGTAACCGTGCTGCCAGCGGGTATTCTCAGATGTTGAAGGTCGTATCCAGCAAAGCGCGGGAGGAAGCGTCCATGTCGGCCAAAAACGGCTCCATCAAGCTCGTCGCCGGCAACTCCAATCCGGCCCTCGCCCAGGCGATCGCGCAAGGGCTCGACCTGCCGCTGACCAAGGCGGTGGTGCGGCGCTTCGCCGACATGGAGATCTTCGTCGAGATCCAGGAGAACGTCCGCGGCTCGGATGCCTTCGTCATCCAGTCGACCTCGTTCCCCGCCAACGACCATCTGATGGAATTGCTCATCATCACCGACGCGCTGCGCCGCTCCTCGGCGCGCCGCATCACCGCAGTGCTGCCCTATTTCGGCTACGCCAGGCAGGACCGTAAATCAGGCTCGCGCACGCCGATCTCGGCCAAGCTCGTCGCCAACATGATCACGCAGGCCGGCGTCGACCGCGTCATGACGCTCGACCTGCATGCCGGCCAGATCCAGGGCTTCTTCGACATCCCGACCGACAACCTGTTCGCCGCGCCGCTGATGGTGCGCGACATCAAGGACAAGTTCGACCTGACCAAGACGATGGTGGTCTCGCCCGACGTCGGCGGCGTCGCCCGCGCGCGTGGCCTCGCCAAGCGCATCAACACCCCGCTCGCCATCGTCGACAAGCGCCGCGAGCGGCCGGGCGAGTCCGAGGTCATGAACGTGATCGGCGACGTCTCCGGCCACACCTGCATCCTCGTCGACGACATCGTCGATTCCGGCGGCACGCTGGTGAACGCGGCCGATGCGCTGCTCGCCAAGGGCGCCAAGGACGTCTACGCCTACATCACCCACGGCGTGCTCTCCGGCGGCGCGGCGGCGCGCATCGCCGGCTCCAGGCTGAAGGAGCTGGTGATCACCGATTCGATCCTGCCGACCGACGCGGTGACCAAGGCGCCGAACATCCGCACCCTGCCGATCGCCAGCCTGATCTCGGATGCGATCGCGCGCACGGCGGCGGAAGAATCGGTGTCGAGCCTGTTCGACTGATTTGATCTAGCACCGTCATTCCGGGCGGCGCGTCACCGCCGAACCCGGAATCCATCTTGCAGCAATCCGTGTCGATCAATGGATTCCGGGCTCGCGCTGCGCGCGCCCCGGAATGACCATTGCCTACCCCACGATCCCCGCCGCGACCTGGCCGCGCAGGCGCTCCAGGCCGTGCAACGTCTCCGCGCAGGCGGTCGCGACCTCGACGCCCTTGATCGCAAAGTGCTTGCGGAAGAAATCGTAGTGCACCTCGGTCTCGTGGAATTGCTGCGGCGTCAGCACGGCCGAGAACACCGGCACCTCCGTGCGCAGCTGCACGTCCATCAGCGCCTTGATCACGGTATCGGCGACGAATTCGTGGCGGTAGATGCCGCCGTCGACGACGAGACCGGCCGCGACGATCGCGGTGTAGCGCCGCGTCTTGGCGAGGACCTGCGCGTGCAGCGGGATCTCGAACGAGCCCGGCACCTCGAACACGTCGACATGGGTGAGGTGGCGGGCTTCTGCCTCCTTCATGAAGGCGATGCGGGCTTCCGCGACCACGTCGCGGTGCCAGCAGGCCTGCACGAAGGCCACCCGCTGCGGCTTGGCGAAACGCGGATGCGCAGGGGCCGGATCCACGGGAACCGGCGGCGGCGTTTGGGACGTTTCGGTTTGGGGGTCTTGCAGCATCTGATTCATGGCTTTCCTCGGTTTAAGGACCAGAATCAGGGCACACGGAACGACAAACAGCCGCATCGTCTCGATGCGTCTGCCAGCGACCGTTCTCTTTCATCCGGACTTTAACCGTCGGCTTCGGAGTTGCACCGAATCTGCTGACCCTTCCGTTCGGGATAAACCCTTGCGGAAGGCGCTCGCGGGCTTGGGCCTGTCGACCCTTACCGCCGGTGGGGACTTTCACCCCGCCCTGAGAACATCGGCCGTCCGGGATGAACGGCCTATCAGGAAATATGCCGCCGCCGGGCAGTCGCGGCAAGCGTGTTCCGCATGGGCCAAGCGCATGGTCCCATGCCCGCACGGCGGTCCGGCCCTCGCCTCACGGAATTTGCGGCGAGCTTTTTGCCGAATCCGATTCCGGTTTGTTCTCGTCCGTTAAGAATTGTGGCGGAGATGAGCTGTGGACGAACGAGTCCTGGCTTGTGGACGGACTCGCGACCCCGTTGCGCAGATTCCGCAAATCACATCACTTGATCCGCGACAGGCCCGCGCTGATCCGAGGGATCGCAACAGCGACTCCGAGGGATTGCAAAGGCTGATCCGAGGGACGCCGCAGCGACGTTTAGGGAGTGCGCGCCGGGCCCAACCGCGTGCGTATCAAAGACAACAAGAAGGCAAGAGGTCGAGACGGCATGTCCCTGCTCGAAGGCACTATCGATTCCAGAAACCATCCGCTCGCGGTGGTCGAGGACATCGCCGCCAGCAACAACTGGCCGTTCGAACGCTCCGGCGAGGACGAGCTCACGATTGTCTCCAAGGGACAATGGACCGACTACCAGCTCTCCTTCACCTGGATGGGCGAGATCGAGGCGCTGCATCTGGCCTGCGCCTTCGACATGAAGATTCCGCCCGCGCGCCGCGGCGAGGTGCAGCGGCTCGTTGCCGCCGTGAACGAACAGCTGTGGGTCGGCCATTTCGACCTGTGGACCACCACCGGCATGGTGATGCACCGCCAGGCCCTGGTGCTGCCGGGCGGCCTTACCGCCTCGCCGGCGCAATGCGAGGTCATGCTCGCCGGCGCCATTCATGCCTGCGAGCGCTACTTCCCCGCGTTCCAGTTCGTGGTGTGGGCCGGCAAGAGCACGGCGGAGGCGATGGACGCGGCAATGTTCGATACGGTGGGGGAGGCGTAGGGCCGTAAGGGAGCCAACGCTCCGTGCCCACGTCATCCCGGACAAGCGCGCCCAAAGCGCGCGCCGATCCGGGATCCATACTGCGTGATTTCGCTTGTGGCACGCGGCTTGTTGCCGACACCTCGATCCACTAGAACCGCCTGGGGTTATGGGTCCCGCCCCCGTGCGCAATTGCGCACTAGGCGGGGACGACAGCAAACGCGTGGCAACGGCGATGGCAAACAATCCTCTCCAAAGCATCTCCGGCACCATCCTGCTCGCCGGCGCCGGCAAGATGGGCGGCGCGATGCTGACCGGATGGCTTTCGGGCGGGCTCGATCCGCGCCGCGTCGCGGTGATCGAGCCGCACATTGCGCCCGAGATCTGCGCGCTGGCCGCCAAGGGCCTCGCGCTCAATCCTGATGTGAAGACCGCAGGCGCCGTCGAGACGCTGGTCGTGGCGGTGAAGCCGCAGATGTTCCGCGAGGCCGGCGCCAAGCTGAAACCGTTCGTCTCGGACAAGACGTCGGTGGTCTCGATCATGGCGGGCACCACGATCGCTGCGCTCCAGGAGGTCTGTGGCGGCGCCGTGGTGCGCGCAATGCCGAATACGCCGGCCGCGATCGGCCGCGGCATCACCGTCGCTGTTGCCGCGAACGACGTCAGCGCCTCGCAGCGCGCGGTGGCCGATGCGCTGCTGCGCGCGACCGGGGCGGTCGAATGGGTCGAGGACGAAGGCTTGATGGACGCGGTCACCGCGGTGTCCGGCTCGGGCCCGGCCTATGTGTTCCTGCTCGCCGAAGAGCTCGCCCGCGCCGGCGTCGAAGCGGGATTGCCCGAAGCGCTGGCGACCAAGCTCGCCCGCGAGACCGTCGCCGGCTCCGGCGCGCTGCTGCACCAGTCGGAGCTTCCCTCCGCCACGCTGCGCCAGAACGTCACCTCGCCCGGCGGCACCACGGCCGCAGCGCTCAGTGTGCTGATGGGCGAGCCGGGCCTGCGCGAACTCATGATCCGCGCCATCGCCGCGGCCACGCAGCGGTCGAAGGAATTGGCGAAGTAGACGGATCAGAGCGCTTCGGCGGCCGAATGCGCGGCGATCCCGGTCGTTGCCGATAGGGAGAGCAATCGTGAACCTCTACGCGAAACTTCTCGAACGACAGGCCGAGCGGCGCCCCATCAAAATCGGACTGATCGGGGCGGGCAAGTTCGGCGCAATGTATCTCCATCAAGTCCTGCGTACGCCGGGCGTCCATCTCGTTGGAATTGCTGACCTGTCCCCATCGCGTGCCCGCGAAAACCTGTACCGGGTGGGGTGGCGCCCGGAGCAGTTCGCCGCGACCTCACTCGGGGATGCTCTCAAGTACGGCACGACCTTCCTGACCGACGACTGGGAAGCGCTTGTGAAGTGCGAAGGCATCGAGGTGATCGCAGAGTGCACCGGCAATCCTGTCGCGGCGGTCGAGCACTGCCTCGGCGCCTTTTCTGCAGGCAAGGCCGTCATCAACGTGACCGTCGAAGCCGACGCCTTCTGCGGACCGATCCTCGCGCAGAGAGCCAGGCAGGCCGGCGTGATCTACAGCCTGGCCTATGGCGATCAGCCGGCTCTCGCTTGCGACCTCGTAGATTGGGCGAGGGCCTGCGGTTTTCCCGTCGTGGCAGCGGGCCGTGGCCACAAATGGCTGCCGCATTACCGGGAATCGACGCCCGAAACGGTCTGGGATCACTGGGGATTGTCTGCAGAGCAAGCTGCGCGCGGGGGCATGAATCCAAAAATGTTCAACGCGTTCCTCGACGGCTCCAAGCCTGCGATTGAATCTGCCGCGATCGCGAACGCAACCGGCCTGGAGGCGCCCTCGCATGGCCTTGCATTCCCACCGGGATCGGTCGACGACATCCCCACGCTGATGCGCCCCCGTTCGGAGGGCGGCATCCTGGAATCCAAGGGCCAGGTCGAGGTCGTATCCTGCCTGACGGCCGAAGGCAGGCCCATCCCCAACGACATCCGCAAGGGCGTGTGGGTCTGTTTCGAAGGCGACAGCGATTACATCCGCAACTGTTTCCAGGAATACAGCGTCGTCACCGATCCGAGCGGTCGTTACATGAGCTCCTACAAGAAGTGGCATCTCATAGGGCTGGAGCTTGGAATTTCAGTTGCCTCGATCGCTCTGCGCAATGAGGCGACAGGCGTCGCCACGACGTTCAACGCCGATGTTGCTGCCACAGCCAAGAAGGACTTGCGCGAGGGAGACATGCTCGACGGAGAAGGCGGCTACACCGTCTTCGGCAAACTGACGCCCGCCAGCACCTCCCTTGAAAAGCGCTATCTGCCACTCGGGCTTGCGCACAATGTGCGATTGACCAAGGCGGTAGCCAAAGACACGTGCATCACCTGGGCGGATGTGGCGATTGACGAGAGGCTGTCTGCCGTGCGTCTCCGCATGGAGCAGGAAACGTCGTATTCGTCTCCAAAAGCGCGGAAGGTGGATTAGGCGAAATCCACAGCCGCGTTAAGCCCCGAGCCGCTTGTTGAACATCTCGACATTGACGAGCCCGCGGGCGTGGCGGCCTTCGCCGAGCTTGCGCGGGCCCTCGAATGCCTCAACCTCGAAGCGAATGACGCGGCGCTCGACCGCGACCACCTTTGCAGTGGTCCGCACGGTCGCACCGACGAGCGCGGCGGCAAGATGGCGGATGTCGACCTCGGTACCGACAGTGACCCAGCCCGGCTGAAGCGCTGAGCGGATCGCATCACCCGATGCCATCTCCATCTCCAGGATCATCATCGGCGTCGCGTAGACAAAAGGCATGCCTGACACGAAATGCCCGACGGTGCGCTCCACCGGGACCACCAGCGTGCGCTCGGCGCTCATGCCTGTTGTGATGAAGTCGCGTGCGTCCATGGACCCCTTACACTCAGTGTCGTCCCGGACAAGCGCGCCTTAAGCGCGCGCAGATCCGGGACCCATAACCACAGGATCAAGTTTGGCGAAGACTCGGAGTTACCAGCTGGCCCAATACCACTCCCTGTGGTTATGGGTCCCCGCCTTCGCGGGGACGACAGCGGTGAATGCAGAACCGTCGACCGCTACTTCTTCGCCGCCGCCGCACGCTCCACGAAGGTCTTGCCGCCCTTCATCTTGTGACGGAGCGGGGCTTCGTTGATCTGGATGACGACGGCATCGGCATCGACGCCGAGATTCTTCACCAGCGCCTGGGTGATGTCGCGCATCATGCCGGCCTTCTGCTCGTCGGTACGGCCTTCGGCCATGCTGATGGTGATCTCAGGCATTGTTCTCTCCCTGCTGCTGTCGTCATGGCCGGGCTTGTCCCGGCCATCCACGTTCTCTTCTATCAAACAAGACGTGGATGCCCGGGACAAGCCCGGGCATGACGCGGCCTGCGAATAGCTAGCCCCACTTCACGTCATGGCGGCCCAGGACCTCGCGCACTTTTGCGACGAGATCGGCTTCGCTGCACGAGAACTGCGCCGGCCGGGTCTCGCGCCATTCCTGGTTGGAGGCGATCGCAGCGGCCGCCTTGGCGCCCTCGATCAGGTCCTTGACCTGCACTTCGCCGCGCGCCTTTTCATCCGAGCCCTGGATGATGACGCAAGGTGAGTTGCGGCGATCGGCATATTTGAGCTGGTTGCCCATGTTCTTCGGGTTGCCCAGATAGAGCTCGGCGCGGATGCCCGCGGTACGCAAGCTCGCGACCATCTTCTGGTAGTCGGCCACGCGGTCGCGGTCGAACACGGTGACGACGACCGGGCCGAACTCGGGCCGCGTGTCGAGCTTGCCGAGCAGCGTCAGCGCGGCCTGCAGCCGCGACACGCCAATCGAGAATCCGGTTGCCGGCACCGGCTCGCCGCGGAAGCGCGAGACGAGGCCGTCATAACGCCCGCCGCCGCCGACCGAGCCGAAGCGCACCGGGCGGCCCTTCTCGTCCTTGGTATCGAGCAGGAGTTCGACCTCGTAGACGGGGCCGGTGTAATATTCGAGGCCGCGCACGACCGAGGGATCGATCTTGATACGATCCGCGCCATAGCCCGAGGCCGTGACCAGTTTTGCAATCTCTTCCAGCTCGCTGACGCCGGCCTGACCGACTTCGCTCTTGGCGAGATAGGTTTCTGCCGCGGCAATTGCTTCTCTCCAATCCTCGCGCGGCTTGGTGATGGCGAGAACAACATCGGCTTCCGCCGCGCTCAAATTGGCGCCTTTGGTGAAGTCGCCCTTGCCTTCCTCGCCGCCATCCCAGCGTCCGGGACCGAGCAGCTTGCGCACTTCATCCGCGGAAAACTTGTCGAGCTTGTCGATCGCACGCAGCACGGTCAGTCGGCGCGCCGCATTCTCTTCACCCGCGAGGCCAATGGCTTCCAGAACGCCGTCGAGCACCTTGCGGTTGTTCACCTTCACCACGTACTGGCCGCCCGCGATGCCGAGCGCCTCCATCGTGTCCGCCGCCATCATGCAGATCTCGGCGTCCGCCGCCGGCGTCGCCGAGCCGACGGTGTCGGCATCGAACTGCATGAATTGGCGGAAGCGGCCCGGGCCGGGCTTCTCGTTGCGGAAGACGTAGCCGACGCGGTAGCTGCGATAGGGCAGCACCAGACCGTCGGTGCCGTAGCGCTCACCGACATAGCGCGCGAGCGGCGCGGTGAGGTCGTAGCGCAGGCTGATCCATTGCTCGTCGTCGTCCTGGAACGAGAACACGCCCTCGTTGGGGCGATCCTGGTCGGGCAGGAATTTGCCGAGCGCGTCGGTGTATTCCATCGCCGGCGTTTCCACCGGCTCGAAACCGTAGAGTTCGTAGACGGCGCGGATCTTTTCGACCATCTCGCGCGTCGCCCGGATCGCGGCGGGGTCGCGATCCTCGAGCCCGCGCGGCAGGCGCGCCTTCAGTTTCTGGGGTTTTTTGGGTTTCTCGGCCATGCGGGCGTTTACCAGCCGCGGCGCGGGGCGGCAACTGCCCTACGGCTGCTCCATTCGCGCCCGGAGCGCGTCCGCGTCGGCCTTCGGCAGCGATTTCAGCGTCGGCTTGATGGTCTCGCCGCCGACGATCTTGCCGTTGCGCATGAACATCCAGTCCGAGATGTCGGCCTCCGCGAACTTGACCTTATCGCCGGCTCGCTTGCCCGGCAGATCGCGCGGCTCGTTGGCGAAGACACCGGTCAAGCTCCCGTCGGGCTGCTTCTTCACCTCGCCTATCCAGATGTGCTCGCCGCCCTTGCGGGTCGTAAAGCGCACCTTCAAAGCGTGACCGGCCTCCGACGGCTTGGGCGATTCATAAGAGGCCCAGAAGGTCGGCAGCGAGCCGCGGGCGCGAGCGATCGCGGTGTTCATCTCGGGATCGCCGGTGCGCACATCGACGATCGGCGAGCGGTCTTGCGCAGCAACCTCGTGCGTCGGGCCGACGGTCAGGATGCCGAAAACGCAAACGCCGGTGATGGCGGCGAGAACGACCCATTTCATGGGTTGGGAGAGCTTTGTTGCCATGATCGCGATGTCCGGGACGCTTGTTGTGTCCTGGCTTTGTCGCACGTCGGCAGCAGCACGTTCAGTGCGCAATAAGCTACAAACGTTGCGCTTTTTACCCTCCCCTGGAGGGGGCCCGGGACGAGCGTAGCTCGCCCGTGGTCGGCTCGCATCTGAGCGTAGCGAAGATGAGAGACGGGGTGGGGTGAGGGTCTCTCCACATCGAACACTGCCCGTGTTGAGAGATCACCCCACCCCGCTCGCGCTGCGCGCGATCGACCCACGGCGAGCTACGCTCGTCCCGGACCCCTCCAGGGGAGGGTGATCAAAACACCTTGCGGATCCAGTTGTGGGGATCGTTGGTGCGGCCGTACTGGATGTCGACGAGCTGCTTGCGCAGGCCCATGGCGACGGGGCCGGCGGCGCCGCCCGAGATGTCGAAATCGCCGCTGACCGAGCGCACCTTGCCGATCGGCGAGATCACCGCGGCGGTGCCGCAGGCGAAGGCTTCCTTCAGCCTGCCTGAGGCCGCGTCCTTGCGCCACTGCTCGAGCGTATAGGGTTCTTCGCGCACCGTCTTGCCGGCGTCGCGGGCGAGCGTGATGATGGAGTCGCGGGTGATGCCGGGCAGGATGGTGCCGAGCGGCGGCGTCGACAGCGAGCCGTCGTCGAACACGAAGAACACGTTCATGCCGCCGAGTTCCTCGATGTAGCGGCGCTCGACCGCGTCAAGGAAGACGACCTGGTCGCAGCCGTGCTGGATCGCTTCGGCCTGGGCGCGCAGGCTCGCGGCGTAATTGCCGCCGCATTTGACCGCGCCGGTGCCGCCGATCGCGGCGCGCGTGTAGTTCTCCGACACCCAGATCGAGACCGGCGCGGGCCCGCCCTTGAAGTAGGAGCCGACCGGCGAGGCGATCACCGCAAAGATGTATTCGGACGACGGCTTGACGCCGAGGAAGGTCTCGCTCGCGATCATGAACGGACGCAGGTAAAGGCTGCCCTCGCCGCCCGGCATCCAGGCGCGGTCGATGCGCACGACCTGCTCGACCGCCTCGATGAAGACGTCTTCGGGCAGCTGCGCCATCGCCATGCGATCGGCCGAGTCCTTGAAGCGGCGCGCATTGGCGTCGGGACGGAACAGGTTCACCCCGCCGTCGTCGCGCTTGTAGGCCTTCAGGCCTTCGAAGATCTCCTGGGCGTAGTGCAGGACCGCGCCGGCGGGATCGAGCTGGAAGTTGGCGCGCGCCTCGATTTTCGCCTCGTACCAGCCGCCCTTGGCCTGGTTGTAGCGGACGATTGCCATGTGATCGGTGAAGACCCGCCCGAAGCCGGGATCCACCAGCTTGGCGACGCGGTCCTTCTCGGGCGTCGGATTGGATGCGGGCTGGATGTCGAATGTCATGCTCATGTCCTTGCCTCCCGCTGCCGGTGGCGGCGCTGTTTCTCGCGCCCGCCCGCCCGTTCGGGCCCGGCTGGCTTGATTGGTTTCTGGCCGGACCGCCGCCAGCCATGTTACGGCCGGTTTCCGCAGCCAGCATGTCATCGAGGACATGCTTTTGTGGAAGGCGGAAGTCCAGTATGTTTTGCCGAAATGCCGCTCGACAATCGCACGGTAGATCTGCTTCGGCCGTCGCCGCCTGTCCGGCTCTCTCCGGCCGTCCTGCTCCGATGCCACCCGGCGCGAAACGATCTAAAATTTCGTGCGGGTCGATCGTTTTGTAACATTGAACCCAAGATACGTCAATATGCCTGACATAAATTTCGCGACTCCTTCTCAAGACGCTGCCGCGCCCCGGCCGGCCGCAGGCGATGGAGGCAATTTGCGCTGGGATATCATCGAGCTGCTGTTCTTCGCCTATCGCGATTTCGTCGGCGATCCCGACCAGGAGCTGGAGGCGTTCGGCTTCGGCCGGGCCCATCACCGGGTCATGCATTTCGTCTACCGCTATCCCGGGCTCAAGGTCGCCGACCTGCTCGACGTCCTGCGCATCACCAAACAGTCGCTCGGCCGGGTGCTGAAGCAGCTCCTGGACGAGGGGTATATCGTGCAGAAGACCGGCGACAACGATCGTCGCCAGCGCCTGCTCTACGCGACGCCGAAGGGCGAGGCGCTGGTGCAGAAGCTCGCCGGGCTGCAGACCACGCGGATCACCAGGGCGCTCGCGGAGATGGGTCCGCAGGACGCCGAGACGGTCAAGCGCTTCCTGCGCGCGATGATCGACCGCGACGATCCGGACAAGGTGCTGGAGACGATCTTCGCTTCCGTCAAACAAGACGCCAAGGAGTGACCGTGCCGCTCGCAGCCACGCTCGCGCGCCCGCCCGTGCAACCGGCCGACGATGCCCCGCATCTCTTGCTGGTCGACGACGACCGCCGCATCCGCGACCTGCTCTCGCGCTTTCTTGCAAGTGAAGGCTACCGCGTCACCACCGCGGCGAGCGCCGGTGATGCGCGCTCGAAGCTGATGGGCCTGCATTTCGATCTCCTGATCCTCGACGTCATGATGCCCGGCGAGACCGGCTTCGACCTCGCCCGCTTCATCCGCACCTCGTCGTCGGTGCCGATCGTGATGCTGACGGCGCGCCACGAGGCGGAAGCCCGCATCGAGGGCCTGCAGATCGGCGCCGACGATTACGTCGCAAAACCGTTCGAACCGCGCGAGCTGGCGCTGCGCATCAACAACATCCTCAAGCGCGCCGCGCCGCCGCCGCAGGCCACGACGATCGAGAAGATCGCCTTCGGCCCCTATGTCTACCATCTCGAACGCGGCGAATTGCGCCAGGGCGAGGAGGTCATCCACCTCACCGACCGCGAGCGGGAGATGCTGCGGATTCTCGCGGAGACGCCGGGCGAGACCGTGCCGCGCAGCGCGCTGACCGGCAATGGCAGCGTCAACGAGCGCGCCGTCGACGTGCAGATCAACCGCCTCCGGCGCAAGATCGAGACCGATCCCGCCAATCCGCTGTTCCTGCAGGCGGTGCGCGGCATCGGCTACCGCCTGGTGGCCTCGCCCTGAACCGCAGTGAAGCGCGCCAGATGAGCACGATCGATACCGGCCTGACGCTTCTGAAGAGCGCCGCCGGCCGCGTCTCCGCCGCGAACGGCTGGATGGGCAACGCGTTCAAGGGCTGGATGCCGACCGGCCTCTACGCCCGCGCGCTCCTCATCATGATCGTACCGATGGTGGTGCTGCAATCGGTCGTCGCTTTCGTGTTCATGGAGCGGCACTGGAACACGGTGACGCGCCGCCTGTCGGCCGCGGTGGTGCAGGACATCGCCGCGCTGATCGACGTCTACAAGGGCTATCCGCAGGACAAGGACCGCACCGAGATCCGCCGCATCGCGCAGCAGCGACTCGGCCTCGTCGTCGATTTCCTGCCTGCCGGCGACATGCCGCCGCCGGGACCAAAACCGTTCTTCTCGCTGCTCGACCAGACGCTGTCGGTGCAGCTCGGCCGCCAGATCGGCCGCTCGTTCTGGATCGACACGGTCGGCCGCTCCAACCTGGTCGAGATCCGCATCCAGCTCGACGACGCCGTGATGCGCGTGTTCGCGCAGCGCAGCGCCGCCTATGCCTCGAACTCGGAGATCTTCCTGTTCTGGATGGTCGGCACGTCCTCGATCCTGTTGATCGTCGCGGTGCTGTTCCTGCGCAACCAGATCAAGCCGATCCTGCGCCTCGCCGATGCCGCCGAGAGTTTCGGCAAGGGCCGCGAGGCCCCGAATTTCCGGCCGCGCGGCGCGCGCGAGGTGCGCCGCGCGGCCGTCGCCTTCCTGGAGATGAAGTCGCGCATCGAGCGCACGATGGAGCAGCGCACCGCGATGCTCGCCGGCGTCAGCCACGATCTGCGCACCATCCTGACCCGCTTCAAGCTCGAGCTGGCACTGATCGGAGACAGTCCCGAGCTCGAAGGCATGCGCAAGGACGTCGACGAAATGTCGATGATGCTGGAGGATTACCTCGCGTTCGCCCGCGGCGATTCCGGCGAGCAGTCGCAGCCGACCGACATGGCGCAGGCGCTCGAGGAGCTGCGCAGCGATGCCGAGCGTCACGGCCATACCGCGACGGTCGCCTTCAACGGCCTGCCCGTGGTGACGGTGAAGCCGGCTTCGTTCAAGCGCTGCCTCGCCAACCTCGTCACCAACGCAGCGCGCTACGGCAAGAACATCGCCATCACCGGCCAACGCGATCACCGTTATTTGACCGTCACCGTCGATGACGACGGCCCGGGCATTCCCGCGCATTTGCGCGAAGAGGTGTTCAAGCCGTTCCTGCGGCTGGACAACGCCCGCAACCAGGATGAAGGCGGCACCGGCCTTGGCCTCGCGATCGCCCGCGACATCGCCCGCTCGCATGGCGGCGACATCACGCTCGGTGACAGCCCGATGGGAGGATTGAGGGCGAGCGTGCGGATACCGGTGTAGGTGCGGTCTTCCCTTCTCCCCTTGCGGGAGAAGGTGGCGCGAAGCGCCGGATGAGGGGTATCTCTCCGCGCGTCCAAGTCTCATTTGAATTCGCGGAGAGAAACCCCTCACCCGTCTCGCCGCTTTGCGGCGATCCACCCTCTCCCACAAGGGGAGAGGGAAAGAGCACACCTACTTCGGCAGCAGCGCCTTCAGCTTGTCCATGTCGCGCGTGTTCATCTTGAAGCCGCCGGGCATGACGATGTCACCGGGCTTCTGATCCGGCTTGCAGGCCCCGAGCCACTTGGCTTGCAGCGTCGTCGTGCTATCGCGCCCCGCCGCACCGGCAACGCCGCCTTTGGCGTGTGAGGTCGTCTTCACCGTGTAGGCCGAATTGAAGTCGCCGGTGATCTCGGCATGCGAGGTCGTGCTGACGCCGGCGACGCTGCACTCGGAATCGCTGACATAGCCGGTCGCGGTCTTCTTGATCTCCTGCTTGGCGCAGATCTGCTTGGCCATCGGGGAGACGTTGTTGCTCATCTCCTTGTCGACGGTCTCATCGGTGCAGTGCTGCATGGTCATCTCGGGCACGGGCGAGCCCGATGTGACCAGCTTCATCTCCCAAAGACCGGCCTTGCGCAGCGGCAGTTCGTCGGCGCCGGCGCTGCCTGCCGACAATGCGAGGCAAAGCGTCGAGCCGAGCAAAGCGAGTTTGCGCGTCATGAGGGAAGCTCCCGGCTGAGAGAAGTGCGGCTTGCGACAGCGCCTCAGTACAGCGTGCGGATCGGCCGGTCGGCGGCGCCATAGGGCACCCAGCGGCAGGAGAACGAGATGTAGCCGCCCTCATAGGCCTGCACGCCCAGGAATTTCGCGACTTTGCCGTAGCGGGCGCAGTGATCGACGGCGACCTGACGCGCATCGACCTGGGTCGCCATCGAATAGGCGATGATGCCGCCGGTGTCGTTGCCCTTGAACGGCGGCACCAGAGAAAAGATGTCGGCGCGCGCCGACTGGCTCGCCATGCCCGAGACGATCAGGCTGGCAAGAAGGCCCGCGGCCGCAATGATTCGCATTCCCGTCACTCCAATTGGCTGGCGCCAGTCTACGGTGCCGGGACGGACGTGAAAAGAACCGAACCCCTGTTGGCCGCGACATCCTGGTCAAGTCCTGGCGAAGTGTTGCCGCGCTGCACTTGACCCGCCCCAACCTTCGCGGCACCGTCCAGCCTTCGCAAGACCTTAGCTGTCCGGATTGACCATGCGCGCCCCCTCCCTGAAATCGCTCCGCTTTGCCGCCGTGCTCGGCCTCATGTTGGGAGCGCTGTCGCTCGGCGAGGCCAGGGCCGCCAATCCGCTCGAGCTGAATTTCTGGCTGAGCGGGCCGCGCTATGACGGTGCCGTCGCCCCTTGCGACTGGGCTCTGCCGAGGATCGTGCACGAATTCGCCGAAAAGGAATCCAAGTTCTGGAATTCTTCGTTGCAGATCACCGGTTTCTCCGCCGTTCGCGAGACCGCGTTCCGGCCCTGGCAGTCCGACAACATTCCGCGGCGCTATTGCACCGGCGAGGCCATGCTCAATGACGGCAAGGCGCGCAAGGTGCATTTCTCGATCATCGAGGATGGCGGCTTTGCCTCCTACGGCAACGGTGTCGAATGGTGCGTCGTCGGCGTCGACCGCAACTGGGCCTACAATCCGGCCTGCCGCGCCGCCAAGCCCTGATCAACAGCGGTTGATTCGGGCTGATCAGCCAGTCGATGGCTGCTGCCCCAATTTTGTTCTTGAAATGTTCCCATTGCCTGCTAGGCTGTATTGCACAGTCTAGTTGAGGGGCGTTGTCATGTTTCACTCCAGATTGCATTCGTTGTCCCGCCTGATGATCTCACTGACCCTCGCTGCGGGGTTGGCCACCCTCGCGGGCGGTGCGAAGGCACAGGACAAGCGGCAGAACGCCCCGGGCGAGTTCGATTTCTATGTGCTGGCGCTGTCGTGGTCGCCCTCGTTCTGCGAGGAAGCCGCCGAACGGGGCGGCCGGTCCCAGATGCAATGCGGCGGACGGCCCTACGCCTTCGTGGTGCATGGGCTGTGGCCGCAATACGAGAACGGTTTTCCGGAGTATTGCCAGCGCCCGGCGCCGCGGCTGAACCGCAACATCGTCTCCTCGATGCTCGATTTGATGCCGGCGCCGGGCCTGATCTTCAACGAATGGGACAAGCACGGCACCTGCTCCGGGCTGGAGGGCCGCGGCTATTTCGAGATGATCCGCAAGGCGCGCGCTGCGATCAAGATTCCGGCCGAATATCTCGATCTGGCGCAGGCCAAGACCGTCGCGCCGGCGGAGGTCGAGGAGGCCTTCATCAAGGCCAATCCGGGTCTCAGCAATGCCGCCGTCTCGGTCACCTGCAACCGGACACGGCTGTCCGAGGTCCGCATCTGCCTCAGCAAGGACCTGCAATTTCGCGCCTGCGACGAGATCGAGCGCCGCGCCTGCCGCCGCGACCAGGTGACGATGCCGCCGATCAGGGGCGGGTAGCTCAGTCATTGCGAGCGCAGCGAAGCAATCCAGAGTGCCTCCGCGGACGCATTTCTGGATTGCTTCGCTGCGCTCGCAATGACAGGGGTTAGGATCGCGCCAGACAACGTAGTCCTCTCCGCCATGAACTACCGCCACGCCTTCCACGCCGGCAGCTTCGCCGATGTCATCAAGCACATCGTGCTGGCGCGCATCCTCACTTATCTGCAGGACAAGCCGGCAGCGTTCCGCGTCATCGACACCCATGCCGGCGCCGGCCTCTACGATCTCGACAGCGACGAGGCGCGCCGCGGCGGCGAATGGCTGACCGGCATCGCGCGGCTGCTGCAGGCGCGCCTGTCGAACGAGAGCGCAGCGCTGACGAAGCCTTATCTCGACATCGTCCGCGCCTTCAACCCAAAGGGGGAGCTCAAGGCCTATCCGGGCTCGCCGTTGATCGCGCGCGGCCTGCTCAGGCCGCAGGACCGGCTCGTCGCCTGCGAGCTCGAGCCGAAGGCCCGCAAAGCGCTGATCGATGCGCTGCGCCGCGACGAGCAGGCCCGCGTGGTCGATCTCGACGGCTGGGTGGCGCTGCCGGCCTTCGTGCCGCCGAAGGAGCGGCGTGGCCTCGTGCTGATCGATCCGCCCTTCGAGGCCAAGGACGAGTTCGAGCGGCTCGGCGAAGCCTTCTCGGCAGCGTTCGCGAAATGGCCGACCGGTATCTACGTAATCTGGTATCCCGCCAAGAACCGGCGCGCCACCGACACGCTGGCACAAGCCGTGGCGCGGCTCGCAGCTGCAGCAAAGCCGCCTGGAAAATGCCTGCGCCTCGAATTCAGCGTCGCGCCGCAAGCCGACAGCGCCGCCCTCACCTCCACCGGTCTCCTGATCGTCAACCCGCCCTACACGCTGCACGGCGAGCTCAAGACCATTCTGCCGGAGCTGGAAATACCGCTCGGCCAGGGCGGTGCTGCCAGATTCCGGCTGGAGGTGCCCAAGCCTTAGCGCCAAGCATTGACGCCAAGCCGTAACACTCCGGCATTCTTGGGAAAAATATGCAGGACCGGTAGTCAATCTGCAAAGAACCGTATTATGCTATTTCCGTGACTGGCTTTACGTTCCGCTTCCGCGAATGGTTGCGGCGGAGTGAAGGCCCTAAGAAAGATCCCGCCGGACCGATCAGGTCCGTCCAAGGATGGCCAGCTCCCGGGCTCCGTAAGGCCCGGTCATGTCGCGACGTGAGTCTGCGTCGCGACGGAGGAGCAATGAGGGGGAGTTTCCCGATGGCCATGACGGGAACGGTCAAGTTCTTCAACGGCGAGCGCGGCTACGGCTTCATCAAGCCTGACGACGGCGGTCGCGATGTCTTCGTTCACATCACTGCTGTGGAGCGGGCGGGACTGAAGGACCTTGCCGAAGGACAGCGTATTACTTTCGAAGTCGAACCGGACAAGAAGGGGAAGGGACCGAAGGCGGTCAATCTGGTGATCCTCTCCTAGCAAGCCTGGCGAAAAAAAATCCCGGCCGCGAGCGGCCGGGAGGCTGGTCCGGTATTTTCTTCTTTGAATGTCAGAAGCGATAGTTCACGCCTGCGCGGACAACGTTGGCGCTATAGCCGTTTGACACGCCCGTGATTGCGAACTGGCTGGTCGACAGATCGATGTAGAGATATTCGAGCTTGGCGCTCCAGTTCGGCGCGAGGCCGACTTCCGCACCGGCGCCGATGGTCCAGCCCGCGGTGGTGTGCGACTCCGACCAACCGAAGGTTTGCGCGCGCAGCTCGCCGAAGGCGAGACCGGCGGTGCCGTAGAACAGCACGTTGTTGAACGCATAGCCGGCGCGGCCGCGCAGGGTGCCGAACCACGGGTTGGAGAACTTCCACGGCGCAAACGTGTCGTCGGCGCCGGCGGCCTGGATGTCGCCCTCGACGCCGAACACCCACGGGCCGTTCTGGAAATTGTAGCCGGCCTGCACACCGGCGACGAAGCCGGACGGCTTGGTGGGGTTGTTGTCGACCGAGCCCCATTCATAGCCGATATTGCCGCCGAGATAGGGACCCGCCCAGCTATAGGCATTGAGCGGCTGATTGACGGTATAGGGCGCACGCTGCCCGTAACTGAGATCGGCGGCCTCTGCCGAAGCTGTCCAGCCGGCTGCAACCAACGCGGCTGCGCCCACAACGAGCCTCTTCATCACTCACTCCAACGCCACTGTCGCAACCCGAGCGATGCCCGCGCCGCCGCGCGAGCAAAATCGCATGGTTACGGAACCAAGAGCTTTTCGCGTAGGATTTATCGAGAGTTTTAAGTTAAAGGGCTGTTAAGCCGGGTTACCGCCTGCTTAACAGACTTAAGGAAGCGTTACCGGGAGCTGCCCGCCATCCTCTGTGCGTGCCGCATGGCCGGAACTTCAAATCAGTCCCCCCAGCGCCTAAATTCGTCCCATGGTTCACGATTCCCCCGACAATCCGGACGACCGCGCGCGCAAGGCGCCGCCGGCTGCTGCGAGCGACACGCCGCCCGAGCGGCTGGCCGGGCCGGACGTAGATCCCGCGGCGGCAGGGGGCGATGACGAGGACGATGCCCTGCTGCCGGACATCCTGGAAGAGAGCGGCGCCGTCGGCGAAGGCCCGCTCGCGACCGGTCACGAGGCGATCGAGCGCGCGGTCCGCCTCGCACCGACCTCGCCCGGCGTCTATCGTATGCTCAATGCGAACGCCGACGTGCTCTATGTCGGCAAGGCCAAGAACGTCAAAAAGCGCCTGTCCAGTTATGCGCGCCAGAGTGCGCCGCTGCCGGCCCGCATCCTGCGCATGATCGCGGCCACCGTCACGGTGGAGATCGTCTCGACCACGACCGAGACCGAGGCGCTGCTGCTGGAAGCCAACCTGATCAAGCAGCTGCGGCCGCGCTTCAACGTGCAGCTTCGCGACGACAAGTCGTTCCCCTACATCCTGATCACCGGCGACCATTGGGCGCCGCAGATCCTGAAACATCGCGGTGCGCAGACCCGGCCCGGGCGCTATTTCGGCCCGTTTGCCTCCGCCGGCGCGGTCAACCGCACCATCACGGCGCTGCAGCGCGCGTTCTTGATCCGCTCCTGCACTGATTCCTTCTTCGAGAGCCGCACCCGGCCCTGCCTGCTCCACCAGATCCGCCGCTGCGCCGGACCCTGCACCCGGGAGATCGATTTCGGCGGCTATTCGACGCTGGTGCGCGAGGCCAGCGACTTCCTCTCCGGCAAGAGCCATGCGGTGAAGCAGGAGCTCGCCGGCGAGATGGAGAAGGCCTCGAACGAGCTCGAATTCGAGCGCGCCGCACTGTACCGCGATCGCCTCGCCGCGCTGTCGGCGATCCAGTCGCAGCAGGGCATCAATCCGCGCACGGTGGAGGAAGCCGACGTGTTCGCCATCCACCAGGAGGGCGGCTTCTCCTGCGTCGAGGTGTTCTTCTTTCGCACCGGACAGAACTGGGGCAACCGCGCCTATTTTCCGCGCGCGGAGAAGAGCTTTACGCCCGAGGAGGTGCTGGGGTCCTTCCTGGCGCAGTTCTACGACGACAAGCCGCCGCCGAGGAACATCCTGCTCTCGCACGATATCGAGGAGAGCGAGCTGCTCGCCAACGCGCTATCGATCAAGGCTGGCCACAAGGTCGAGGTCACCGCGCCCAAGCGCGGCGAAAAGAAGGAGCTGGTCACCCACGCGCTGACCAATGCGCGCGAGGCGCTCGGCCGCAAGCTCGCGGACACCGCGACGCAAAGCCGGTTGCTCGAGGCCATGGCCGCGACGCTGAGCCTGCCGCACGTGCCCAAGCGCATCGAGGTCTACGACAACAGCCACATCCAGGGCACCAACGCGGTCGGCGCCATGATCGTCGCGGGCCCCGATGGCTTCGTGAAGAACCAGTACCGCAAGTTCAACATCAAGTCGGAAGGCATCACGCCCGGCGACGACTTCGCCATGATGCGCGAAGTGCTGGAGCGCCGCTTCAAGCGCCTGATCAATCCGCCCGAGGATGCCGCCAAGGAAGGCAACAAGGCCAAGGACGACGATTTCCCGCGATGGCCCGACCTCGTGATCATCGACGGCGGCCGCGGCCAGCTCAACGCCGTGCGCGAGATCTTCGCCAATCTCGGCCTGACCCAGGTGTCGCTGATGTCGGTCGCCAAGGGACCGGACCGGGATGCCGGCCGCGAGACCCTGTTCATGCCGGAGCGCGAGGCGATCAAGCTGGAGCCGCGCGATCCCGTGCTCTATTTCATCCAGCGGCTGCGTGACGAAGCCCACCGCTTCGTCATCGGCTCGCACCGCAAGCTGCGCAAGAAGGACATCCGCGAGGCTGGTTTGCAGGAGATTCCGGGCATCGGCCCGTCACGCAAACGTGCCTTGCTGCACCATTTCGGAACCCTGAAGGAGATCGAACGGGCCTCGATCGCCGATCTCGGCAAGGTTCCGGGGGTGAGCGCTGAGAGCGCGCGCAGGATTTTCGAATATTTCCATCCCCAACCGGGATGAACTAAAGGGGGACCGCAGTCATATGATCGTCGTGTCCGCACCTCATTTGGGGCGCGGGACGGTTGACGTTCAGGCAGCAGCGGTATTGGTAGGACGGATGAACATCGCCACCACACGAGGGACGACCAGCCGCGCGATGTCCCTCCCCAACATCCTGACCTATGGCCGGATCGCCGCGATCCCGGTCGTGGTCGGATGCATCTATGCGCAGTCGATTCTGGATCAGCCGCTCTGGCTGCGCTGGCTCGCGGTCGCCCTTTTCATCGCCGCGGGGGTGACGGATTACCTCGACGGCTACTACGCGCGGATCTGGAATCAGCAATCGGCTTTCGGCCGCATGCTCGATCCGATCGCCGACAAGCTGCTGGTCGCCTCCTGCCTGTTGATGCTGGCCGCGGACGGCATCATTCACGGCTGGTCGCTATGGGCCGCCATCGTGATCCTGTGCCGCGAGATCCTGGTCTCGGGCCTGCGCGAATATCTGGCTGCGCTCCGTGTCAGCGTGCCCGTGACCAAGCTTGCGAAGTGGAAAACCACGGTCCAGCTGGTTGCGATCGGCTTCCTGATCGCCGGCCCAGCCGGCGATCAGGTGGTGCCGGTGGTCTCGATGATTGGGCTCGCACTGCTGTGGGCTTCGGCGATCCTCACCATGTACACCGGCTACGACTATTTCCGCGCCGGCATCCATCACCTCATCAAGGAGGACGAGGGATGAAGGTGAAGTATTTCGCCTGGGTGCGCGAGCGCGTCGGCAAGGCCGAAGAGACGATCGAGCCTCCCGCGAGCGTGCGCACCGTCGAGGAGCTGATCGCCTGGCTCTCCGGCCAAAGCGAAGCCTATGCGTACGCGTTCGAGAAGCCGAAGGTGATCCGCGCCGCGATCGACCGCGCTCACGTCAAGCAGGACGCCGCCATCGCAGGCGCCCGCGAGATCGCGTTCTTCCCGCCCATGACCGGCGGCTAGCCTCATGACCTGCCCCGTCACCATCCGTATCCAGGAAGACGATTTCGACATCGCGCGCGAGATCTCGGTCCTGACGAGCAGCCGGACGGATATCGGCGCTGTGGTGACATTTTCCGGCATCTGCCGCGCCGACGAGGACAGCGCCACGGTCGCCGCGCTGACGCTCGAACATTACCCGGGCATGGCGGAGGAAGAGATCAGGCGCCACGCCGACGAGGCCGTCTCGCGCTGGCCGCTCAACGGCATCACGGTGATCCACCGCGTCGGCCGCTTGATGCCGGGCCAGAACATCGTGCTGGTGGTGACCGCCTCGCAGCACCGACAGGCGGCGTTCCAGGCCGCCGAGTTCCTGATGGACTATCTCAAGACCAGCGCGCCGTTCTGGAAGAAGGAAGAGAGCGCCACCGGCACCGGCTGGGTCGAGGCCCATGCCCGTGACGACGAAGCCGCCGCACGCTGGACCAAATCCTGATGGCCAAGCCAACGAAAAAGACCGCGCGCGGCCGCGCCGCGCCTGACCTCGCGAAGGTGGGACCCGGCGAGCTTCTCACGCTGCTCGACTTCGTCCGCTATGCGGTGAGCCGCTTCGTCGAGGCCAAGCTTTCCTTTGCTCATGGCACGACCGACCCCGTCGCGGAAGCCGCGTTCCTGGTCTGCGAGGCGCTGCATCTCAATCCCGACCAGTTCGAGATCTTCGCCAACGCGCGCGTCAGCGCCGCGGAAGGCAAGACCCTCCTTGACCTCATCCATCAGCGCGTCACCACGCGCAAACCGGCCGCCTATCTCGTCAACAAGATCTACATGCGCGGCCTGCCCTTCTATGTCGACGAGCGCGTCATCGTTCCGCGCTCCTTCATCGGCGAGCTCCTGGAGTCGCATTTCGGCGCCGACGGCGAGGCCGGATCGCTGATCGACGACCCGACGGCGGTCGAGCGCGTGCTCGATCTCTGCACGGGCTCGGGATGCCTTGCGATCCTCGCCGCGCATCATTTCCCGAACGCCACCATCGACGCCGTCGACATCTCCAAGGGCGCGCTCGAGGTCGCTGCGCGCAATGTCGGCGAATACGGGCTCGAGGACCGCATCAGCCTGTATCGCGGCGATCTGTTCGCCCCTCTCGGCGGCAATAGATACGACCTGATCATCACCAACCCGCCCTACGTCGACGCCGAGGGCATGGCGGCATTGCCGCCGGAGTGCCGGGCCGAGCCGAAGCTCGCCTTCGATGGTGGCGCCGACGGTCTCGACGTGGTGCGCCGGATCCTACGCGATGCGCCCGACCACCTGACGGCGGATGGCGGGCTGATTTGCGAGATCGGCCGCGGCCGCGAGCTGGTCGACGAGGCCTTTCCGGAACTGCCGCTGCTCTGGCTGGACACCGAAGATTCCGAGGGCGAGGTGTTCTGGATCGCGGCCGCCGATCTCGGCTGATTCATCGCGGCCGATCACGCTCCGTCGGAACAAGTCAAATATCGCCACGTTCATCCCCCGATGAATTTTCTCGTCTTGGGAGGATGTCCGCATGCTCGCGCCATCGGGCGAATTGCTGCGCGCCGGGATGGCGCTCAAGCTCAATCACGTCAAACGCGCTGCTCAATCCTATCTGCGTGACCAGACCAGCCAGGCCACAGGCAAGGTGGCATCCTACGCGGTGGCCGGCGGGCTGTTCGCGGTCGCCGGCCTGTTCGTTGTCGCGGCATTCTTCGTCGGACTGATCGCCCTGTACCGCTGGGTCGGGATCACCTACGGGCAGTTCTGGGGATTTGGCGCCGTCGCCGCAGTGCTGCTGGTGCTGGCTGCGGTCTGTGCCGGGGTGGCCATGGCCCAGATGAAACGCAAGGCCAAGCCGGTCGTGCCGCTCGCGAGCCGTCTGCGCGTGGCGGTCGCCACGCCCCGGATCCCGCGTGGAACGGTCAAGGAGGCGGTGAAGGAGGTCGCAACGACGATTCCCCTCGCGCCGCTCGCACCGGGCGAGCGCGGCGGCATCAAGACCTGGCCGGCCCGCGCCAACCGTCCCGTGCAGCTCGGCCTGATGCTCGCGGCGGTCGGCCTGGTCGGGCTGACGGCCGCCCGGCGGCGACGCAACAGGCATAGTCTGGAGGCGTGATGCTGGCGCGGCGCTCCGAGCAGATCGACTCCTGGCTGCTGGTGGCGGCGACGGCCGTGTTCGTGCTGACCGCGGAGCGCTACTTTCAGGATTCCGGCCTGGCGAGGCCCGGGCCTCCGCAACACCACCGCAAGGGCGAAGCGAATTCCCCGGAAACGCACCCGGCCGGTGCGGCGATGCAGCCGGGCCGCGGCCGCCGGGCGAAAAGCCCGTTCGAGATCCCCTGGGCTGGCTGGAAGGACATTTTCTGGCGGACCTATCAACGCATCGACGAGGATCGCCTGCTCGCGACGGCGGGCGGCGTCGTCTTCTTCGGGCTGCTCGCGCTCTTCCCCGCAGTCACCGCGCTCGTCTCCTCTTATGCCCTGTTCGCCGATCCCGCCACGATCAGCGCCAATCTGCACACGCTTGCGACCATGCTGCCGGAGGGCTCGTTCCAGATCGTCGAGGACCAGGTCGCGCGCGTGGTGTCGAACGGCAATGCGACGCTCGGCGTCACCTTCCTGGTCGGCCTGCTGCTTGCGATCTGGAGCGCCAATGCCGGCGTCAAGGCGATCTTCGACGCCCTCAACGTCGCCTATGAGGAACGCGAGAAGCGCAGCTTCATCCGGCTGAACATGGTCTCGCTGGCCTTCACCGTCGGCGGCATCGTGGCGCTGCTGTTGATGGTGGGAGCCGTCGTCGCCTTCCCGCTTGCGCTCAATCATCTCGGCATGGCGCCGGAAAGCAAGCTGATCGTGGCGCTGGCACGATGGCCGCTGCTGTTCATCATCCTGCTGGTCGCACTCGCCATCCTCTATCGCTTCGCGCCGAGCCGCGATGCGCCGCGCTGGCAATGGCTGAGCCTCGGCGCCGTGATTGCCGCGATTCTCTGGATCGCGGGCTCTGCCCTGCTGTCCTGGTATCTCTCGGAATTCGCCAATTACAACGCAACCTACGGCTCGCTGGGCGCGGCGATCGGCCTGATGACGTGGATGTGGATGTCGGCGATCGTCATCATGTTCGGCGCCGAGCTGAATTCGGAGATCGAGCGGCAGACGCTGCGCGATACCACCACCGGGCGGGCGAAGCCGCTCGGCACCCGGGACGCCGTCTCCGCCGACACCGTCGGCGCCACCGCGCCATTTTGATCGGTGGCGGTCGGGCCGAAGCTGGCCCGACCGCATGCCGGGCGCGGGTCAGCGCTTGGTGATCACGGCTTCCAGATATTCGCTGTGCACCACGATCGTGCCGTCATCGGCGTGGTTGAACTCTTCGAGCAGCGTCAGGAGATCGCGCGTCAGCGCCGCTTGGCCGCTTGCGTCGAGCGCGGCAAACGCCTTCAGCGTGGGACCGTAGTAGGTCTTGAAGATGTCGAGCCAGTGGTCCGGCGAACGATAGCGGAACACGAACATGCGCGGCTCGGCGGCGATCTCCGCGGCCACGCCGCCGAACATCTCCTCGAGCCGTGCCGGTGTGCCCCACATGGCGGGCGATTTCACCCCGGCCGGCGGCGGCAAATGCTTGCCGATGGTCTTGAACAGCTGGCCGATAAAGCCTTGCGGCGTCCAGTTGGCGAGACCGATCTTGCCGCCGGATCTGCAGACCCGCGCGAGCTCGGAGGCCGCCCTGTCCTGATCCGGCGTGAACATCACGCCGAAAGTGGAGAGCACGACGTCGAATGCGGCATCCGCAAACGGCAGCGCCTCGGCATCCGCCTCGCGGAACTCGACGGCGAGGTGTTCGGCCATAGCGCGCTCGCGCCCGCGCTTGAGCAGCGCCGGCACGTAGTCGGTGGATGTGACGTCACACCAGCGCCGCGCCGCCGCCAGCGTCGCATTGCCGTTGCCGGCTGCGACGTCCAGCACCTTGCTGCCGGCGCGCAGGTCGATGGCCTCGCAGAGCTGTTCCCCGACGATCTGCAAGGTGGTGCCGACCACGGCATAATCGCCGGACGACCAGGCGCCGTGCTGGCGCTGCTTGACGGCGGCAAGATCAGGTTGGGGGGCGCCTGGCTTGAGCGCGGCGGATGTCGACATGGCAATCTCCTGCGGTTGAAAACGCCGGGACGATAGGGCGCATGCGGCGCGCTGGCCTTGAGGGCGGCATGATTTTCCGCTGAGAGCGTCTTGATTTCCGCACCTGAGCCGGCAGACGTGTGACGAAACGCTTTGGGCGCGCGGGCCTGAATAGGCTCCGACACAGTCCTATCCCCTCGAATCAACAATGATGTTAGGCTGATCGAAGCTTGGGGGAGCATGAGGCGTGACGAGGTCGAGCGACCCGTGTTTTCCCCGGGTGAGGCAGTCAGCTCTTAAAGGCATAACGCGCGGCATGATTCGCATTTCGACGATCTTCATCGCCATCTGCATGGTCCTGGTCGCGGCCTCGCTCGGGCTCGTGCTCTATTCGGTCGCCGGCATCAGCGGAACGGAATCGGCGATCGTGGCGCTGACCGCGCTGACCTTCCTGATCCTCTACAACGCGGTGTCGATGCGGCTGCGCGACCGCAGCGACGTCGGCGGCCAGATCGCCGATCTCTCGCGCGGCACCGCCGACCTCGCCCGCCAGGTGGCCGAGTTCGGCCGCCGGCTGGCTGCGGTCGAGAGCCGCATCGCCGCGTCCAATTCGACCAATTCCGACCGCATCCAGTCGGTCATCGGCGAGATCAACGAACTTGGCGGATTGGTCAGGCAGCTCGCCACCACCGTGGCGGCCCATGAGGATCTGCTCGCCGGCCACGCGTCGGCTCCCGCACCCGCCCCGGTCTCAAGGCCCGAGCCGGAAACGCCGATCGATCTGGCTGCCCCGTTCGAGGAGAAGCCGCTCGCTCCTCCTCCGCTTCCGCAGCCCCCGCTACGGCCGGCGCCGCCGATGGTGCAGGTCCAGGCCGCCCCCCCGGTTCAGACCGCCAATGGACGCAACCAGACCCAATTGCTGGCGACGCTGCGCAATGCGGTCGACGAGAACCGCATCGATATCTTCCTGCAGCCGATGGTCACGCTGCCGCAGCGCAAGGTGCGGTTCTACGAGGCGGTGACGCGCCTGCGCGACGAGCGCGACCAGCTGATCGCCGCCGAAGAGTTCATCAGCATCGCGGAAGCCTCGGGCCTGATCGGGCGCATCGACAACATGGTGATGCTGCGATGCGTGCAGGTGCTGCGGCGCCTGATGGTGCGCAACAAGGACGTCGGCGTGTTCTGCAACGTCGCGGCGTCCACGCTGGGCAATTCCACCACCTTCGCGCAATGTCTCGATTTCCTGGAAGCCAACCGCGCGCTGGCACCCTCGCTGGTGCTGGAGTTCAAGCAGTCGACCTTCCGCAATCTCGGCCCCGCCGAGACCGAGAACCTCGCGGCGCTCGCCCAGCGCGGCTTCCGTTTCTCCATCGACCATGTCACGGATTTGCGCATCGAACCGCGCGAGCTGGCCGATCGCGGGGTTCGCTTCATCAAGGTGCCGGCCGCGCTGCTGCTCGATCCCAAGCAGGCCTCCGCCTCCGACATCCACCCTTCCGACCTCTCCGACCTGCTCGGCCGCTTCGGCATCGATCTGATCGCCGAACGGATCGAAGGCGAGCGCGCCGTGGTCGACCTGCTCGACTATGACGTACGTTTCGGCCAAGGGTTCCTGTTCGCACCGCCCCGGCCATTGCGGCCGGAGGGGGCATCTGCTACCGGCGGGGCCTCGCCGAACCAGGCGCAGGACATTCAAGGATCCAATGGCTCCGCCACACCCAACTCAGGCGCGACCTCTTCGGCGCCTCCGCCCCAACGCGTCACCGGCAACGCAGCGCTCGCGCGTCGCATCTGATCGGCCGCGCACGCCATGACCGCGCTGCATTTTGCCGAAGGCCTGCGCGAGCTCGTGGGCGGTGTGGAGGTCGTGCTCAGCGACATCTGGGGCGTGGTCCATAACGGGCTGGAATCCTTCCCCGAAGCCTGCGAGGCGCTGCACACCTATCGCAGCCGGGGCGGTACGGTAATCCTGATCACCAACGCACCGCGCCCTGCCGACTCCGTGCAGCGGCAATTGCGCAAGCTCGGCGTCCCCGATGAGACCTATGACGCGATCGTATCTTCAGGCGACCTGACCCGGCTCTACGTCGCCGAGCATCCCGGCCGCAAGATGTTCTGGCTCGGCCCCGAGCGCGACAACTCGATCTATCGCGGCCTCGATGCGGTGACCGCGCCGCTGGAGCAAGCCGATTACATCGTCTGCACCGGCCTCTACGACGACGAGACCGAGACGGCGGAAGACTATCGCGGCATGATGCTGCAGGCGCGCGAGCGCAAGCTGACGCTGGTCTGCGCCAACCCCGACATCGTGGTGGAACGCGGCGACCGGTTGATCTACTGCGCCGGCGCCATCGCCGAGCTCTACCGTGAGCTCGGCGGCGAGGTGATCTTCTACGGCAAGCCGCACCGGCCGATCTACGAGCGCGCCATGGCGCTCGCCGGCGAACGCCAAGGCTACCAGATCGACCGGAAAAAGGTGCTGGCGATCGGCGATTCCGTCCGCACCGACTTAACCGGCGCCCGCGAATTCGGCATCGACTGCCTGTTCGTCACCCGCGGCATCCATGCCGAGGAGTTCGAGGGCCTCGACCAGCTCGACCCGAATTCGGTCATAGAGCTGTTCGGCCACCCGCCGAAGGCGCTGATGCGCGAATTGAAGTGGTGACGGCGGAGCGCGCGCAGCTGCAATGGACTTAGACCAAAGGGCAAGCCTCAGACGCCGTCATGGCCGGGCATAGCCGTCCGAAGGACGGCGTCGCTTGCGCTCGCCTATGACCCGGCCATCCACGTCTTCCTTTTTTTGCATCCAAGAACGTGGATGCCCGGGACAAGCCCGGGCATGACGTTCCAAACGGAAAATTGTTGTCCGGCGAAGAGCGCCCTTACGCGCTCGCCATGTCCGGGAAGACCGCCTCGATCTTGGTCTTCAGCGTCGCCGCATTGAACGGCTTGACGATGTAGTTGTTCACGCCGGCCTTCTTGGCCGCGATCACGTTCTCGGTCTTGGATTCGGCCGTGATCATGATGAAGGGCGTGGTGGCGAGGTTCGGATCCGCGCGGACTTCGCGCAAGAGGTCGTAGCCCGTCATCGGCTCCATGTTCCAGTCGGAGATCACGAGCCCGTACTTCTTGCCGCGCATCTTGTTCAGCGCTGCCGAACCGTCGCTGGCATCATCGATATTCTCGAAGCCAAGCTGCTTCAGCAGATTCCGGATGATACGGATCATGGTGCTGTAGTCATCCACCACCAGAACCGGCATCGACAAATCAACCGCCATCTCGACTCCCCCAACGCAAACCCAGGAATATTACGATCAGACCTGCCAGGCCGGCGCCCGGCAGTTCCACGCCTCAAGGACTAGCACCAAGGCCTTAAACAGCGCGTTAACTGCGGTCAGCTCCGAAGGCTTGAAATCGTGTTCAATGTCTGCCCGCCCGCCGCTTGACTTCGCGGTGCCGGTCGCGCCACGGTCCGGGCCGGTCCTGCCTGGTTCGAGAATTCCCCTGATGGCTCCGCCTTTTACCGTCATCCGCGATACAACGCCGGATTCCGCGATTCCGAGGGGCGCCGTGGTTGCCATGGGCAATTTCGACGGCGTGCATCTCGGCCATCGCGCCGTCATCGCGGCTGCCCTGGAGATGGGCAGGGCGCATGGCCGGCCTGCGCTGGCCTTGACCTTCGAGCCGCATCCGCGACGGTTCTTCAGCCCCAACACCCCGCAATTCCGCCTGACGGACGAGCGGGCCAAGCTGCGGCTTCTGGCCGGTACCGGGCTTGCCGGCGCCGTGGTCATGACCTTCGACAAGGCTCGTGCCGGAACCAGCGCGCAAGATTTCATTCACCATGACCTGATCGGGCGGCTCGGCGTCAGCGGCATCGCGGTCGGCTACGACTTCCATTTCGGCAAGGGTCGCGTCGGCTCCCCGAGCCTCTTGGTCAACGAGGCGCCCCGGCTCGGCATCGAAGTCGACGTCCAGCCGCATGTCGATATCGACGAGCGGCCGGTCTCCTCCAGCGCGATCCGGATCGCCCTCGCCGAGGGCCAGCTCGACGAGGCCACGACCATGCTGGGCGCGCCCTGGTTCATCACCGGCGAGGTCATCCACGGCGAAAAGCGCGGCCGCGACCTCGGCTATCCCACCGCCAACATCCGCCTGGACGCCAATTGCGGCCTCAAGCACGGCATCTACGCGGTCCGGGTCGGCCGCGGCACCGAGCGGCTGGACGGGGTGGCCAGCTTCGGCCGCCGCCCGACCTTCGACAATGGCGCCCCGCTGCTCGAAATCTTCCTGTTCGACTTCAAGGGCGACCTCTACGGGCAGGCGCTCGACTGCGCCTTCATCGGCTTCATCCGCGATGAGCTGAAATTCGATGGTCTAGAGGCCCTGATTCACCAGATGGACGACGATTCCGCCCGCGCCCGCGCCATGCTCGCCGCCGCCCCGGACGCGTTTCCGCGCCTGGGCGTGATCGATTGAGAGGCGAAACCGGGCCCCCGGACCTTTGCGCTTCCTCCACCCCCCTGCTATGGAGAGCCCATGTTTGCGCGGCGCATCATAGGGATTAGCGGCCCGGCTTCCGCCTGAGCCTGAAGGCTCGGCGCAAGACCGGGATTTCGTCGTTTCACCCCCGATTCCGCATCGCCATCCGTTCCCGCGCCCTTCCGAGCCAGTCAGCCTCATGTCCGAAAAGCCGCAAAAGTCCCAAAAGTCTGAAGCCAAGGACTATTCGAAGACCCTGTTCCTGCCGCAGACCGAATTCCCGATGCGCGCCGGCCTGCCGCAGCGCGAGCCGGAGATCCTCAAGCGCTGGTACGAGATCGGCCTCTACGAGAAGCTGCGCCAGAGTGCGAAGGGCCGCGCCAAGTTCGTGTTGCATGACGGCCCGCCCTACGCCAACGGCAACATCCATATCGGCACGGCGCTGAACAAGATCCTGAAGGACCTCGTCACCAAGAGCCAGCAGATGCTCGGCTTCGATTCCAACTACGTGCCGGGCTGGGACTGCCATGGCCTGCCGATCGAGTGGAAGGTCGAGGAGGAGCATTATCGCAAGAAGGGCAAGCAGAAGCCCGACTTCCGCGACAGCGCCGCGATGATTGATTTCCGCAAGGAGTGCCGCGCCTATGCCACGCACTGGCTCGGCGTGCAGCGCGAGGAGTTCAAGCGCCTCGGCGTGATCGGCGATTGGGACCATCCCTACGCCACCATGAGCTATCCGGCCGAAGCCCAGATCGCGCGCGAGCTGATGAAGTTTGCCGCAAACGGCACGCTCTATCGCGGCTCCAAGCCGGTGATGTGGAGCGTGGTTGAGAAGACCGCGCTGGCCGAAGCCGAGGTGGAGTACGAGGACCACACGTCCGATACGGTCTGGGTGAAATTCCCGGTGACCTCGCCCGCGCACGGTGCGCTCGCCTCGGCGAGCGTCGTGATCTGGACCACCACGCCCTGGACGCTGCCGGGCAATCGCGCCATCTCGTTCTCGCCGAAGATCGCTTATGGCCTCTACAAGGTGACGGACGCCCCCGCCGACAATTGGGCCAGGAACGGCGACCTCCTCATCCTCGCCGATGCGCTCGCGCAAGACGTCTTCAAGCAGGCGCGCGTGACGGCTTATGAGAAGGTCCGCGACGTCCCCGGCGACACCATGGACGCGATCGAGTGTGCCCATCCGCTCAAGGGCGTCGGCGGTGGCTACGACTTCATCGTGCCGCTGCTGCCTGGCGACCATGTCACCGATGACACCGGCACCGGCTTCGTGCACACGGCGCCCGGCCATGGCCGCGAGGACTTCGATGTCTGGATGGCAGAGGCGCGCGATCTCGACGCGCGCGGCATCAACACCGCCATCCCCTATACCGTCGACGAGAACGGCGCCTACACCGATCATGCGCCGGGCTTTGCCGGCAAGCGCGTCATCACCGACAAGGGCGAGAAGGGCGATGCCAACGAGGCCGTGATCAAGGCGCTCGTCGAGAAAGGCATGCTGCTCGCCCGCGGCCGGCTCAAGCATCAATATCCGCACTCCTGGCGCTCGAAGAAGCCGGTGATCTTCCGCAACACGCCGCAATGGTTCATCGCGATGGACAAGGACATCGCGGTGGGCGGCAAGACGAAGAGCGGCGACACGCTGCGCGCCCGCGCGCTGCAGGCGATCTCGGTGACGCAATGGGTGCCGCCGTCCGGCGAGAACCGCATCAACGGCATGATCGAGGCACGCCCCGACTGGGTGATCTCGCGCCAGCGCGCCTGGGGGGTGCCGATCGCAGTGTTCGTGCGCGAGAAGGGCGACGGCTCCGCCGAGATCCTCCAGGACGAGGCCGTCAATGCGCGCATCGGCGACGCCTTCGAGAAGGAAGGCGCCGACGCCTGGTACGCGACGGGCGCGCGCGAGCGCTTCCTCGGCTCCCGCGCGAGCGAGGACTGGCAGAAGGTCGATGACATTCTCGACGTCTGGTTCGATTCCGGCTCGACCCACGCTTTCGTGCTCGAAGATCCCGTGCAGTTTCCCGGGCTCGCCGGCATCAAGCGCAAGGTCGACGGCGGCGCCGACACGGTGATGTACTTGGAAGGCTCGGACCAGCATCGCGGCTGGTTCCACTCCTCGCTGCTGGAAAGCTGCGGCACGCGCGGCCGCGCGCCTTACGACATCGTGCTGACCCACGGCTTCACCCAGGCCGAGGACGGCCGCAAGATGTCGAAGTCGCTCGGCAACACCATCGAGCCGCAGGCCGTCATCAAGGAATCTGGCGCCGACATCTTAAGGCTCTGGGTCGCGTCGAGCGACTATACCGACGACCAGCGCATCGGCCCCGAGATCCTGAAGAACACCGTCGAGACTTATCGCAAGCTGCGCAACACCGTGCGCTGGATGCTGGGGACGCTGCATCATTACAGGCCGGCCGATGCAATCGCGCCGGCCGAGATGCCCGAGCTCGAGCGCTTGATGCTGCACGAGCTCTCAGGTCGCGCCGCCGCGATCGGCAAGGCCTACCGGGAGTTCGACTACAAGACCGTGGTCGCGATCCTGTCGGCCTTCCTGAACAGCGAGCTCTCCGCCTTCTACTTCGACATCCGCAAGGATACGCTGTATTGCGATCCGCCCTCCTCGCTGACGCGCAAGGCGGCACTGACGACCATCGACCTGTTGTGCGCTTCGATCCTGAAATGGCTGGCCCCGATCCTCAGCTTCACTGCGGAGGAGGCGTGGCGCATGTACCGGCCCGACGCCGAACCGTCCGTGCACCTGACGCTGTTCCCGACCGATCTCGAAGCCTTGCGCGACGACAAGCTCGCCGCGAAATGGGAGACGATCCGCAACGTGCGTCGCGTCGTCACCGGCGCACTCGAGCTGGAACGCGCCGCCAAGAACATCGGCTCCTCGCTCGAGGCATCGCCGGTAATCTATGTCGTCGATCGCGCCATGCTGGCGACCTTGTTCGACATCGATCTGGCTGAAGTCTGCATCACCTCGAACTACGAGGTGCGGGAGGGCGAGGCGCCGGCCTCGGCGTTCCGCCTCGATGCCGTCCCCGGCGTCGCGGTCGTGGTGGAGAAGGCGATCGGCACCAAATGCGCCCGCTCCTGGAAGATCTCGCCGATGGTCGGCGAAGACGCCGAATACCCCGACGTCACCCCGCGCGACGCCAAGGCGCTGCGCGAATGGAAGGCGCTGGGGGTGAGCGTCTGATCGGTCGGCCATGACCCCGCTCCGCGCCGGCATCCTCGCGGCCATGGTCACGCTCGTGGCCGACCAGGCCTCGAAGCTCTGGCTGTTGAACGTGTTCGACCTCGCCCGTCGCGGCGCAGTGCGGGTGACGCCGTTCTTCGACCTGGTGCTGGCCTGGAATATCGGCATCAGCTTCGGCTGGCTCCAGAACGACAGCCAGGCCGCGCAGCTCGCGCTGATGGCCGTCAAAGTGATCGCGGTGGTTGCGCTGGCGATCTGGATGGCCCGCTCGCACACCATGCTCGCGACCGTCGCGCTCGGTCTGATCATCGGCGGCGCCATCGGCAACGGCATCGACCGCTTGGCCTATGGCGCGGTGGTGGATTTCGCCCTGTTCCACATCGAGATCGCCGGAAATACCTATAATTGGTATGTGTTTAACCTCGCGGACGTGGCCATCGTTGCTGGGGTGGCAGCGCTATTGTATGATTCCTTCTTGGGGGTACCCGCCGCAAAAGCGCCCTGATCCCGGCCGATACGGACCGGCAGCTGGAACCCGGCTTTTGCAAGGGTCAAGCCGCGTGTGGGCGGCAATCTGCTACAATATGAAACAGGTACGGTGATGCGCAGCTCGAAGACCAGCGGTTCGATGGTTCGGGGCTCCCAATCGGGGGGCTGGCGGGCACTGAAATTGGCCGCCGTCGCGCTCGGCATCGGCCTCGTCATGTCGACCGGTGGCGCCCGTGCTGCCGACGATGACGACGACGACGACATGACCTTCGAAGAGAAGCTCATCGACAACCTGATGACCGGCCTTGGCGCCCGGAGCATGGAAAAACCCGGCATCGAATACCGCGAGCGTTCGCCGCTGGTCGTGCCGCCCAAGCTCGACCTGCCGCCGCCTGCCGCAGCCGAGGCTGCGGCTGCGCCGAACTGGCCGAAGGACCCCGACGAGAAGCGCCGCAAGGAGGCCATCGCCCAGCGGAAGAAGTCCGGTAACAAGGCAACGGAGTACTGGAAGAACGCCCAGCCGCTGTCGCCCGCCGAGTTGAACGCCCATAGGACGGCCGCCGCCGACAAGACGAGCAATGACCCGGTCCAGCCGGGCACCAACGTGGCCAATCCGACGATGAGCCCTGCCGAACTCGGATATACCGGAGGGCTGTGGAAACTCTTCAAAGGGAACGGGCCCGAGTCCAAGCAGTTTACGTCGGAACCGCCACGCCAATCGCTGGTGGAGCCGCCGCCGGGATATCAGACGCCGTCGCCGAACTACGCCTACGGCGCCGGCCCGGATAATTCGAAGCGGACCTATTTCGACGTCCGATCCGGCAAGGAGAAGGAACAATAGCGTTCCTGTCCTGTCGCGACATTCTGACCCACGCGAAGCGAGGGTCGGGCGGCGCATGTCCGCCCACCTCGTTCAAAATTGCTTATCAGTAACTTGCCTAAGCGTTGAGTTCTCTGCTTCGTGACGCGAAGCCTCAGCCGCACGGTGTAGCCTGCCGTGCCCTCCGAGCCGGAGATCCGGGCTCGGCACCTCACAACCAGGGATCATGATGTCCTCTTACCGATCGGCTGCCTGCCTCCTTGCCGCGCTGCTTTCGACGAGTGTCCTTTCGGCCGGCGCCGCCCTTGCCCAGACCACGGTGACATCGGCTCCGCCCGCCAGCTTCACGCTCGCCAACGGCATGCAGGTCGTGGTGATCCCGGACCGCCGCACCCCCGTTGTCACCGAGATGATCTGGTACAAAGTCGGCTCGGCCGATGAGACGCCCGGCAAGTCCGGCCTCGCGCACTTCCTCGAGCACCTGATGTTCAAGGGCACCGCGAAGCATCCGGCAGGCGAATTCTCCCAGACCGTGCTGCGTGTCGGCGGCAACGAGAACGCTTCGACCTCGGTCGACTACACCAACTACTATCAGCGCGTGCCGAAAGAGCAGCTGCCGACCATGATGGAGTTCGAGGCCGACCGCATGACAGGCCTCGTCCTCAAGGACGAGAACGTGCTGCCCGAGCGCGACGTCGTGCTCGAAGAGTACAACATGCGCGTCGCCAACAATCCGGATGCGCGGTTGAACGAGCAGATCATGGCCGCGCTCTATCTCAACCATCCCTACGGGCGGCCGGTGATCGGCTGGCATCAGGAGATCGAGAAGCTCGATCGCGAGGATGCGCTCGCCTTCTATCGTCGCTTCTACGCGCCGAACAACGCGATCCTGGTGATCGCCGGCGACGTCGACGCCGCCGAAATCCGCCCGCTGGTCGAGCGCAATTTCGGCTCGATCCCCGCGCAGCCCGCGATCCCGGCGCGGCGCGTTCGTCCGCAGGAGCCGGAGCCCGCCGCCCCGCGCACCGTCACGCTGGCCGACCCGCGCGTCGAGCAGCCGAACATGCGGCGCTATTATCTCGTGCCCTCGGCGACCACGGCCGCGGCCGGCGAGAGCGCGGCCCTCGATGTGCTGGCGCAGCTGATCGGCAGCGGCAGCAATTCCTATCTTTACCGTGCCCTCGTGGTCGACAAGCCGCTCGCGGTCTCCGCCAGCGCCAGCTATTCGAGCATCTCGCTCGACCCGACCCAGTTCGCGATCTCGGCTGCACCGAAACCCGGCGTCAGTTTTACAGAGGTCGAGCAGGCGGTCGACGGGGTCCTTGCCAACGTCGCGCAGAACCCGATCCGCGCCGAGGATCTGGAGCGGGTCAAAACCCAGCTCATTGCCGAAGCGATCTACGCCCAGGACAACCAGGCTGTGCTGGCGCGCTGGTACGGCGGCGCGCTGACCACCGGCCTGTCGATTGAGGACATCAGGAGCTGGCCCGATCGCATCCGCGCCGTCACCGCCGAGCAGGTTCGCGCCGTTGCGCAGAAATGGCTCGAGAAGAAGCGCTCGGTGACGGGCTACTTGATCAAGGACACTGCAACCGCCAAGCGCGAGGAGAAGCGCTCGTGACCTATTCCTTCCTTCGCCGCCTTGCATTCTCCGTTGCCGCCGGCGCCGTCCTCGCATTCTCTGCCGCCTCGCCGTCGCAGGCCGCCGCAAAGATCCAGCACCTGATCTCGCCGGGCGGCATCGAAGCCTGGTTCGTGCAGGACGCAACCGTGCCGCTGATTGCCATGGAATATTCCTTCGCCGGCGGCTCGGCCGAGGACCCCAAGGACAAGCCGGGCGTTGCCAATCTGGTCGGCTCTCTCCTCGACGAAGGCTCAGGCGATCTCGATTCCAAGACGTTCCATGAACGGCTCGACCGCCGCGCCATCGAGCTGTCCTTCAACGCCACCCGCGACACCCTCCGGGGCAGCCTTCGCATGCTGCGCGACAACAAGGACGAGGCCTTCGACCTGCTCAGGATGGCGCTGACCTCGCCGCATTTCGACACGGCCGACGTCGAACGCATCCGCTCGCAGGTCATCTCGGGCCTGCGCCGCGAGACCACCAATCCGACCTCGCTGGCGAGCCGCAAGTTTCTGGAGCTCGCGTTCGGCGATCACCCCTACAGCCGGCAGAGCAACGGCAACCTCGACAGCGTGCCGACCATCACAATTGCCGACCTGAGGAATTATGTCGGCCGTGTCCTCGCCAGGGATGGCCTCAAGATTGCGGTCGTCGGCGACGTCGATCCGGCTACGCTCGGAAAGCTGCTCGACCACACCTTCGGCAGCCTGCCCGCCAAAGCCAATCTGACGCCAGTCCCCGACGTCGAGGCTGCAAAGCCGCCGCAACGCGCCTTCGTGACCCTCGACGTGCCGCAGACGGTGATCACCTTCGGCGGACCCGGCGTGAAGCGGAGTGATCCGAGCTTCATGGCGGCCTACGTCGTCAACCACATCCTCGGCGGCGGCGGCCTATCGTCCCGGCTCTATCGCGAGGTGCGCGAGAAGCGCGGACTGGCCTATTCGGTGTACGAGTCGCTGCTCTGGATGCAGCACTCGGCGATTTTCATCGGCAATACCGGCACCCGCGCCGACCGCGCCGGCGACACCATCGAGGCCATCGAACAGGAGGTGCGCCGCATCGCCGAGGAGGGCCCGACGCAGAAGGAGCTCGATGAGGCCAAGTCCTATCTCAAGGGCTCGCAGATGCTGGCGCTCGACACCTCGTCCAAGCTGGCACAGGCGCTGCTGCAATATCAGCAAGACAAGCTGCCGATCGACTATATCGAGAAGCGCAACGCCATCGTCGACGCCGTGACGCTGGACGATGCCAAGGCGGCCGCCAAGCGGCTCTGGGGCCAGGGGCTGCTGACCGTCGTCGTCGGCCGGGCCCCGCAGGCCGCCGTGCAACCGGCGGCTGCACCGGCGACGAAGTCGAACTGATCTCTTTTCTCGACGTTTCCTGAATGGCCGGGGCCATCCCGGCCATTTGCGTTTCACGGCAGCGCCATTGCTGACGACGGATGTCCGCGGTATGTCCTGACATCACGAATGGTGCCAGCATGCTGCGGATATCCCGCGATCTCGTCATCGACGAGGACGACATCGAGATCGGCTTTGTCCGCGCCTCCGGCCCGGGCGGGCAGAACGTCAACAAGGTCGCGACCTCCGCGCAGCTGCGCTTCGACACGCGCAAGCTGACCTTGCCCGAGGACGCGGCGCTGCGCCTTGCCCGCATTGCCGGCCAGCGCATGACCAAGGACGGCGTGATCGTGATCCACGCTCAGCGCTTTCGCACTCAGGAGCGCAACCGTCAGGATGCCATCGACCGTCTCGTCGAGATCCTCAAGGAGGCCATGGTCCGGCCGACGCCTCGCCGTGCGACGCGGCCGACCTTCGCCTCCAAGCAGCGCCGGCTCGAGGGCAAGAAACGCCGCAGCGACATCAAGGCCGGCCGCGGCCGGAGCTTCGACGATTGATGCGAAAAACCTCCGGTCGCGCGAGCGACCGGAGATTTGCCGTTCGCGAGCTGGCGTCAGTAGCGCTTGCCGGCCGCAGCACCGCCGGTCGCCGCATCGTCCGTGGTGCCCTTGCGCGTCGCGCTGCCGGTGGTCCCGACGGACCCCTTCGTGCCTTTGCCCGACTTCATGCCGACCTTCTCGCCGGCTGCGCCCTGCTGTGCACCGAGATCCTCATCCTCGCTGCCTGACGCGCCTCCTTGCATGGGCTTGCTTTGTACGGTGCCGCCAGGCCTCGTCCCAGACGAGGTGCCTTGGGCGAGAACGGGCGTTGCAACGAGGGCCGCGAGAGCGCAAGCGATCGCAGAGGTCTTCACCAACTTCATCCATTTCTCCTGGAATGTCGCGATGAACCGTCGGTTGCCTTCTGCACCGTTCGCCTGCACCGGACCGGTTCATCGCAAAGAGAGTTCGAACGGCGCGGTGTGATGCAAGCCGCGTCGTGTGGTGATCGTTTAGGGTTTTCGCGGCGCTTTCGCGGAATTGTGCTCCTCATATGCGGCGGCGCGGAACATGCCAAGCATTCCCGACGGACGAGGCGCGCCGAAAATGTCCCCCATTTCGGGTGTGGGAAGCTCGACCTGACCCATGCATTTGTCGCTGCGTGGCATTACACTTGAGAATATTCGCCGAGTGAGCCTCATGCCCGTCCGCCAGCTGCCAGAACAGGTCGTCAACCGCATCGCCGCCGGCGAGGTGGTCGAACGTCCGGCGAGCGTGGTCAAGGAGCTGGTCGAGAACGCCATCGATGCCGGCGCGAGCCGCATCGACGTCTTCACCGACGGCGGCGGGCGGCGGCGGATCGGCATCACCGACGACGGCAGCGGCATGACCGCAAAAGACCTTGCGCTCGCCGTCGAGCGCCATGCCACCTCCAAGCTCGACGACGAGGACCTGCTGCAGATCCGCACCCTCGGGTTTCGCGGCGAGGCCCTGCCCTCGATCGGATCGGTGGCGCGCCTCTCCATCACCACGCGGCACGCCAGCGAGCCGCACGCCTGGGCGTTGTCGGTCGAGGGGGGCGAGAAGTCCGGGATCATGCCGGCGGCGCTGGCGCATGGCACGCGCGTCGAGGTTGGCGACCTCTTCTATGCGACGCCGGCGCGGCTCAAGTTTCTGAAGACCGACCGCACCGAGGCGGAAGCCATCCGCGAAGTGGTACGGCGCCTCGCGATGGCACGGCCCGACATCGCCTTCACGCTCGCCGGCGAGGAGCGCGCACCGGTGACCTGGACCGCGGCGCTGCCCGGCGCGGCCGGACGGCTGACCCGGCTTGGCGACATCCTCGGCGCCGAGTTCCGCAGCCACGCCATCGAGGTCCATGCCGAGCGCGAGGGCGTCGTGGTCGCCGGCTATGCCGCCGCGCCGGCGCTCACAAAGGCCAACGCGCTCGGCCAATATCTCTTCGTCAACGGCCGGCCGGTGCGCGACAAGCTCATTCTCGGCGCCGTGCGCGCGGCCTATTCCGACTATCTGCCGCGCGACCGCCATCCGGTGCTGGCGCTGTTCGTCACGCTCGATCCGCGCGAGGTCGATGCCAATGTGCATCCGGCCAAGACCGAGGTGCGCTTCCGCAATGCCGGCCTCGTCCGCGCGCTGATCGTGCATGGCTTGAAGGAAGCACTCGCACGCGAGGGCCGCCGCACCGCCGCCAATAGCGGCGAGAGCGCGCTGTCCTCGTTCCGGCCCGCCTTCATGCCGCCACGTCCGGCAAGCTGGGACTGGCGCGCCTCGCCAGCCGCCCCGGTGGCGCCGATGCCGTCGTTCGAAGGCGCCGCCGCGCCCGCCTTCGCCGAGCGTGCGCAGGCTGCCTTCGACGTCGGCGCGCCCAGTGCTGACGTGCGGATCGAGAGCCAACCCGCCGGCGATCTCGTCGATCGCCCGCTCGGCGCGGCGCGCACGCAGATCCACGAGACCTACATCGTCTCGCAGACCCGCGACGGCCTGATCATCGTCGACCAGCACGCCGCGCATGAGCGCATCGTCTACGAGCGGCTGAAGGCCTCGCTCGCCGCCAACGGCGTGCAGCGGCAGATCCTGCTGATCCCCGAGATCGTCGAGATGGATGAGGCCACTGTGGAGCGCCTGCTGGAGCGCAGCGAGGAGCTGGCATCGTTCGGCCTTGCCATCGAATCCTTCGGCCCCGGCGCGGTCGCGGTGCGCGAGACGCCGTCGCTGCTCGGCAAGACCAATGCCGGCGGCCTGTTGCGCGATCTTTCCGAGCACATGGCCGAATGGGACGAGGCGCTGCCGCTCGAACGCCGCCTGATGCACGTCGCCGCCACCATGGCCTGCCACGGCTCGGTGCGCGCCGGCCGCCGGCTGCGGCCGGAGGAGATGAACGCGCTGCTCCGCGAGATGGAGGACACGCCGAACTCCGGCCAGTGCAATCACGGCCGGCCGACCTATGTCGAGCTGAAGCTGAGCGACGTGGAGAAGCTGTTCGGGCGGCGGTGACGGTGCCGTAGGGTGGATTAGCCGAAGGCGTAATCCACCTCTTCTGCGTCCGCAGTGAGAGACAGTGGCGGATTACGCTTTGCTAATCCGCCCTACGCAAGAACACAAACTCCGTGTCGTCATAGGCGCGCCGCTCCAGCTCCTCGAAACCTTCAGGCGTCACGAACTGCGCGGCCTTCGCCTCTTCCACCACGAGCAGCGCGCCGGGCGTGAGCCAGCCGCCGTCGCGAAGGCTCGCGAGCGCCTTCTCGGCAAAGCCCTTGCCATAGGGCGGATCGAGGAACACCAGCGAGAACGGCTCGACGGGATGCGCGGGGCCGAGATCGGTCGCATCGCGGCGATACACCTTGGTGACGCCGCCGAGGCCGAGCGCCTCGACATTGTTGCGCAACAGCGCACGCGCCTCCGCGCCGTTGTCCACGAACAGCGTGAACTTCGCCCCGCGCGAGGCCGCCTCGATGCCGAGCGCGCCGGTGCCGGCGAAGAGATCGAGCACGCGCGCATCCGCAATCGGATCGTCATAGGCGTGAACGAGGATGTTGAACACGGACTCGCGCAACCGGTCCGCCGTCGGGCGGATGTCGCGCGAGGACGGTGAGGCGAGATTGCGCCCCTTCAAACGACCGCCGACGACGCGCAACGTCAGTCCTCCCGCGGCGTCAGGTCGCGCTTGCCGTGATAGCCGCGCTTGGGACGGCGCGGCGGGCCGTAGCCGCTCGCCTCCATCTCGTTGCGCTCGCGCGCCTCCTCGCTGCCGGTGCGCTGCACCAGTACGCGGCGACCCTTGCGGTCGCTGATCACCGCGCGCTTGCTGGCGGGCTTCTTCTCGCTGGTCGCGTCGTCGACGCGCGAAGATGACTTGGAGGGCGCGTCGAACTGCGCGCCCGACTTCTCGATCACCTTGTCGCCGAGCTGCTCGCGCAGCACGCGCGCGCGGATCTCCTCGACCTGACCTTCCGGAATCTCGCCGAGCTGGAACGGTCCGTAGGAGACGCGGATCAGCCGGTTCACCTCGAGGCCGAGATGGGCGCAGACATTGCGCACCTCGCGATTCTTGCCTTCGCGGATCGCGAACACCAGCCAGACATTGGCGCCCTGGTCGCGTTCCAGCGTGGCCTCGATCGGACCATACTTGACGCCCTCGATCTCGATGCCGTTCTTGAGCTGGTCGAGCTGCGCCTGGGTGACGTCGCCATGGGCGCGGACGCGGTAGCGGCGCAGCCAGCCGGTGTCCGGCAGCTCGAGCGTGCGCGCGAGGCCGCCATCGTTGGTGAGCAGCAGCAAGCCCTCGGTGTTGAAGTCGAGCCGGCCGACGCTGATCAGCCGCGGCAGGCCTTCGGGCAGATTGTCGAACACGGTCGGACGGCCCTCGGGGTCGTCATGCGTCGTCATCAGCCCGCGCGGCTTGTGGTAGAGAAAGAGGCGCGTGCGCTCGCGCTCCGGCAACGGCTTGCCGTCGACCATGACGACGTCGTTCTTGGTGACGTCGAGCGCCGGCGAGTTGATCACGCGGCCATTCACGGTGACGCGGCCCTGCGTGACCATCTCCTCGGCATCGCGGCGCGAGGCAAGCCCGGCGCGGGCCAGCACCTTGGCGATGCGCTCGCCGGCCTTCTTCGGCTTCGGCGCCTCGTCGCGGCGCGGCCGGCCCTCGAAATCACGATCGCGCTCGCGATAGGCGCCGCGGCCGCCGAAGGCGGGACGCTTCTCGAAGATCCTGCTGTCGTCCTCGTTGTCGCGGCGCGGACGATCGCGGAAGCGGCCCTCGCTGCGCGGATGCTCCTGCCAGTCCATGCGGCCTTCGGGGCGCTGGCGTGGGCGATCGAACTTCGGACGGTCACCGCGTTCGCTGTCGCGGTCACGGGGCCGATCGAATTTCGGCCGCTCGCGAAACGGGCGGTCACCGGATGCGCGGTCGTCGCGCGAACGAGAGAAACGCGGACGGTCCTCGCCACGGCCACCCTCCCGCCGATCATCGCGCTGACGCCAGGGCTTCTCGTCGCCGCGATCGCGGCCGCCGAAATCCTTGTCGAAGCTCTTGCGTGGGCGATCACCGCGCGGTGCGCGATCACCGCGATCGAAATTCGGGCGGTCGCCGCGCGGCTTGAAGCTACGTTCGCCACGATCCTCGCGCGGCCCGCGATCCCCACGGTCGCGTCCGCGATCCCCACGGTCGCGTTGGCGATCCGGCCCGCCCCGCGAAAATTTCCGTTCGCCGTCGAACTTGCGCTCTGGACGGTCGCCGCGCGGCGCGTAGGGTTTCTTGTCGCCGAACTTCCTGTCGCTGGAGCGGCCGGCCGAGCGGGCATCGTCGCGATCCCTGCGCGGCGGACGATCGTCGCGGCCAAATGACGGGCGATCGCCGCGCGGCTTGAAGCTGCGCTCGCCGCGGCCCTCACTGCCGCGGTCGTCGCGCTTGAAGCGGGGACGGTCACTGAAATCGCGGCGCGGTGCGTCACCCTCCTCGCGGCGGCGGAACGGACGGCTGTCGCGGTCGCCACGGGGCGGGCGGCTGTCGCGCTCGCGCTTACCCTCACCCTTGCCCTCGAAGCCGCGCTTGGCGAATTTCTTCTCAGGGCCACGCGGCTTGCCGCTACGGCCTTTGGCCGGGCCTCGCCGGCCGCGGGAATCGTTGTCTTTGTCGCTGTCGCGAGGCATGACTAATCTCACTTAAGGGGTGGCGCGAGCATTGTGCGCGCTCGCTGCGAGCCGCATGCTCAGGCAAAATCGGTATCCACTCTTGCTGAAGGCGGAGCTAGTAGCAGGTTTCTGGCGATGATACGAGGCATGAAAGCCCCTTCTTTCATGGATTTGGCGCTTCTGGCGGCCGAAAATGCCGGAAAATCGGGCGAAGTTCCTGTTGGCTGCGTGGTGGTCCGCGATCACGAGGTGATCGCCACCGGCGCCAACCGGACGCTGACCGACCATGATCCGACCGCTCATGCCGAGATCGTCGCGCTGCGCGCGGCCGCCGCGAAGATTGGCAGCGAGCGGCTGGTCGACTGCGACCTCTACGTGACGCTGGAGCCCTGCACCATGTGTGCGGGCGCGATCTCGTTTGCAAGGGTCCGCCGGCTCTATTACGGCGCGGCCGACCCCAAGGGCGGCGCGGTGGAGTCAGGCGTGCGGTTCTTTGCCTCGCCGACCTGTCACCACACGCCGGACGTCTATTCCGGCGTCGGCGAGAGCGAGGCGGCGCGGCTGCTGAAGGAGTTCTTTCGGGAGCGGCGGTAGGTCGGAGTCGCGTAGCCCGGATGGAGCGAAGCGCAATCCGGGACAGTGCCGCGGCGAGGAGAGAATCCCGGATTTCGCTGCGCTCCATCCGGGCTACAAGATCGTCAGGCCAAGAAGAACTCGCGCAGCGCCCTCGCTGTCACATCGGGATTCTCCTCCGTGAGGAAGTGGCCGGAATCCACCGGCATGCCGGAGGCGTTCGTGGCCCATTGCTTCCACGTGTCGAGCGGCGTCGCGGCGGCCTGGGCGATGCCGGCATTGCCCCACAGCGCCAGCATCGGAATGGTGATCTTCTTGCCGGCCTCGAAATCGGCCTTGTCGAGGTCGTAGTCGAAATAGGCGCCGGCGCGGTAATCCTCGCACATCGCGTGGATGCGGGCGGGATCGCGGAACGGGGCGAGGTAGTGCTCGAGCGCGCGCGGGTCGATCGCGTCCAGTGTCTTGGACCTGGTCTGGCTCGCCATCTTGAAGCGCAGGAAGAACTCGCCTTGGCCTGCGATCAGCGTCTCCGGCAGCGGATAGGGCTGCGCCAGGAAGGTCCAGTGATAGATCTTCAAGGCATAGGCGCGGTTCATCCGCTCCCAGTAATTATAGGTCGGCAGGATATCGAGCACGGCGAGCTTCGACAGCCGGCCGGGATGGTCGAGCGCCAGCCGATACGACACGCGGCCGCCGCGGTCGTGGCCGGCGAGCGCGAAATGCACGTGGCCGAGGCGCTCCATCACCTCGACCATGGCTTTCGCCATGGCGCGCTTAGAGTAGGGGATGTGCAGCGCATCGCTCGCGGGCATGTCGGACCAGCCGTAGCCCGGCAGGTCGGCGATGATCAGCGTGAAGTGCTCGGCCAGCTCGGGCGCCACCTGGTGCCACATCACGTGGGTCTCGGAGAAGCCGTGCAGGAGCAGCAGCGGCGGGCCCTTGCCGCCGACGCGGGCGAAGATGCGGCCGAACGAGGTATCGATCCATTCGGCGGCGAAGCCCGGATAGAGGTCGGCGAGATCGGACATCTTGTTGCATCCTTGTTGGCCGGTGGCGGGGCCGCTCGACAAAAAGTGTCGAAAACAACCCCATGCACAGTACCGGTATTATCGTCGGGGCAACTAACCCCAACTGACGATTGCATATTCTGGAGTGTAGATGTGGCGGCGCGGTGACGCGAACGTCGCGATTCCGGACCGGCGCGTTTGGGGGCGCCGTCCGCAATGACACGCTAATTTTTGGCCTTTTCCGCCTCCACCGCCTGCCAGCCGATGTCGCGGCGGCAGAAGCCGTCCGGCCAGTCGATGCGGTCGACGGCTTGATAGGCGCGCGCCTGCGCTTCCGTCACGGTCGCCCCTAGCGCGCAGACATTGAGCACGCGGCCGCCATTGGCGAGGACCGCGCCGTCCTTGGCCACCGTGCCGGCGTGGAAGATCTCGACATTGTCGACCTTGGCAGCCTCTTCCAGCCCGCCGATGCGCGTGCCCTTCTGGTAGTCGCCGGGATAGCCCTTCGCCGCCATCACCACGGTCAGCGCGGATTCCTTGTGCCAGCGCAGGTCGAAATGCTTCAGCTCCCCGTCGCAGGCGGCGAGCAGCGCCGGCACGATGTCGCTCATCATGCGCAGCATCAGCACCTGGCACTCGGGATCGCCGAAGCGGACGTTGAACTCGAACAGTTTTGGGCCCTGCGTCGTCAGCATGATCCCGGCATAGAGCACGCCGCGGAACGGCGTGCCGCGCTGCTTCATGCCTGCCACCGTCGGCAGGATGATTTTGGCCATGATCGCGTCGTGGACGGCAGGCGTCACCAGCGGCGTCGGCGAATAAGCGCCCATGCCGCCGGTGTTCGGGCCGACATCGTGGTCGAACACGCGCTTGTGGTCCTGGGCGGAGGCCAGCGGAATCGCGGTGTCGCCGTCGCACAGCGCGAAGAAGCTGATCTCGCGGCCCGGCAGAAACTCCTCGATCACGACCTCCGCGCCGGCTTCGCCAAAGGCGCCCTCGAACATCATGGCGATGGCGTCCTCGGCCTCGCGCACGGTTTTCGCAACGACGACGCCCTTGCCGGCGGCAAGGCCGTCGGCCTTGACCACGATCGGCGCGCCCTGGCTCTGCACATAGGCGCGCGCGTCATTGGCATTGGTGAACCGCTTGTAGGCGCCGGTGGGAATGCCGAACTCGGTGCACAGCGCTTTGGTGAACCCCTTGGAGCTTTCGAGCTGGGCCGCCACCCTGCTCGGCCCGAACGCCTTGATGCCGGCTTTGGTGAGATCATCGACGATGCCGGCCGCCAGCGGCGTCTCCGGCCCGACCACCACGAGCGCGACCGCGTTCTTTTTGCAGAAGTCGATCACGGCGGCATGGTCGGCGACATCGAGCGCCACGCACTCCGCCTCCCTGGCGATGCCGGCATTGCCGGGCGCGCACCAGAATTTGGTCACCAGGGGAGAGGCTGCGATCTTCCACGCCAGGGCATGTTCGCGGCCGCCGGAACCAAGCAGGAGAATGTGCATCGAAGGCTCAGGATAAGGGGTTTTGCTGGGGGCGGAGGTCGCATGAATCGGGGTGGGGCTCAAGAGGAAACGGCGCGAACTCCCCGCCATTCGATGTGCTCGATCATTCCAGGCGCTTTGCTGGCGATCGACTTTTCGCCATGCAAGCGATCGGCTACACGGGAATTGCATTTCCCCCGTGTGCTCGCGGGCGCTGATCCAACAAGGCCCAAAGAATGACTGAGAAGCCGCAAGCGGGCGCGCCCGCCCTGGAGAAAGGGCTGGACCTTCTGGAGGCGCTGGCGGGCGCTGCACGCGGGATGAGCCAGAAGCAACTCGCCGAACGCGTCGGGCGCTCCGTCAGCGAGATCTTCCGGATGCTGGTGGCGCTGGAGCGCCGGGGCTATGTCGCGCGCGACCCCGCGACCGGCGAATACACGTTGACGCTGAAGCTGTTCCGGATCGCTTCGCAATTCCCGCCGACCGAGCGGCTGCTGAAGGCGGCGCTGCCGGTGATGGAGCAGCTCGCCTCGCGCGTCCAACTGTCCTGCCACCTGACGGTGCTGCACGGCGAGCAGTTCATGGTGATCGCCCGGATCGAGCCGGAATGGTTGATGGGCTGGTCGGTCAAGGTCGGCGCGGTGTTTCCGCTCACCCAGCAATACGCGTCGGCGAAGGTTCTGGCGGCCTTTCAGCTCGAGGGCCGGCGCCAGGAGCTGGCGCAGGTCATCGCGACCAATGACCGGATCAGCACCAAGAAGGCGCTTGCGGCGCTCGACCGCATTTCCTCGGAGGGTGGAAACTTCTCCAATGACGATGGCTATACGCGCATCCTTGCCTATAGCTGCCCGATCATCGAAGCCTCCGGCCGGGCAGTGGCCGCGATGACCGTCCCGCTGGTGAGGCAGGATCAAATCCCCGCCGCGGAAGCCAGCGCCATCGCCGCGGAGCTGCGCAGCGCGGCCAGGATCGTATCCGAGAAGATCGGCGGCGTTTCCTAGGACGTGGACGCATAAACGTCGGCTTACCAGTAAAGCGGAAGCTCGGACCTTTGGGCGTGATCGGCAGCTTGTGACCCGATGGCGAAGTTCGGTTTGGTTCAGATATGGTCAGCTGATCGGGGGGACAACGGAAGTGACGCAGGGTCGTTCGAGCCGGCTCTTTTGACCAGAGCGGACATTTGCGCCTGCCTGCTACGGTCGGCTTCGCTCATTGGGAGGTGAATGAAGCAGGGCAGTCTTGTGCCTTCACTTCCCCAGTCGGAGAGCCGCTCTGCTCGAACTCGGCGGAGGGACAGTTCGGAGGTGCACGCTAGCGGGCATTTGAGTGGCCGTGCTGCAAGGGCTTGCAGTTGAGGTCTGCGATTTTAGGAACGTCGGACGCAAAAGCAAGTTGCGGCATCAAACAGACTTCAAGGATCAACGTCATGGCCAACTCTCCCGAAATGGTTCATTCAAGCCACCGCACGCCCCCTCAGACGAGCGATGTCGTTCCCGCCGACGAAATTCGCACAATCATGTTGAATCAGGTTGCGTGGGGCGCGGTTTTCGCGGGTGCAGCCATCGCGCTTGTGATGCAGATTATTCTAAACATGATCGGCCTTGGCGTGGGTTTATCCACGGTAGACGTTGGGGAAGGTAGCACGCCCAGCGCAAGCTCGATGTCGGTTGGTGCAGGTATCTGGTTTATAGTTTCCGGCATTCTGGCTGCGGCACTGGGCGGCTACATAGCCGGTCGGCTTTCTGGCAAGGCGTCTGCTTCAACGACGGCTTATCATGGATTAATGTCATGGGCAGTCTCAACGCTGGCGGTGATGTATCTGCTTTCTTCCGCCGCTTCCGGCTTGGCTGGTGGCGCTCTCAGCACAGCATCTTCCGCTTTGGGCGGAGCGGGCAAAGCGCTGGGAGGGTCGGTCCAAACGGCAGTTCAAGCGGCAGCGCCTACGCTGAACAATGTTAGCGACCCGATGGCTGCCATCGAAAGCAAAGTTAAAGGCGCCTCGGGAGGGCAAGATCCCGCCGCGCTTCGTGATGCCGCGGCCACAGCCGTCCGCGCGGCGCTAACGGGTGACGCTTCTCAGCAGGCAGCGGCTAACGACAAGGCGGCCGAGGCTCTAGCCAAGGCTCAGAATATATCTCAAGACGAAGCAAAGGCGCAGATCAGTCAGTACCAACAGCAATATAAGGAAGCGGTAGCCAAGACGAAGGAGCAGGCAAAGCAGGCGGCGGATACAGCTGCCAAGCGCGTCTCACAAGGTGCATTGTTCGCGGCAGTGGCATTGTTACTGGGCGCCTTGGCCGCGTTCTTTGCAGGGCAAGCCGGGGCCGTGAATCCAACAGTGTCGGCGCAAGTCGCCCGTCGATGACAACAACGACCCGAGAAATCGACTTCAGCTCGAACAACCAAGTTCGTCAGCTCACCGAAAGGCGTCGCTTCAGCGCTTTGTCCCTCGTTCGTTGAAGCAGGCGACCTGATCATGCATCATCTCTGGCAGATGATCAGGAAGGTGGTCGCGCGCGGACGAGCGGCTCCAAACGATCGTCTTTGGCGACCGTGGCTTCATTCGCGGCATGGATGGTTACGCAATCGCTCCGGGTTTTGTCGGACTAAGGACGAGGTGAGTGTTCGATAAGCTGATTTGCAGCCTGTCGCGACAGTATGCTCGCATCGCCGCCGGTCCAAATCTAAGAGCGGTAGCTCCAAGCTCGCGTCGTTGCCCGGCAGCCCCGTCTATAGCGAGCGCTTCGCAAACCTTGCGAAAAAAAATTAAGAACGATGCGTTGTCTCTGGCGTTGGGCGCATGTCCATAGAGGAGGCAAACATGCAAGGACAATGCGTGGTAGCAGTATACAACTCTCGTAACGATGCAGAGGAAGCGTACCGTGCTGTGGTCGGTTCAGGCGTTCCAGCAGATCATGTGAGGCTGAGCAATCAGCCATCACAGTCAAGCAGCGAAAGAGCAAGCGAAAGCTCGGATGGAGGAAGTTTCTGGGACTGGCTGTTTGGAAGCGATGTACCGGCAGACGAGCGCCGCCTGTATGAAAGCCACATGGAAAGGGGCGGCACCGCATTGTCGGTGCTAGTGGATGCTCCCACCATGGCCGATCTCGAACGCATCGAAGGTGTGCTGCAGGAGTACAATCCGGTCGAGATCCACGAAGAAAATGGGGGCGGCTCGACAGCGGTCGGAAGCGGAGTGTCAGGACCCTCGGTGAGGCAAGAAGGGTATGACTCTCAAGGCCACGAACCCGAGAAGGTTATCCCTCTCCCGGAAGAAGAATTGAAGGTGGGCAAACGGGCCACCGAAACCGTCAAGCATATAAGAACTTACGTAGTCGAGGAGCCTGTACAAAAGGACGTACAACTGCGCGATGAGCGAACTGTCATCGAGCGCCGTCCAGCTACGGGAGCTGCGACAGGGCAACCAACGGAACGGGAGTACGAGGTGCGAGAGCTGCATGAGGAGCCCGTAGTCCAGAAGGAGACTCGAGCCGGTGAAGAACTGGTGGTACGCAAAGAAGCGGCCGAACGTACTGAGAGAGTTGCTGATACGGTGAAGAAAACCAGGGCCGACATCGACAAGACTGAGCGTTGAGCTAGCTGATCAACCGCCGGCATCAAAGATCGGCAGTGGCGAGTGAGGGCGGCTTTGGGCCGCTCTCACTTGCTCGGATATTAAAATAGTCGTGCGTCAGAGCGAAAGCGCCAGCACTTCATCGGCCTCACAGCTGTTGGCTCACATGCACGGTAGATCGGACGCGGGGGCCGTGCTCACTTCGACCGCCGCTTGTGGCCCTTAGGCGAGGTTCAGGCGGCGTACACGTTGGTTGGGACAGAGCGGGAGCGACCGGCCGAGCTTCCAAACGGCGCTGATGACCCGAAGGCGACATCGACCAAACGTCTAATCGGCCCTTCAACTCACCTGTGTGCCCTTATGTTATTGTATCCCTTCCGAGAACTCGATGGAGGGAAGGATGGACATCCGATGGAAATTGACGGCGCCGGGTGAAGCGTTCAACGCGCACGACTTGGATTCCATCATGGAGTTCTTTGCTGACGATTGTATCTTGGAGATGCCGAGGGGAAGCAAGCCTTGGGGCTCCCGCTTCGAAGGCAAACGCAACGTACGAGACGGGCTCGCGACGCGCTTTGAAGGCTTGCCGGATGTTCACTACGGCGACGCCGAGCATTTTGCGGATACGATGGCAAACACGGGCATTTCAAAATGGACGCTCACGCTCTAACCGGCGGTCATGCCGGCATCGACGATCCAGGCCGCGCCGTTCACGTGAGCAGCCTCGTCGGATGCGAGGAAGGCAACGATGTTCGCGACGTCCTGCGGTCGTCCGTGCGCGCTCGCAGCATTTCGACGCATTGTGATGGCGCCCTCGCGCGCCTGGCCTTCCAACTCCCGAATCATGCGCGACTCGACCGGACCGGGCAGAACGGCGTTGACCCTGATCTTCGTTCCGGCGACATCGAGCGCTGCCGTGCGCGTCAGTCCGAGCACGGCGTGCTTGGAGGCGACGTAGCCTGCGAGCCCTGCACGTCCGCGGATCGCGGACGTCGATGCGGTGTTGATGATCGCGCCCGTCCCGCGTTGCATCATCCTGGCGATCACGTGCTTGAGGCCGAGAAAAACGCCCTTGACGTTCACCTGCAGCAATTGATCGAACGTTTCGTCGGGATATTCGTGAAGAGGAGCGACGACGCCCTCGATGCCCGCGTTGTTGGCGAAGATGCCGATCGGCCCCAGACGTGCTTCGGTCGCCTCTACGAATGCGATCGTATCCTGAGCGAGGGAGACATCCGCGCGGATGGCGAGCGCCCTTGCCCCGGCCTTCTCGACCAGCTGTGCGGTGGCGCGTGCAGCCGCTTCGTCGCGGTCGACGATCGCGACCGCAGCGCTCATCTGCGCCAACTTTAGCGCAATGGCGCGCCCGATATCGCCCCCGCCGCCCGTGACCAGCGCGACCGGCCGATCCGCGCCACTCACGACTTCAGGAACTCGCAGCCGCCATCCGCCACAGGCCGCCAGGCCTCGGACGGCGCGATGGTCTTGACCAGCTTGTAATAGTCCCAGGAATATTTGGAATCGCTGGGGGTCTTCACCTCGAACAGATACATGTTGTGCAGCTTGCGACCGTCGGCGCGCACGCTACCCTTGCCGAAAAGAGGATCGTCGGTCGGCAGCTTCTTCATCTGTTCGACCACCGCCTTGCCGTCACTGGAGGCGCCAAGCGCATCAACGGCCTTCAGATAATGCAGCGTCGTGGCGTAGGCACCCGCATGCAGCGCGGTCGGATAGCGGCCGTTGTTGCGCGGCGCGAATCGCTTGGTCCAGGCACGCGTATCGTCATTCAGATCCCAATAGAAAGCTTCGGTGAACTGCAGCCCCTGCGCAATCTTCAAGCCGAGCGAATGCACGTCGCTGAGATACAGCACGGTCGCCACCACGCGCTGGCCGCCTTGCGGAATCCCGAATTCGACGGCCTGCTTGATGGAGTTGATGGTGTCGCCGCCGGCGTTGATCAATGCGATGATTTCCGCCTTCGAAGACTGCGCCTGCAACAGGAAGGATGAGAAATCCTGCGTGTTGATCGGCGTGCGGACGCCGCCGAGAACCTTGCCGCCGAATTTCTGCACGACGCTCTTAATGTCGCCTTCCATGGCATGGCCGAAGGCATAGTCGGCCGTGAGCAGGAACCAGCTCTTGCCGCCGCTCTCGACGACGGCGCGCGCGACCCCCGACGAGAGCGCGTAGGTGTCGTAGGTCCAGTGCACGAGATTGGGCGAGCAGGACTTGCCGGTCAGGTCCGACGACGAGGCGCCGGAGACCAACAGCGTCTTGTTGTTCTGCTGCACGACGTTGCGCACCGCGAGGGCGACGGCCGAGTTCGGCGCATCGACGATGACATCGACGCCTTGCCGGTCGATCCACTCGCGCGCGATATTGGCGCCGAGATCAGCCTTGTTCATGTGGTCGCCGCTGATGATCTCGACCGGCCGGGTCATCCTGGGAGACGATGCCTGGAAATCCTCGACCGCCATCTTTGCAGCCAACAGCGAGCCCGGTCCGGTGACATCGGCATAGAGGCTGGACATATCAGTCAGCACGCCGATGCGGAGCGGCTTTGCTTCTTGCGCCCGTGCACCGAGCCCCGTCATGCCCAACGCCAATCCGCCGGCGCCAGCCAGCAGCCGGCGGCGGCTCACTCGAAATCGTGCTGCCATGGGCAGACCCTCCTTTGCCTTATGCGTGTTTCTTCCCAATTTTCGTCGCCCGCATGTACATCGCACGCAGGCTGATCTTGTTGTTCAGGGTGTGAGGCGCTCGATGAGCCTGCGATCCTCGACCTCGAATCCGCCGCCATAGACGTCCGACACCATGAAATGCGCGCCGAGGATCTCCGGCTCGAGCTCGGCAATCGGATCGTAGGCGCTGGCGTGCAGCGTCATCGCGGCACGGCCCGGCACCGGCTTGGAATATTTCAACGGCGTGCGGCGATAGGCGATGTCCGCATAGGCCGTGCCGAGCCGCTCGGGATGCGGCAGACGGCGCACATGGATCTCGCCGGCCGGCAGCTCGTCGCCGTCGACGATGCGGACGACCGGCGCAGACGGATCCGGCGTGAAGGCGAAATCGGCGAGCGGAATGCCGCGGCGGCGGACCCATCCAGTGATCGATCCATCGGCATGCTCGTGGAACGAGTAATGCGCATCCTTCTTGGTGTAGCCGAACACCTCGCGCCCGGCGCAGATCCCCATGGGATCGCTGCAATACATGAAGATATGCGTCTCGGTGAACAGCCCCTTGTAGCGCACGGGCACCGAGATCATCAGATCGAACATCTCGCCCGCATGCACGGCGAGAGAATGGCCAGGCGAACGCATGAAGCGGAACGCCACGCGGTCGCTGGCGATCTCGAACGGCGTCTCTGCGAGCAAGGTCGCGACCTTGCCGGGCGCGACACGGGTCATGATCTCGACGGTCCGCAAGGTGCAGCCCCATTCCACCGGATAAGCCGGCGAATAGGGCGGATTGACCCCACTATTCGGCTTGAGCTGGTACTGCCCGAACATGCGTCCGCGCGGGTCGTCGGGATCGGTGACCACAGCCATAGGGCCGCTTCCTCTGATTTATATATGATTTGTAAATTTCATATATGAAATTTAGGTCGAGTCAAGTTACCTTCCAAGCTGCGGTTCCTTGGGTCTACCGAATCGATTGGCGCTGCGGCGCGAAAATCCTTAACGTCGGGCCTGACCCCGAAATGCCGAATCGTTTGCTATGCCGCCTGCGGAACAACTGCTCAACGCGCCTGAATTCACCGTCTCCGAACTGTCCCTGTCCCTGAAGCGGACGGTCGAGGACGCGTTCGGCCATGTCCGCGTCCGCGGCGAGATCTCCGGCTTCCGCGGGGCCCATTCCTCCGGCCATTGCTATTTCGCGCTGAAGGACGAGAGCGCCAAGATCGAGGCGGTGATCTGGAAGGGCGTGCATAGCCGGATGCGCTTCAAGCCCCAGGAGGGGCTCGAGGTCATCGCCACCGGCAAGCTGACGACCTATCCGGGCTCCTCGAAATACCAGATCGTGATCGAGGCGCTGGAGCCGGCCGGCATCGGCGCGCTGATGGCGCTGATGGAGGAGCGCAAGAAGAAGCTCGCCGCCGAAGGCCTGTTCGACGAGGCGCGCAAGCAGCTGCTGCCCTGGCTGCCGGAGGTGATCGGCGTCGTGACCTCGCCGACCGGCGCCGTCATCCGCGACATCCTGCATCGGCTGGAGGACCGTTTTCCCCGCCGCGTGCTGGTGTGGCCGGTCAAGGTGCAGGGCGACGGCTCGGCCGAGCAGGTCGCGGCCGCGATCCGCGGCTTCAACGCGCTCTCCGAGGGCGGCCGGATTCCGCGGCCCGACGTGCTCATCGTCGCGCGCGGCGGCGGCTCGCTGGAGGACCTCTGGTCGTTCAACGAGGAGATCGTGGTGCGGGCGGCGGCCGAGAGCATGATCCCGCTGATCTCGGCGGTGGGGCACGAGACCGACATCACGCTGATCGACTTCGTCGCCGACAAGCGCGCGCCGACGCCGACGGCGGCGGCCGAGATGGCGGTGCCCGTGCGCAGCGACTTGTTCGTCGAGGTAGGCGATCTCGGCCGGCGCACCCGCGCCTATTGGCAACGCGCCCAGGAGAGCCGCCGCAGCGAGCTGCGCGCCGCGGCGCGCGCGCTGCCGGCGGCTGGCGATCTCCTGGCGATCCCGCGGCAGCGGCTGGATTCGGCGGGCGCATCCCTGCCCCGCTGCCTCAAGGCCAACACGCATGCGCATTTCCGCAGGTTCACGGCCGCAAGCTCGAAACTGACGCTGCGGGTGCTGCACGGCCAGATCTCGCAGGCCGATCATCGCCTCACCGTGTGCGGCGAGCGGCTTGGTCTCTCCACGCGCTCGCTGCTGCGGCAGCGGCGCGACCGCTTTGCGGGCTTGCAGGTGCGCCTGCGCGCCTCAAAGCTTGCGAATGCGCAGGCGCAGCGCAACGCGATTGCCCGCCAGCGCGAGCGCACGCATCGTCTGACTGAGCGGGCAGAGCGCGCGCTTGTCACGCTGCTGCACCGGCTCGAGGCGCGGGTCGAGAACAGCGGCAAGCTGCTCTCCGCGCTGTCCTATCGCAGCGTGCTCGCGCGCGGCTTTGCGCTGGTGCGCGACGAGGCCGGCCATCCCGTGCATGCGGCTGATGCGATCGGCCCCGGCGCGCGGGTCGAGATCGAGTTCGCGGACGGCCGCGTCGGCGCGACGGCGGATGCGGATCGTGCGGCGCCCGCGGAGAGGCGCGCGCCGGCGCAGCCCAAGCCGGCGGCGGAGACCAAGCCGGCGCCGAGGCGGTTGGTCAAGCCGGTGGATCAGGGCAGCTTGTTCTGAGGGGCGGCTAGCGAACGCTCCACCATCGGTGTCATTCCCCGCGCAGGCGGGGAATCCAGTACGCCGCAGCTTATCGATTAAACCACAGCCGTCTCGGCGTACTGGATCGCCCGGTCAAGCCGGGCGATGACAGCCAGTGTGTGGAGATAGCGTGCCCCTACCGACACGTCAATCCCGCCTCGATCGTGGTCCAGAAGCCGCAATGGTCCGGCGCGCGGTGGGGGCCGGCGTGGGCCTCGAACAGCAGGATCGCGACGGTGAAGACGACCAGGGCGGTCGCGAAGAGCGTGATGCGGTTACGCATGTGAGATGCGTTTAATCGACATCGTGGTCGAATGATGGCGCGGTCATGCGCGGCGGCACCACCCTCACCGCGCCAGCCATTGCGCGACGTCCTTCTGCGAGGCGGCGCGGGCCTCGGCATCCCCGTGCTCGGGCGCAGCGGCGGCGTGCAGCGGCGTGCTGGCGCGGTCGAAATCGTGATCGGCGCCGGGATAGACCACGATGCGCGCCAGCGCGCTGCGGCCGCGCGCGCCGTCCACCATCTGGCGGCAGGCCGGCGGCGACGACACCTCGTCATCGGCGCCGATCAAGACCAGCGTCGGCACCCGCGTGCTCCAGCCGAGGCCCGCCGAGATCCGGCAATCCGGATAGAACGCAATCGCGGCGCGGAAGTCCGGACCGTGATCGCGCCCCGCGCTCTGCGGACGCACGGCCCAGAGCAGCGCGCTCGCACCATTGGCCCAGCCGATCAGGCTGACACGGTCCCGCGCCACGAAAGGCTGCTGCATCAGCCAGGCGCGCGCGGCCGCGATATCGGCGACGCGTTCGCGCCGCGCCTTGACGTGCATCTCCTTGACGCGGCATTGCGGGCCGAGCTCGCGCGAGCCGTAGCTGTCGGGCAGCAGCACGGCATTGCCGGCCTTGAGCAGGCGTTCAGCCCAATCGCGATAGCGCGGCAGCACGGGATCGGAATGGCTACCCAGCCCACCGCAGCCGTGCAGCGCGATCACGGCCGGGAACGGCCCCTCGCCCGCGGGCTTGTAGAGCTGCGCATGGAGCACCCCGGAGGCGAGCGGAATCTCGACCGGCTGCGGCGCCGGGGCGGCGTGCGCGGCCGACATCAGCAGCGTCAGGAACAAAGCGGCGAGGCGAAGGCGCATCGGACTCTGCGGCAGGAGCTGCCGGAACCGGCGCCCCTTCGACCGAAGCCTTATCATGCGAAAACGGCGGCAAATCATCACGAACCGGTGGGTTTAACGGGCGGACAAGCCACCCCATCTATGCTACATCCCGTCCAACACATCGTGCCTTCCACGGCGTTCCTGGAGAGGCCCCCACGGAGACTTTCGACCGTGCTGAACAAGTTCGGCCCCTCGGGCCATGGCGAAGCGCAGGTGCAATATCTCGACGGCGATTTCCGCGTGATCTCGCCGGGGACCTTCGTGCGCTGCGCGATCACCGACGTCCGCATCCCGCTTGACGAGCTGAAGTACTGGAGCGTCGATCTGCAGGAGGCCTATGCCACGCCCACCGCGGTGCTGCAGCGGCATTTTCCCGGCGCGCTGAAGCAGCCGTGATCCTTCGGCTCTCGCAACTCTCGTAAGGCGGGTAAAACCGGCAGACCTATAATGCTGGCGGTAACAATTGCAGAGTGCAATTCCATCTGACTTCTCCTGGACGCGGCTTCATTCCATAAGATTGCGGCCATGAATGCCGGCTGAATGTTCGCCGATATCTAAAATTGTCAGGCTTCCATTGGGGCCCATTTAAGCCGGCCCGCACCACATTGCCTCGGGATAAAGTGGCAAGCGGGCAGGAAGCATGGACCTCCGGAGAATTTTCAGCCGTTCGTTCGGTGTACCTTCGAGCGCAAAGGATCACTTGCTCGAACGGTTCATCCGCGACGAGCAGGGCAGCTACGTGCTCATTTCTGCGCTGCTCATGCCGGTCCTGGTCGGCACCGCCGGCCTCGGAACGGAAGTGGGCTGGTGGTACTACAAGCACAAGAACATGCAGAGCGTTGCCGATTCCGGCGCGGTCAGCGCTGCGACGGCTGCCAGTGCAGGCGGCGACCCCCGGTCCGAAGCCAAGGCGGTCGCGGCAAATTATGGTTACACCGACGGCGCGAACGACGTCACTGTCACGGTGAACCAGCCACCCAAAACAGGCAGTCAGGCCTCGAACGCACAGGCCATCGAAGTCATCGTCAGTCAACCGCAGCGTCGGCTGCTGTCCGCCTTGTTCGGCTCGGATCGCGTACCAATCACCGCGCGCTCGGTCGCGCTGCCCAATTCCGGGACGGGCTGCGTCCTTGCGCTCAACAGGAGCGCAAGCCCCGCTGTCAACGTCAGCGGCGGCAACCAGCTCAACCTGATCAAGTGCAATCTCTACAGCAACTCGAGCGCAAGCCCCTCGCTCAACGTCGCCGGCAGCGCCTCGGTCGCGGCGAACCAGGTCGGCGTGGTTGGCGACGTCTCCGGCGCGAGCAGCATCACGGCGACCAACGGAATCAAGACGCACATCACGCCCGTCGCCGATCCCTACGCCGACGTCACTCCCCCGATGCGGCCGAGTTGCAGCAATGCCAAGATCACGGTCAACGCCAACGGAAAGACAAACTCGCTCGACCCCGGCTGCTACATGGGCAGCATCACGGTCAACGCCGGCGCAGTCCTGAACCTCAATCCCGGCATCTACTATCTTGATGGCGCCAGCTTGAGCGTCGCCGGAAATGCCACCATCACCGGCAGCGGCGTCACCCTGGTGTTCACGGGCTCCGGAAGCGACTGGGGCACCGCCTCGATCGGCAGCAACGCGAGCGTCGACCTGACCGGGCCGACCAGCGGCCCAACGAAGGGCATCGTCATGTACGGCGACCGCAACATGCCGGCCGGGACCAATTTCAATCTCACCGGCGGTGCTACGCAGAATTTCGGCGGTGCCATCTACCTGCCAAAGGCCAATCTCAGCTTCAGCGGCGGCAACGGCACCAGCACATCCTGCACCAAGATCATCGCGGATACGCTGACGTTCAGCGGCACGTCGAACCTGCAGGTCAATTGCACCGCGCTCGGCACCGCGACGATCGGTTCGCAGACCGCGCAGCTCGTCGAATGAGGTTTGGAGCGATGCAGATCCAGAGTTTCTCATTTAAGCTTGGCCGTCGATGGCTTGGTTCTCTGGCGCGGCATGTGCGAATCGCTGCCGGCGATCAACGGGGCGTCGCGGCAGCCGAATTCGCCATCCTGGTTCCCCTGCTGTCCCTGATGGTCGTCTCGGTCACGGACATCGGGCTTGCCCTCTATCGCAAGATGCAGGTCGAAAATGCCGCGCAAGCGGGAGCCCAGTACGCGATTGCGCGCGGCTTCGACACGAGCGGCATCGCGAACGCCGTCGCAAGTGCCACCAGCGCGACGAACATTACCGCTTCACCTCCGCCGGTCCAGTTCTGCGGATGTCCGACGAGTGCGGGCGTGAGCGCCACCAGCTGCGGAACGGTCTGCACCGGCGGTGCGCCGGCCGGGACATATACGACGGTCTCGGCGCAAGCGACGTACTATACGATCATCGACTATCAGATCGTGGCGGCTACCTACACATACACCGCTCAGTCCACCACGAGGCTGCAGTGAAGCTCACCGCATTATGGCGGGACACGCGCGGCACCACAGCGCTGGAATTTGCGCTGACCGCTCCCGTGTTCTTCCTGTTCATATTCGGGATCATCGAATGCGGGCTGCTGTTCTGGACTCAGCTCGGAATCCAGCATGGCAGCGAAATGGCCGCGCGCTGCGCGAGCGTCAACAACACGCTCTGCCCGAGCAGCAGCGCGATCACGACCTACGCTGCCCAGCAGGCCTACGGCCTCACGCTCCCCCCGGGGACATTCACCTTTGCCACGGCCGCATGCGGCAACCAGGTCAGCGCGAGCTATTCATTCGAGTTTCCGCAGATCATCAACCTGTCTCCGATCACGCTGACCGCGCGAGCCTGCTTCCCGAGCTGAGGTCGCCGACAGAAAAATGGATTCTGCCATGCCAATCGCTTGCGTTCTACATTCCTTGCAGCCGTGGGTGAGTCGTTTCGCCCTGTGGTTGGATTCTTTGTTGCAATTCCGCGCCCTAGAGTTGTTTGATGAAGTTCTGCTGAAACAAAGCACTGCTATAGTGCACGTTAGGTAATTGACCCTGTTCTTTTTTATCGCACAGACGATCCGGTCAACCAAACAGCCATCGAGCGTTGGAATTGGCGCGGTCTGTGAACGGGCTCATATCGAAGAGCCATCTGACGGGCGACGATCACCTTGAAAATTCGCGGTGGAATATCTGCAAATCGACAATCAAGCGATGGGGGTGATCATGCCCGCCATTTTCGACCTGCTCTATCGTGAATATTGCCGCGCCCGTCTCGCTGAGATGCGCAAACAGCTTCTGATCGCAGCTGAGCGCGCTGAAGCTGTCACAGCGGATCATTATCCCGCGACGCTGAGTGACGATGAGAGAACGGACCCGCACCGCAAGACCGGTCTCGGCCTGCCGAATTGAAGCGGCTCCAAGACCGGCGATCACTCCCGCGTAGCAGTGACCAAGCAATTGGCAACAGTTTGGGAGACGGCAATGAATACACCCGAATGCTACACCGTCGTCGTCGCCTGCATGTCGTGCCTCACCATCATCGGATTGATGGCCGCCGGCGCGTGGTGAGCATGGCTCGTTGCAGACATGATTCCGACTTCGACATGAGTACAGCCGCCGCGTCGTCCGACGGCGGCGGCTGCGCTTTGGATCCGCAGATCAGCTTCCCGGCGGCGAATACGACACGTTTCGCGACCAGGGCAGAGACGTTGCCTCACGTTGCGCGATCAGCGCGCACTGAACCTTCGCTCGCGCGCTCTGTATAGATGATCGCTGATCAATTGCCGCAGCTTCGCCAGGTCATCGAACTCGAGCTGAACGGCGAACGGCACGATGCCGTCAGGCACGCCTGCGCGGCCGCGCAAACGTGCAAGATCCTTTTCCGTGGTCACCAGCGTGAGCTGCTCGCGCTGCGCCTCCGCTGCGAGCGCTGCGATCTCGCCTTCCGAAAACATGTGGTGGTCGGCGAAGGCGCGCGTGCGAACGACGTCGATCCCGCTCGCACGCAGGGTACGGAAGAAACGCTCGGGATCGCCGATGCCGGCGAAGGCGAACACCCGCTTGCCGAGCAGCTGCGCGAGCGAGGCCGCATCCGGCATCAGGCGCGCACGCAGCTCGGGCTTGTTCCGCTTCGCGATCTCCGCCGCGACATCGTTGGCGGCATTGCCGTCGCCGATCAGCACCAGCGCATCGGTGCGCGCGAGCTGCACCGCGAGCGGTGCGCGCAGGGGCCCTGCGGGAAACACCGCGCCGTTGCCAAGGCCGCGCTCGCCGTCGATCACGATCAGCGAGGCGTCCTTGAACAGGCGCGGATTCTGGAAGCCGTCATCCATCAGGATCACGGTGGCGCCTTGCGATTTCGCCAGCGCGACGCCGTCGAGGCGGTCGCGCGCGACCACGACCGGGACGTCGCGCGCCATCATCATGGGTTCGTCGCCGACGTCGGACGCATCGTGACGCTCGCGGTCGACCATCACCGGCCCCTTCAGGCGCCCGCCATAGCCGCGGCTGAGCACGACCGGCGTCTCGCCGAGCTCGCGCAAGAGCTTGGTCAACACCAGCACCGTCGGCGTCTTGCCGGCACCGCCGACATGGTAGTTGCCGACACAGATCACGGGGATGCCGGCGTCCACGCCCTGGCGCAGCATGCGCCGTGCAGTGATCGCGCCGTAAAGCGCACCGAGCGGCCATAGCGCGTACGATTGAAGGGAGCGTGGCCGGTACCAAAAGGCCGGCTCACGCATTGGCGGCCCCCATCTCGATCCGCAACTGCAGCAGATACGGCTCGAGCGCGGTCATGGTGCGATCGAGCGCACCGCCGAGCTGCTCGACCACGCCGGTGCCTGCGCGCTGCATCTTGTCGCGCATGGTGGGATCGGCCAGCAACTGGCCGAGCTGCTTGACGAGCGCCTCCTGCGTGTCGGCTTGCCGCGCCCCGCCGCTGGTATCGAGCGCTTCATAGACGTCGGCGAAGTTGAACACGTGCGGACCGTGGACGATCGCGGCGCCCAGCTTGATCGCCTCGATCGGGTTCTGCCCGCCATGGTGGATCAGCGATCCGCCCATGAACACGATTCCCGAGAGCCGATAGAACAGGCCGAGCTCGCCCATGGTGTCGGCGACATAGACGTCGGTCGTCGCGGTCGGCAGCTCCTCGCGCGAGCGCAGGGCCGGTTTCAGGCCCGACGCCGTGACGAGGCCTGCTATCGATGAGCCGCGATCCGGGTGCCGCGGCACGATCACGGTGAGAAGCTGCGGGAAGAAGCCGACCAGGCTGCGATGCGCCGCGACCAGCATCTCGTCCTCGCCCGGATGGGTCGAGGCGGCGACGATGATCGGACGCCCCCGCGTCATCGCCATCAACCGCTCGAGCTTGGCGGGGTCGGCCGGCGGCGCGGGCACGTCGAGCTTGAGATTGCCCGTCGTCGCGACGTCGCGGCCGCCGAGCGCGGCAAAGCGCTCGGCATCGGTCTTCGACTGTGCAAGACAGATGTCGAACCGCGACAGCAGCGCCGAGATGGTGCCGTGCATGCGGCGCCAGCGCGGGAACGAACGCGGCGACATCCGCCCGTTGATCAGCACCATCGGCACGCGCCGCGCGGCGCCGGCGAGGATCAGGTTCGGCCACAAATCGGATTCAATGAACAGCGCCAGCGACGGCTTCCAATGATCGAGGAAGCGCGCGACGTAGCGCGGCGAGTCATACGGCACGTATTGATGGATGACGTCGGGGGGAAAGCGTTTTGCGACGACCGCGGCCGAGGTGACCGTGCCCGAGGTGAGCAGGATGCGCAGATTGAGATCGCGCAGGCGCTCGATCAGGGCGGCCGCCGCCAGGACCTCGCCGACGCTGGCACCATGAATCCAGACCAACGGGCCGTGCGGCCGCACGTCGGCGGACAGGCCGCGCCGCTCGCCGACGCGGGCGGGATCCTCCTTGCCCTGCTTCAGCCGCCGCTTGATCAGCGCAGGCGCGAGTGGCACCAGGCCGGCAGCCAGGCGCCGATACATCCGCAGCGTGATCGGCAGCGCAATGGGCAGCGACTTAGGCATCTTCCGGTCCCGGGCGGCCGAGCTGCGCATAGGCGCGCCGGGTCGCCTCGTTCAACGTGTCTTCCAGCTCCTGTCGCAACGTCTCCATCATGGCGGCGTCGGCATCTGCGGGAACGTGGATTTCCTTGATGCCGACCAAAGCGCCCCGCCCGAATGGCAAATTGATGGTGGTGCGATCCCAGTTCTTGAGCCGGACGAAGCGGCTGGTCGCCATCGCGAAAGGCATGATCGGCCGTCCCGATTCCCGTGCCAGCATGATAATGCCGAGCCCGACCACGCGCGAGCGCTTGGGGACATCGGCGGTCAACGCGACATTACAACCGGCCTGGAGCGTCCGCACCATTTCCTTGAAGGCGCCGACGCCACCTTTGCGGTGGAACGCGCCGCCATGGTCGCCGGAACCGCGGATGGTGCCGATCCCGAGCCGCTCGGCGGCGATCGCATTGAACTCGCCGTCGCGGTGCCGGGAGATCAGCACCTTGGCCCGATAGGAGGCCTTGTTCTGGTTCTTGATGAAGGGCGTCAGGAAATGCTGGCCGTGCCAGAACGCGAAGATCGCAGGGAGCTGCGGCTCGACGCGCTCGTAGACGTCGGGCGGATCGAAGGTGAAGGTGTTGGTCCGCCAGACCAGACGCAGATATTCGGCCGCCAGGACCCCGACGGCACGCTGAAACCAGCTGCTTCGCAGCGTATTGCGAAGCAGTTTCTTCAACGCGCCGGTTCTTGATTCGGATCGAGCAGCCGATGCAGGTGGACGATGAAGTAGCGCATCTGCGCATTGTCGACCGTGCTCTGCGCCTTGGCCCGCCAGGCGGCGTGGGCGCTGGCATAGTTCGGATACAGACCGACGATGTCGACCTCGTCCAGATTCTTGAAGGTGTTGTGCTCGAGATCGACGAGCTCGCCGCCGATGACGAGGTGGAGCAGTTGTTGCGGGGCGCTATCTGGCATGAGTTCTGTTCCTAAGGGGCTGCCCGGCAAAGCAGTGTTCGAGAAGCACCACGAATGCGCCTTAGGCTATCGGACGGTTGCGAAAATGCGCGACAATGCCCGCATGACGTTCGCGTCCCGCTGCCACCAGCACCCCGTGCGCCACTTCCCGGCGGTTATAGAGGATGGGTTCTCCGGAGAGGTCGCTCATCCTACCATCCGCTTCCTGCACGATCAAATCGGCCGCCGCAAGATCCCAATCATGGCTGTTGCCGCCCGCAAATGCCGCATCCAGCGCGCCATCGGCGACCCGGCACAGCCGCAGCGCCAGCGAGCCGATCCGCCGGTGCAGCTTGATCTCGCCGAGTGACGGCTTCAGCCGCTCGACCAGCGGCTTCGGGCCGGCGACGCGGGCGAAGTCGAGTTCGGATCCGCCTGTCGCGCGCACCGGCTTGTCGTTGAGCGTCGTGCCCTTGCCGCGCACCGCGAAGAAGAATTCGTCGCTGGCCGGGGCGAATACGGCGGCGAGCACCGGCGAAGCGTCCGCCACCAGCGCCACGCTGACGCACCATTCGTCATGGCCGCCGAGATAATTGCGCGTGCCGTCGATGGGATCGACGATCCAGGTCAGCCGCCGCGACAGCCGCGCCGCATCGTCGGCGCTCTCCTCGGACAGCCAGCCATATTCGGGCGTTGCGGCACGCAGGCGCGATTCGAGCAGATCGTTGACGGCGATGTCGGCCTCCGACACCGGCGAGGACGCGCCCTTGGTCCACTTCCTCAGCTCGGTGCGGAACATCGACTGCGCCAGCGCGCCCGCCTCCCGCACCGTGTCCTTCAGCAGCGCCGCGTCGCGGGTCAGGAGGGTGTGGTCGAGAGAATGCGCGTCAGCGTCCGCCAAGCGTCAAACCCTCGATGCGCACCGTCGGCGCATTGATGCCGTAGCGGAATTCGAGATTGTTCGCAGGCTGCATCGACCTGAAGATCTCGAACAGATGGCCGGCGATCGTCACCTCGCTGACGGGATAGGTGATCTCGCCGTTCTCGATCCAGAAGCCGGAGGCGCCGCGGCTGTAATCGCCGGTGACGCCGTTGACGCCGGAGCCGATCAGGTCGGTGACGTAGAAGCCCTGCTTGATGTCGGCGATCAGCTCGGCCGGCGTTGCAGAGCCGGGCTCGAGATGCAGATTGTACGGCCCCGGCGAAGGCGAGGAGGACACGCCGCGATGGGCGTGACCGGTGGTGGTGAGGCCGAGCTCGCGCGCGGTGGCACAGTCGAGCAGCCAAGTCGTCAACACGCCGTCGTCGACCAGCGCGGTCCGCTTCACCGCGACGCCTTCGGCATCGAAGGTCTGCGAGCGCAGCCCGCGCTTGCGCAGGGGATCGTCGATGATGCGGATGTTCTTCGCAAACAGCTGCTGGCCGAGCTTGTCCTTCAGGAAGCTGGTCTTGCGCGCGATCGAGGCGCCGTTGATGGCGCCGACGAGATGGCCGACCAGCGAGCCGGCGACGCGCGGATCGAACACCACCGGGACCTTGCAGGTCTCGACCTTGCGCGGATTGTGGCGCGCCACGGTGCGCTCGCCGGCGGAGCGGCCGACGACCTCCGGCGACAGCAGATCGGCGCCATGCGGCGCCGAGGTGAAGTCGTAGTCGCGCTCCATGCCGGTGCCTTCGCCCGATATGGCGGTGGCGGAGATGCCCTGGCTGGAGCGCAGATAGGAGCCGTGGAAGCCGGTCGAGGTGACGAGCACCATGCCGCCGATGCCGGCGGAAGCCGAGGCGCCGCCGGACTTGGTCACGCCCTTGACGCCGAGCGCGGCAGCTTCGGCCGCGAGCGCGCGGCGCTCGAGCTCGGTCGTCGTGGGCACGGCGGGATCGAGCAGGTCGAGATCGGGAAAGTCGCGCGCGAGCAGCGCGGGATCGGCAAGGCCGACATATTTGTCGTCGGGCGCGACGCGCGCCATCGCAACCGCACGCTCGGCGAGCTTGGTGACGGCATCGCCGCTGACGTCGTTGGTGGAGACCACCGCCTGACGCTGACCGACCAGCACGCGCAGACCGACATCGTCACCCTCGGACCGCTCGGATTCCTCGACGCGTCCGTCGCGGACCTCGACGCCCTGCGAGACGCCGCGCACCGCGACCGCGTCGGCCGCATCCGCGCCGGCGCGCTTGGCCGCCTCGACCAGCCGCTGCGCGAGATCGGAGAGCGCGGACTGATCGAACAGGTCGCGATTGGCGGAAGGCGAAAGCGTCGGGCTTGGTGAAGAGTTCACGAACGAAATCCTGTTGGGGCGGGGTTCGGGACCGGAACCCACAGATGTGCCCTGATAGCGCGGACTTCAAGCATTTTCAGCCCGCCAAAAGCTCAGATTCGCGACGTCGGCGCAACGTCTCGTCAATCATGCACGCCAAGGTCTTGTCAATCATGAGGAGCGAGTGACGGTGGGTTAACCAGCCTTTTTAAGCGGTTTCGGACCGCCCGGCGCTAAGGTCCTCGCATCGACCGGGAACATAATCCTGGCGGGGAGAACAAAGCCGTGAGGCGTCAAACAGCAACATGCGGGGCCCACCCCGCCGGGTCGAGCCGCTCCTTGCGGCTCGACCCTCTTTCCCTTCCGGTCCGCTTCGATGCGCATGATCCGCGCGCCGACGGGCATGTCAGGCAGATCGAGCTTCATCGCGAGCGTGTCGTGCTGCGCCGTGCCGTGCGCGGCATGCAGATGGCGATCAACGTGCGCGTCGCCGACTTCACCGGCGTTGCGCTCCGCGGCAATGACGAGACGCAGACGCTCGTCCTCGTGCATCGCGATCCTTCGCTGTCCATCCCGCTACTGATCAGCGCGGACGCGGACGAGATCGCGCAGGCCTGGGCGATCTGGAGCGAGATCTTTGCGCTGCCGCAGCTCGACGAAGGCGCGCGCAAACCCGCACCGCGCCGCCGCCGCGCCAATGCGATCCGCGCCCGCCGTCCGAAATTCTTGATGCGCCGGCGCACCGCAATGGCGCGCGAGCTGCCGGTTCATCAGGGCGAGCGCGAGATCATCGCGAGGAATTGACGGTGCCGTAGGGTGGGTTAGCCCGAAGGGCGTAACCCACCTCTTTGCTTTTCGCGCGGATAGAAGTTGGTGGATTACGCTTCGCTAATCCACCCTACGCATTTTCGCGTCACGCCGCTCGCATCATCGCGTCCGCGAGCAATCCCGCAAACAGCAACAGGCCCGCATGCTTGTTCGACTTGAACAGGCGCAGGCACAGCTCGGGATCGTTGATGCGCAGCCGCACGATCTGCCACACCAGATGCGCGGCGAAGGCGGCAAGCCCAAGCCAGGCCGGCCAGCGCGCTTCGCCGGATGCCAGCGCGACGCCGATCAGCATCACCGCGAGCCCGTAGAACAGGACCAGCGCCTGGCGCGTATGCGCGCCGAACAGGCGCGCGGTCGACTTGATGCCGATCAACGCGTCGTCCTCAGTGTCCTGATGCGCGTAGATGGTGTCATAGCCGATCACCCAGGAGATCGCGCCGGCATAGAGCACGAGCGCGGTGGCGTCGATGCGGCCGAGGGTGACGGCAAACCCCATCAACGCGCCCCAGGAGAAGGCGAGCCCGAGCACGATCTGCGGCCACCAGGTGATGCGCTTCATGAAGGGATAGATCGCGACGATCAGGAGTGAGGCGATGCCCGTTGCAATCGCGAAGCGGTTGAACTGCAGCAGCACCGCAAGACCGACCAGCGCCTGCGCGACCATGAAGACCAGCGCCTGCCTGGTGGTCACCTGCCCCGACGGCAGCGGCCGCGAGCGCGTGCGCTCGACCTTGCCGTCGAGGTCGCGATCGGTGATGTCGTTCCAGGTGCAGCCGGCCCCGCGCATGACGAAAGCGCCGATGAAGAACAGCACGATGGTGAGCGGCAGGCCGCGAACGTCATGCGCCATGCCGGCGGCCAGCGCCGCCGACCACCAGCATGGCATCAGGAGAAGCCAGGAGCCGATCGGGCGATCGAAGCGGGACAGGCGCAGGTAAGGCCGCGCCCAATGCGGCGCGAGCGTATCGACCCAGTTGCCGGTGGAATCGGCAACGCGGGCGGATGTATCGCTCATCGGGTCAGGACGTTGCCGTTGAGCGTATCGAAGGTGCTGCCACCCTTCCTGCCGGCATTGGCCTCGGGCGCGGAGCCAGAGCCCAGCACCTCGCTCAGCGACGGACCGGCCGGACCGCGCGGCTGGTTCTGCATCTGTTGCGCGACGTTGCAGACCTTCGTCGCCATGGCCTCGGTGTTCTTGTGACCTTCCTTCAGCTGCGCACCGATCTGGGGCGGGATTCCGCATTTGGCGGCATTGGTCTCGATGTACTTGATCATCTTGACTTCAGCCTGGCTGAAATTGCGGATCAGCTTGCAGGCCTCGTCCGGTTGCGCGCGACGATCGCTCGCGGCCTTGATCAGCTTGCCGCGCTTCTCGGCTTCCTCGCGCAGCGGAATGAATGCCTTCATGCAGTCCTCGCCGGGACCGGCCTGCGTCGGGGGAGCCGCGCTGAAGGCGCCGGCGCCACCGATCGGGGCAGCACCGTTCACGGGAAAGGACGATTGCGGCGCCGCACCGAGCGAAGCTGCGGGTGCCGAACCGTTAACCGGAGGAAATGGGGAATTGGCGGCAGGCTGGTTGGGCAGCGGCGCCGGGAACGCGCTTTGCGCAGACGCGCCCGCAGCACCCATGGCCACCATGGCGGCAGTGATCGGAACCATCAAATGGCGGATCATCAAGATAGTCTCTCCGGCAGGAGCTTACGGGTTCAGGGCTTCCCAATTGAAGCGCGACCAGCGTGTTCGCGTTTTTACGATTCCCGCCGGCGCTTAACAACCCGTGGAATAGGGCGAGAGCGCGGCGCTGGGACGCACCAGTTCGGCAATATTTACCCCCGAAATGGCGCCTTTCGGTTAAGAACGGCCGGTAATCGGATCCCAAGCGATGCCTTCCCACGATTTTCGCGCCCCCCGCCTGTTCGTCGATGCCACCCTGGCCCAGGACGCCAGGGTGCCGCTCGACCGCGACCAGAGCAACTATCTCGGCAATGTGCTGCGGCTGGCGGCCGGGGCCGAGGTCCTGGCCTTCAACGGCAGGGATGGCGAGTGGCAGGCCGCCATCGAGGGCCGCAAGCGGCCGGACGGCCTCGTGATCCTGCAGCAGACCCGGCCCCAGGACCATCTCGCCGACCTCACTTACGTCTTTGCCCCGCTCAAACATGCCCGGCTGGACTACATGGTGCAGAAGGCCATCGAGATGGGCGCCGCCGCCCTGCAGCCGGTGCTGACCCGGTTCACCCAGGCGTCCCGGGTGAACACCGAGCGGATGCGCGCCAATGTGGTCGAGGCGGCCGAACAATGCGGCATCCTCAGCATCGCCAGCGTGGCCGAGCCGGTGCCGCTGGAGCGCTTCCTGAGCCAGCGGCCCGCCGACCGCCTGCTGATCTTCTGCGACGAGGCGGCGGAGGTCCAGAATCCCATTCAGAGCCTGCAAGGCGCGCGCGAGGTCGGACGCGGTATCGACGTGCTGATCGGCCCCGAGGGCGGTTTTGCCGAGGAAGAGCGGGCGCTGTTGCTGCGCCAGCCCAAAATCCTGCGGCTGGCGCTCGGCCCCCGCATCATGCGGGCGGACACCGCCGCGGTCGCCGCCCTGGCGCTGGTGCAAGCGGTGCTGGGGGATTGGAGCGGAAAGGCCAGCTAACTTCGTCAGCGGTGCAAACGCATGGCGTCGTCATGCCCGGGCTTGTCCCGGGCATCCACGTCCTTTTGCGCCGGTGGGCAAGGCGTGGACGGCCGGGACAAGCCCGGCCATGACGAATTGCCCACCCGTTAAGCGATTGATCCTTTGGAGGTCGAAACCGCTGTCGGGCCATGCTAAGGGCTGCGCCAATTCGCCTCCCCTTGCCTGCCCGGTTCCGCCGGGCGATGGACCGCAGAGATGACCGCGACTGCCACCTCAAATGCTGCCGGCTCCGCCGCCTGGGCGGATACGCTGCTCTTGTCGTTTGCGCAGGCCGGCTATGTGAGGGCCGAACCCGCCATCCTGCAGCCGGCCGAGCCGTTCCTGGACCTCTCCGGCGAGGACATCCGCAAGAGCCTGTACCTGACCACCGACCTCTCCGGCGAGGAGCTCTGCCTGCGCCCGGACCTGACCATTCCTGTCGCGCGCGACTATCTGGCCTCGGGGCGCGCCGGCCAGCCGGCGGGGTTCAGCTATCTCGGCCCGGTGTTCCGCTACCGTAGCGGCCAGGCCCGTGAATTCCTCCAGGCCGGTATCGAATCGTTCGCCCGTCAGGATCGCGCCGCGGCCGATGCCGAGATGCTGGCGCTGGGGCTGGAGGCGACGGCCGCCTTCGGCGTCCGCGACGTCGAGATCCGCACCGGCGATGTCGCCTTGTTCAATGCGCTGCTCGACGCCCTCAACCTCTATCCGGTCTGGCGCCGCCGTCTGGTCAAGGATTTCAACCGCAAGATCAGCCTGGAGCAGGATCTGGAGCGGCTGGCGGCCGCGACCACCGCGACGCGCAGCGAGTATGAGGGCGTGCTGGCGGCCCTTGCCGGCTCCGACCGCAAGGCTGCGCTCGCCTTCGTCACCGATCTGATGTCGATCGCCGGCACCACCAATGTCGGCGGCCGCACCACGGCAGAGATCGCCGATCGCTTCCTTGAGCAATCGACGCTGAAGGGCGGCGCGCTGCCGCGCGAGGCGATCGCCGTGCTCAAGCGCTTCCTGTCGATTTCGGGCAATCCAGACGACGCCATCGCCGAGCTGCGCGCACTCACGACGAACGCGAAGCTCGATCTCGCATCTGCGATCGATCAGTTCGAGAGCCGGGTCGGCTTCATGGCCGCGCGCGGCATCAACGTGAGGCAGATTCGTTTCTCGACCGCGTTCGGGCGCGGGCTCGATTATTACACCGGCTTCGAGTTCGAGCTGCATCACAGCGGCAACGGCACCGAGCCGCTGGTCGCCGGCGGCCGCTACGACGGGCTGATGACCCAGCTCGGATCAGCTGAGCCGATTCCGGCGGTCGGCTTCTCGGTCTGGGTGGAGGCGCTGAACCGGATCGGCCGCAAGGTGGGAGCTTAAGTCATGAGCGCGCCATTCGTTCTGGCCGTTCCCTCCAAGGGCCGCCTGCAGGAGAACACTGAGGCCTTCTTTGCCCGTGCCGGCCTCAAACTGTCGAAGGCCGGCGGCGCCCGCGACTACCGCGGCACCATCGCAGGCCTCGACAATGTCGAGGTCGCCTATCTCTCGGCGAGCGAGATCGCCGCGCAATTGTCGCGCGGCTTCGCGCATCTCGGCGTCACCGGCGAAGACCTGGTGCGCGAGAACATCGCCGATGCCGACAAGCGCGTGGCGCTGATCGACGGGCTCGGCTTCGGCTATGCCGACGTCGTCGTCGCGGTGCCGCAGGCCTGGATCGACGTCCGCACCATGGCCGACCTTGACGACGTCACCACCGGCTTCCGCGAGCAGCATCACATGCGGATGCGGGTCGCGACCAAATTCGTCAACCTCACCCGCGGCTTCTTCCAGGCTCACGGCATCAGCGATTACCGCATCGTCGAAAGCGCGGGCGCCACCGAAGGCGCGCCAGCGGCCGGCAGCGCCGAGCTGATCGTCGACATCACCACGACCGGGGCGACGCTCGCTGCCAACGGCCTGCGGGTGCTCGACGACGGCGTGATCCTGCGCAGCCAGGCCAATCTGGTGGCCGCCAAGGAGGCCGACTGGTCGCCGCAGGCGCGCGAGACGGCGCGTGTCATCCTCGATCACATCGCAGCGCGGGCGCGGGCCAACAAGTACCGCGAAGTCCGCACCCGCTTCCGGCAATGCGATGCCGCCCTGCTCGGGGAAGCCCACAGCCGGTTCGGCGTGGAGGCCCCGTTCGGCGGTCCGACCTCGTCAGGCATGCTGACCCTGCACTGCCCACCGGGGCAGCTCTACGCGCTGGCGAGCTTCCTGCGCGAGCATGGCGCCGAGACCGTCTCGGTGGTGTCGCTCGACTACGTGTTCGACCGCGAGAACCCGCTGTTCGCCAGGCTGGAGGCGTTCCTGCGGCGGTGAGCCCAAGGTTTGTTCAGCTTTGCGACAGCAAACGGCAGCTACCATATGCGGTTGAGAAGACCTAAACACCTCTGGAACCTTGATCGATGACGCTGGGCTCTGACGTATCCGGCATGACGACCACCGCAGCCAGCGCAGCCGCGAAGGGGCTGTCGATCGTCGTTCCCGTCTACAACGAGGCGGCGGGCCTCACCGCTCTGCACCAACGCATCTGCGAGCTCGCCAAGACCCTGCGGCAGCGCTATCGCCTGTCTTGCGAGGTGGTCTATGTCGACGACGGCAGCAAGGATGCGACGCTGGCGATCGCGCGGTCGTTGCCGGCCGACGCCATCGACGTTCAGGTGGTGTCGCTGTCGCGCAATTTCGGCAAGGAGGCCGCGCTGATGGCGGGCCTGGACCATGCCCGCCTCGGCGCGGTGATGTTCATGGACGGCGACGGCCAGCATCCGCCGGCGCTGGTGGAACAGCTGGTGCGGCACTGGATCGATGACGGCTATGACGTCGTCTATACCGCCAAGGCGCATCGCGACAACGAGTCCTTCCTGCGCCGGGTCGCGGTGCACGGCTTCTACGCGCTGATCAATTGGGGCGCCCGTCAGAAGATTCCGGAGGACGCCGGCGATTTCCGCCTGCTGTCGCCGCGCGCGGTCGCGGCGCTGAGGCAGCTGCCGGAACGCAACCGCTTCTTCAAGGGCCTCGCCAGCTGGATCGGTTTCCGCCAGATCCGCGTCGACTACGAGCCCGCAGCGCGTGCCCATGGCGTCACCACCTTCAACGCCGCGAGCCTGCTTGGCCTGTCGATCGAGGGCCTGACGTCCTTTTCAGTGGCGCCCTTGCGCTTCGCCAGCCTGCTCGGCGTCATTCTCGCAGGAGGCGCCTTCCTGTTCGGCCTTTCGATCCTCTGGGAAGTGTTCACGACCGGCAAGCAGGTGCCCGGCTATCCCTCGCTCGTGATCGGACTGATGACGATCGGCGGCGTGCAGCTCATCATGATCGGCATCGTCGGCGAATATATCGGCAAGATCCTCTCCGAGCTGAAGGCGCGCCCGATCTACTTCGTCGCCGAGCACAGCGAGAAGCATTCCGAAGCTGATGATGCCGCGAGCAGGACGGCAGCCGAATGAGCGTGGCCGCGAGCCCGCGGCGGATCTGGCTCTGCGCCGACGATTACGGCATCAGCCCGGGCGTCAACCGCGCCATCCGCGACCTGATCGAACGCGGCCGCCTCAATGCCACCTCGGTGATGATGGTGGGACCCGCGATCGCGCGCGGCGACGTCGAGGCGCTGCAGGCTTCGGCAACGCAAAGCCCGCGATGCGCGATCGGATTGCACGTGACGCTGTCGGCGCCGTTCCGGCCGCTCACCATGCATTTCCGCCCCTTGGACGGCGACATGTTCTTCGCCTTTCCCAAGCTGCTGCGCGCCGGTCTGATGCGCCGGCTCGACCGTGAATTCATCCGCAACGAGGTGAAGGCACAGCTGGCCGCCTTCATGGACGCGTTCGGACGCGCCCCCGACTTCGTCGACGGTCACCAGCATGTGCAGCTCTTCCCGCAGGTGCGCGACGGTTTTGTCGATGCGGTCAGCGAAGTCGCGCCGAACGCCTGGGTGCGCCAGGGCGGCCGCGACCTGCCGCTGCGGCAGCGGCTGGCCTCCCCCAAGGCCATGGTGCTCGATATCCTCAGCGCGCAATTCCGCCGCCGCGCCGGCAGCGCCGGCCTCAGCTTCAACCCCGGCTTCGCCGGCGCCTATGATTTCACGCGCGCCGCCGATTTCGGCGCGCTGATGCGGCAATTCCTGGAAGGTCTCCCCGACGGCGGCCTCGTGATGTGCCATCCCGGCTTTGTCGATGATGTCCTCACCGGCCTCGACCCCATGACCGACGTCCGCGAGCGCGAGCACGCCTATCTCGCGGGCGATGCGTTCGCGCGCCTGCTGGCCGACAGCAACGTGACACTGCAATGAACGGCGAAAAGCGGCCCAGAGGCAGCTTGTCGCATACCGAAATTTAATCCGGCCGGCACTGTTGGGGCCATAATGGAAGCCTACATCTCCTCTCGCGCTTGGTTTGGCGCGAAGGAGACAGATCATGACGCCGCAGGAACGCCAGCTCGTCGACGACCTTTTTGACCGGCTTTCTAAGCTGGAGAATGCACAGCGCGATCCCGATGCGATCGCCGCGATCTCCGACGGGCTGCGCAAGGCGCCCGGCGCCATCTACGCGCTGGTGCAGACCACGCTGGTCCAGGACGAAGCGCTGAAGCGCGCCAATGCCCGCATCCAGGAGCTGGAAGCGGCCCACGCGCCCGAGCAGGCGCAGTCTGGCGGCTTCCTCGACACCATGCGCGACACATTGTTTGGCGGCGGCCCGTCCCGCGGCTCGGTGCCGAATGTGCCGCAGCGTGAGCAGCGTCCGGCTTGGAATACCGGACAGGCGATGCCGCAAGGCCAGCCGGGCTACGGCGCGCCGCCTTACGGACAGGCTTACGGCCAAGGTCCGGGTCAGGGCGCTCCGCCGATCGGCGGTGGCGGCGGCTCGTTCCTCGGCACGGCGGCGGCGGCCGCGGCCGGCGTCGTCGGCGGCTCGCTGCTGCTCTCCAGCATCCGCGGCATGATGGGCGGATCGCACCAGCAGGGTTTTGGCGACAGCAACGCGCTCGGCGACCGCAGCGCTGGTGGAAGTCCTTGGGGCGGCGGCGATCAGTCCGGCGGCTCGCTGGCGCGCGAGGCCGGCCTCGATGACATTGGCTCGAACCGGGAATCCCGCCAGGGCTTCTTCGACCAAGCGTCGAACGAGCGCGACAACTACGACCAGAACTACGGCAACGATCACGACGACAGCTTCGACACGGCCGACAACAGCGATTTCGGCGGCGACGACGACGGCGGCAGCGATTACGCGTAGGCCATTCGACCGACAGATGTGGAACGGCCGCCTCCGGGCGGCCGATTTCTGTTCAAGCAGAGCTCAACGCACTTCTGCTCTGCCATCACACGCCATGATGCCATTCGATATAATATGACTAGTGCGTGCGTTGTCGGACAGCACCGTGCAGAACGTCACGAGGTGCGCCTGACTTCACCATGCCGGGCGAAATCGTCCTCCGACACACGCCGCCGTAGACTCCCGGATTTCCAAATTTGGACATGGGTGTTCAATTGGAAGAACACACTGCTTATGCCACACATCGTGGCTGCCTCTCTTGGCTACAGTCGGGGGTTTTAAGAATGAGTTCACTTCAACAGCGCATCGCGACCCTGAGCGACGTCACGACCCATCTCATCACCGAATTGTACGAGTTGGAGGGACTGCACGAGCGCCTCAGGAAGGCAGAGCTGTCGGTGCGGCGGCTGAACCGCTCGGCTCGCGCACCGCATTCGGCTTCATCAGCTCGTCCTCGCCGCTCCGCTGTCCCTCGTCCCGGGTCGAGGCACCGTCATCGGACGTAGGACTATTCAGGCAGACGTTTGGCGGCGGCAGCGTCCCTTCGACGCCGCGCATTTCGAGCCGACGCGGCACCCGGACTTGATCGCTCCATCGAGCGCATGACGCTTCACATCACCACGACCTTGGTGCCGACATTGACGCGGCCATAGAGGTCGATGACGTCCTCGTTGCGCATGCGGATGCAGCCGGAGGAGACATTGGTGCCGATGGTCCAGGGCTCGTTGGAGCCGTGGATGCGATAGAGCGTCGATCCCAGATACATCGCACGGGCACCGAGCGGATTTTCCGGGCCGCCTTCCATGTGCCTGGGCAGATCGGGCCGGCGCGCGAGCATTTCCGCCGGCGGCGTCCAGTCCGGCCATTCGCGCTTGGCGGTGATCGATTTCACGCCGGACCAGGTGAAACCGGGACGGCCGACGCCGATGCCGTAGCGCAATGCCCGGCCGTTGCCCTCGACGAGATAGAGGAACTTGTTCGGCGTATCGACCACGATCGTGCCGGGACTTTCCTTGCCGCTATAGTCAACGAGTTGTTTCTCAAATTTAGGATCCAACGGACGCTGCCGCGGATCGACCGCCTCCTGCTGCAGAGACGCGCCCTGCTGATATCCGCCTTGTTGATACCCACCTTGCATCTGCGGCTCGCCCATCGGCGGCAGGCGCCGCTGGTCGTAATAGCCCGGCTGCTGCTGATACACCGGCCGCTCCGGCGCGTAGGCCGGGCCGCGGCCGGGGCCATCGCCGAACAGGAATTCGATGAAGCCGCCGCCCATGTTGGAATGGGACGCCACGCGCACCGGCGCCGGCGGCACGCGCGGCTGGTACAGCACCGCGGGCGGATCGTTCGGCACGCTGTTGTCGAAGGCGCCCGCGTCGTTCGCGCCGGCCATGAAGGTGCAAGCGCTGCCGAGCAGCGCGACAGACATTTTCTTGAACATCGACGTACTCTGTACTGTTTCGTCTAGATCACATGCGTCGTGGAGAGCCGGTGGCTGATCCGCGCTCTTCGACGTGGTCAATAAAAAGCAAAAGCCGTTTTGTTTGGTAAACGGACAGCGCGTTTGGATTCACCACGTCGCGAGCGCGCCTGCAATTTGGCGATCAGCGTTTATTTTCGATGAACGCCGCGCGGTGATGGTTAATCGCTTCTTTGCGCCGCGTCGCGCGCGGCCGATCAGCAGTTCCTGCTGTGAACTTCGTGTTAAATCGCTTCTGCCTACAAAGACGCGTGAGTGAGGTGGGGGGAGTATCCTGATGGCTGTTCACCGCAAGCGTTTTCGCGTCGAAGATATCGTCGGTGGCGAGATGCCCATTGTAGACGTAACTGAAGAGGCACTCCCGATGCATAGCGAGATCATGGCCGAGCTGCGCGCGATCCGCGCCCAGATGGCGAAGGGCATCGTCGCGGCCCCGCTGTCCGGCAGCGCTGCCATGGCGGCGATCGACGCCTCGACCGCGCACGAGCTTGCCGAAGCGCGCACCATGCTCGAGACCTACCGGGCGCAGATCGAGCAGTGCGAGAAGCTGAAGGTCGAGCTCGACCTCATCCACGACGCCATCGACCGCACCAAGCGCGAGATCGCGACGCTGCACGGCAAGAGCTTCGACGGCGGCGAGATGGCCAAGGTCAACGGCGAGCTCGGCGCGGTGGTCGGCGGCACCGAGCAGGCGACCCAGCAGATCCTCGAAGCCGCGGAATCGATCGACCAGGCCGCCAGCGCGATGTCGAAGGTGGACTCGATCGATCAGCAGAAGCGCCTTGCCGACGACATCCAGGAACGCGTCATCTCGATCTTCGAAGCCTGCAACTTCCAGGACCTGACCGGCCAGCGCATCAGCAAGGTCATGGGCACGATGAAGTTCATCGAGCAGCACATCAACGCGATGATGGAGATCTGGGGCGGCGTCGACGCGATCAAGTCCCATGTGCCCGCGCAGGTCGACAACCGCAGCGAGGACGAGAAGCTCCTCAACGGCCCCAAGCTCGCCGGCGACGTCGGCCACGCCTCGCAGGACGACATCGACGCGCTGTTCGACTGAGCGGCGACGACATCGGAATAACAAAACGCCGGCCTTGGGCCGGCGTTTTTTGTTTTGGCCGGTGCAGATCGTGAACTCTTCTTCCCTTCTCCCCTTGTGGGAGAAGGTGGCGCGAAGCGCCGGATGAGGGTTCTCTCGACTCGCAAGACCGTTCGTGAGGAGATAGACCCCTCACCCGTCTCGCCGCTACGCGGCGAGCCACCCTCTCCCAAGGGGAGAGGGTAAGAGACCGTCACGCCCTCGGCGCGCAGCGGACGTAGACCATGTTGCCATAGCGGGTGCCGGCGTCCTTGTCGATGAAGCGGGTGATCATGACGCGACCGTCGAAGGAGACGATTTCGCGGTCCTGGTCGCCGGGGGTCGGGCCGGCCGGCCCGATGTAGTTCTTGCCGCTCGGCGAGCCCTTCAGCCGCAGCTCCTGCGGCGTCGCCTGGTCGGCGAGATGCATGATCACGCCACCGGAGGAACCGGCGGTGATCACGTAGGGGTTCCTGCATTGCTCGCGCGCCATCTTCTCGGTGCGGGCGCGGTCGGCCGGATTCTGGAACGAGGCGAGGCCCCAGCGGCCGACGATCTCGTCGGCGCGGATGCTGGCGGGCATTTCCGGAGCGACGCCAGGTTCGGCATCGGGCGGCGGCGGGGACGACGTGAGGGACGGCAGGTTGAAGCCGCCGCCGCAGGCGCCCAGCACCAGCGCCAGACAAGAGGCGGCCGCCAGATTGGCAACCGTGCGCGCGTGAGCCGAACTGATCATGGCATTCCCCCGAACAAGACCATGGCCGCACCCCTCCCGCAGCCAAGCGCAAAACCGCTGCCGGAGCAATGACGTCGTTCTTTACGCCGACGCCCCGAGCGAGTTTCCAATGCCACCATCCTATATCCGCCTCAACAATCGCTTAACCACCTTTGCTTGACAGGATCGCGGCCAAGCCATATTTCCGGACCCACTATTAGCACTCGGAAAGCCCGATTGCTAAGCGCGCCGTTCGATCCTCGACGAGAGGGGGACGGAAGCGCCGCCCCACCGACCCCACTACTTCCGAAGCGAGCCTCCAAAGGGAAACGTCATGGCTAAATCCAAATTTCGTCCGCTGCATGACCGTGTCGTGGTCAAACGTATCGACGCCGAGGAAAAGACCAAGGGCGGCATCATCATTCCGGACACGGCCAAGGAAAAGCCGTCCCAGGGCGAGATCGTCGCCGTCGGCCCCGGCGGCCGCGACGAGACCGGCAAGCTGATCCCGATCGACCTCAAGGTCGGCGACCGCGTGCTGTTCGGCAAGTGGTCGGGCACCGAGGTCAAGATCGACAACGAAGAGCTCCTGATCATGAAGGAGTCGGACATCATGGGCGTGCTGGCCTAAGGCCGTCCGCCTGAACAGCCGCTGAATGTCATGCCCGGATCCAGGCGATCCGGGCATCCATCGTTCCGCCGCACGGCACAAGACAACACACATCACATAACACGAGGGATTGCAGACCATGGCTGCCAAAGACGTCAAGTTTTCCGGAGACGCGCGCGATCGCATGCTGCGCGGCGTCGACGTTCTCGCCAACGCCGTCAAGGTGACGCTCGGCCCGAAGGGCCGCAACGTCGTCATCGAGAAGAGCTTCGGCGCCCCCCGCATCACCAAGGACGGCGTCACGGTCGCCAAGGAGATCGAGCTCGAGGACAAGTTCGAGAACATGGGCGCCCAGATGGTGCGTGAGGTCGCCTCCAAGACCAACGACCTCGCCGGCGACGGCACCACCACCGCGACCGTGCTGGCCCAGGCCATCGTGCGCGAAGGCGCCAAGGCGGTCGCCGCCGGCATGAACCCGATGGATCTCAAGCGCGGCATCGACACCGCGGTTGCCGCCGTCATCAAGGACATCGAGAAGCGCGCCAAGCCGGTCGCCGCCTCCTCCGAGGTCGCCCAGGTCGGCACCATCTCGGCCAACGGCGATGCCGCCATCGGCAAGATGATCGCCCAGGCGATGCAGAAGGTCGGCAACGAGGGCGTCATCACCGTCGAGGAGAACAAGTCGCTCGAGACCGAGGTTGATATCGTCGAGGGCATGAAGTTCGACCGCGGCTATCTCAGCCCCTACTTCGTCACCAACGCCGAGAAGATGACCGCCGAGCTCGAGGACGCCTACATCCTCCTGCACGAGAAGAAGCTCTCGGGCCTGCAGGCCATGCTGCCGGTGCTGGAGGCCGTGGTGCAGTCGGGCAAGCCGCTCGTCATCATCGCCGAGGACGTCGAGGGCGAGGCGCTGGCCACCCTGGTCGTCAACCGGCTCCGTGGCGGCCTGAAGGTGGCCGCGGTGAAGGCGCCGGGCTTCGGTGACCGCCGCAAGGCCATGCTGGAGGACATCGCGATCCTGACCGGCGGCCAGCTGATCTCCGAGGAGCTCGGCATCAAGCTCGAGAACGTCACGGTGAAGATGCTCGGCCGCGCCAAGAAGGTGGTGATCGACAAGGAGAACACCACGATCGTCAACGGCGCCGGCAAGAAGCCCGACATCGAGGCCCGCGTCGGCCAGATCAAGGCCCAGATCGAGGAGACCACCTCGGACTACGACCGCGAGAAGCTCCAGGAGCGCCTCGCCAAGCTCGCCGGCGGCGTCGCGGTGATCCGCGTCGGCGGCGCCACCGAGATCGAGGTCAAGGAGAAGAAGGACCGCGTCGAGGACGCGCTCAACGCCACCCGCGCCGCGGTTCAGGAAGGCATCGTCCCGGGCGGCGGCGTCGCGCTGCTCCGCGCCAAGAAGGCGGTCGGCCGTCTCACCAACGCCAATGACGACGTCCAGGCCGGCATCAACATCGTGCTGAAGGCGCTGGAAGCCCCGATCCGCCAGATCTCCGAGAACGCCGGCGTGGAAGGCTCGATCGTGGTCGGCAAGATCCTGGAGAACAAGTCCGAGACCTTCGGCTTCGACGCCCAGAACGAGGACTATGTCGACATGGTCGAGAAGGGCATCATCGATCCCGCCAAGGTGGTGCGCACCGCGCTGCAGGACGCCTCTTCCGTGGCCGGCCTCTTGGTGACCACCGAGGCCATGGTCGCCGAGATGCCGAAGAAGGAAGCTCCGCCCGCGATGCCCCCCGGCGGCGGCATGGGCGGCTTCTAAGCCTCCCGTTCCGTGACAGAGTTGCGAAGGCCGCCTCCGGGCGGCCTTCTTTTTTGCCGACCCTGCCCGTTTCGCTTTCCGATTCAACCAGCGGCCAAAACCCACTACGGTGGCGCGCCGATTCTGATTGTTCGGGCATGATCCTAGAGACCGCTTCACGCTTTCCGGATCATGGCCGTTGCGCGAGGATGTCATCGATGCGTGCGCTTCTGGTTTGCTCCACGGCCGTTCTGGCCCTGCTCGCCGTTCCGCCGCAGGCCTCCGCCCAGATGAAGCTGTCGCCGAAGGCGACCGCGCCGGGGGGAACCGAGACGCGCTATTTCACCGCGATGGACGGGCTAATGGACGGCAATGCCGACGTGATCCTGAAGGAGACGCGCCAGGGCAAAACGCTGAGCGCGGCGGTGCTCGACGTCTGCTACCCCATCGCGAAGAACTCCGACCGCAAGGACCGCTTCGTCGTCAACCTCCAGGTCGCCGGCCAGACGCTGACCGGAACGACGCAGAGCATCAGTGAGAAGTCGCCGGTCAGCGTCAAGCTGACGCGCAAGCAGTCCGGCGACATGTTCGAATTCCGCGGCCAGATCGCGGTCGGCCAGGCGGTGACCGAAGTGACCTCGCCGGACAATTCCGATCTCAGCGAAAAGGAATTCCTGGACAGTCAGGCCTCCGACGACGGCATCACGCCGCAGCCGAAGGATTTCACCGACGTCTCGCCGGAAGCGATCGCGGTCAAGGTCAAGCTCGACGCCGCGACCGACTTCCTGAAGAGCCTGAAGGGCCAGGAGGTCGAGGTGACGCTGGCGAGCCTCAATGTCGGCTGCGACGCGCTGCGCGCGGGCGAGCAGACCATCACCATGTCGGTCGATCCCGAGCGCGCCGGCGCGCTGCTGGCGAAGTTCAAGGCAATGCCGGGCGTCACCGCCGCAGGCTGGACCGCGGGCATGACCGAGATGGACCGCACCATCCGCTTCCCTGCGGCCGACTGGCGCGAGGGCGACAAGATCAACAAGGGCAAGCTTGCAACGGCGGTGGCGAGCGTGCTGAGCAGGACGCTCGCGGCAAAGCCGGTCACGCAAAACTTCAACCCGGCCACCGGCAGGCTCAAGCTGGTGTTCAAGCGGCCGAACCAGGACTTCCCGGCGCTCGAGCTCACCGACACGATCGAGCTTGCAGGCCTGGTCTCGCCCGACAAGCCGGGCACCACCGACAAGCTCATGCTCTGGATCGGCAGCCCGGCGACCACGACGGCCGACGAGGGCAGCGGTGCCAGGCTCAATCTGTCCGACGATGCGAGCCTCGACGAAGAAGGCGATCTGCCCGACGACAACGGCTCGATCGAGGCGCTCGTCAAGGAGCTGAAGGGCCAGCGCTGGGACGCCGACAAGTCGGTCTGGAAGTAGGCTTGACTTCCAGTACTCCGAGACAGCAGCGATGGAATCGATAGGCTGCGGCGTACTGGATTCCCCGCCTTCGCGGGGAATGACAGAGGCCTAATTCCCCGTCGTCCTGAAGCGCAGCGGCTTCGGGCCGATCAGCGTCAGCACGTCGCCCTGGCGCTTCCAGGTCTCGACGCTGCCGAGGGCTGCGACGAGCTCGTCGTCGGCCTGCGCTCTCGCCGGCGGACAGTTGCGGTTCTGGATCTGGCCGGGCACGAAGATCACGGTGTTGCCGGCGACCGAGAACTGGCCCTTGCCGCCCTTGCACCAGAGCTCCAGCACGACCTCGCCATTGTCGCCGATCTCGATGTTGGGAATCCGCTTCGAGCCTGCCTGCGGCAACGCCTCCAGCGTCATCTCGGTGCCGAACGGAAACGCCTCCTGGGCACGCGCGAGTGTGGACATCGCGAACATTGCAACCGCCGCACACACCAATCGCTGGAACGAAACCATGAGACCTCTCGACCGACCTGACTTGCCGCACCTTCTATGAGACGGCGGGGGCGTTGAGAAGGTTCGCGCATGGTCGATGCAGGCGCACCGGCATGGCGAAGCCCGGGGCGCCTTCGAAGACCACGCCGAACGAGAAAGCGATCGGCAGCCAGTTGCAGCCGCGGCGCGAAGTTCTCGCGCATCCGGCGGTTCCCAGGCCGCTCACAAGGTCGCGAAATCCCGGAGCACCCTGCCCCGCACCGGCGGGCACCATGCTAGGGTTGCTGGCTGCGACAATCCAACGCAAATTGCAGAACTTGCGACTTTCGTCTAAGCGCGCCCATTTCCGCCATCGCCTCAGCTATTTGGCTCTGGGCATCGTGCACATCCCCTGAGGAGATCCAGCTCTGTGAACAACATCCGCGCCACGCTCGCGATCGTCTGGCGAATCGCCATCCCTTATTTCCGGTCAGAGGACAAATGGGCCGGCCGCGGCCTGCTCGGCGCGGTGATCGTGATCGAACTGCTGCTGGTCGCCATCGATGTGCTCGTGAACCAATGGTACAGCCGCTTCTACAACTATCTCCAGGAGCGCGACTGGAACGGCTTCGTCTGGGAGCTGGGCGTCTTCACACTGCTCGCGAGCGCCAGCGTCGCGCTGTCCGTCTACCAGCTCTATCTCAATCAGTGGCTCCAGATTCGCTGGCGGCAATGGCTGACGCGTCACTATCTGGCCGAATGGCTGAATAGCGCGACCCACTATCGGATGCAGCTCAAGGGCGATGCGGCCGACAACCCGGACCAACGCATCACCGACGACGTCCGGAGTTTCGTCGAGCAGACTCTCAATATCGGCATCGGACTGCTCTCCTCGATCGTCACGCTGCTCTCGTTCGTGGTCATTCTGTGGGGGCTGTCGAACGCGGCACCGCTGCATATCTCGGGCCTCGACTTTCCCATTCCCGGCTATTTGGTGTGGGCGGCGCTCGTCTACGCGATCTTCGGCACCGCGCTGACGCACTGGATCGGTTCGCCTCTGGTCAATCTCAATTTCGAGCAGCAGCGCTACGAGGCCGACTTCCGCTTCAACCTCGTCCGCGTGCGCGAGAACTCCGAACAGATCGCACTGCTCAAGGGCGAAGGCGCCGAACGCGAACGACTGCTGCACCGCTACGGCTATGTCGTCGGCAATTGGTACGCGATCATGAGCCGGACCAAGCGTCTGACTGCTTTCACGGCGAGCTATTCCCAAGCCGCCGTGATCTTCCCCTTCATCCTCACCGCGCCTGCCTACTTTGCCGGTAAGATTCAACTTGGAGGGATGGTGCAGACCGGGTCCGCCTTCGGCAGCGTGCAGAAGGCCCTGTCATTCTTCGTGAGCGCCTACCGATCCCTGGCCGAATGGCGTGCGGTGGTTGCCCGTCTCGATGGCTTCGAGATGTCGGTCGCCTCGGCGGTCAATCTGCCGGCACATGAGCCTGCCATCGCGCTGGAGGTCGCCGGCCGCCATATCGACCTCGAGCAGCTCTGCGTGAACCTGCCCAACGGCACGCCGCTGGTGGCCGCCAAGGCCTTCACCATTCAGGCCTCGGAGCGCGTGCTGGTGACCGGACCGTCCGGCTCCGGCAAGTCCACGCTGTTCCGGGCCATCGCCGGCATCTGGCCGTTCGGCACCGGCACGGTTGTGGTCCCGGAAAAGGCAAAGCTGATGATGCTGCCGCAGCGGCCCTATTTCTCGGTCGGTGTGTTGCGCGATGCCGTGGTCTATCCGGCAGCGCCGGGCGCGTTCGACGCCGCGCAGGTCCGCGAGGCCCTGATCGCGGTCGGGCTGCCCGATCTCGCCGAGCGGCTGGACGAGGACGGCCACTGGAACAGGATGCTCTCGCTCGGCGAGCAGCAGCGTCTCGGGCTAGCGCGCGCGCTGCTGCATGCGCCGGACTATCTGTTCCTGGACGAAGCCACCGCCTCGCTCGACGAGCCGTCGGAAGCCCGGCTCTACCGGCTGCTGGCGGAGAGACTGCCGCAGGCCACCATCGTCTCGATCGGCCACCGCTCGACGCTCGATGCCTTCCACACCCGCAAGGTGGCGCTGGTGAAGGACGGTGCGATCCACGTCGTCGGCGGCGAGCGAACTGCGGCGGAGCCGAGCGCCGCGCGCTGAGGCGAGCGCTGGGTAGCCGCTGATCATCAAGTTCGAGTCGTCACTCCATACACGCGTCAAGCCCGGCCATGACGGCGTGGAGAAAAGCAAAAGGGCGGCAGGTTGCCCTGCCGCCCTCGCGAAGTCGTTTCGGAAAGAAGCTTACTTCAGATTGCTCATCGCCGTCAGGTCGAACGAGAGCTTGGCCACGCCGGCCGCGCTGCACCAGTTGGAGCCGAAGCCGCCCGGGTTGATGGGGGTGAAGCTTCCGGTGAACTTCGCGGTGTGATCGCTGGTCAAGGCGTTGCAGTCGCCCTTGTTCAGGTCGGTGTCGTGATAGCGCAGATCGAGCGTGAACACCTTGTAGGTGAAGCCGACGCCGACGTTCCAGGTGTTGTAGCTCGGCTCCTTGATGCCGTTCGCATAAACCGGATCGCCCGCGATGCCGTAGAAGATGTCGGAAGTGCCGAACCACTGCCGGCCGAACTCACCCGACACATACATGCCGACGCCGCTGGCACCGAAGATCGTGCTCGGGGCGGTCCACTTGGCGGTGATCGAGGCGTAATTGCCCCAGGCGCCGAGGTTCAGGAAGTTCGGAGAGTAGTACTCGTTGAAGCCGACCGTCCACTGGTCGTTGATGACGACGTTCAGCTTGGCGTAGGCTTCGAAGAAGCTGGCGTCCTTCTTGGCGAAGTTGCCGTTGATCGGAAGGCCGATTGCCCCCTGCGAGTAATCGATGTCGCCGCCACAATTGCCCTGAGCCAATGTGTACTGCGAGCCGAAGCATTGTCCGCCCGGATAGAGGTAGCCCCAGAGACCGAAGTCGAAGGCGAACATGCCGAAGGTCGGGCGGATACCGCCGTAGAAGTCGACTTCCGCCGCAGCGCGGTTCGGGAAGGAGATGCTCGAGGCGGACGTACCGACGTAGAGCTGCAAGTCCTTGGTGACGTTGTAGCGAGGCTCGAAATAGGCCGTGACGGCCGGCTTATGGTTCGACTGGGTGATGCCGCGGAAGACGTAATCGCTCATGATGCCGCCGCCGAAGGCGATATCCCAAGGATCGAACGCCGGGGGCGGCGGGGCCTTCAATGCCTTCACGCGCAGATCTGCCGCGAACGCCGAACCCGTCGTCACCATTGCCAGCGCCGTTGCCAACAAAGCCACTTTTTTCATTTCGATCCCCATCTACCCGTTCTTACTTAGCAGTCGCCCCCGGAAGCCCCCCGGGGCATGCGGCCTACCTGCAAAATTGCGTCACTGCGGCAATTTGGATCGATGGACAGGAACCGTGAAGCAAAAAGCACGGGCATCTGCCGACTTTTTAGGCGTTTTGACGAATTCACGAAAGGTTGTCAGGCTGTGTGGCTTCTCGATCACATTATTTGCATTCCAAGGTGCAGTGCAGACCCGTGTAAACCCGGGGATCGCCAGGCGGCGTGACACCTTCGCTACGAATCAGGGTGGGCCCGGAGCGCCAGCCGCCAAGGGCGGCTTCCGCGATGCAAAAAGGCCGCAGCACCGGGGTGCCGCGGCCTTCTCGTTACAATCCCAAGTAACAATCCCGAGTAACAGTCCCGAGTGACAGTCCGAAGGCGATGAGAGACCGCCTTCCTACCCCTGCCCCTCGGCCGGCGCCGCTTCCGCAGAAGACGAAGGCATCGCCCAGCTTGTCTCGGCGGGCGCGGGAGTCTCCGCCGGTGCCGACGGCTTCGGAGTAGGCGCTGCCTTCGCCTTCTTCGGTGCCGCCTTCTTCGCGGCCTTCTTCGGAGCAGCCTTCTTGGCCGCCGACTTCTTTGCGGTCGTCTTGGCAGCCTTCTTCGGGGCGGCCTTCTTGGCAGATTTCTTGGCAGACTTCTTGGCGGTCTTCTTGGCCGCCTTCTTCTTCGTCGCCTTCTTCGCGGACTTCTTCGCCGCTACGGCCTTCTTGGCCTTTTTGGCCTTCTTGCTTTTCTTCTTCTTCGCTTTCGCCATCGTGGTCCTCCTGTTGCCGCCGAACAATGCTTGATCGGGCGTCTTCAGTCGTCACCTCGGGAGGACAGTTCGGGCTCCTGAAAGCTCAAACCTGCGCGTTCAGTGCCGGCCGCGCCCCGCCCGTCGCCCAATCGAGAAGCTCAATCGTGTGTACGACCGGAACTGACGTGCCACTGGCAATCTGCACCATGCAGCCGATATTGCCCGCGGCAATCATGTCCGGCTTGACGCTCGCGATGTTGGCGACCTTGCGATCACGCAACCGACCCGCAAGCTCGGGCTGGAGAATGTTGTAGGTCCCCGCCGAACCGCAACACAAATGGCTCTCGGGCACATCTTTCACCACGAATCCATTCTTGGAAAGCAATTCTTTCGGAAGCCCTGTGATTTTCTGTCCATGCTGCAACGAACACGCGGAGTGATAGGCGATGACGATGTCGTCCGCTCGCGCCGCCGTCGCAAGCTCGAGGCCGGCGACGTATTCGGTGATGTCCTTGGCGAGCGCCGAGACCCTCGCAGCATCGGCCGCGAACGCTGTGTCCTCGCGCAGGAGATAGCCGTAATCCTTGATCACCGTGCCGCAGCCGGAGGTCGTCACCAGGATGGCATCGAGCCCCTCGCCGGCCATTTCCTTCCGCCACGCCGCGACGTTGGCGCGAGCCCGTGCCAGCGCATCCTCGTCGTTGCCGAGGTGATGGGTCAGCGCGCCACAGCACTGCTCGTCCTTGACAAGGACGACCTCGATGCCGTGGCGGGTCAGGAGACTGATGGCGGCCTGGTTGATGCGCGGCGCCAGCACCTGCTGGGCGCAGCCCTGGAGCAGTGCCACACGGCCGCGCTTCTTGCCCAGCGCCGCGAACACGCTGCCGGCGGCGGGCCCTGCGGGCGGCAGCCGGTCCGGCGCCAGCGCCAGCATCGCCTTGATGCGCTGGATCAAGCCCGGCGTCGCCGCAGGCCGGGGTGTCGGCAGCAAGACGCCGAGCGGACGGACGAGCCGCGCCAGCCACATACTGACGCGAAAGCGCTGCGGGTCCGGCAGGACGAAGGCCAGCACCTGGCGCAGCAGCCGCTCGGTCAGCGGCCGCCGATAGCGCTGCTTGATTTGCACCCGGGCCTGATCGACCAGGTGCATGTAGTTCACGCCCGAGGGGCAGGTCGTCATGCAGGCAAGGCACGACAGGCAACGGTCGATATGCTTGACCACGTCGGCGGTCGGCGCCTGGTCCTTCTCCAGCATCTCCTTGATCAGATAGATGCGGCCGCGCGGGCTATCGAGCTCGTCGCCGAGCAGCACATAGGTCGGGCAGGTTGCGGTGCAGAAGCCGCAATGGACGCAGGCGCGCAGGATCTTGTCGGCTTCCGCGATATCGGGGTCGGCGAGCTGCGCGAGTGAGAATTCGGTCTTCATCAGCCAGCGCTCCGCGTGAGCCGCCCCCGGTTGAGAATGATCTTCGGATCGAAGCTGGCGCGCACCCGCTCGCTCAGCGCGGCAATCCCCGGCGCCTGCGGATGGAACACGTCGACCTCGCGCCTGACATCATCAGTCGCCCGGATCAGCGTGGCATGCCCGCCGGCCGCGTTCGCGTGCGCACGCACCGCCGGGGCATGCGCGTCCGGCTTCGGCGGGAGCGCCGCCCAGATCAGGCCGCCGCCCCAATCGTAGATCACATCGCCCCCCGTCTCGCGCGCCAGCTGCGTGCCCAGCGCCGCGCCCGAGGCCGGCGGGCAGACGATCCGCCAGACCGGCCAGGCGCCGAGCGCGCCGCTCGCCGCGAACGGCAGCACGTCGCGGATCGCGCTCCACAGGGCCGCGGATGCCACGTCCTCGATCAGCGTCGCGGTTCCAAACGGCGCCAGCAATTGGCGCAGCGAGCCGGCGCGGTGCGCAGCGGACGCGGTGATGCCCTCGAGCCGCAGCACGGTCAGCGCCTCGGCCTCGCCTTGGCCCGCAATGTCGCCCAGCCCCTCGGTCCCGGCCCGGAGTGCGGATTTCGGCAGATGCGCGGCGGCGGAGACGTCGAAGGGCGAGCCCAGCGCCGCAGTCATGGCCTTGTTGGCGGCGGCATCATCTAACCCGCGCAGCAACAGCGTCCGCTCGGCCTCGGGCTTGGGCATCACCTTGAGCGTGACCTCGGTCATCACCGACAGCGTGCCCCAGGACCCCGCCAGCAGCTTGCAGAGGTCGTAGCCGGTGACGTTCTTCACCACCTTGCCGCCGGTCTTGAAGCTGTCGCCGAAACCCGAGACGGCATGCGCGCCGAGCAGGTGGTCGCGCGCTCCGCCCGCCCGGATCCGCCGCGGCCCGGCGAGCCCTGCCGCGATCATGCCGCCGATGGTGCCTGTTGCCGTCGTGCCGAGCAGCGGGGCGGTGTTTACAGGCTCGAAGGCGAATTGCTGGTTCTTGGCGTCGATCAGCGCCAGCACGTCGGCCAGCGGCGCGCCGGCCTGGAGCGTGATGATGAGCTCGTTCGGCTCGTAGGCGGTGACGGCATTGAGTGCGGAGACGTCGAGCACGGCGTTGGTCGCCATGGCGTGGCCGATGCCGCGCTTACCGCCATGGCCGATGATCTCGAGCGGCTGCTCGCTCGCGATCGCCGCGCGCACCACCTCTTCGACGTCTTTAGCGTCTCTGACCTTGAGCGTATCCACGGGAAAAGGCGGTAGCGAAATTCGCGCAGGAAATCAATTCGACCCGCGACGGAACGCTGGGCCGCGGCGACATTCGCACTACGATCTTCATCGAACCATTGCCGCCCAGAGCCGCGCTATCGAATGGAGCATTCTCAAGGAGCTCCATCATGACCGAACAGGCAATGAATCAAGAGGCCGGCCACCCGGCCATCGGCGGCGGACTTCTCGTCGTGGCGCAATGGGAAGCAAAGGCCGAAGAGGCCGACCGCATTGCCGAAATCCTGCGCGGCTTCCTCCCTCAGGCGCAGCGCGAGCCAGGCGTCAAGCTGTTCCTGATCTCGCGCGCCAAGGACAATCCGGCCCAGTTCCTGTTCTACGAGTTGTTCCGCGACGAACACGCCTTTAGGGCGCACCAGGAGAGCGTGCATTTCAAGAACTACATCGCGGAACAGGCGCTGCCGCTGCTGACCAGGCGCGAACGCGCGCAATACGCCCTGCTGTGAATGATCTGCTTCCTTCTTGCAAGACAGGGCGATCGCCTATGACTCGCAGCGGCGGGCTGCGTGCAAGCTGGGGCTGATCAAGCCCCGGCCTTGCACGTGATTCCGCCGTCGACAACGAGCTCGATGCCCGTCACGTATTTCGACTCGTCCGAGGCCAGGAACAGCGCGGCGTTGGCGACGTCGAATGCATCGCCCATATGGCCCATCGGCACCTGGGCGTCGCGCGCGCGCCACATCGCCTCGACATCGCCCTTGGCGTAGCTGGCAGCGAGGCCGGCGGAGTGCTCGACCATCGGCGTCTTCATCAGGCCGGGCAGGATCGCGTTGACCCGGACGTGATGGCGCGCGAACTCGATCGCTGTGGTGCGCGTCATCTGGTTCATCGCCGCTTTCGAGGTGCCGTAGGTGACGTAGGAGATGCCCATGTGGCGGATCGAGGCGATCGAGGAGATGTTGATGATCGAGCCGCCGCCCTGCTTCACCATAACAGGGATCACGTGCTTCATGGCGAGATAGGCGCTCTTGAGGTTGACGCTGAAGACGCGGTCCCAGCTTTCTTCGCTCACCTCGACGACACTGCCCATCTCGGCGATGCCGACATTGTTGTCGAGCACGTCGATGCGGCCATAGGCCTTGAGGCACGCCGCGACCATCGCCTCGATCTCGCCGGCGCGCGACACGTCGGCCGTGAACGCCGTCGCCTTGCCGCCCTCGCCGCTGATGATCTTCGCGGTCTCCTCGGCCGCGGCACCGTTGCGATCGACGCAGAACACCTGCGCGCCCTCGCGCGCAAAGGTCACCGCGGTCGCCTTGCCGTTACCCCAGCCTGGACCGATCGAGCCGGCCCCCACCACCATCGCAACCTTGCCCTTGAGCCGATCCATCGCGTGTCTCCCGTGTTGTTGTTCTTGTAGCCCGGATGGAGCGCAGCGCAATCCGGGGCAGTGGTCCCGGATTACGCTTCCGCTCCATCCGGGCTACGGTTCTTTGCAGACGCTCAACGTGGTGACGTTAGCACCAATGGGATGCCCGACAATCTCCGACAATGTCCAGCACGTCCCGTCATGGCACAGCCGCCATTCTCCGGCCGCGCCGGAATTGCCGAGCACCAATTCCGGCATCGGCGCACGCTGCGGCCGCCATTGAAACCAGCCGTCGACCAGCCGCGCCTCGGCCGGCGGCTCCATGCCGGGGCCGGTGCCCTTGACGCGGGCTTGCACCAGCTCGAGGCCTGATGGCGTGAGGCGCCAGTCTTCCTGCCATTCGACCTTCGCGATCGAATGCGTCCAGACAAGCGTGAACGCGGACAGCGTCAGCGCTTTCACGCCGCCCGCTGTCGCAAGACAGAGGCTCACACCGCCTCGACCGGCGCCGGCGGACGCTGCCGCCATTGCCACAACACAAGCGCGGCGGCGAGCACGAAGCCCGCAGTATCGCTGAAGGGGAATTCGCCGAGCAGGCAGAACGCGGCGCCGAGCGCGACCAGGCGCTCGATCAGCGTCAGCCGCGTGAACAGGAAGCCGATCGCGGCCATGCCGAACAGGCCGATCGCCACCAGCGCCTTCAAGCTCGCCAGCGCCACCGCGCCGTAGAAGCCGAGCTTGGCCGCCATGGGATCGCCGGCCTGCAGCATCAAGGCCGGCGAATAGACGAAGATGAAGGGAATGACGTAGCCGGCGAGCGCGATGCGCATCGCCTCCCAGCCGATCTTGTCCGGGTTCTCCTTGGCGATTGGCGCGGCCGCAAGCGCGGCGAGCGCCACCGGCGGCGAGAGGTCGGCCATGATGCCGTAATAGAATGCGAACATGTGGCTCGCGATCAAGGGCACGCCGAGCTTGGCCAGCGCGGGAGCTGCGAGCGCGGCAGTGATGATGTAGGTCGGGATGGTCGGGATGCCGGTGCCGAGCAGGATCGACAGCAGCATGGTCATGACCAGCGCCAGGAACAGGCTCTTCTCGCCGAGTCCGATCACCCAGCCGCCGAAGATGGTGCCGACGCCGGTCTGCGACATCATGCCGATGATGACGCCGACGATCGCGCAGGCCATGCCGACGGTGATGGCGGATTTCGCGCTCTCGGCCAGCGCATCGCGGCAGGCCCGCAACGCCGCAAAGCCGCCGCGCACGAACGCCGTGATCACAATCAGGCCGACCACGACGGTCGCGACCGGCACGATCTGGAGGCCGTCGCGCGACAATGCCGCGACGACGAGCGCGAGCCCGACCCAGAAGATGGTGCGGATCACGTTCGAGGAGGCGCCCGTCGTGATGGCGGTGCCGAGGATCAGCGTCACCGTGAGCGCAAGGCCCATGCTGCCGGCATAGAGCGGCGTAAAACCCTCGAACAGCATGTAGACCAGAGCCGCGAGCGGCAGCACGAGGTACCAGCGCGTCACCAGCGCCTTCCAGGCGCTCGGGATCTCCGAGCGCTTCATGCCGACCAGGCCGTGCTTGCCGGCTTCCAAATGCACCATCCAGAACGCGGAGGCGAAATAGAGGATCGCGGGGATCGCGGCGGCCTTGACGATCTCCGAATATTGCACGCCGAGCGTCTCGGCCATGATGAAGGCGACCGCCCCCATCACCGGCGGCATGATCTGGCCGCCCATCGAGGCCGTCGCCTCGACGCCGGCCGCGAAGGCGCGGCGGTAGCCGAACCTGATCATCAAGGGAATCGTGAACTGGCCGACGGTGACGACGTTGGCGACGCCCGAGCCGGAGATGGTCCCCATCATGCCCGAGGCGAACACCGCGACCTTGGCAGGTCCACCGCGGGTGCGGCCGAACAGGCCGAGCGAGACGTCGGTGAACAGCTGGATCATGCCGGCGCGCTCCAGGAACGAGCCGAACAGGATGAACAGGAAGATGTAGGTCGCGGAGACGTAGACCGGCACGCCGTAAAAGCCTTCGGTGCCGAACGACAAATGCGTGACGATCTGGTCGAAATCATAGCCGCGATGGTTGAGCGGCGACGGCAGGTACTGACCGAAGAACCAATAGACGAGACACGCACCGCACATCAGCGGCAGCGCCGCGCCCATCAGCCGCCGCGTGCCCTCGAAGATCAGCACCGCGAGCAGGGTGCCGACGGCGAGATCGAGCCTGGTCGGATCGCCATCGCGCGCGATCAGGTCGGCATAGAAGATCCATTGGTAGAGACCGCAGTAGAAGCCGGCGGCGCCGATCGCCCAGCCCAGCGCACGGCCGAAATTGCTCTTCGCGGTGAAGTTGGCGATCAGGCCGAAGGTCAGCAGCAGCAGGAATCCGACATGGACGCCGCGCACCACCTGGCTCGGCAGATAGTTGAAGGCGGCGACGTAGAGCTGGAAGATCGCGAACGCGATGCCGATCCAGTAGGCGAGCCGGCCCCACCAGCCCGGGCCGAAGCCTTCTGGGAAGCCATGCTCGAAATTGTCGAACTCGACCTTGACCTTGTCGGGCGCGATCTCAGTCCCCTCTGCCTTTTCCAGCATCTCAGCCCATCCCCAATCGTCGAGCGCTTGTAGCATTGGCACGGTATGTCCCGAGCCGTCATGCCCGGGCTTGTCCCGGGCATCCACGAAACTTCCATGCACAGCCGCAGAACGTGGATGGCCGGGACAAGCCCGGCCATGACGTCCGACGACAGGAGCTGATTACTTGATCAGCCCCTTTTCCTTGTAATAGCGGATCGCGCCGGGGTGCAGCGGGACCGGGCTGCCGGTGGCGGCGGTCTCGAGCTTGATCTCCTTGCCGGCCGCGTGCGCAGTGACGAGTTCGGGCAGCGATTCATAGACCAGCTTGGTCATCTGGTAGGCGAGATCGTCCGAGACGGCGGAGCTCGTGACCAGATAATTGATCACGGCCGCAGTCGGCACGTCCTTGTCCTGGCCGGTATAGGTGTTGGCCGGAATGGTCGCAGAGACGAACGGCGGGCCGATCTTGTCGACGGTCTCCTTCGGCACCGACACCACCGTGATCGGGCTCGAGGTCGAAAGGTCCTTCAGCGAGGCGACGCCGAGCCCGGCCGATTGCAGCGTGGCGTTGAGCTGCCGGTTCTTCATGAGATCGACGGATTCGGCAAAGGGCAGATATTCGACCTTGCCGAGCTCCTTGTAGCTCATGCCAGCAGCGGCCAGGATCGCGCGGGAGTTCAGCTCCGTGCCCGATTTCGGCGCACCGACCGACAGGCTCTTGCCCTTGAGGTCGGCGAGCGTCTTGATGCCGCTGTCCGCGGTCGCGACGATCTGGATGTAGTTCGGGTAGATCGCGCCGATGGTGCGCAGCTTGTCGAGCTTGGTCTTGAAGCCCGCCTCCTCCTCGCCCTCCCAGGCGGCTTTCAGCGAGTCGCCCAGCGTGAACGCCAGCTCGCCGCGGCCCTGCTGCAGCAGGATCAGGTTCTCGACCGACGCCTTGGTGGCCTGCACCTGCGTCTTCACGTTCGGAATCTTTTCGCCGTAGATCTTTCCGATCGCGACCCCGAGCGGATAGTAAACGCCGGAGGTGCCGCCGGTCAGCACGTTGATGAAGGATTGCGCCTGGGCGCAAGGTGCCGACGCCGCCAGAGCCAGAGCCGCGGCCGCGCCGAAAATCGTCCGTTTCATGGTTGTTGTTCTCCCCAAACCGGCGGCGAAATTGGCCGGATGAGGGATGCGGGTCAACCCATCCAAAAGGCAAAACAGGACTGCGGCAAAGGGCCGTTCCCGCTGGGTTTTTGGGAACCGGACGGTGCGGCGAGGTGGCGCAGCGGGACTGGAGTCGCGTTAGGTTCGAGTCGGAGCGGCTTGCTCGGTCACCTCTCCCGCTTGCGGGAGAGGTCGCGCCGAAGGCGCGGGTGAGGGTTTTCTCCTCTAGGAGATTGTCCCGATGCGGAGACACCTCTCCCCAGCCCTCCCCCGTAGGCGGGGCAGGGAGCGCACCGTCTACGCAGTGGCTATCGAGCGATCGCTCACTGGAACGTCATGTCCAGGCATTTGGAGATGTCGGAGCCGAGGCCGGAGGAGATGGTGATGCAGCCGCGCACCTTCTGCGCGCCGACGTCGGCGGCCCAGACCGAATAGCCGCCGGGGCCGAAGAACGAATTGGTGTTCGGCGGCTCGGTCTCGGTGGCGTCGAAATCGTACTTGCCGTCGGTCTCGAAAATGCGCGGTTTCTTGGTGCAGCCGCCGTCGGTCTGGACGTTGATGACTTCCTTGTTGTCGCGGGTCAGCGCCAGGGAGACCTGGCAGCGGAAATATTCCGAGGTCCTGGTGTTGAAGAGATAGGTGTAGGACTTGCAGGTCGCCGTGTTCAGCTTGCCCGGGGCAAGGCCGCGGCTGCACGAAATCCGCTGGTTGTGGCTGAGCCGGTAGTCATCGGCTTGGGCGGCCGGCCCCAGCGCCGTGAGCAACAGCGCGGCAGCCGAGCAGGCTTTGACGACAAGGTTCATTCGAATCATCCCCACCAATATTTTTGTCGAGTTGCGTTCTAAACGGAAAGCGGAACATAGTCGCGAGGGGACGGAGGGAAAATCACAAACTGCTGGGCAAGACGTGATGCGCTGCGGCGCTATCGCAAGTTGACCGGGACGCATCGTTCGTGATTTGTTCAATCATGGAATGTCCCGATCTTGGGAGGATGGGATGACGGCATTTTCAATCAAGACATTTGCACTCGCAGCCGCGCTCGGCGCATTGGTAGCGCCCGCATTGGCGCAAACCGCAGCGACGCCCTGGGAGCTGAAGACCGACACCGGCTACGCCTACGACAGGGAGGGCAAGACCTATTCCTACAAGATGGGCACCAGCAACGCCGGCGAGCTCTTGAAGGGCGCCAAGAAGGTACCCAAGGGCACACTGTTCTTCATCGGCCAGAACGGCCAGCTCTACATGCGCACCGGCCCGTATCTGGAGGGTGACGGCAAGTTCAAGTTCGGGCCGGATCAGTAGAAGCTGCGATCACGGTGCGCTCCCTCGCCCCGTTCTTACAGGGCCGCGACGAGCTTCGCTCGCGCTGAGAGGGTTGGGGTGAGGGGCCTCTCTCCACGCATGAGATCGTCGAGGGACCTGTACCCCCTCACCCGGATTGCATCTGACGATGCAATCCGACCTCTCCCCGCAAGCGGGGAGAGGTGAAGAAAGCGCCAGCGTCCTAGAACGCCCCTGCCAATTCCCTTGCGCCGGGTTTGCCGCTGTTCACGTCCATGCGCTCGTCGGTCACGGCCAGCAGCTTCGCCACCGTGTTGTGGCGGATCGCGACTGGGTTGCGCTCATAGCCGCCGCGCTGGAAGAAATTCGAGGTCGGCACCCGCTCGCGCATCGCTTGCGGCATCGTCACCATGTCGAGGCCGGTGCCGTCGCCGGTGAGGTTCATCATCTCGAGCTCGGCCGCCGACAGCGGGCGCGAGTGTCCCTTGGCGCGGGCGAAATGCACCGAAGTCAGCAGCTTGTGGGTCTGCAGCATCGGTCCGATGTCAACGTCGAGCACCATCGCATGCATGGCCCAGCCCTGCGGGGTGGCGCCCATCTTCTCGTGCTCCGACCAGGTATCGGGCACCGACTTCGCGTGCGCCACCATCTTCTTCAGGACAGTGAGCTTGTGCTCGAGCGCATGCCGCGCCGGTCCAGATGTGCGCGTCACCTTCTCGGACAGCGCGCGGATCAGTTCATGGCCCTGCTCGGCGAGCAGCTCGACGCTGTTGGTGGTGAGCAGCTGGTTGTAGCCCATCGCGGTCGAGATCGCGCGCTTGCCGCCATGCTCGATGCCCGCCTGCACGTCGTAACTGCCGGTGCCGCCGGTCTCGAACGAATAGACCCGCACCGCCTGCTCGCGCGTCAGGCCATGGGCCAGAGCGTAGCGCGCATAGGCGCGCTTGAACTCGAGCTCGCTGGACGGGCGTTGCGGCGTGAACTGGTAGAGTTCCTGCGCCGCACGCAGGAAATCGGCGACCACGGGGATCGGTCTTCTCGCGGGGCGATCCGGCGTTTCCTCCGGCTCCGGATTCACCGGCTTCTTCGGCCCGGTATAGAGCGGCGGATGCTCCAGCACGTAGTCATCGAGCGTGATCTGCTGCCCATTGCGCCGCTTGGCGTTGCGGGCCTTCCGCTTCTCCGAGATCTGGCTCCAATAGGCGCCGGCCTCGGCATCGAAGGCGGCGCGCGCGGCCTGATATTCCGCGAGCTTGCGGCGATATTCGAGCACGGCCGGCGAAGCCCCCGCGCCTTGCGCGAAAAACTGCGACAGCAGCTGGGCGTTGGCATTGCGAACGGCGGGCGACAGCGCGTCGGCCTCGGCGCCGCGCGCCGCAGGCGAGATCAGGACGAGCGCGAGCGGAACCAGCGCCAATTTATTTCGAATCGAATGATGCATGCTGCCTTCTTAGCAGGCATCCGGTAACCGTCGCGTTAACGCGCCGTTTACCATCGTCACGTCCAGGCGAATACCGGCTGTTCCAGGTCGGTGACGCGGGTGTGCCGCCCCGCCAGCACCTCGCGGAACTGGTAGATCAGCGCCGCGGTCGGGGCATGGATCAGGCTCATCTGGTGATGGAAGCGGATCACGCGGCGGCTGCTCTCGGGGATCTCAGTGAAATCGAAGGCATCGTCGCGCTCGATCGTGGCCAGCGCGATGCGATGAACGGAGGCGACCTCATCCGGGTTCGGGCGGATCGCAGCACTGTCGGCCGCCCAGACCACGACCGGCGTGATCAGATAGCCCGAGCGCGTCGGATAATCGTCGAGCAGGCCGAGCACCGCATCGGCTGACAGCGCGAGTGCGAGCTCTTCGTCGAGCTCGCGCAGCGCCGCCTCGACCGGCGTCTCGCCGGCATCGCAGCGTCCGCCGGGCAGCGCCCATTGGCCGCGATGGGCGCGCAGGTGCGGGGCGCGCCTGGTGAGCAGGAAGGCGGTGTCGCCACCGTCGTCGGATTCGGTCAGCGCCAGCACGACCGCGGCGCGCTTCAGCGCCGACGGCTCGGCTGTGACGGGCAGCCGCGCGAAGGCCGCGCAGGCCTCTGCGATATTCCGTCTGGTGGCATCGTCGAACGTTCTCATGATGCTTGACTACACCAGGACTGCATCTGATGAAACGAGGAGACATCGCGTTGCAAGGACGAACGACGACATGACCAGCAAGGCCGCCGCAAGGTTGAAATCAGAGGGCTGGAGCATCCTGGAGACCACGGGCTTCCTGCATCTGATCGGCCCGTTGTGGGAGCGCAAGGTCGACGGCCATTACGAGTTCGCGCTCGCGACCGAGGACAAGCACCACAACCGCCGCGGCATGGTCCAGGGCGGCGTGATGATGACGTTCGCCGATCGCACCTGCGGCATGACGGCCCGTTACGTCTCCGGCAAGGAGTACTTGGCGACGGTGCAGCTCGACACCCATTTCGTCGAGGCCGGCCAGATCGGCGACACCCTGATCTCCCGCCCGCGCGTGGTGCGCTCGACCCGCAGCCTGATCTTCATGAGCACCGAGGTGACCGTGGACGACCGCTGCATCGTGATGGCGAACGGCGTGTTCAAGATCTTGAAGGGGCCGGGGTAGCGGGCGATCAGGCCGGCGCTGCTGCGCGCCACACCCGCAGCCGTCATTCCCCGCGAAGGCGGGGAATCCAGTACGTCGCGGCCCCTCGATCGATCACGACTGTCTCGGCGTACTGGATCGCCCGCCTTCGCGGGCGATGACACTGAATGTGAGGCGCAAACGTGCCCCACCGTCATTGCGAGCGCAGCGAAGCAATCCAGCATCCCTCCGCGGACACATCTCTGGATTGCTTCGCTGCGCTCGCAATGACGGACTTTGCTGGCTATGCTGCCGTCCACCAACATCGAGGACTCGCCCATGCAATACCGCCAGCTCGGCCGCAGCGGCCTCAAGGTCTCGCCGATTTGCCTGGGCACCATGATGTTCGGCGGGCCGACCGATGAGGCCACGTCGAAGCGGATCATCGACAAGGCACGCGATTCCGGGATCAATTTCATCGACACAGCGGACGCTTATTCCAAAGGCGCCTCCGAGGAGGTCGTCGGCCGCGCCATCGCGCGCAATCGTGGTGCCTGGGTGCTTGCCACAAAGCTCGCAAACCCCATGGGGGACGATCCCAATCGCGGCGGGCTGTCGCGGCGCTGGGTGTTGCAGGCGGCGGACGAGAGCTTGATGCGGCTCGGCACCGATCACATCGACATCTACTATCTGCACAAGGAAGACCATGCCACGCCGTTGGAGGAGACGGTGCGCGCCATGAGCGACCTGATCCACGCCGGCAAGGTGCGCTATTTCGGCGTCTCCAACTACCGCGCCTGGCGCGTCGCCGAGATCTGCAACATCTGCGACCGGCTCGGCATCGACCGGCCCGCGGTGAGCCAGCCTTATTACAACGCCATGAACCGCATGCCGGAGGTCGAGCACTTTCCGGCCTGCGCCTATTACGGTCTCGGCATCGTGCCCTACAGCCCGCTTGCTCGCGGCGTGCTCACCGGCAAGTACAGGGTGGATGCAGCGCCCGACAAGGAGACGCGCGCGGGGCGCAACGACACCCGCATGATGCAGACCGAATGGCGGCCGGAATCGCTCCAGCTTGCGCAGGAGATCAAGGCTCACGCCGAGACGAAAGGCATCACCGCCGGCCAGTTCGCGGTCGGCTGGGTGCTCAACTCCGCCTTCGTCTCGTCGGTGATCGCCGGTCCCCGCACCGAGGAGCAATGGGACGGCTACATCAGCGCGCTCGATTATCGTTTCACCGCGGAGGACGAGGCGCTGATCGACCGCCTGGTGACGCCAGGCCATCCCTCGACGCCAGGCTACAATGATCCGGCCTATCCGATCGAAGGCCGCCGCGCGCGGACGGCGTGAGGGGGGCCTTCGATGGCGCTTCAAGACCGCTACGGCCTGCCGCTCTCCACCACCTCGCACGAGGCAGCATCCGCCTATCGCGACGGCGTCGACCTCATGCTCGCGGGCTGGACCGGCACGGCGGAGATGCTGGAGCGCGCGATCGCGGCCGACCCTGATTTCGCGCTGGCCCACATCGCCCGCGGCCGCGTTCATGCCTTCTACCAGCAGGGCGATCTCGCGCGGCAAAAGGCGGCACGCGCGCGCGAGCTCGTGGCCGGGCGCGGCAGCGAGCGCGAGCGCTCGCATGTCGAGACGCTGGCGCTCGCGATCGAGGGCCGGCTGCCGGAGGCGATCGCATCGACGCTGAAGCATATCGACGCATGGCCCCGCGACGCATTGGTGCTGTCGCTGCCGCTTGGCGCGTTCGGCCTGTTCGCCTTCTCAGGCATGGCCGATCACGACCGCGCCCGGCACGAGCTCTGCGAACGCGTCGCCCCACATTACGGCGAGGACTGGTGGTTCCTCACCATGTCCGGCTGGGCGATGACGGAGAATGGCGACGTCGCGCGCGGCCGCGCCGTCACCGAGCGCGGCTTCCATCTGCGCCGGGAAAATGCCCACGCCGCGCACGCGGTGCTGCATGCGATGTTCGAGGACGGATCGATCGAGGACGCCGATCGTCTCGTCGACGAATGGCTGCCGGCTTATGACCGCTCCGGAATCCTCCACGGCCATATCCGTTGGCATCAGGCGCTCGGCGCGCTCGAGCATGGCGATGCGGCGCGGGCGCTCGCGATCTATGCCGACGTGCTTCGGCCCACTGCCACGCAGGCGCCGCCGCTCAACGTCATCACCGACAGCGCTTCGCTGCTGTGGCGCCTGTCGATGTACGGTCATGCGGTACCGAAGGCGCTGTGGCAGGAAGCCGACGCCGCCGCGCAAAAACTGTTTCCGAAATCGAGCCTGTCCTTTGCCGACGTCCACATGGCGCTATTCGCAGCCGCGACGCAGAATCGCGAAGCGCTCGCCGCCCGCCTTGCGGCGATCGAGCAGCGGCTGGCCGACGGCAAGCTGCCGGCGGGCCCTGTGGTGCCGGCGATCTTCCGCGCACTCGCGGCTTTCGCCGATGAGGATTACCGGACTTGCGTGCAGATGCTCGCGCCGGTGCTCGGCGAGGTGGTGCGCATCGGCGGCAGCCACGCCCAGCGCGAGCTGATCGAGGACACCTATATCGTCGCGCTCATGCGCAGCGGTGAGCTGCCCCGCGCCCGCGCCGTGCTGGACGCCCGCCTCCACCGCCGCCCCTCCTTCCGCGACAGGCGCTGGCAGGCGGCGATGGGTTAGGTTATTGTTTGAGCATGAGCCTTTCGGAAAATCGCTACGCACTTTTCCGGATCATGCCACGAAAAAAACACCGCCCTGATGGCATGTGCCCGCCGGGATGGATCGGGCGATTTGAACGAATCGCCGTCGGGGTGGCCGTGGTGGTATTCCAGACGGGATTTGCAGCACAAACGGGATCGCAACCAATTTGCGGCTCGATGGCTATGGTGCGGAACTCTTCCGCCATAGCCCTCTGGCTCATGAGCCCGACGATGCGCCTTCGCCGATTGGTCCTCGCCGCGCTGCTCGTGCTTGCGGCAAGTCCTTGTTTTGCCGAGACTTCCAAACCGATTCCGGTCAACAATCCGCCGGCGCGGCCGAACGCCTTCATCGATCTCCTGGCGCTGATGTCCGGCCACTGCAAGACGTTCAGGGTCGCAGGCCGCACCTTCCCGTGCAAGACGGTGGCCTACGCCCATGGCGACACGGGACGGGTCAATTTCGCCGTCGCGGTCGACGATCCCTCCGATGACAGCCACGTGGTGTCGTTCTCCGGCGAGAACGGCAAGCGCGCCGACGACAATTCCTACGAGCTGCGGATCGACCGCGTGCTGCTCAACTCCAAGAACCGCCCCAAGGTCGACGGCCTGCCCGTGCCCGCCGAGCAGACCTCGACCGGCATCTGCCGGCAGACCGGCAACTTCGCCGCCAGAAAGGTGAACGACGTCACCTGCTCGGCGACCGATAGCGAGGGCCGCAAATACGAGCTGCTGTTCGTCTCCGACGGCACGCCGGTCAGCGTGCGCCGCATCCGCCAGTCGGCCCCGTCGATCCAGGACCCGTTCAAGTAGGTCCGTGTCCGCTGGCGTCAACGTGTACGATCGCGCTGATGCCACGCAGCCCTGGCACTGCGCTCAGCTATCACGGTCGTACATTCATCGCAGACAAGGACGCGATCCTCGCTGCGCTCTCCGAGCGACACCGCTTTCCTAATCCGCATCCGTGACAGTTGCGAAAATCTACATGCGCCACTCTCGTGTCCCGGACTCGCACCGCATCGTCGAAGAGACGCTGCGCCGCGTTCGGGGCGCGAGTCGCAGGCCATGCCTCTTCATGCGACGATAGATCGCGCGGCCTTCGCTCGTTCACAAACGTTAACGTGCGTTCATCGGGGAACTGAAAATCTGCGTCGTTTCGACGCCCGCAGTGGCTGGAACGCGCGGGATACTCATGTGTTGTCACACGACCTTCAACTGGAGTGATGACATGAAATATCTCATTGCCGCGATCGCCCTTGGTGCTGCGGCGTTGGCCGGTGGATCGGCGAGCGCGGCCGGCAATACAAGTGCCAAGCAGACCGCGCAGGAAAGCCAAACCACCGACATCAGCGCGCACCGCAGGCATTACCGCCACCATCATCATTGGCGGCATCATCACGGCTATTACCGGCCGTATTACAGGAGCTACGGTTATTACCCGCGGCACCACGGCTATTACGGCGGCGGACCGTACGGCTATTACGGCGGAGGCCCCGGCGTGACGTTCAGCTTCGGCGGCGGCCGCTGGTAAGTTCTGGAGAGACACGCGACGAGAGGCCCGCATCAGATGCGGGCCTCTTTTCATTGTCCCCGAAGGATCATGTCCGCCGTCTCCAGGCCGCTCGCCAGTGCCGCCTCGACCGTGCCCATGTCGCGGCCGCGATAGAGCGCTTCGCCGGAAAACAGCACCAAGCCGTCGCCGCGCGCGAGGATCGCCTGTGCCGCGCGCGTGCGCGGCGTCGCCCACGAATAGGCGCCGCGCGCGAACGGATCATGCGCCCAGTTAGTCGCGGCGGACGCCACCAGCTCGCGCACGATGTGATCGCGCGGCAGGCCGAAGATTGCGGCGAGCGAGCCGAGCCCGGCATCGATCAATGCTCGCGCGTCGAGGCTTTCCAGCTCGGCCGTGCGGGGGCCACCGAACCAGCCCGTCAGCACGGGATGCTGGTCAGGATAGCGCGTCCACCAGACCGGGATCGCCTCATCCGACAGCAGGAAGGTCATGTCCGCAAGGTCTTCCTTGCGCTCGCGCCACCATGGCCGCGCGAAGCGCAGCAGGATCTTGATGACGTTGCCAAAGCCGATGTCGTCGACAGCAGCCAGCTTGGCACGCGCGCCTGCCGGTAGCGCGATCTCGCGCAGCAGCGGCAGCGGCACGGTGAGGATCATGCGGTCGCAGGCGTGCACGTCGCCGCCGGCGCAGCGAACGATCACCGCGCCGCCCTCCTCCGCAATCGCCGACACAACGCTGCCGAGGCGGATGGTGACGCCCTGCCTGCGGCAGTCGGCCGCCAGGAAATCGATCATCGCGCCGCAGCCGCCTTCGATGCGCGCCTGCGGAGCGTGCCCGCCGTCCATCCATTCCGCGCGCAGCGCCAGCGTGGAGGCGCGTTCGGGATCGGCCGCGTCATAGCCTTCGACCATCCGCTCGATCGAATGGCGCAGCGGCGCGTAATTGTCGCCTGCAAAATGCCGGCGCAGGAAGTCGGCGACCGTGAGGTCGTCCTTCAAGTCCGCCAGCTTGGCCTGAAGCTCCGCTTCATGGGGATCGTCGCGCTCGCGCGTGAGCTTCGTCCCGTCAAAGCGCCACTGCTCGCCTTCGATCTCCTGAAGCGACAGGCCGGCTTCGCGCAGCAATGCGCGGGTGACCGGCGCCTCGCCATGGACGAACTCGGCGCCGCCGTCGGCGGCATAGCCGAACTGCGAGGCCGGCAGCGGATGAATGCGGCCGCCGCAGCGCTGGCGCGCCTCCAGGATCGTCACCTTGCGCCCGGCACGCGCCAGCTCGCGCGCCGCCATCAGGCCGGCCGCGCCGGCGCCGACGATGACGATGTGCTCGGACGGATCGGACATGGCCGCGCCTTACCGGCTCACGGCTTGCGGGTCGTTCTGGATCAGATAGCGCAGCAGCAGGACGCCGCCGCCGAGCTCGCGCGTGCTCTCCAGCGTCATCGCGGCGATCGGCGCGCGCCGGTCGCTGTCCGCCTCGGTGGAATCGAACACGAACGGGGCGCCCTTTGCGCCGTCGATCGCAGGGCTGAGGATCAGGTTGAATTCGTCGATGAGGCCGGCGCGCAGGAACGCGCCGTTGGCGACGCCGCCGCCCTCGACCAGCAGGCGCTTCACGCCGAGCTCGCGGCTGAGAATGTCCAGCGTCAGTGCGAGGTCGATCTCGGATTTGCCGGCAAAGATGTAGGACACGCCCTCGCCGCGGAGGCCAGCGAGATGCGAATCCGGGACATTCTCGGTCAGCACGACGACGATCGGATCGCCGCCGATCTCCGCGCGCCCCCAACCGATCTTGCCCTCGGCATCGAGCACGACGCCGTAGGTCTTCGCATCGCACCGGGCGAACCAGTTTTCGCGCGGAACTTTCGCGTCTGTCGGGGGATAGGGCCTGCCCTTGGCGAACTCCGAACCCGTGACGCGACCGATCACCCAAGCATCGCCGCCGAGCTCATCGTGGATCTTCTCGAACCAGTCCGTACCCGCGCCCTTCGGACGCCAGCGGCTGGGATGCGTGCGGCCGTCGAGGCTGGAGTGCATCAGGCAGATGACATACGGTTTCATGCAATCCTCAGGGCAGCGCTCAGGCCGCGGGTCCACCGCGCGCGGCACGATCGTTCACGATCGCCGCCAGCGGATTGAGCCTGGGTGGCGCTATGAGCTGGAGCGTGTTGGTGTCGTGGTGATTGAACGGCGCGCCGCGCACGAACAACTCGGTCTGGATCAGATAGGTCCAGCTGCCGTCGTCGTTGAAGGTGATGTCGCAGCGGTAAGCATCGGTGCGAAAGGCCTGCTCCAGAAAATTGGTCGAGCAGATCCCGTAGGCGGTGTCGCCGCGCTTGGCGGTGACCGAGATCGTCTTGTCGTCAGGCCCGGCCTTGCCCGAGGCCAGCAGCACCTGCCCGCGCGGGATCGCCAGCGTCTGCATGATCAGCCCGGTCGCCGGCTCCCACAGCCAATAGCCGACCTGGTCGTGGAAGGTGATGTCTTCCTCGGGCGTGTTGATGTGGATGTGGTAGCGCAGCCCGTATAGCAGCTGCGGCCCGTTGGCCTGCGGATCGATCGGATCCATGCGGATGTGCTCGATGAAGGTCCGCCGCTCCGGCCCTTCCGCCTTCGGATTGATGTCGATGCCCTTGTCCGCCTGCCAGGTGCCGGCAAGACGCCGAAGCGGGCCGAGATTGGCCAGGCCGTCGGGCGAGACGTCCTCGGGTTCGGTGAAGATATCGGCGGGAATGGGGAGCATGGCGGCCTCGCGGGGGTGCAGAGACCAGCCATAACACGGGCAGGCGGCGGCCTGAATTCAACTGTTAGCGGCACAGCGTCGGAGGCATTCGAGCCATGCGAGGATGCGCATTGCATCCCGCGCCCGCCTCTGGCGCTGCAGCCGGGCCGGTTGACGAAGACGCCGAGGCTGGCGCGCCCCCGCGACCGCTTCAAGCCGCTTCCGACACCGATCTCGCACGCTGCTCGAGCACGCCGATCGTCGCGACCAGATTGTCGCGCCGGGCGCGAAGGTTGGCCGCGAGAAGCGGGTAGGTCGGCTGAACCGGGTCGAACACCCCGGCGCGCGCCTCTTCCTCGAGAATGTCGGTATTAATCAGCCGAACGCGCCACCATAGATCGGCGATCAACGCGTCGAGCCGGAGTTCGTCAACAGCACCAGAACGGGACACTTCCTGCATCACTTGCCTCAACCTGAAACGGCCTCTCCACCGAGGCCCGGGCTTGGATCAGGACTGAGCAAGGGGAGTGCCAGGACGGGCGCAGGCTTCCGAACCGGCAATTGAGGAACGCTCTTCGGCCGAAGGGGCTGCAGTGGCGAGGCATGATGAAAACGCCTGAGGCATTGACCTCACGCCACCCGCCGTTTCCGGCGCGCCGTGGGGGCTTGCCAGGAGAGGCTTGCAAGCGGCACGGGCTTGCTGAAGTGAAATCCCTGGCCGAGCGGGATGCCGAGTGATTGGAGCCGTCTGACCTGTTCGGAGGACTCGACCCCCTCGGCGACGATCGACAGCTTCAGCGTCTTTGCCAGCTGCACGATGGATTTCAGCACGGCGACGGTCTCGCAGCGATCGATCCTGTCGATGAAGGATTTGTCGATCTTGACCTTGTCGAAAGGAAAGGCCGTCAAATAGGACAACGACGAGTATCCGACACCGAAATCGTCGAGGGCAATGGAGACGCCGAGCGCCTTGAGGCGCTGGAGCGTCCTGAGGTTCTCCTCGGTGTCGGCGAGAAATACGCTTTCGGTGATCTCGAGCTCGAGCCGGGTCTGCGGAAGCCCGCTCTGCGTCAACGCAAAGGTCACGGTGTCGACGAGATTGGCGCTGGCAAATTGCAGGGCGGAGAGATTGACAGCGACCTTGATGTCGCCCGGCATGCTCATCGCATCGCGGCAGGCCCTGGCGAGCACCTGGTGGCCGAGCTCGACGATCAGTCCCCCCGCCTCGGCAACCGCAATGAACTCCGCCGGAGGGACGTAGCCCCTGGTGGCGTGATGCCAGCGCGCCAGGGCCTCGACCGATTTTACCCGACCAGTGCCGAGCTCGATCACAGGCTGATAAAACAGCTCTATCTCCTCACGCCAGATCGCTTCACGCAGCTCGATCTCGAGCACGTTGCGTTGATCCGCTTCCGCCTTGAGCTCCGGTGAATAGACGTGGAAGCAGTTTCTGCCGGCATTCTTTGACCTGTAGAGCGCAAGATCGGCGTTGCGAAGGATCTCGTCGACCCGCGTGCCGTGCTCGGGCACGAGCGCAAGGCCAATGCTACAGCCGCTCACGACGGGGTGGCCATCGATGTGAAAGGGTTCGGCAATGGCCTCGACCAGCCGCGCGGCCAGGCTTTCAGCGCCGTCGCGCATCGCGGCCCCGCCGGGTGCGACGATGACGGCAAATTCATCGCCGCCGATTCGCGCCGCCGTATCGGCATCACGGATCTGCGCCTTGATCCGGTCGGCAACCTGCTTCAGCAACGCGTCGCCGCATTGGTGGCCGAGCGCATCATTGACCGACTTGAACTTGTCGAGATCGAGCAGGAGTACGGCGAACGCGGGCTCCGGCCGGCGCGGGCGGGCCAGCGCCTCGTCGATGCGCTCCTTGAACAGGTTGCGATTGGCAAGGCCGGTCAGGCTGTCGTAATGCGCGAGCCGCTCGATGCGGTCCGCCGACGCCTTGCGCTCGGTGATGTCCTCATGCGTGGCAACCCAGCCGCCGCCCTCGCGCCGGCCGTACGAGATGTAGACGACCCGTCCGTCCGGAAACTGCACGGTGTTCGAGATCTGCTCCGACTGGGCGAGCCGGTTCTTCAAATCGACGAGGTACGCTTCGACGTCGAGCACGGCGGTCTGCTTCGCGAACACCTCCCGGAAGTCCATGCCGATCCGGATGTCTTCCGGCACGAGGTCGTAAAGTTCGAGCCATTGCCGGTTGAACGCGATCAGACGGTCGCGGCCATCGAACATGCTCAAGCCCTGGGGGAGGTTCCTGAGCGCATCCTCGAACTTGCTGGCGAAATCGCGCCGCTCGCGGTGGGCGCGATCCAGCGCCTGCTGCCGTCGCCAATGAAATGTCGTCGCGGCGAGGATGATGAACGTGAGCAGCACCGCGCCGCCGAGATAGACCTTCTGCCTGAAGGCGGAGCGGGAATAGATCTCCTGCTCCGAAATGCCGACGGTGAAGATGAGCGGAAACGCACGCGACCTGCGCGCCGTGATCAGTCGGTCGCTGCGGTCCGGTCGGTTCTCGTTCCAATATTGCGCATAGAAGCCGTCGCCCAGTTCGCCCGCGACGCGGCTCGGCGCGCTTTGTCCCAGCACTGACCCCTGGTCCACGCCCCGGGCGGCGAGCACGACGTGGCTCGCATTCCTGAGCACCAGCGTTCCTCCGACGCCGAGCTTTGCGGTGTCGTAGAACCTGCCGACGACGTCGACGCTGATCGAGCCGACAACCACGCCGACCCGATTGCCGGCGAGATCGAACAGCTTTCTCGCGAGCTGTATCGTCCACTTTTTGGACGCGCGGCCCAGCACCGGCTTCGCCACGTAAAGGCGATCGTCGACCTGCGACATGGTATGAATGAAGTGCTCGCGATCACCGAGATAAAGCGGCGGACCGGAATAGCCCGCCGTCGTCTCGATCATGTATCCGTCCGATCCGATCAGAGCGAACTGGACCACGTCGCCGGTGGCGAGGCGGGCCTTGTCGGACCAGAACTTCAGGCTGAAGGCCTGCGGATCCTGGGCGTAGAGTGCCTGTACCACCAGCAACGACTGATCCACGCGCTCGAAGATGCGCTCGGTGTTCTCCTCGAACAATTCGGCGACGCTGTTGCCGTGCGACCGCGCTTGCTGGATCGCATCCATCCGCTCGGAGGCGGTAATTGCGAAATAGCCGATCCAGACTAGCGGCAGAAAGAACAATGCGATCTGCAGCGGAGCATTCCGCAGGATCGCTCTTCCGGCTTTGCGGACTGCCCCTGCGGGAATCACGACGCGCCCCCCCCCGCTTCAGCCGCCAGGGCAGAACTGCGCTCGCCCGCAGTATTGGCATCGCCTTGTCTCCGCCTCGACCGCACAGGGACACCCGGAACCGAAGGCGGCGCGCGGGTGCTGTTCGTGGCGCAAAGCTAGTTGAAACAGCCTTAAGTTTCTGTTTTGAGGAAGCTCAATTCTTAGCTCAAAGCATCCGTATCATCACGGAGGCCGGCCGGTTTTGAGCAATTAAGCCGGTGGGCATATCGCAAGCGGCACATTTTAACCGTCTTTGGACCGCTTTCACATCGCGCGCGCAAGAACGATCGTGCCGGACAGGATGAGGAGCGCGCCTGCCGCATAACTCAATCGTTGGCCGAACGGCAGCAGCTTCTCGGCGGCCACATAGAGCGCGATGCCGATGATCCAGGCCAGGTTCATCACGCCGCCGACGAACAGCAATACCATCAGAAACCAGCAGCAGCCGACGCAGTAGCTGCCGTGGCGAAGTCCCATCCGGAATGCGCCGCGCGTGCCGGGCCGCCAATATCGACTGAGAAACAACAGCGGACTGTCGCAGTAACGGAGGCAGGCCTGTTTGAGCGGCGTGAACTGATAGAGCCCTGCCGCAATCAGCACGCCGCCGCCCAGAATCGCGCTGGTGCTTGCCATCGCCATCGACAGCAACCCGAAGCGTTCGAATGCTGCTTGCACCAGGACCGCAGCGAGACTGAACCCGGCCCACGTCACGAGATAACCGGCGAGAAAGATCCAGCTATCGATTGCGGCGCGGGAGGCAGTCTCCTGCCTTCGCTTGACCGTCGCATACAAGAGAACGGTGGGCACCGCACTCGGCGCCATCATCGCGACCATCATCACCCACCACATCACGAACAGCAGCGCGCCATAGAACGGCGTCCACGGCATCGGCGCCATGTCCGGCATGTCGGCCATCATCTCGGTGTCCATGCCGGCGCCCGCAGCGAGATAGGCCCAGGCGAGCGCGACCACTGCGGCGGTCCCGATCGCGACGATCAGCCGGTCGCGGTGGAGCAAGTGTTCGAGTATCGAGCGCTCCTGCATCGACTTGTCCATGGCGACGAGGAGCTGACACCGAGATCTCGTGTCGGTGTCAGCGCCGCATCATGCCGCAACGCCCTTGGGCGTCTGCACGACATTGGCGAGCGAGCTATGCGTAGCGCGGGTCTCGAACCGGATCGCGCCGGTCGAGCGGATGTCGGCGGATGCGACCTCGGCCGCCCGATGTTCGAACCCTTCGGGCATGACCACCTGGATGCGGTGCGGATCACCGGTCACCGGATTCTTGATCGGCTCGACATCGGTCTCGAGCACGCCCTTGGCGACGAGTCTTGCGACGCGTCCGTCCTTGTCGAAGGAGAACTCGAACGGCACAAACACGGGATCATGGATCTTGGTGACGATCATGCTGACGATCTGGAACAGCGTGCCTTCGGCCGAATGCTTACCGGAGAAGATATCGAACAACGCCTGTCGCTGCTCCGCCGTGGCGCGTTCGTCGATGATGGGCTGGATTGTCCCGTTGCCCTCATGCAGCGGCCCGGGGAAATCGACCGTGATCGCAAAGCAGAGACCATCGAGCCTGGTCCCTTCGAAATGTCCCTTGGCGATCCGCATGGCGACCAATCCCTTGCAATAGCCTTGGGTCGGCCGTGCGTTGAAATCGCAGGGGCAGCCGAACGCACAGGTGCAGTTCTTCATCCATTCGCCTTCGAGACGCCAGTCCGATGCAGCCATGGCACATCTCCTGATGTGAGCGGGGACGCGGCAGCCGTTGGCGAATTTGTTCAGCGTTCTTGTCGAAGCAATGCGAAATGGCGCGAGCGGGATCGAGGTCCGATCAGAAGGCCGGCATCGCAGAAAAGTATGGTGGCGAGCTGCCGTTTACCGTCGGAGGATCATATCAGCGGCCGCCGGCTACGTATAGCGGACGAGGGTCGTGGCTCGGGGGCAGCTACAGCTCGGGGATATTCGATGTCAGGGAAATGGTGCCCAGGGGCGGAATCGAACCACCGACACTGCGATTTTCAGTCGCATGCTCTACCAACTGAGCTACCTGGGCGTGCTCCAAGAGAGGGGCCAAAGCCCATCGAGCGGGCGGTTTATAGTGGGCTCGGAGCGGCCTGTCCACCCGGCTTCGCCAAGTGGCTGCGCCGGGCGCGGCCCTTCTGTGCACAAGATCGGGCGGGGTTGCTGCGGCTGCTGCTCGGCGCTTCAGCGAGGCAATTAAAGCTTTGATACAGCTCGATTATTCGACGTCGTCGGTTTCGTCGTCGCGGCCGGGGATGACGTAGGAGCCCTTCAGCCAGCGGTTCAGGTCGACGTCGCGACAGCGCGAGGAGCAGAACGGACGGGTGGCCTGCGTCTGCGGCTTGCCGCAGATCGGGCAGGTTTTGAGCGGGCCGGTGGGCTTGTTGACCTGGTCGTCCATGGATGTCGGCAGCTTACACGGGGTGACGGGGTTCAAGAGCCTGCCCGGAAACGGGTTCCCGGTGCAGCCGCGCATGCGCCGCTGGTCGGACCCGGCGGGGCCATTCTACTGTGCATGGGGTTGTTTTCGAGGTTTTTGTCGGCGCGGCCCTTGGGCTCACACCGTGGTGGTATTGAGCCAGCCGAAGCGGATCGGAAAGCCCTCGCCGCCGAGCAGTGTCGTGGTCTCGTAGAGCGGCAGGCCGACGACGTTGGTGTAGGACCCCACCATCTTGACCACGAAGGATCCGGCGATGCCCTGGACGGCGTAGCCGCCGGCTTTGCCGCGCCATTCGCCGGAGCCGATATAGGCCTGGATGTCGTCCTCGGACAGGCGCTTGAAGCGCACGCGCGTCTCGACCAGACGCTGGCGGAAAGCCTCGCGCGGCGTGACCAGGCAGATCGCGGTGTAGACGCGGTGGTTGCGGCCCGACAGCAGCCGCAGGCACTGCGCGGCCTCGTCGACCAGATTGGCCTTGGGCAGGATGCGGCGGCCGACCGCCACCACCGTGTCGGCGGCGAGGATGAAGGCGCCGCGCAGTTCGTCGTCGAGCTGCACCGACTTCAGCGCAGCGTCGGCCTTGGCTCTGGCCAGCCGGTTGGCGCAGGCGCGCGGCAGCTCGCCCCGCCTCGGCGTCTCATCGACGTCGGCCGGCCGGAGCGCATCCGGCTCGATGCCGGCCTGGTTGAGCAGCGACAGCCGACGCGGCGAGCCGGAGGCAAGTACGAATTTGGGGCGGCCAAGCATCAGGTGATTTGGAAGATGAGGCAGGGGTGAATTGCGCGCGGAACCTATCGGAAGGGGGCTGATTTCACAACCCGGGAACCGGAGTTTGGTGATTCGAGGTGTCCGCCACGGCTGTGCCTGCTCTCTGTGACGCGGGTGTTACGGCGGGCCGATGCTACCCGCTCGCCGCGCCGACCTTGGCGAAGCGCCGCCGGATGCGCATCAGGAGCTGATCGCAGACCTCGCGATAGGCAGCTAACTTCTGGTCGCGGCTGCCTTCGATGGTGGTGGGATCCTGCGTCGGCCAGTATTCGACCTCGGCCGCGAGCGTTCGCGTCAGCTCCAGCGCCTTGTGATGCGCCTCGGGCGAGAGCGTGATGATGAGGTCGAAATTCAGTCCCTCCCAATCCTCCAGCTCCTCGAAGGTCTGCGGCTTGTGGCCGGAGATGTCCTGGCCGAGCTCGCCCATCACGGCGACGGCGAAGGGATCGAGCTCGCCCTTCTTGGTGCCGGCCGACTTCACATAGAGCCCTTGCGGAAACATGTGCTGCAACAGGCTCGCGGCCATCGGCGAGCGCACGCTGTTCATCGCACAGGCGAACAGCACCGACTGAGGATCGCGTGCGCGTGGCGGATCCGCCATCGCGCTCAGCCCTTCCAGTGCAGGACAGTAATGAGCGTGAACAGCCGGCGCGAGGTCTCGAAGTCGACCCGCACCTTGCCTTTCAGCCGCTCCTGCAGCGTGCGCGATCCTTCGTCATGGATGCCGCGGCGGCCCATGTCGATGGCCTCGATCTTGTCGGGGGTCGCGGTGCGGATCGCCTGGTAATAGCTGTCGCAGATCATGAAATAGTCCTTCACGATCCGCCGGAACGGCGTCAGCGACAACAGATGCGCGACCACGGGCGTGCCGTCCTCGCGGCGGATGTCGAACATCAGCCGGTTGCCGGTGATGCCGATATGCAGCGTGAACGGGCCCTTGCCGTCCGCACCCTCGGGCGCAAACAGGTTCTGCTCGATCAGATCGTAGATCGCGATCGCCCGCTCGTGCTCGATGTCGGGCCCGGAACGGCCGATCGATTCCTCGTCGAGCGTGACGCCGACGATGCGATTGGTTGAGTCGTCCTGTGCGGGCGGCTTTGTCATGACAGATTGAGGCGCAATCCAATCGAGCGGGAATGGGCGTCCAGCCCCTCCGCCTTGCCGAGCGTCATCGCGGCAGGTCCCAGCGCACGCAATTGGTCGGGCCCGCATTTCAGGATCGAGGTGCGCTTCATGAAGTCGTGCACCGAGAGCCCGGAGGAAAACCGCGCCGAGCGCGCCGTCGGCAGCACGTGGTTGGAGCCGCCGACATAATCGCCGATCGCTTCGGGCGTGTGCGGTCCGAGGAACACCGCGCCGGCATTGCGGATCTTCGCCGCGAGCGCGTCGGGATCGACGGTCATGATCTCGAGATGCTCGGCCGCGATGGCGTCGGCAAGCGGGACGGCCTCGCCCAGGTTCTTCACCATGATGACGGCGCCGAAATCGGCCCAGGACGCGCTGGCGATCGCGGCGCGTGGCAGCGTCTTCAGCTGCGCCTCGACCGCCTTTTCGACGTCGGCGGCAAGGCGCGCCGAGTCCGTGATCAGGATCGACTGCGCGCTGGAATCGTGCTCGGCCTGCGCCAAGAGGTCAGCGGCGATCCAATCGGCGTTGCCGGTGTCGTCGGCGATGACGAGCACCTCCGAGGGGCCGGCGATCATGTCGATACCGACCTTGCCGAACACCAGCCGCTTGGCGGCAGCGACATAGGCATTGCCGGGGCCGACGATCTTGGCGACCGGCGCGATGGTCGCGGTGCCGTGCGCGAGCGCGGCCACCGCCTGCGCACCACCGACACGGTAGATCTCGGTGACGCCGCCGAGATGGGCGGCCGCCAGGACCAGCGGATTGAGCTTGCCGTCCGGCGAGGGCACCACCATCACGAGGCGCGACACGCCGGCGACTTTCGCCGGCACGGCATTCATCAGCACCGATGACGGATAGGCCGCCGTGCCGCCGGGGACGTAGAGGCCGGCGGATTCGATTGCGGTGTAGCGCCAGCCAAGCTCGACGCCGAGCGGATCGGTGAAGCGCTCGTCCTTCGGCAGCTGGCGGCGGTGATAGGTCTCGATGCGGTCGCGCGCAAGCTCGAGCGCATCCAGCGTCGCAGGCTCGCAGGCCTTCACGGCGGCCTGGATCTCGGCGGCGGAGACGCGCAAGGAGGATGCGTCCAGCCTCAAGCGGTCGAACTTGGCCGTCGCCTCGAGCAGGGCGGCGTCGCCACGCTTGGCCACGTCGTCGACGATCGCGCGCGCGGCGGCCTCGACGTCGGCCGACGCCTCGCGCTTGGCGGCGAGGAAGGCGGCGAATCGCTGGTCGAAATCAGCGCTGCTGCGGTCGAGGCGAACGGGCATGTTTCGCTTGGCTTCCGGCTGGTCTTGAGGGGCGGGTCGGCGCACCAGGTCCCCTGCTCAATGGCGCGGCGGGAAAGCTGCGTCAACCCTCGGCAGATGCCATCCAGCCAGGGCCCATTCGGCTGGTATACGGCCTCTTCAGCCCTCCCCCTGGACTCCAGTGCCCAGCGTGTCGGCCCCGAGGTCGGTCAGCTCGCATTCCAGACACTCGACGTCCAGGCGGATGGCGCCGCCCTGGGCGAACAAAAGCAGGGCGCTGCCGCCGGGCTCCTCGGCTCGGCCGTCCCGGGGGTGAAATTCAATGCCGACGAGATCCAGGATCTTGTCCGGCGCGGCGAGGTCAATGTTGCGCGACTTGCAGGCGAGCACACGGTCGAAACGGAGCGCTGCGACCAGCCGGCGCGGCTCGGTCTCGCCCTCCAAGGTCTGCTCCCAGTCCAGCCGGCTCATTCCGACCACAAGCCGTTTCTCGCCCTGCCGCCAAATGATATCGGAAGCCTGGACGCGGGCGTCCTGGACATGGGTCGAGATCACGGCGAGGTCGTCGGCGTCGAGAGCGATCAGTTTGAGCTGGGGCGACATCGCCGCGCCTCTCCTGGAGTGGACGGGGCTCAACGCGCACGAGCCCCGAAATTTCCACACACAAGTTAAGCCCTCGTCCGGCTCGCCGCTACGCGGCGAGCCACCCATTCCCACAACAAGGGAGGGTGAGAGTCGTGAAACCTCACTCCCTGAAGAACGCCAGGAGATCCGCGTTGATCGTCTCGGCATGCGTGGTCGGCATGCCGTGGGGGAATCCCTTGTAGGTCTTCAGGATGCCTTTCTTGAGCAGCTTGGCCGAGAGCGGCGCCGAGTCCGCGTATGGCACGATCTGGTCGTCGTCGCCATGCATCACCAGCACCGGGACGTTGATCTTCTTCAGATCCTCAGTGAAATCGGTTTGCGAGAACGCGACGATGCCGTCGTAATGCGCTTTCGCGCCACCCATCATGCCCTGGCGCCACCAGTTCTCGATCACCGCTTCCAGCGGTTTTGCGCCGGGGCGGTTGTAGCCGTAGAACGGGCCGGCGGCGATGTCGCGGTAGAAGGCCGAGCGGCCGGCGGCAAGCTGGGCCTGGAAATCGTCGAACACGCTCTTCGGCAGGCCTCCGGGATTGGCTGCGGTCTGCACCATCAGCGGCGGCACCGCGGAGAGGATCGCGGCCTTCGCGACGCGACTCTCGCCGTGACGGGCGATGTAGTGCACGACCTCGCCGCCGCCGGTGGAATGGCCGACATGGAGGGCGTTCTTGAGGTCGAGATGCGCGGTGAGCGCGGCGAGATCGTCGGCATAATGATCCATGTCGTGGCCGTCGGCGACCTGCGCCGAGCGGCCGTGGCCACGGCGGTCATGGGCGATGACGCGATAGCCGCGCGTGACGAAGTACATCATCTGCGCGTCCCAATCGTCCGAGGACAGCGGCCAGCCATGGCTGAACACGATCGGCTGGCCCGAGCCCCAGTCCTTGTAGAAGATCTCGACGCCGTCTTTGGTGGTGATGGTGGGCATGGTGGGGCTCCTTTCAATGAGAGACGTCATTCCGGGACGCGCGTCAGCGCGAACCCGGAATCTGGAGATTGATAAATCGGGATTCTCTGGTGCGCGATTGCGCACCAGAGTTTATCGCTGTGCGATGGCCGGAATGACGAGAGGGGCCAATCAGGCAAACGCCAGGGGCTTGTAGCGGCGCCAGGCGCCGATGGTCAGCACGACGAAGAACACCAGCACGATGCCCTGCACCACGGCGAAGACCGGCCCCGATGGCGGCGCCGGGGGCACGGCGGGCGCGAGCGCGGCAAGTGCGGGCACCTTGAGGAACGACTGGATCACCAGCACGAAGACGTTGAAATAGAGCGAGATCATCGCGGTGACGATGTAGACCGGGCGCCAGACGCCGCCGAGCTTCATGCCGTAGAGCGCGAAACAGGCAATCGCGAGCAGCACCAGCGAGATGATGCCGATGATGTGCGAGGGCAGCAGCTCCTTGAATGGAAACAGGAAACCAGTCGCGCTGGTGAGAATGGTGAACAGCAGGAAGATCGCAGTCAGGCCCGGCATCGACTTCGAGCCAAGCAGGCCGAACATCACGACAAGCCCGGCGACGATGGCAATCAGGCTGATGATGACATGGATCAGCGTAAGGGCGGGCAGGCTTAGGCCAAGCACCATGACATCTCTCCTACTCTCGGCGTTGAGGTGACGAGAATAGTATTACGGTCCTCATCGGATTACCACCTGCGTTGTCGTCACATGCATGAGCGCAGCCATGCGTCATCGTGCGAAATCGAAAAACGCATGGCTGAACTTTTTGCAGCGCTGTCACAAACGACGGCAGGCTTTCGACGAAAGTTGAATCGAACTCACACGTTCTTGGTATCGAAGATCAGGATGTCGGCACCGCCGCTGGCGAATTTCGGCACGTCGGCGCCGGTCGCCTTGCCTTCCGGGCTGGCAAAGGCGGCCTGAACGTCGGCCACGCTGTCGAAGGTGAGGATGGCGACGAGATGGATTCCGGAAGGGCCTGCGGGAGATGCGACCGGCCCTTTACTGACGGCGTAGTTCTTCAGGCCGGGAAGTTTCTTGGCGAGTGGAATGTGCGTCTCGGCATAGTACTTGTCGAAGGCGGCAGCATCCTTGGGTGTCTTGTAGAGCACGACGACTTCAGCCATTTGGTCCTCCCGTTGAATCGTTGTTTTTTCCGCGCGCGATTGCCTCGCGACGAGGGGATAGTCACGCATTGCGCAGCAAGATGACAAGCCGGATTTGGCTTGCCATTGCCTTGCCTTGTCCTTGACTAAAGCGCCGGTTTTGCGGCGTCGCCGAGATAGCCATGCAGGGAGGCAACGACCTGCGCGCCCTCGCCGATGGCGCCGCCGACGCGCTTGACCGAGCCGGAGCGGACGTCGCCGACGGCGTAGACGCCGGGCACGGAGGTCTCCAGCGGCGCCACCAGCTTGCCCTGGTTCTGCTCCGACTGCGCGCCCGTGACCACGAAGCCGCCGCGATCGAGCGTCACGCCGCAACCGTCGAGCCAGGACGTGGCGGGATCGGCGCCGACGAACAGGAAGAGATTGCGGATGTCGGCGGAATCCTCGTCATCCGAGAGCCGGCTCTTCCAGCGGATGCGCCGCAGCAGCGAGGCCTCGTCGCCCTCGAGCGCGGTGATCTCGGTGTTGAACATCAGTTCGATGTTCGGGGTCGCTTCGATGCGCTCGATGAGATAGCGCGACATGCTGGCGCCCAAGCCGCCGCCGCGGATGATCATCAGCACTTTTTTCGCATGGCCCGACAGGAACACGGCGGCCTGGCCAGCCGAATTGCCGGCGCCGACCAGAGCCACCTCCTCGCCGGCGCAGAGCCGCGCCTCCACGGGCGATGCCCAGTACCAGACGCCGCGGCCCTCGAACTTGTCGAGGTTGGCGATGTCAGGACGGCGATAGCGCGCGCCGCTCGCGACCACCACCGAACGGGAGCGCAAGGTTTCGCCGCAATCCAGCGCCAGCGCGAAGGTGCCATTGACGCGCGAGCAATCCAGCGAGCTCACCGACATTGGAATCATGATGTCGGCGCCGAACTTCTGCGCCTGGGTGAAGGCGCGGCCCGCCAGCGCCTGGCCGGAGATGCCGGTCGGGAAGCCCAGATAGTTCTCGATGCGCGCACTGGCGCCGGCTTGGCCGCCGAAGGCGCGGGTGTCGACGACCGCGACCGAGAGACCTTCGGACGCAGCGTAGACCGCAGTCGCGAGCCCCGCCGGCCCGCAGCCGACGATGGCGACATCGTAGATACGGTCGTCCTTGGCCCCGCCGATCATGCCGATGGCGCGGCCGAGCTCGGTCTCGCTAGGATTGCGCAGCACCGTGCCGCCGGCCGTGACGACGAGCGGCCAATCCTCCGGCTTCGGCGAGTAGCGCGCGATCAGTTCGGCGGCGTCATGCTCGCTCTCGGGATCGAGCAGATGATGCGGCTGGCCATTGCGGGTGAGAAAGCCCTGCAGGCGCACCACGCCGGCGGAGTTCGAGGGGCCGATCAGCACGGGGCCGCCGATGCCGCCCTGGATCAGATTGACCCGGCGCAGGATCAGCGCGCGCATGATGCGCTCGCCAAGTTCGGCTTCGGCCACCAGCAGCGCGCGCAGCCGGTCCGGCGGGACGAGCAGCACCTCGACATCGCCTTCGGCGCGGCCGTCGACCAGCGCCGGCCTGCCGGAGAGCTGGCCGAGCTCGGCCAGGAATTGCCCCGGCCCCTGATCGATCACCGGCGTGACGTGACCGAGACCGTCGCGCTGGGTGATGGCGACGTGGCCCGCCAGCACCACGAACATGCCGGGCCCGGGCTTGCCGGTCTCGAACAGCAACTCGCCGTCCGCGTAGGTGCGGATTTCGCCGAAGTGCCTGATCCGTTCGATCTCGGCGGGCGTCAGCGCCGGAAAGGTCTGCTCGGGGCGGGTGAACCGCAACAGCTGCGCATCACGGTCGGTTCGTTGTGTTTCGTCCTGCCCCATGGCCACTGCATGCACTCCAAAATCTCCAGCCGCCGGCGTTCAACGAGAGGTCTTGCCGGCGGCCCCCTCATTTAGGGAACCATCGTCGTTCTGCGAGGGGTCGGTGCTTGCGGCGCGTTCGCGCGCCTGCAACTTCCGCCGCTTCAGGTTTTCGCGCAGCGCCGATTTCAGCCGGTCGTCCCGGGACGCCCTCGGCTGCCTCGCGCTCTTGTCAGTCTCGTCGCCCATCGCGGCTCCATCACAGCAACCGGCCACAGGATGCCATCGAAGTGTGGCAGCTCAAGAGGGTGAGGCGATAGGACCCTTGCGAAACGCGAGATGGATCGAATCCGGCTCCCCGGCCAACTGACCAGTTGGGCAGGGATATCAGACCCCGAATCGGCATGAAGGCGGTCAGTCCGGACGAAAACGGGCATTTTGGCGCCGATATCGGCCCGATTTTCTCGTTTTGGCGGGGCTAGCAAGCTTGCGCAGGAGGGGGGCTTGTGGCAGATATCGGCCCGCTTGGTAGGCCCCTCGGGCGGCCGATTCTTGTCCCAGCACATGCTGCCGTAGCTCAGTGGTAGAGCACTCCATTGGTAATGGAGAGGTCGACAGTTCAATCCTGTCTGGCAGCACCAGCTTTCCTCACCGACGCGGGCCGTGTTGAACCAAGCCTTGTTGAACCAAGCCTTGTGCCTGGCCAGCGCGCCCGCAACACCCATGGATGCGATCGTGATCACACGTTCCCTGCCCTATGAAGGACTGCTCCACGAGATCGTCGAGCACAATGGCGTGCTCTATCTCGGCGGCATCGTCCCTGAAGATGCCCGGCTCGACATGGCGGGCCAGGCCGACGATGTGCTGCGCCAGTTGAGGACCCTGCTCGAGGGAGCCGGCTCCGATCTCTCCTGCGTTCTGCAGGTGACGATCTTCGTGGCCGACCTCACGGAGAAGGCCGCGTTCAACCAGGTGTGGAAGCGCTATTTCACTGCGGAGCATCTGCCGGCGCGGGCCGCGATCGCCGTTGCGGATCTCGGCCCGGGCGTCAAGCTGGAGCTGACGGCGATCGCCGCGCGCCGCTGATCCTCACGGGCGAGAAGAGCAAGCTCGGTCGTTTCGTCAGTCTTCCACACATGGCTTGGCATTCTCGCGGCCCGAAACGCCCGAGTTTTGCTCGTTTCCTTGTCCCTCTTCTATGAAGAGGGCGCAGGGAAGGCCGGGTGCCGGCTGGCACCCACGGTCCGCTGTGCGACAGCACACGCAGAAAACTGCACAGCGGCATACAGGTGAAGCCCAACACACGGCCTTCCCTGCGCAGTGGTTTGACGGCTTATGCCTGCTCTCCCCGGAGCCGAGTTCCTTCTGGCCTCCGTCACCTCGCGAATTGACGATGCCTCAAGGCCCGGTTGAGCCCAGATGCATCTCCGCAAGGTTTGACCGTAGCAACGACGGTCAGGACCCACGGTTTTGCCGTACGCAGCTTCCGGCTCCGCCAAGAGGCTTCGCCGGATGTTGGCGCCGTCCGTTCCGCACGCTGTGAGACCTCACGAGGTTCATCTCGCCCTGGTCCCGCCCCGCGTGCCCGACGCAGCCGCGTCCACCGCACCCTGGCCCTCGTTCGTGACGACGTACGATCGCCCCTCTCCTTGGGCCGGGATGAGCGATGGATACTGCAATTCCGAATTTCGGTAAAGTGGAATATATTTGCGGGAAGGGATTGACGGGGGCTGCGCGGGAGAGGTGGTGTTTTGCCCGACGGGCCAGAAGCGTTGCGCTCGGTGTCCTTCCGGTTGCGCCTCTTCGAAAGGTTGCGGCCACACGGCACGTTGACCCCTCATTTCATGGTGCTAGTCTTTTCGCTCGCGACCCTGTCCGGGAGGACACGATGGGATGGTTCGACCGCCTGTTTGGAAGGATGTCGGAGCCGACGATTCCTCTTCTTGCGAGATTTCGGCGGAAATCAAAAGCACCGACCGATCCTGATCTTTTGAAAATCGCCAAGGACCGGAAGGGACATGTTTCCCGCAGAGCCGTCAGGGACGAGTATAATCGGCTGGTCCTGGAGAAGTACGCGCACGACAAGTCGTGATGCGCGTCGAGGATCTCAGTAGCCCGTAGGATGGGTAGAGCGAAGCGAAACCCATCTGCTCCTTGTCGAGCCACGAAACATGATGGGTTTCGCAAGGGCTCTACCCATCCTACGCACTGCGCACCATCAATGGTCGCCATTCATTTGCAGTGCTGCGAAGCGGTCGTCCGAACGGCGCAACCGCCGGCATAGCTCGCGATTGATGTTCTGCAGAACGATCACGTAGGCGCGGATGTCGGCCTTGTAGCAGGCATAGAGCTTTTGGGCCGTCAGCTCGTACAGCACGGTCGGCGCCTCCGCGATAACAGTGGCGGAGCGGTTCTGCATTTCGATCAGCGTCATCTCGCCGAAGAAATCGCCAGGCTCCAAACGCGATATCGGGATGACCCTGCCCGCATGCGTGCGTTTGCTCACCGCCAGCCGGCCGGACTTGACGATGAACATCGAACGTCCCGGCTCGCCCTCGGCCACAACGGTCGCGTCGGCCTCGAAGCGGCGCTCGACTAGCATCGAGATCAAGAGGTCGAGGCCTGCCTCCGAAAGCCCGCCGAAGAACGGCGTCGCCAGCAGGAACGCTTTCAGATCGGGGGACGTGACGAGCATTGCGCGAGGTTACGCCCGGTCGAAGGCTGCGGCAAGCTAAGCGGTGCAGCCAGGTTCCGTCATTGCGAGCGTAGCGAAGCAATCCAGGAATGTGTCCGCGGAAACAGTCTGGATTGCTTCGTCGCAAGGGCTCCTCGCAATGACGCGGCGAGAGATTTCACCTCTCGATTCTGGACCACTGCCGCGCGCAGCGAAACCCATCAGACTCGTGCGGTGGCGAAGATGATGGGTTTCGCAAGTGCTCTATCCATCCTACGGGCCGCACAGTGCGAGCTATTTGGGCCGGCGCCCCCTGATCGCGTGCGCGCGCGCAGTGCAGGTGATGCGGCCGTCCACATGCGCCGGCAGGCCCGCACGCACCCGCGCGATGAGGGTCTCGACGTCCGCGGGCCTCATGGCGGCAACGGAAGGCCGGAGCGCGGGGGACTTCAGACTGATTGCCCAGAAATCATCGAAACCTGAAAACGTCCGTTGCACCGTAATCTCTCGCGTTTGCACGTCCTCGAGACCTGCTCCTCGCCACAGGTCCCGCAACGCTTCCATGCGAGAGGCATCCATCCGTGGCGGGCGCGTTGCCGGAATGCCCATTGCCTTCATCTCGTCATAGATCGGGTCGAGCGGAAAGCCGCCACCCAACATGTCCCACATATACGTCATGACCGCACCGCCGGGGACAACGACCCGCACCATTTCGCTGACGCCCCTCGCAGGGTCCGGAACGAACACCAGAACCAACGCCATCACAGCCGCATCGAAGCTGGCGTCGGCGAAAGGAAGTGCCATCGCATCGCCCTGGTGAAACTTTGCCACGCGCGCCGCAGGTCGTGTGCGCGCAAAAGCAAGCTGCTCGGCCGAGGGGTCAATGCCCTGGACCTCGGCGGGGTTGCAGCGCTCGACCAGGAGTTCAGTGAAGGCGCCGTTGCCGCAACCGATGTCGATCCACCGCAAGCCTGCAGGAGGTGCCAGCCAATCAAGGAATATCTCGCCTGCGAACCGGCTCCAGATTCCCATCATCTGCTCGTAGGCGGCACCATCGTCGAAGCGAATGGTCTGCTCTGCCATTTCGAGATCCTCCCGGCCCGATGACGATGCTTGGCGCGCGCCATTCTGCGCACAAGAGATGGGACTGGGGAAGTGCCGGAGCTGACCTGATCCGCGGATTATTGCCGCGCGACATTCTCCCCGCGCGGCGTCCTTCGCTTCCGCCACACCTGCAGGTCAATCATGACTTTCACGGCCGCCGCGAGGACGAGCGCACAGAGTGCCACCTTGGAGATCGTCTCCATCGTCCCCTCGATCAGCAGGCAATGGACCACGCTACCTGCGACGATGACGATGGCGAGGGGAATATGGATGATGCGCCAGGTTCGCGGCCGCAATCCCAACCGCCTTCGCAGCAGAGCCAGGAACGCAACCGCGAAGATGGCCCACATCGCGATCACGCCGAAGGGAGAGAACGGCGTCGGCGATGAGAAGGTCAGTGCGTCCACCATGTCGGGCGGGCTGGTGATCCAGAGGCCGGCGACGTGGATCAGAATCGCGAGAGCAAGCGCGCCGCCGATCCAGTGATGGGCGCGCCTGCCGCGATAGGCCGACAATCGCGGCAGGTAGCCGCCGATCAGCAAGGGCTGCACGAGCACGAGACCGAGGGCGATGATCCCGGCGAAGCCGGCGATAATGTAGACAGGATCGCGCCATGCCAGCTGCTCGCTGGCCGCAGCAAGCGCAACCGGCACGCCGATCGCCAAGCCAAGGGCGCCCCAGATCAGGGGCGCCCGGGCCGATCTCCATCGCGTCATTTGCAAGTCGGGTTCAAGCCGGCTGCAGCACGAAGTGCGCCTCCAGGCTGGTCTCCTTGGCGCTCCGCATCACCGGCCGCAGGAAGACGGTCTTGAACTCGCCGCTGTCATAGGCGAGGTGGCCGTGCGGCTGGCCGAAGATCGGAATGATCTGCGGCATCTCCAGCCGGAACCTGCCGTCCTTGTCGGTGAGCGTTGCGCCGTGGCTCTGCGGCTCGTGCTCCCGCCCTTCGACGGTGTGCGCCCAGATCTGGATGCGCTGCCCGGCCAGCGGAGCCCCGTCGCCGGCGCGGCGCACGGTGCCGCTCATCCAGAAACCGCCCTTGCCGATCCGCTCCACGATCGCCGCACCCTTGCGGTAATTGTTCGCGCCGCCCGACATCGACTCGGTCGGTGCGAGGCCCGCCGCACGGGCGGGCAGCAGGAGGCCGGAAGCGCCGGTTGCCAGAAGGCCCGTTGCGAGGACGGAGCCGCCGGCAGCGAGGAGGTTGCGGCGGGTGAAGACGACCATGGTCATGTCAGTTCCTCCTGGCAGCAGCGCAGCTGCTTCCCGCAAGCTACAATACCAGGTGTAAAACGCCCAGTTGCCGCGAGGGGCGCCAGGGCCTGCAATAACAGTGTTGTGAACGGCCGTCTTCGCGGCGTGCATCTCTCAGATGAGCTGACAAGAGGGGCCCGCAAGTGCTCTACCTATTCTGCGCGCTGCCACTACATGTGTCCTGCAAACGTGCACCGTCACGCGGCCCCTCCACACCGGCAGCCCTCCCATGATCCCCTTCTCCGTGCTCGACCTCGCCCCCATCTGCCAGGGCGGCGACGCGTCGCAGGCGTTCCGCAATTCGCTCGATCTGGCCCGGCATGCCGAGACGTGGGGCTTCAAGCGGTTCTGGCTGGCCGAGCATCACAACATGACGGGCATCGCGAGCGCGGCGACGTCGGTAGTGATCGGCCACATCGCGGGCGGAACGAAAACGATCCGCGTCGGCTCCGGCGGGATCATGCTGCCGAACCACTCGCCGCTCGTCATCGCCGAGCAGTTCGGCACGCTGGAATCGCTCTATCCCGGGCGGATCGATCTCGGGCTCGGCCGGGCGCCGGGCACCGACCAGTTCACCGCGCGGGCGCTGCGGCGCGACCTCGCCACCACGTCCGAGAACTTTCCGCATGACGTGCTGGAGCTGCAGGCGCTGCTCGGCGACGTGCAGCCGAACCAGGCGATCCGCGCCGTGCCCGGCATGGGGACCAAGGTACCGCTGTGGATCTTGGGATCGAGCACCTTTGGCGCGCAGCTGGCGGCAATGCTCGGCCTGCCCTTCGCGTTCGCCTCGCATTTCGCGCCGCAGATGATGATGCCGGCGCTGCGCGAATATCGGGCGCGCTTCGAGCCCTCGGCGCAGCTCGACAAGCCCTATGCGATGATCGGCGTCAACGTGTTCGCGGCCGACAGCGATGAAGAGGCACAGCGGATGTTCTCCTCGCTGCAGCAGCAATTCATCAACCTGCGCCGCGGCACGCCGGGGCCGCTGCCGCCGCCGGTGGAGGACATGGACGCGTTGTGGTCGCCGGCCGAGAAGGCCGGCGTTGCGCAAGCGCTGTCGTGCTCAGCGGTCGGGTCGCCCGATGTGGTCGAAGCGAAGCTGAAGGCGCTGATCACTGAAACCGGCGCGGACGAATTGATGACGACGGGGCAGATCTACGACCACACGGCACGGCTGCGCTCGTTCGAGATCGCCGCGGAGGTGCGGGATAGGCTCGCGAAGCAGCCGGTGGGGTGAGGGCCCGATTGTCGCGGCGATGAAGGTGCGCTCCCTCCCCCGCTTGCGGGGGAGGGTTGGGGAGAGGGTGTCTCCGCAATGGGACAATCCCCTAGAGGAAAGAGCCCTCACCCCGACCCTCTCCCGCACGCGGGAGAGGGAGCGCACCGCGCGTGGCGAGCTGCTCAGCCCAATCCTCTCATGCCCTAATCCGCAAAGCCGAACAGCTTGGCCGGATTGTGCACCAGGATCTTCTCCAGCTCCGCCTGGTCGGGCGCGTAACGGTACATCAGCTCTAACAGATCGGCATCGTTCGGCGGCTGCTTCACCGAGACCGGATGCGGCCAGTCGCTGGCCCAGACGCAGCGATCGGGAGCGGCCTCGATATAGGCGCGCGCGATCGGGATCACGTCGTCGTAAGGCGCGCCGGTCTTCGAGGTTTTCTCGCCGAGCGAGAGCATGACCCAGAAATTGCCCTTGGCGAGCAGCTCCAGCATCTTGCGCAGATTCGGATCGTTCCTGCCGGCCTCGGGGTCAGGCCGCGCCATGTGGTCGATCAGCACGGGCACGTCGAGGTTCTCGTATTTGGCGACGCTCGAGACGATGCCGTCCTTCTCCGGCTGGATCTTGACGTACCAGCCGAGCTCGCGGATGCGGGCGATGGCACGGGCGAAATCGGCATCCGACAACACGGCGCCGAGCTCCTGGCGGAAGCTGAAGCGCGCGCCGCGCACCCCTGCGTCGTGCAGCTTGGCGAGATAGGCATCGTTCGCTTCCGCGAACACCAGCGCATTGGCGCAGCCGCGATAATTCGGGCCCATCGCGGCAAGGCCGTCGAGCACGACGGCGTGGTCGGCGCCGTAGGTCGTGGTCTGCACGATGATGCCGCGCTCGATGCCGAGCGTCTTGTGCATGCGCAGCGCCGCTTCCCAGGTCGCGGTCGGCATCCGATAGGCGGCGCCGGGACGCTCAGGATATTTCTCGATCGGACCCAGCACGTGAAACTGGCTGTCGATGGTCTTCGGCGGCGGCGCCTTGCTTGGGCGGCGCGGGTTGGGGTCGAACGGCAGATAGGTCGGCATGCGAGCGCTCCTTCAGTCGATCACGGCGGTGAAGTCGCACTGCACCAGCGCGCCGCCATCCATGTTGTCCATCGGCAGCGCGTGGCGCGCGGGGCGCGAATGCTCGTCCGGAAACATCTTCAGCCACTCGACATTGAGAGGGCCGCGGTTGCCGCGGTCCTTCAGCCACACCGTCATCTTGATGATGTCGGAGGTCGAGCCGCCAGCTGCCTCCACCGTCGCCTTCATATGCGCGAACATGTTGGCGCATTGGGCATCCAGGCTTTCGGGCATCGCATTGGTCGCGGGATCGCGGCCGAGGATGACGCCCGACATCACGAGATTACCGATGCGGCAGGCGTTCGGAATCGGGTTGACGTGCTTGAAGCCGCCGATGTGGACGCTCCTGCGCCGCGTTTGACCACTCATGGTTCGCTCCCTGCTCGCTATTGCTTCAGACGAATTGGCACGACACCGAGCCGAAGGCGCCGTAGTCGGCATGGAAAGTGTCTCCGCGGCGGATGTCGACGGGCCGCGTGAACGATCCCGCCAGCACGACCTCGCCGGCTTTGAGATGCTCGTCATGCGGTGAGAGGCGGTTGGCGAGCCAGGCGATGCCGTTGGCGGGGTGATTGAGCACGCCGGCGGCAAGCCCGGTCTCCTCGACCTCGCCGTTGCGGAACAGCAATGCGCCGATCCAGCGCAGGTCCGCATCCATCGGGCGGATCGGCCGGCCGCCGAGCACCAGCGCGGCATTGGCCGCGTTGTCCGAGATCGTGTCCATCACCTTGCGGGTCCTGCCCGTCTCGGGGTCGACGCGGTGCATGCGCGTCTCCAGAATCTCCAGCGCAGGCGTGACGTAGTCGGTGGCGTTGAGCACGTCGAAAATGGTGCAATCGGGCCCGCGCAGCGGCGCCTTCAGCACGAAGGCGAGCTCGACCTCGATGCGCGGCGCGTGGAAGCGGTCGAATGGAACAGGCGTGGCATCGGGGTAAAACATGTCGGCGAACAGCACGCCGTAATCGGGCTCGTTGATGCCGACCGCGTTCTGCATCGCCTTCGAGGTCAGACCGATTTTGTGGCCCTTGATGATTCGGCCGCGGCCGAGCTGGAGTTTCGTCCAGGCGCGCTGGACCGCGTAGGCATCCTCGATGCTGAACTCCGGATAGTCCTTGGTGAACATCGGGATCAGCGTCTTGGTTCGCTCGGCTTCATCGAGCCGGGCGGCGAGGCGTTCGATCGTGGCGGAATCCAGCATCGTTTTACTGCTCCGCCGCCACGGTGTTGCGCAGCACGCCGATGCGGCTGGACTCGACCTCGACGACGTCGCCGTCCCTGAGCCAGCGTGGCGGATCGAACCGGGCGCCCGCGCCGGTCGGTGTGCCCGTCACGATCATGTCGCCAGGCTTGAGGGTCGCGAAGGTCGAGAGATAGGAAATCAGGAAATCGAACGGGAACATCAGCCGCTCGGTGGTGTCCTGCTGGCGCACCTCGCCGTTGACGCGCGTTGTGATGTCGTGCGGCCCGCGCGGATCGAGCTCGTCCGACGTCACAATCCACGGACCGATGCTGCCGGAGCGATCAAAATTCTTGCCCTGCGTGACGTTGAACTTGCCGTGGCGCAGCCAGTCGCGGATCGTGCCCTCATTGCACAGCGTCATGCCGAGGATGTGCGACCACGCTTTTTCGCGCGGAATGTGGCGGCCGCCCTGCCCGATCACGATGACGAGCTCGCCTTCGTAATCGAGCTGGTCCGAAACCTTCGGCTTCTCGATCGGCTGGCCGGAACCCGTCATCGAGGACATGCTGCGCACGAACAGGCTGGGATATTTGGGAAGGTCCGAATTGTCTTTATACTCCGCATTGCGCTCGGCGTAATTGACGCCGATGCACCAGAGCTTCTCCGGCGCCAGCACCGGCGGCAGCAGGACGAGCTTGTCCAGCGCATGATCCGGCTTTTGCCCCGCGACGGCCTCCTGCGCTTCGGCGAGTGCGTTGGCCGCGATCAGCGCCTTGACGTCCGAATAGTCGCGGCCGATGCGCCTGGTCAGATCGACCACGCCGCCGTCCACGGCCGCGCCGTAGCGCGCCTCGCCGTCCAGCAGATAGCTCAGCAGTCGCATTGTATGTCCTCCGATGATCTTGGGGCGGCGGCCGGCGATGAGGCCCGCACGCTCAGTCTTTCGACTTGGGAGTCTGGAACACGCTGCCCAGCGTCACGATCTCGCCGAGGCGGGCGTAGCGCGGCCCGCCGATGCGCGCGATCGGGTCGAGCGCCCTGGTCTCGACCTTGCCGTCGTTGACGAGACCGTCGCGCAAATGGAACAGCACGACCTCGCCGACGATGAGCCGGCTCTTGGCGTCACCGAATTCGAGGCACTGCCGGAATCGGCACTCCATCGCGACCGGCGCGGCGGCAAGCCGCGGCACCTTGATGCGCTCGCTCGCGAGCGTCTCCAGGCCGAGATGCTCGACCTCGCTGATTTCAGGCGGATGCTCGACGGAGCTGTCGTGCACGGCATTCATCAGCGGCGTATCCGCGATGTGGATCACATATTCCTCGGTATCGAGGATGTTGTGCGCGGTGTCCTTGTAGTCGGCGCCCTTGCGGCCCACGCTGATGGCGAGCATCGGCGGCTTCTGCGAGACGAAGGTGAAGGCGCTGAACGGAGCGAGATTGAGCACGCCCGTAGCTGACAAGCTCGTCACCCAGGCGATCGGGCGCGGCACCACGATGCCGGTCATCAGGCGGTAGATGCGCTCGGCGCCGAGCTCGGTCGGATCGATCCGCATCGATCAGTCCGCCCTGATATTGGCCTTGCGCACCACCGGAATCCACTTGGCGTCCTCGCGCTCGAGATAAGCCTTGAACTCGGCCGGCGTCATCGGCGTGGCTTCGCCGCCGAGCTTCTCGAACTTGTCCGCAATGGCAGGGTCCTTGAGGATCGCGACCAGCGTCTCGTGCAGCTTCTCGACGATGGGCGCAGGCGTGCCAGCGGGCGCGAACAGGCCGGTGAAGGTCTGGCCGTCGAAGTCCTTGTAGCCGAGCTCGGCGAAGGTCGGCACGTCGGGCAGCGACTTCAATCGATGCGGTGAGGTGACGGCGAGCGCGCGGAACAGGCCGGCCTTGATGTGCTGGAGGCTGACGGTGAGCTGGTCGAAGGCGAACTGCACCTGACCGCCCAGGAGATCGTTGATGGCCGGCGCATTGCCGCGATAATGCGCCGTGACCCATTGCAGGCCGAGATTCGACTGCATCAGCTCGCTGAGCAGATGGTTGGTGGTGCCGGGACCGGGCGAGGCCATGGTCAGCTTGCCGGGCTCGCGCTTGGCGAGGTCGAGAAACTCCTTGAGCGTGGTCGCCTGCACCGAGGGATGAACCTCGAGCACCAGCGGCGTCATCGAGATCGTCGAGATCGGGAGAAAGTCCTTCTTCCAATTGTAGGCGTCGCGCTTGTTGATCTCGGTCGCGAACAGCACCGGGCCGTTGGCGCCGACGAACAGCGTGTAGCCGTCGGGCGCCGATTTCGCGAAGGCTTCGCCCGCGATCATGCCGCCGGCACCGGCCTTGTTCTCGATGACGAAGGGTTGGCCGAGCTTTTCCTGGAGCTTGTCGGCGACGATGCGCGCGGCGCTGTCGACATTGCCGCCGGCGGGATAGGGCACGATCAGCTTGACGTTGCGCGCCGGCCATTGCTGGCCGGAGGCGGGCCCCGCCAACATTGCGGCTGCTGCAGCGATGGCAATCCAGATTAATCTCATGTTAACCTCCCGGCGGCGCTTCCAATTCCATATCGGGCGCAGACTTTCGTGCATGGCATCCCGATCGGAGCGCAATCTCCAGATGCGCGCTTGCCCTGTCGAGCGAATTGTGGCGTTCTTGTCCATATTATGGACAAACGACGCGCAACGAAATCCACCCGCAGCGCCGTGGAGCCGCGACATGGCGCGCAGGCGATCCGGCGCGCGCTCGCGGTGCTGCGCATCCTGGCCGCAGGGCGCGAGGACGGTGTGCCATTGGCCGAGGTGGTCCGCACCACCGGCCTCACCCGCCCGACCGTGCATCGCATCGTCCACGTGCTGATCGAGGAAGGCATCGTCGAGCGGCACGGCAGGAGCGGCCGCTACGCGATCGGCAACCAGGTACCGGAACTGGCGCTGGCGCGTCCGCGGCCATCGCGGCTCTTGGTCGCCGCAAATCCGTCGCTGCAGCGCGCGTCCGCCGCGATCGGCGACACGCTGTTCCTGACGGTGCGCACCGGCAACGACACGCTGTGCGTCGATCGCCGGATCGGCGTCTACCCGATCCAGGTGCTGTCGATCGAGGTCGGCGCGCGCCGGCCGCTCGGCGTCTCCAGCGCCGGCGTTGCCATTCTCGCCGCAATGCCGGCGCAGGAGGCGCGAAAGATCGTCGCGGCGAACGAGAAGCGGTTCGAGGCCTACCGGACCGACGTCGCGACCGTGCTCGGCGAGGTCACCGCCGCCAGGCGCCTGGGATATGGCATGAGAGAGATCGGACTGGTGCAGGGGACGAAATCGATCTCGACCTGGATCAAGACGCCGGACGGGCAACCGGCTGCAGCGATGACGGTCTCCGCCGTTCGCACGAGGCTCGGGCCAAGGCGCGAGCAGGAGGTCGCGGAGATCCTGCTGCGGGAGGCGCGGGTGATCGAGCAGGCGATCGGGGGGTGAAGCGCGGACGGCGCCTCTTCGCCTCTCCCGCTTGCGGGGAGAGGCCGGAAATTTGCGCAGCAAATTCCGGGTGAGGGGGAGCCTCCGCGAGTCCAGCTGCCATCATCTTCGTGGAGAGAGCCCCTCACCCCAACCCTCTCCCCGTAAGAACGGGGCGAGGGAGCGCACCGCCGGCGCGGCTGGAGCTCGCTTCAAACCCAGCGCTGTCAATGGGCTGACGTACCGCTCCGTTTTGTGGCACAACGGCCGCCATCGCCGACCGATCAACGAGGCCACGCATGCCCGCGCCGAAACCGCCTGCCTTCGAGACCCTGAGCCTGCATGCGGGCCAGCATCCGGATCCCACGACCGGCGCCCGGGCGGTGCCGATCTACCAGACCACGTCCTACGTGTTCCAGGATTCCGATCACGCCGCCGCGCTGTTCAATCTGGAGCGCGCCGGCCACATCTATACGCGCATCTCCAATCCGACCACCGGCGTGCTGGAGGAGCGGCTTGCGGCGCTGGAAGGCGGCGTCGGCGCGATCTGCACGGCGAGCGGCCAGGCGGCGCTGCACCTCGCCATCGCCACGCTGCTCAATGCCGGCGACCACATCGTGGCGTCGAGCTCGCTCTATGGCGGCACCATCAATTTGTTGGCGCACACGCTGCCCCGCTTCGGCATCACCACGACGTTTGTGAAACCACGCGATCTCGACGCATTCCGCGCGGCGATCAAACCGAACACGAAGCTCGTGATCGGCGAGACCATCGGCAACCCCGGCCTCGAGGTGCTCGACATCCCGAAGGTTGCGGCGATCGCGCATGAGGCCAAGATTCCGCTTCTGATCGACAACACCTTCGCCACGCCCTATCTCAGCCGTCCGATCGAGCTCGGCGCCGACATCGTGATGCATTCGGCGACCAAATGGATCGGCGGCCACGGCATCGCGATCGGCGGCGCCATCGTCGACGGCGGCCGCTTCGACTGGCGCTCCTCCGGCAAGTTCGGCGTGCTGACCGAGCCCTATGGCGGCTATCACGGCATCGTCTTCGACGAGCAGTTCGGCACCGCCGCCTTCATCATGCGCGCCCGCACGGAAGGCCTGCGCGATTTCGGCGCCTGCCTGTCGCCAACCAACGCGTTCCAGCTGCTCCAGGGCGTCGAGACGCTCGGCGTGCGCATGGACCGGCATATGCAGAACACGCATCTGGTGCTGGAGGCGCTGAAGTCCAACAAGGCCGTGGACTGGGTGCTGCACCCGTCGCTCGAGGATCATACGGACTACCAGCTTGCCAAGACGCTGCTGCCGCGCGGTGCCGGCTCGATCGTCTCCTTCGGCATCAAGGGCGGCCGGCCTGCCGGACGCAAGTTCATCGAGAGCTTACGCATGATCAGCCATCTCGCCAATGTCGGCGACGCCAAGACGCTGGTGATCCATCCGGCCTCGACCACGCATCAGCAGATGGATGCCGAGCAGCTCAAGGCGGCCGGCATCGGCGAAGAGCTGGTGCGGCTCTCGGTCGGCATCGAGACCGCAAGCGACATCATCGACGACCTCAACCAAGCGCTGCGCATCTCGCAAAAGGCCTGACACCATGAAGCTCTCCGTCAACGGCACCGATGTGTTTGTCGCAACCGGTGGCCGCGACTTCGACAAGTCCCTGCCCGCGGTCGTCTTCATCCACGGCGCCGGCTTCGACCATTCGACCTGGGCGTTGCATACGCGCTGGTTCGCCCATCACGGCTTTGCCGTGCTGGCGCCCGACCTGCCCGGCCACGGCCGCTCTACTGGGCCTTCGCTCGGCAGCATCGCCGAGATGGCCGACTGGACGGCGGCGCTGCTCGATGCGGCGGGCGCCGCAAAGGCGCATCTGATCGGTCACTCCATGGGCTCGCTGATCTCGCTGGAGACCGCCGCGCGACATCCCGACAAGGTGTCAGCGCTGAGCCTGATCGGCACCGCCGCGACCATGGCGGTGGGGCCGGATCTGTTGAAAGCCGCCGAAGCCAACTCGCAGGATGCCAACGACATGGTCTCGATCTGGGGCCTCGGCTTCAACGCGGAGCTCGGCGGCAGCCTGGCGCCGGGCCTGTGGATGCATGGCGGCGCGCAGGCGGTGCTCAGGGCATGCGAGCCGGGCGTGCTGTTCAGGGATCTGTCGGCCTGCAACTCCTATACGAATGCGCTTGCCGCTGCGGCGACCGTGAAGGTGCCGACGACGCTCATCCTCGGCGAGCGGGACATGATGACGCCGGCGAAGGCCGGCAAGGCGCTCGCCGCGGCGATCCCGCATGCAAAGACCGTCGTGGTGCCCGGCGCCGGCCACATGATCATGGCCGAGCGGCCGGACGAGCTGCTGGCGGCGCTGAGGAACTAAAGTTGTCTACGCATGATCTTTCCGGAAAACCGCTTCGCACTTTTCCGGATCATGCTTTAGGCGGATCAATCTTCCGTCTTGCGCGTTGCGGTCAGACATCCCTCTCACTCAAGAAGGGAACTGGACCATGCCGAGACAGGAAGTCATTCGCAAAGCCAGGCAAGACAAGCGCGCCGGCAAGTCGGCCAGCACGCAGGCCGGCGAATTCGTCAAGGACGAGATCGACAGGATCCGGAAAGGCAAGCACGGCGCACGCTCGACCAAGCAGGCCATCGCGATCGGCCTCTCCGAAGCGCGTCGCGCCGGTGTCGATCTGCCGCCACCGCGCAAGGGAAGCACTAAGAAGTCGACGCGCCGTAGTGCCAAGTACGCTTACGAGGTCGGCCAGGGCAAACGCACGCCGAAGCGGAGGCCAAAAGTATCGCGCGCCGCCACGAACGCTCTGAAGAAGGAACCGCGCTCGACCGCATCGCGCGGTGCGCTGTCGAAACAGGCCAAGCGCGCCGCAAGCCGCCGAACCGCAGCGTCCCGCTCGGCCGCCGCGCGCAAGGCAAGCCACACCAAGGGTGCCAAGGTCCGCTCCGCTGCCGCCAAGAAGGCGGCGCGCACCCGCGCGCGCCGCCGGAGCTGATCAGTCGCGCCGTTTCAGGAGCCCGGATTCCATTTCCAGACGATGTCGGAGACGTTGACGGGCTTCGGGATCAGACCGAGCTTTGCAAAGCGATCGGCAACCGCCTGCTGGCTTGCGATGATCTCGGCATCCAGCGGCACCACGCGAAAGTTGGAGCGGTCCACGAAACGCCTGACGGCCTCGATGTCGACGCCGGTCGCGTCTGCCTGGGCTTTGGCGACGTCCTCGTGGTGTTCGTTGGCCCAGACGCCTTCGGAGGCGAAGGTGGTGTTGAGCTTCGCCACCAGCGACGGATATTTGTCGACGAAATCCGTGTTGGCGATGTAGAAGGCATTCGGCTTGTGCACGTCCTTGTCGAAAGCGATGACGCGCGCCTTTTCCTTCAGCTCGGCGAGCGCGAGATAGGGATCCCAGATCGACCAGGCATCGACCGAGCCCTTGATGAAGGCGGCGGTCGCATCGGCAGGCGCGAGCGGCGCCGGCGTGATGTCGGACCAGGACAGGCCGGCCTTCTCGAGCGCCGCGACCAATAGATTATGCGCGCTCGATCCCTTGCCGAAAGCGACGCGCTTGCCCTTGAGATCGCCCAGCGTCTTGATCGCCGAATCCTTCGGCACGATGATCGCCTGGGTGTTGCCGTCCGATTTCACCGCGGCAACGTAACGGATCTTGGCGCCGCCGGCCTGCGCGAAGATCGGCGGGGAGTCGCCGACATAGCCGAAATCGACGCTACCGACATTGATGGCCTCCAGCAGGGGCGGACCGAACTGGAAGTCGATCCACTTGATCTCGATGCCGAGCGGCTTGAAGGCGTTCTCGAGCGTCTGACGCTGGCGCACCGCGGGGAAGAAGCCGCCCTTCTGCGTGCCGATGCGGATTTCCGCGGGCTTGTGCTCGGCGTGCGCAGGTGCGGCCAGCGCCGTCGCAAGCAACAGCGTTGTTGCCAGGATATGTCGTCGGGTGATCATGATGCGGTCCTCTCGGTGGATCAGTTGGCGAAGAAATGCGAACTTGCGCGGCGGCTCCGCTCGGAGAACACGGCACGGGCGGCGCGCTCGGCCTCACGGGCCGAACGGAACTGGCGGCCTTCGAGGCTGTCGAACAGGCGCTCGGAGGAGAAGAAGCGGAAGCCACGCTCATCGCGCGTGATGATGCCGGCGGCGCGGTCCTGGATCTCGATGATGTAGGCGTTCGACTGAGGCTGGGACATGACTGCTCGTTCGCCGGAAATTCGGCGTTCCTGTCTTGGGATTTTCTCTTGGGATTTCGATGTGAGGTGCTGTTAGGAGACGGTCAGCAACAACAACAGGCGCCCGTTGCCGCCGAGAAACAGCGCCGCGTCATGCACGCGTGCATGTCGTTCTGATTGCGCTGGTGGTCGGTTTTCATGGTGCGGCTTCAGGCTCGATGAGCAGTTTGGATGCCTCGAATATCGAGCGATCGGCACGATTGGTCAATGAAATGGCTATCCAAATTTACGGCGCGTGCGCTCGGGCGCTTCTCCCGCCGCAAGCAGAGACAGGCGGAATCATCTCGCGATGAGTTCAACGCGCGCGGTCGTCCGAACTCGGGGAATGCCGTAGGGTGGGCAAAGCGAAGCGTGCCCACCACTTGCGTGTGATCGGTAAGAATTCGTGGGCACGGCGCAAGTGCACCTTTGCCCACCCTACGAATCCGGACTCGCGGAGAGATATCCTCTCTCACACGGGTATAGGGAAAGAAAGATCACCACATCGTCGCCGCCGCCCGTTCGGGCCAGATGCGGTCATACTCCGCGCCGCCGACTTTGTTGTCGCTCATCTCCGCAAGAATCTGCCCCGGTGTCGGCAGCGTCTTCGGATCGACGCGCTTGTCGGGATTCCAGAGATCGGCGCGGACGATGGCGCGGGCGCACTGGAAGTAGATCTCGTCCACGTTCATCACCATGACGCTACGCGGCGCCTTACCCTCGACCTTGAACGAGGCCAGCAGCTCCGGATCGATCGACAGATGCGCGCGGCCGTTCGCCCGCACCGCATTACCCGAGCCGGGGATCAGGAACATCAGCGACACGCGCGGGTCGCGCACGATATTGCGCAAGGAATCGACCCGGTTGTTGCCACGGCGGTCGGGCAGCATCAGCGTCTTGGGGTCGTGGATGCGGACAAAGCCGGGCAGATCGCCGCGCGGCGAGCAGTCGATGCCTTCGGGCCCGATGGTGGCGAGCGCGGCGAACGGCGCCTTCTCGATGAAGATGCGGTAGAGCGGGGTGACGTGGTCGGCAACTTTGACGGTCGAGGCATCGTTCGTGACGCCGTAGATGGCCTCCAGCTGCTCGACCGTTTCAATCACCGTCATTCCACTCTCTCCGTGTTATTGCCCGCAACTAATCTTGCCAGCCTTGATTCCTGATCACGCGCACGAGCTGGCGGCTGTGATAGTCGGCGCTGCCGGCATTGAGGATGGTGACATCGGCGTGTGCCGAGGCGTCATCGACGCTGCGCGACAGCCGCTCGGCGATGTCGCCATCGCTTTTCCGGGCGCGCGCGGCAAGCCGCTGCGCCAATACGTCCGGCGGCGCCGTGATCGCGACCACCACGACGTTGGCATAGGCCCGGCGCAAGGCAGCGATCACGGTGCGTGAGACGTTGGCAACGATGGTGCGGCCCGCGCGGACGTCGTCGTTGATCTCGAGCGGCAGTGCATAGGAATGCCCATGCGCCTCCCAGTGCACGGCAAAGTCGCCGTGCTCGCACGCGCGGCGGAATTCGTCGGGACTGACCGCGATATTGTCTTCATCGACCGAGGACGCACGCGTCACGATGCGGCGCGGGAAGACGATGTCGGGATCGTCGCTGCAAGCCGCCTGGGCCAGCCGCAGCAAGGTATCCTTGCCGGCGCCGCTGGGGCCGACCACGAGCACGAGCCGGCCGGGGCCGATCGCACCCCTCTCGCCTTCGCCCGTGGCCGCCATCTCGCTCATGCGACGCGGTGTCCTTCGCGCCAGACGCTGCGGACCACGGGAACGTGGCCTGCGACATGGACGCGGATCAGATCGGCGCGCTTGCCAGTCGCGACCTCGCCGCGGTCGGTGAGGCCGACCGCTTCGGCGGGCGCTTTCGTCACGGTGCGGACCGCGGCCGGAAGGCTGATCGCGGGCACATGCTCGGGCAATTGCAACGCGGCCATCAAAAGGCTCGACGGGATGTAGTCCGACGACAGGATGTCGAGCAGGCCCTCGCGGGCGAGATCGACCGCGGCGATGTTGCCGGAGTGCGAGCCGCCGCGCACCACGTTCGGCGCGCCCATCAGGATGTCGATGCCGGCCTGGTGCAGGCCGCGCGCGGCCTCCAGCGTGGTCGGGAATTCCGCGACGGAGACGCGGTCGCGCACGGCGTCCGCGACGTTCTCCTCGGTGGTGTCGTCGTGGCTCGCCAGCGGAATGTTGTACTCATGCGCCAGCGCCACGATCTCGCGCATGTTGGCCGCGGCATAGAGCCTTTGATATTCGAACCGCTTTGCGAACAGCTCGTCGAGCTCGGCATCGGTCTTGCCGCCGCCCTTGCCGCGATAATAGTCGCGCAGCTTGACCTCGTCGCGAAACTGGCGCTGGCCCGGCGTGTGGTCCATCAGCGACATCAGCTTGACGTCGGGACGGTCGATCAGCTCCTTGGCCTCCTCGACCACGCTCGGCATCGGGATCTCGCAGCGCAGATGAAGGAAGTGATCGGCGCGCAGCAGGTTGGCCTCGCGCGCGGTGGTGATCGCGGCGGCGAGCACGCCGGCGCGGCCATCGACCTCCTCGGCGCCGTCCTCGCGCCAGACCCGGAGCGAATCGAACACGGTGGTGATGCCCGAGGTCGCGAGCTGGCCGTCATAGGAGATGACGGCGGCGACAGGATTCCAGAACACTTTTGGCCGCGGTACGTAATGCGCCTCGAGATGGTCGGTGTGGAGTTCGATCAGGCCGGGGATGATCAGATCGCCGCCGGCATCCTCGGCACCCGCGGGCGCCCTCCCCTCGCCGATCTCCGCAATGCGGCCGTCGGCAAGCGCGAGCCAGCCCTGCTCGATCACCCGGTCAGCCAGCACGATCCTGGCGTTGGCGATCACGGATTCCTTCTTCATTTCCCCATTCCTTCAGGCCGCGGCGGCAAAGCCGGTGACGTCGACGATGCCGTCGGCAATCAAATGACGGATTTCGTCGTCATGGACAATGGCGACCATGGCGACGCCCTGACGTTTCTTTTCAGCGACCAGCTCGACCACCACGGCGCGATTGGCCGCATCGAGCGAGGCGGTCGGCTCGTCCAGCAGAAGGATCGGCAGGTCGGAGATGAAGCCACGGGCGATGTTCACGCGCTGCTGCTCGCCGCCGGAGAAGGTCGCGGGGGGAAGCTGCCAGAGCCGTTCGGGGATGTTGAGACGATGCAGCAGCTCGCCGGCGCGCGCCTGTGCGTCTGCCCGGCTCATGCCATTCGCGATCAGCGGCTCCGCGACGACGTCGATGGTGGCGACGCGCGGCACCGCGCGCAGGAACTGGCTGACATAGCCGATGGTGGAGCGGCGGATGTTGAGCACCTGGCGTGGCTCGGCGGTGGCAAGATCGACCACTTTGCCGCGATGGCGGATGCCGATGCAGCCGCTATCGCAGCGATAATTGCCGAAGATCATCTTCAGGATGGACGACTTGCCGGCGCCCGACGGCCCCGACAGCACGACGCACTCGCCTGGATTGACCTGGAAGGTCACGCCACGCACGACAGGCAGCTCGATGCCGCCCTGCAGGTGCATCGTAAAGGTCTTGCCGGCGTCAGTGATGTCGATCATGGCGGTCATTGGAAAGCTCATATCGTAAAGTTCATGGCGGCAGGATCGAGGAGACGAGCAGCTGGGTATAGGGCTCGCGCGGGTCGTCGAGCACCTGGTCCGTGAGACCGGTCTCGATGACGCGGCCGCCTTTCATCACCATCACGCGGTGCGACAAGAGGCGCGCCACCGCGAGATCGTGGGTGACGATGATGACGGCGAGGTTCAGCTCGGCGACGAGGCTGCGCAAGAGATCGAGCAGGCGCGCCTGCACCGATACGTCAAGGCCGCCGGTCGGCTCGTCCATGAACACGAGCCGCGGCTCGGTAACGAGGTTGCGGGCGATCTGGAGGCGCTGGCGCATGCCGCCGGAATAGGTGCGCGGCGCATCGTCGATGCGCGCGACGTCGATCTCGACGCGCGTCAGCCAATCCGACGCGGTCTCACGGATGCGGCCGTAGTGATTCCACCCCACCGCCATCAGCCGCTCGCCGACATTGGCGCCGGCCGAGACTGCCATGCGCAGGCCCTGCGCGGGGTCTTGATGCACAAAGCCCCAATCGGTGCGGAACAGGAAGCGGCGCTCGGCCTCGCCGAGCGTCGTGAGATCGCGGGTGACGCCATCACGCATCCGATAGGACACATGGCCTGCACTCGGCGCGAGCTGGCCCGACAGCATTTGCAGCAGCGTCGACTTGCCCGAGCCGGATTCGCCGACGATCGCCAGCACCTCGCCGGGATAGAGCGAGAACGACACGTCGCGACAGGCATTGATGCGGCCGAACGACTTGCTGAGGGATTTTGCGACCAGCAGCGGCTCGTCGTTCTCGACCAGATTCTGATCAGCCATTCGCGGCCTCCTGCGCCTTATCCTTGTACGGCGCGGCACTGAGGCTGCCGTGATGGCCGGCGGCCTGGCGGCCCTCGCAATAATCGGTATCCGAGCAGACGAACATGCGCCCGCCCTTGTCGTCGGTCACGATCTCGTCGAGATAGGAATTCTCCGCGCCACAGAGCGCGCAGGGCGCGTTGAAGCGGTAGGGCTCGAACGGGTGATCCTCGAAATCGAGCGACACCACCTGGGTGTAGGGCGGGATGGCGTAGATGCGCTTCTCGCGGCCGGCGCCGAACAATTGCAGCGCCGGGGAATTGTCCATCTTGGGATTGTCGAATTTCGGCGTCGGCGACGGGTCCATCACGTAGCGCGCGTTGACCTTGACCGGATAGGCATAGGCGGTGGCGATGTGGCCGAAACGGGCGATGTCCTCGTAGAGCTTCACATGCATCAGGCCGTATTCGGCGAGCGCGTGCATGCGCCGCGTCTCGGTCTCGCGCGGCTCGAGGAAGCGCAACGGCTCGGGGATCGGCACCTGATAGACCAGCACCTGGTTCTCGTTCAGCGCCGTCTCGGGGATGCGGTGACGGGTCTGGATCACGGTTGCCTCGTCCGTCGCCGTCGTCGTCGCAACGCCCGCAGTCTTCGCAAAGAATTTACGGATCGAGATCGCGTTGGTGGTGTCATCCGAACCCTGGTCGATCACCTTCAGCACGTCCTGAGGCCCCAGGATCGCGGCCGTGACCTGCACGCCGCCGGTGCCCCAGCCATACGGCATCGGCATTTCGCGGCTGGCGAACGGCACCTGATAGCCGGGGATCGCGATCGCCTTCAGGATCGCGCGGCGGATCATGCGCTTCGTCTGTTCGTCGAGATAGGCGAAATTGTAGGCGGGCGCGTTCATTCCGCGGCCTCCTTCATGGCATCGGGCGTATTGGCATCGGCGAACTCCTGACGCAGCTTTCGGAGCAGGCCGAGCTCGGACTGGAAATCGACATAGTGCGGCAGCTTCAGGTGCTCGACGAAGCCGGTCGCCTGGACGTTGTCCGAATGCGACATCACGAACTCCTCGTCCTGCGCCGGTGCGAGCGCCTCCTCGCCGAGCTCACGGGCGCGCAATGCGCGGTCGACCAGCGCCATCGACATGGTCTTGCGTTCGCTCTGGCCGAAGGCGAGGCCATAGCCGCGGGTGAAGCACGGCGCCTCGGTCGCCGAGCCCTTGAACTGGTTGACCATCTGGCACTCGGTGAGCTCGATCGCACCGAGCGGCACGGCGAAGCCGACGTCTTCCGCGACGAATTCGACCTCGACCTCGCCGAAGCGGATCTCGCCGACGAAGGGATGGTTGCGGCCGTAGCCGCGCTGGGTGGAATAGCCCATCGCGAGCAGAAAGCCTTCGTCACCGCGCGCGAGGTTTTGCAGGCGCAAATCACGGTCCGCGGGGAAATTCAGCGGCTCGCGGGTGAGATCGCCGACGCTGGCGCCGTCCTCGGCTTCCGGCGATGATTCGATCAGCCCGTCGCGCCCGAGAATGTCTGTCACGCGCGGCGTCGGCGCGGTCGAGGCTTCGGCCGCAGCCGGCCTCTCCGGCACAAAACCTTGGGCGAGCGATGGATCGAGCAGGCGGTGCGTGTAGTCGAAGGTCGGCCCCAGGATCTGGCCGCCGGGAATGTCCTTGAAGGTCGCCGACACCCGCCGCTGCACCCGCATGGTGCCGGTGTCGACCGGCTCGCTGGCACCGAAGCGCGGCAGCGTGGCGCGGAAGGCGCGAACCAGGAAGATCGCCTCGATTAAATCGCCGCGCGCCTGCTTGATCGCAAGCGACGCGAGCTCGCGGTCATAGAGCGAGCCTTCGCTCATGACGCGATCGACGGCCAGGCCGAGCTGCTCCGAGATCTGGTCGAGCGTGATTTCCGCAACGCTCTGGTCGCCGCGCCGCTTATGCGCGAGCAGGCGATGGGCGTTCTCGATGGCGCGTTCGCCGCCTTTGACTGCGACATACATGCTTCTAGCTTCCCTTGCTCACGACGCGCGTGGTGCGGGGGATCGCGACCACAGCGTCATCGGCGACCAGCACCACATCGATGCCGCGCGGAAACAGCGCCTCGTTGATATGCAGGCGCTCGAACAGGTCGAAAGGCTTGATCGACGCCTGCAGCGTGGCGACACCGTCAATGCCGGGGCCGCGCAGTTCGAAGCTGCGCCCGGCGGCGAGGCTGTCGACCTGGATGACCACCGTGGTCGAACGGTCCGGATACTCGCTGGTGCCGAACGCGAAGCGCTCGAGCGCAGGCAAGGCGCCGCCGTCACTGATGAGCGCGAAGGAAGCGATCGACGAATCCTGCACGACCGGCGCGCCGGTGTGGAACTTCAGCCACTTCGTCACGTCCGAGCTTTCCGCCATCCGCGCATCGAGCCAGAGCGGCGTGTCGTGATCGAACAGCGTCAGCGCGATCGCTGCGGTGCCGCGCATCATCGGCCCTGGCGCGCCCGCCATCGGCACGATGCGCTGGACCGAGCCCGGCCGCGCCATGGCGTCCATGACTGAGCGAAAGGTCGATTGCGCCGACAGCACCTTGTCGGCGAAACCGGGCGGCAGCTCCGCAATCGTGGTCATGATCTCACCCCTCACCGCGCACCATGGTGTAGAAATCAACCTTCGTCGCGGCGGCCGCTGCCGCCGCCTGCTTGCGCCTGACCATAAGCTGCTCGCGCAACGGCGCGATAACGTCGCGCTCCACCGCTCCGCCGAAATCGCGGGACTGCACCAGCGCATCGCACAGCGCGATCAGCCGCGCCTTCTCACCGTCGCGGCCGAGCGTGTAGCCGAACCCGACCTCGCCGCTCGCAAGCCGCACCGCGGCGCGCGACACCGTCGCTTCGCCGAGATTGAACGGCGCGCCGTCGCCGCCGACCCGGCCGCGCAGCATGACGAGGCCGTTCTCCGGCGTGCGCAGATCGTGGTGATCCGGGAGAGACAAGTTGCGGAGGCGAGCGGCGATCTCGCCCGCCTCCGCGTGCGCCAGCACCGCCATTGCGGCCTTGCGCTGGGCTTGCTGGTCGTTGTGCTGGGTCACCTGGTCCACCGAGCTTTTTGACAGAACTTGCCGCGTCGAAGTTGTCTATGATAATAGACAACTTCATACGGACGCGCCATGACTGTTTCGTGACAATGCTGTGATTTCTGGAGTAGGTTTCCCGCGACATGAGCATGCAGGACACAGCCTCCTCGGGCGTCGCGCTATGGCGCCTCGTGGCCGATGGCATCGAGCGCGGCATCGCCGACGGCCGCTTTGCGGCCGGCGACAAATTGCCGGGCGAGATGGAGATCGCCGAAACCTATCGCGTCAACCGCCACACCGTGCGGCGCGCGTTGGCAGCCCTCGCCGAGCGCGGCCTGGTGCGCGCCGAGCGCGGCAGCGGAACCTATGTCGAGGCGCAAAAGCTCGCTTATCCCTTGCGCTCGCGCACGCGCTTCTCCGAGATCGTCGGCGCCGATGGCCGCGAACCGCATGGCCGGCTGATCGAGGCGACCGATGACGTTGCGACGCGCGAGCTCGCACGAGAGCTGGGATTGAAGACCGGCGCGCCGCTGGTGCGGATCGAGGCGATTCGCCTCGCCGACCGCACCCCGATCTGTGTTTCCACCACCTGGCTATCGGCGGAGCGGTTTCCGGAGGCGGGCGCCGTGTTCGCGGCAACGCGCTCGATGACGAAGCTGCTGGAGCATTTTGGCGTGCGCGACTATCGCCGCGGTGCGACGCGAATCACCGCGGGGATCGTCGACGCGACCGACGCCGCACGGCTCGACCTGGCGCTGGGGCGGCCGATCCTGGTGGTCGACGCCACCGACCATGATCTCATGGGCAAGCCGCTGGTGACGAAGCACTCGCGCTTTGCGGCAGAGCGGGTGGAGTTTTTGGTGGAGAACGCTTAGATCAGAGCGTTTTCCAGCGAAGCCTGCCCTCGGACTTGATCCGGGGTGGAAACGATTTGCGTCGAGAAAACGCGTCAAAACAAAAATCAGAGCTCCGTTCCGATCCAATCGGAACGGATAAGACTGCAGCACGACGTTAGGCGACCGTCCGCTTGCCGATGATCGCGAAGCGCAGCTTGCCGGAAATCCAGTCGATCGACGATACAGTTACCAGGATCAGCAGGATCAGAAACGATACCTTCTGCCATTCCAGCACCCGGATCTGTTCGGCAAGCTGAAGGCCAATGCCGCCAGCGCCAACGATTCCGATGATCGTCGCCGATCGCGTATTCGACTCGAAATAGTAGAGCACCTGGCTCAGCAAGACCGGGAATACCTGCGGCAGCAATCCGAAGCGGACGCTGTGGAGATGGTTGCCGCCCGATGACCGAACGCCTTCCGCGGGGTTCTTGTCGGCGACCTCGATCGCTTCCGAGAACAGCTTGCCGAACGTTCCGAAATCGCTGCAGATCACGGCCAGGATGCCGGCAAACGGCCCCAGCCCCACGACGCCGACCCAGATCAGTGCCCAGATCAAAGTGTCGACTCCCCGGATGGTATCGAGGCCACGACGCGTCAATAGGCGGATGATCCGGTTTGCAACCACGTTGCGCGCCGCCAGCAGGGATACCGGCAGCGCGAGCAGCGCGCCGCCAAGGGTGCCGAGAAACGCGATCGACACCGTCTCTCCGAGCGCATGCAGATATTTCAGAACCTCCGCCCAAGAACCCGGGCTGGGCGGCAACATGAGCTGGACGAATTCGCCCAGCCTGACCATGCCCTGGGAGAGCCGATTAAAGGGAATATCGAGCTGGACGATCCCGAACAGGAACAGCCCGACCGTCCCGCCGACGAGTATTGCGATCCTTCCCCGCTGCCACCAATCGGTCCGGAAGACGTCGGGATACCGTTCGGCAATGCCGGCCCGGTTTTCAAAACTGAAGGAGCTCATCGGGTGCTTCCCTCCAGCCCGAGCAGGCGGTGTCGCAACCGTTCCGTCAGGAAGTCGATCAACATGACGGTAAGGACGATGAGCAGCAGGATGGCGCTGACGTCGGTGAAGTAGAACTTGCGAACCGCCTCGATCAGATCCTGGCCGATCCCGCCGGCGCCGACGAAGCCCATCACGGCCGCGCCACGCACGTTGATCTCGAACCTGAGCAAGGCATAGCTCACGAAGTTCGAGAGGACCTGAGGCAACGCGCCGAACCGAACGACCTGAACCCAGCTGCCCCCGCTTGCCGCCACCCCTTCGACCGGCTTGCTGTCGATGTTCTCGACAACCTCGGCGAATTGCTTGCCCAACGCTCCGGCGGTATGGATTGCAATCGCCAGAACGCCCGGCAGCGGCCCGAGACCAAACGCTAGCACGAAGATCAGGGCAAACACGATCTCCGGCACGGTCCTGAAAAACTCCAGAGCGCGCCGGGTGACGAAAACAGTCGTTCCTGATTTCACGAGATTGGCCGAGGCGAGGAAGCAAAGCGCGAAACCGCACAGCGCACCCGAGAGGGTGCCCATATAGGCTATCAGCAACGTATCCCCGAGAAGCCGTGCCCAGCGCGGCAATCCCCACAGCCACTCCGCCAAATCGCTCCATGCGGTCGCGAACGAAAATTTGGGTGCGATGCTGAGGAAATAGGCCGGGAAGCGCCAGAAATTCTCGACAAAATTTCCGAGACTGACCTCGCCCATCCAGCCCGCGGCAATGGCAACGGCGATCAGGACGGCGGCACCGAGCCATACGCGGCGGCGCTTGGCGGCAATTGCGGCCGCATAGCGATCGCCAAGCTCACGCAGCCTGGCTTCCGGAAATTCGGGAACTGCTGTTCGCATGGGATGTTCGCGAGAGCCGACGGGCAGATCTTGCGATCTGCCCGACTTGTCCAACCCTTCGTTTCCCTCAGGATTTCTGCTTGCGAATGCTGTCGACAAACTTGGTCAGTTCGATCACGGCGTCATACGCCTTGTGGTCGACCTCGACGTAGGGCAATTGCTTCCCCTCGTAAATCTTGTCGAAAGCCGCCTTGTCCTTCACCGCAATTTCCAGCACTGCTTTCTTGATCGCCGCCTTGAGGTCGTCAGGCAGGCTGCTGAGATAGGCCATCGGCGAGTTCACGATCTGCTCGGACTTCATGATGATCTTGAAATCCGCGGCCTTCGCCATGCCCTTCCGTTCCATCCGGAGCAGGTTCGATTCCTTCTCGTCGTTCCACCAGTTGAACGCCGCGTCGCAGGTGCCCTGGGAAAGCCCGATCACCGCGTTTTCATGGCTCCCCGAGTAGACCACCTTGGCGAAGAACTTCTCCGGATCTATGCCCATCTTGTTCATCGCGAAACGCGGCACGTTGTTGCCGGAAGTCGAGTTGGGATCGACGAGGCAGAGGTTCTTGCCTTGCAGGTCCTTGATGTCCTTGTAGCTCGAATCGATTTTGACATAGAGAACCGAGTAATAGCCTTTGGTGCCGTCGCCGTTCACCTCGATCGCGAACGGTTCGACCTTCGCGCCAATGATGTAGGCACGCGCGTAGGACGCCGGGCCGTACATCGCGATGTGAATGTTTCCTGCACGCTGACCTTCGATCACCGCGGCGTAGTCATTGGCGATGCGCAGCGTGACCTTCGTTCCAAGCTCGCGGGACAGGTACTCCGTCAAAGGCGTCCAGCGGTTGGTGGTGCCGGAGGCATTCTCGTCGGGGACTTTCGCGAAGATCAACTCAGGATATTTCGCCTTCCAGTCCTGCGCCGCAGCGGCTGAAACTGAAAATGCCAGGGCCGCCGCAGCGGCAACGATCGTACGACGGTCTATCATGACGTCTCCCATTTCAAGGTTATGAAACTGTCGAGTTCCGGCTCTGCGCTAGGCTCGATTTAAGGAAGCAGCGATCAGGCCACGGCAACCGTGCGGAGGGCAGGAACTGCTGTGCCGACCGATGCATCCGCGGGCGCAACATCCATGACTTCATTCGCCTCGAGATCGTACAGCTCGCGCGCGATATGATCGGTCAAGGCCGCCGGCGCGCCGTCGAACACCACGCGTCCGGCCGCCATGCCGATCAGGCGGTCGCAATAGCTGCGGGCGAGATCGAGCGAATGCAGGTTGCAGAGCACGGTGATACCGAAATGCTTGTTGATGCGCAGAAGCGCATCCATCACGATCTTGGTGTTGCGGGGATCGAGCGAGGCGATCGGCTCGTCGGCAAGGATAATGTCGGGCTGCTGAACCAGCGCCCGCGCGATCGCCACGCGCTGCTGCTGACCGCCCGAGAGCTGGTCGGCGCGCTGGGCCGCGATGGCAGCCATGTCGAACTGCTCGAGCGCCGACATCGCGATGGCCTTGTCTTCTTCGGGCCAAAGCTGCAGCAGCGACCGCCATGTCGGCACCGTCGACAGCCGCCCCATCAGCACATTGGTGAGGACGTCGAGCCGGCCGACGAGGTTGAACTGCTGAAAAATCATCGCCGACCGCGCACGCCACTGCCGCAGCTCCTTGCCGCGCAGCGCGGTGACGTCGACGCCTTCGAACAGGATGCGGCCTTCGGAGGGCTCGGTGAGGCGGTTGATGGACCGCAGCAATGTCGACTTGCCGGCGCCGGATCGCCCGATCACCCCGACGAAGCCGCCGGGGGAAACTTGAAACGAAGCATCGTCCACCGCGGCTTTCGCGCCGAAGCGACACGTCAGGCCTTCAACCACCAGCATCGAGGGGCTCCAGAGTAGCTGGAGCCAACCGCTAACCCTCGTGCTTAACACTTGTGTGACAGCGCTGCTGCAGTGCGGCCATCCTACGCACGTCATCCCCTGTCATCTCGCTGTCATGACATCGTCATCCGGCCGCTCGAAGAGAGACGCCCGCCCTCGCACTTCGGATGCAACATGGCCGCCAAAGCTCTTTCGGTTCAGCCGACCGTCGATCCCTCGGCCAAGCTGCATGAGACCAGGCTTGGCGCCTACACCGAAGTCGGCGCGCGCACGATCCTGCATGAAGTCGCGATGGGCGATTATTCCTATGTCGTGAACGATGTGCAGATCACCTACGCCACCATCGGAAAGTTCTGCTCGATCGCGGCGATGACCCGCATCAATCCCGGCAACCATCCGATGCATCGCGCCACTCAGGCGCATTTCACTTACCGATCCAGCGCCTATTTCGAAGGTGAGAGCGACGATCTCGAGTTCTTCGACTGGCGCCGCCGGCATCACGTTCATATCGGCCATGACGTCTGGATCGGCCATGGCGCGATCGTGCTGCCGGGCCGCAACATCGGCACCGGCGCGGTGATCGCCGCCGGCGCGATCGTCACCAAGGACGTGCCGGCCTACAGCATCGTCGCCGGCAATCCGGCCCGCATCGTGCGGCGGCGATTCTCGGAGGAGATCGCCGGACGGCTCGCAAGGCTTGCTTGGTGGGACTGGGATCACGACAAGTTGCGCGAGGCGCTACCCGATTTCCGCAAGCTCGGGATTGAAGATTTCCTCTCGGCATACGAAGCAAAAGCGAGCTCACTCGCCAATTCTCCTGCCAGCAAACGAAGCGCGGTCGCGTGACAGACATATTCATCGAAGGCGGCCGGGCCCTGATCGGCGCCGAGCTCGTCGAAACCTCCCTTCTCGTCTCCGGAACAGACATTGCAGAGGTCGATGCTTCTCGCGGCCGGGCGCGGCTGGCACTGGATGCCCGTGACCTGCTGGTGCTGCCCGGCATCGTCGATCTGCATGGCGATGCCTTCGAGCGGCAGATGATGCCGCGCGCCGGCGTCGACTTTCCGATCGACGTCGCGCTCGCCGACAGCGACCGCCAGGCGATCAGCAACGGCATCACCACCGTGTTTCACGCCACGACCTGCTCGTGGGAGCCGGGCCTGCGAAGCGCCGACAATGCGCGCGGCCTGATGGAGGCGATCGAGCGGCAGCGTCCGCAGTTCGCTGCCGACACCCGCTTCCACCTGCGGCACGAGACCTTCAATCTCGATGCCGAAGCGGAGATCGCGGAGTGGCTCAGCGAGGGCCGCGTCGACCTGTTCGCCTTCAACGATCATATGGACGGCGTCGTTGCCGACATCTCCAACCCACGCAAGCGCAACCGCATGGTGGAGCGCACCGGTCTGTCGAGCGAAGAATTCGACCGGCTGGTCGAGCGCGTGGTCTCGCGCGCCGACGAGGTGCCCGCCTCGGTGTCACGCCTGGCCGCCGCGGCCCGCGGGGCCGAGGTGCGGATGCTCTCGCACGACGATTCGAGCCCGGCGATGCGCCGGGACTTTCGCGAGCTCGGCGCCTTGATCGCGGAGTTTCCGATCAACGAGGAGACGGCGCAGGCTGCGGCCAGCCACGGCGATGCCATCGTCTATGGCGCGCCGAACGTCGTGCGCGGCGGCAGCCACACCGGCTGGACCAGGGCCTCCGACATGATCGCCAAGGGGCTCTGCTCGGTGCTGGCGTCGGACTATTACTATCCCGCGCAGCTGCTCGCCGCGTTCCGCCTGGCCGCCGATGGCGTGATGCCTCTGGCTCAGGCCTGGGATCTGGTCTCCGCCGGCCCGGCGCGGGCAACCGGCCTCACCGATCGCGGCCTGCTCGCGGAGGGACGCCGCGCCGACATTCTCCTCGTCGACGACAGCGTGGAGCTGCGGCCGCGGCTGATCGCGGTGATCTCAGGCGGCAGGCTCGTGCATCTCACCGACGCGACGCGGCTGCTCACCGCAATGGCGGCGCCGCGCGAGACTGTCGTCGCGGCGTAAATTGGTTATGCTGAGGCAATGACAGGTTTCCCCCGCTACGCGATCTATTATGCCGCAGGCCGCGACAGCGCCCTCTCCCGCTTCGGCGCCGAGCTGCTCGGCTATGACGCCTACAGCGGCGGCGAGATTTCGTTTCCAGAGCAGGCGCTGCACGCCGCGCCCGACTGGCGCGAGGTCAGCGCCGATCCCCGCAAATACGGCTTTCACGCCACGCTGAAGGCGCCGATGGCGCTGGCGCCCGGCAAGACCGAAGCCGAGCTGATGGCCGCCTGCGCGGCCTTCGCGGGCAGGACACGGCCAATCCCGGCAATCCGACCGATGGTCGATGCCATCAGCGGCTTCATTGCCGTTATTCCGGCCGAGCCGATGGAAGCGCTCCAGCAACTTGCCGCTGATTGCGTTCGCGAGTTCGACCCGTTTCGCGCCGCTCTGACGGCGGAAGATCGCGCTCGGCGCAAGCCGGAGAAGCTCAGCGAGCGGCAGCGCGATTATCTCAACCGCTGGGGCTATCCCTACGTGATGGAAGAATTCCGTTTCCACATGACGCTGACGGGGCGGCTGGATGCGGAGCGGCGCGGGCCGATCCTTCAGATGCTGCGAACACGGTTTGCGGCGCTGGGGATCGAGACGCTCGCGATCGATCGCATCGCGCTGTTCAGGCAGGATGATGCCAAGGCGCGGTTTCGCATCATCGGCGAGTGGGCTTTGGTGCGGTAGACCTCAGCGCGAGGCCGCAACATTGAAAGCGAGCGCCACCGCGCCAACCAGAACGAGGCTGATCGCCCAGACTGCATCCAGGTTGAACCAGCTTCGCGAGACGAACCTCAGTCCCAGATGGCGGTAGACCAGCCACGCCAGACATCCGCCGGCGCCGACCATGGCGGCAACGTGCACCAGCGACACCAGCACCGCCATCCCGAGATTTGCCGTCATCAGCGCGCCCGCCGCCTGATGGCCGGCATCGAGCTCGAAGGCCTGGCAGAGCCCGAGATAGATCGGCACGAGCATCAGGGCAGCGCCGTGAGCGATGGCGACGGCAAATGACCAGAGCACCAATTGCGTCGGCGGAATTCGTGCCAGCGCGCGCGGATGACGCCGGTCGATCAGCCGGTAGACGCCAAAGCCGATGACGAGAAGACTCGCTCCGATCTGGATTGGACGCTGCCATTCGGCCAGTATGAGCAGGAAGGCGAACGGCAGCAGCACGAGAAGTGTTGCCAGGAGGTGCCCGGCCGCCAGAGCCCACAATGCACGGAAGAGCGCGAGGGGGCTCTTGTCCATGAGCCCGGCCGAAACGGCGAGCGGCCATCCCATTCCCGGATTGACCCCGTGGTAGAGACCGCTCGCAACAAGCGCGAGCCACAGCCAGCCAAGGGCCGGGCTCGCCTGCGTCCCATCTAGACCGACGGGTAGCAAAATGAGTCCGTCGAACAGTCGCCGCCCTCGAGTCTGATCTGGTGCGCGCGATATCCGTCGGGGAAGCTCACGAAATAGTCCTTGTCGAGCTCGAGGCCGCCGTCACGACCGACATTGGCCATGACTTCCACGCCCGGAACCCCGTCGGGATAGAACTGGTCGTCCCAGGTGGAATAGAGCGAATTGGTCCAGTACACGCGCCGGCCGTCGCGGCTGATCTCGACCATCTGCGGGCCCGCCGCAAAGGCCTTTCCGTTCGGATGGGGCGTGCGCCGCGCGATGCCGCCGATGTGGACCGAGCCCGCAAGCTTCGGCTTTCTGGGATCGCTGACGTCGTACTGGCGCATCTCACCCGTGCCCCAGCACGAGACATAGAGAAACCGGTCGTCCATCGACAGGTCGATGTCCGTTACCAGCGGCGGCACGGCGCCAAATCCCTGCAGCAGCGGCGGCAGCTTCTCCTTGGGCGCGGGTTCGGGAGGGATCGTCGCCGTCTTCTCGGCATGGAATTTTCCGTCCTCGCGCCACCAGGTCCAGATCGACGCTTCGAGGTTGGTGGTGTCGACCACGACACCGACGAAGCCGTACTCGCGAACCGGATCGTGCGCTGGCCGCACCTCCAGCGCCATCTGATGATTGGCGCCGAGGTCGATGGTCTGGACGTTGCGACGCGCGCGAAGGTCCCAGAAGTGGAGGCGATGGCCATATTTGTTCGCAAGCAGATCTTCCGGGACGATCCCGTTCTCGAACTGCGGCGGTAACGCCCATTCGCTCGTCACCATGTAATCGCGCGGCAGATTCCACCAGAAATCATAATGCAGCGTCTGCGGGCCACGGTCGATCTCCCATCGTCCAAGAACTTCGAACGTCTCGCAATCCATGATGAAGACGCCCGGAGGTCCATTGGTGCCGTCCTTGCCGCCGCCGCCCAGCGTGCTCACGTAAATGCCGTCCGGCCCGCAATGGATCGTGTGCGGCCGCGAGTAGCCGGTCTTCTTGAAGACTTCCTCTGGCTCGATGATCTTGTGGATCTTGGCCTGCGTCGGATCGGGCTTGGTATCGATGACGTAGATCCGCGACGAGCGCAGCCCGGGGATAATGAGATAGCGCCGCTCGATGAAGGCGTGTCCGGCGAGCGGCGACAGGGCGGAGGAGCAAGCATTCCAGCCGAAATGATGAAACTCATCACCCTTGTTGGGCATCGCTACGGTATGGACGATCTGGCTATAGGTCGGCGATCCCGGCTTGACGTCGATGACCGCGAGAGCATCCGGCTTTGAGAAATCCGGACTGAGCAGCAAGGTGTAAGCAAAGTTCTCCGCAGGCGCTTCCATCGCAAGCTTGGGCGATGCGTGAAAGGTAGGATCCGGCCTCATCGTCATGGCACTGCCTCCCTGTTCTGTCGGTTTGCACCAACCTGGCTCGGGATAGTGGCAAAAGAAGAGCTGTTGCGCGATGTCCTGAGAATCTCCGCAAGGCGCCGGTTGGCGCGCGTACATTATGCCATCGCGGGGCTATGGGGAACGGCCCGGCACGCGCTAATTCGACGCCTTCAGGCGAAATGGGCATCCCTCGTTCATTTCGAGCGAGGGCGCACAAGTCGCTCCTCGCAGCCTTCGTAGGGTGGGCAAAGGCGCAAAGCGCCGTGCCCACCGCTCTTCCCGCGGGCGCGCAAGTTGGTGGGCACGCTTCGCTTTGCCCACCCTACGACAGCTTCACGCAATGACGGGGGAGAGAATTACTTCCCCCACCTGAGCGCCAACGCGTCGCGCTCCTTGGCGAGCTCCAATAGCCCGGCGCGCGTCGCCGGATGCAGCGGCTGCAGCGGATGGCGCACCGCCTCCGACTTGATCACGCCGCCGGCCTGCATCATCACCTTGCAGGCGATCAGGCCGCATTGGCGGTTCTCGTAGTTGATCAGCGGCAGCCAGCGCTCGTATGCGGCCTTCGCCTTTTCGCGATCGCCCGCGAAATAGGGATCGATGATCTGGCGGATGCCGTCGGGATAGCCGCCGCCGGTCATGGCGCCGGTGGCGCCGGCGTCGAGATCGGCGAGCAGCGTGATCGCCTCCTCGCCGTCCCAGGGGCCCTCGATGTCCTTGCCGCCCGCCTCGATCAGGCTGCGGAGCTTCGAGGCCGCGCCCGGCACCTCGATCTTGAAATAGCGGATGTTGGAAAACTCGCGCGACAGCCGCGCGAGCAACTCGACCGACAGCGGCGTGCCGGCAACCGGCGCGTCCTGGATCATGATCGGGATGTTGATCGCGCCGGAGAGCACCTTGAAGAATTCGACGATGCCTTTCTCGGGGACGCGGAAGGTCGCGCCGTGATAGGGCGGCATCACCATCACCATGGCGGCGCCGGCCGCCTCCGCCTGCTTGCTGCGCGCGGCGCATACGGCCGAGCTGAAATGGGTGGTGGTGACGATCACGGGAACCCGGCCGGCCACATGGTCCAGCACCGCATGCATCACCGTGTCGCGCTCGGCATCGGTGAGCACGAACTGCTCGGAGAAATTGGCGAGGATGCAAATGCCGTGCGAGCCGGCATCGATCATGAAATCGAGGCAGCGGCGCTGACCCTCGAGGTCGAGCTCGCCGCGCTCGTCGAAGATGGTGGGCGCGACCGGGAACACGCCGCGATAGGGGCGTTGGGCCTTGTGTGGGGTGACCGGCATCGAACTCTCCATCCCTGATGTGTCTTGCGTCTGCCGCCGCGCCCGTGGGAGCGAGGCGGCACAGATGTACCCGCAGTGCCGAGCTGCGGCAATGCCCGCGCGACGTCCGATGGAAAGAGTATGAAAATCAGGCGCTCTTCACGGCGCCCAGGAAACCCTCGACCGCGACGCGAAGACGATCGGCATCCGCCGACATCTTCTTGACGGACTCCGACAGCACCGTGCCGGCATTGCCGGTCTCCTGGTTGAGCCTGGCGACGCTGCCGATGGTATCGGTGACCTCGCGGGTGCCCTGGGCCGCCTGCTGGAAATTGCGCGAGATCTCCGTCGTGGCCGCGCGCTGCTGTTCGACCGCGGCGGCAATCGCCGTCATCTTCTCGTCGATGCCGCCGATGGCGCCGCCGATCAACCGGATCGCGGCGACCGCCTGGCCGGTCGCGCCTTGGATCTCCTCGACCTGGCGCGAGATCTCTTCCGTCGCCGTCGCGGTCTGCGCCGCAAGGCTCTTGACCTCGCCTGCAACCACCGCGAAGCCGCGGCCGGCCTCGCCGGCGCGCGCGGCTTCGATGGTGGCGTTCAATGCCAGCAGATTGGTCTGGGCCGCGATCGCGTTGATCATCTTCACGACCTCGCCGATGCGACTGGCCGTCTGATCGAGAATCTCGACCGTCGCGTTGGTCTGCTCGGCCTGCGCCACGGCCTCGCGGGCCTCGCGCGCGCTCGACTGCACCTGCGCGGAGATCTCGCCCACGGATGCGGAGAGCTCCTCGGTCGCGGCGGCGATGGTCTCGAGATTGTTGGTGGCCTGCTCGGCTGCCGAGGAGACCGCCGCGGTCTGGCTGCTCGATTCCGAGACCAGCGAGCGCACGCCGCTTGCGGTGCCGTCGAGCTCCCGCGTCGAGGCCGCAACGCTCTGGATCACCGCCTGCACCGTGTCGTCGAAGCTGCGGCAGGCGGCATCGACGGTGCCGGAGCGGGCGAGCTGAAGCGCCTGCTGCGATTCGCGTTCCTTACCCAGCCGCTCCGCGGTCGCCGCGCTCTCGCGCAGGCTTTCGAGCGCAGCCGCCATGGTGCCGAACTCGTCGGGATGCCGCGATTGCGGCACGGGCGTCGCATAGTCGCGGGCGCTGATGCGGGCGATGGCGTCGAGGATGGCGCGCACCGGGCGCATCAGCCGGTTGCGCACCACAAACACGCCCGCGACAGTCACGGCCAGTGCAAGCAGGAAGCCGAAGGATTGCACGATGAGATTGGTGAGGGCCTTGGCCTGAACTGCCTCCGCGTGCGCGATCGACAGGTCGAGCGCCTTGCTCGCGACCGCGACGATGGAGGCGAACGGAGCCTGGCACAACGCGTTCCATTCCGAAGCGGGCATCGCGGGACGGCCGCTGCCATCCAAGCCCTTGGTGAGCTCGCCGATCTGCTTGAGAGCGCCGTCGGTCTTGGCCTTCGCCTCCTTGGCCGTGTTGACGAGGTCGGCCGGCACGTCAGGCGCAGCCAGCAGCTCCTCCATGCCGGTCCAGCCGGCGGTGACGACGCCGTTCCATCCGGCCACGGTCTGCTTCTGGGCATCGTCGAGCGGCTTGCTGGCGTTGACGTTCGGCCGCAGGGTCGAGCACTGGATGCCGTAGCGGTCGCGCACCTGCCAGGCGAGGCGGCGGGCCTGGATCATGCGGGCGATGTAAGGATCGTTCATCCAGGCGCGGTTCGACACCGCCGTGGACGCGAGATTGGCGGTCTCGATCACCTTGGTGACCGCATCGTACCAGGGCGCGGTCCGCTCCAGCTTGCGCTCGGCGCGCGGCAGCTTGGCCTCGTCGTAGAACAACTGGAATTTTGGCGCGGCCTCGCTCCAGCGCTGCTTCAGCGTGCTGGCGAGCTCGTCGCGGCGGGCGAATTCGACGGTAGAGAGCGCCGCGCTGATGGCATCGAAGCCGGCCTGTTCCGCCTTCTCGGCAACGCCGAGCTTGGCGCGCGGATCGTCCTCACCGAGCAGGGCGCTCTGGGCATCGCCACGATTGCTGCGCAGGGCAACCACGCCATGGAAGATCGACTTGTCGGCATTCGCGAGCCGCTCGGTCTCCAGACTGTCGCTGTAGCGGCCGAAAGCCCCGACCATCTGGATGGCCGTGCTGGTCAGCGCGCCGGCCGCCAGCAGCGTCATCAGGACCAGGAGAAGCGTGCTTACCGATTTCTTAAAAATGGACATGGGTCGAGGGACCTAACTCTCAGGAGAGGGCCCACCTTGCAGCGCCACGTGCCAATGTTTCGTTAAGGTTTGAGTTGAATCGAAACGATCCAGCCTGCACGCATTCGGAATACTATCCTATTCTGGTGAAATCCGGCGGGCGGCGCTCCGCAAACGCCGTAAACGCCTCGCGCGCTTCGGCGGTGCGCAGGCGCTGCGCAAACTGCTCGCCTTCGGCCTGCATCTGCGCGACCAGCGCCTCGCCGTTGCGCATCAGCCGCTTGGTCGCGACGAGGGCCCCGGCCGGCTGGCGGGCGAGACGCTGCGCCAGCGCAAGCGCTTCCGCATCGAGCCTATCGAGCGGCACCACACGGTTGGCGAGTCCCCATTCCAGCGCCGACCTGGCCGGCACGGTTTCGCCAAGCGCGAACATCTCGTAGGCGCGGGCATAGCCGATGCGCGCCGGCATCAACAGGCTGGAGGCGGCTTCAGGCACCAACGCGAGGCTGACGAACGGCGTCGATAATTGCGCGTTGTCGGCGAGCACGACGAGATCGCAATGCAGCAGCATCGTGGTGCCGACGCCGACGGCACGGCCCTGCACGGCCGCGACAACCGGCCGGGTGCAGCGCGCCAGCGACTGGATGAAGCGCACCACGTTGCGGCTGCCTTCGGACTTGCCGGCCGCGACGGCCGCGAACTCGCCGACGTCGTTGCCGGCGGTGAACATGTCGCCCTCGCCGCGGATCAGGATCACGCGGGCGGATGAGTCGAACTCGGCGGATTCGATCGCATCGGCGAGCTTGCCGTACATCGCATCCGTCAGCGCGTTCTTCTTGTCGGGACGTGCCAGCGTGAGGGTGAGGATTCCGCCGCTGTTCTCGATCCGGACCTGCTCGGTCATTAGTCTGCTCCGTGTTATTCGTCTGAACGTCTTGGAAACTTGTCCTGAATGCTCGTCAGCCAGCGTGCGACGATGTCGATTTCCGCGGCCGTGAAACCTTCCGTCAGCGCCGCATTGACCTTCGCCGCGCTGGTCTTGGCCTGCGCCAGCGCGGTGCGCCCCTTCGGCGTCAACCAGATGCGAAAGGCGCGGCCGTCCTCGCGGTCGGCCCGCCGCTCGACCAGCTTCGCAGCCACCGTCCGGTCGACGAGACCAGAAATGCCAGCCGGCCCCATGTCGAGTGCCGCCCCCGCCTCGCCCATCAGCACGCCATCCTGCTTGCCGAGGATGAACAGTAGCCCCGCCTGCGCCGGCGTCACCTCGCTCTCGGGCCGCGCCGCCATCCAGCGCTGCAGCCGGCGCTGGGCGACACTCAGCAAGTAGATCAGCCGGGGATGCCGAGCGTCGGCGCCGTTATTTCGCATGCGAAATAGATAGTGAAACGCAGGCGCGTTGTCAAACGGGCCCTCTTGGTTACGGCGCGCAGGTGAAGCTCGCCGCTTCCGTCACCGGGCCGCTCTTGTAGTGCGGCCAGGCCGGCCAGCGGCACAGCGGCAGCGCGCGCGTCGCGGCAAACGACGGCGCCTCGACCTTCTGCTCCCTGACTTCGAGGTCGCCGGGCGCTTTGCCATTCTCGACCCAGTCGACCAGAACGCTCAGCATATCGACATTGGCGGGCGCGCCGGAGCCGACATGGTCGACGCCGGGCGCGGTGTAGAGGCGCGCGAACTCCGCGGTCTCGGCCTTGCCCATCTTGCGCTCGACGCTCTCGAAGTAGCGGATGCCGGCATAGGGGCTCTGGGCGTAGTCGGCCATGTGCTCGAGCACGATCAGCCGGCCGCCCCGCGCCCGGAACCGACTGAGATCGGGATCGGTGGAATCCATCAGGCTGGACACCTCGAGCAGCCGCGCCTTGTGCTCTTCCACCTTGTAGGTGGTGACGTCGAGCTTCGGATCGCGCGCGAAGACATATTGGATGCCGCCGGCGCCGTAGATCCAGGCGATGCCGTTGTTCGGCGCGGGCGGCTGCGCCGGCGGCGCGGTGCCGAGCCACCAGGAGACCCAGCCGCCGGTCGGCCCGACCGCGGGGATGTCCTCGCCGGAGACGCCCCAGCCCGGATAATCGTCGAGACCATTGGCGAGCGCGAAGGGGAATTTGTAGGTGGCGTGCAGCGTGTTCACCGCCTTGATCTGTGCATCGGTGAGACACTGGTCGCCGCTCTGCCCGGCCGCGCAGCGCAGCGTCTCGACCTTGAACGCCGCCTTGCAGCCGACGGGATCCTGCACCAGCGCATCGTCGGAGCCGTCGGCCTTGTCGCAAGCCGCGCGCACGGCCTCGCCTACGAGCTTGACCTGCGCCGGGTTGATCCAGCCCTCGCCCATGGTGACGAGACCCGAGCGCGTGCCGGCATGCTGCAGCCCGACCCAGTTGATCACGGGCACACGGGCGAAGATGCCGTCGAAATCGTCGGGATAGCGCTGCGCCATGGTGAGGCCTTCGCGGCCGCCCTCCGACGAGCCCATGAAGTACAGCTTCTCCGGCTTCCTGCCGTAGGCGCGCTGCATCAGCCCGACCGCGGCGTCGCGCACCTTCTTGTACGCCCGATGGGCGAAATTCTCGAAGGCCTCGTCGTTCAGCGCAAAGACCTGCGGCGGCTCGCCCTGCTTGGTCTCGTGGCCAGAGTCGGTGCCGTAGGTGACGAAGCCGCGCGCCAGCGGCGAGGGCCTGTCGAAGGGATAGGCCGGCGGCAGGGCAAGGCCCGTGATCAGCACACCGTTGAAGCCGCCGCCGCCATATTGCAGCGAGCGCCCGTTCCATTCGACGGGGAGGTTGACCTGGAATTTGATCGGGGGCGCCTTGGGATCGGTGGGATCGATATGGCCGAGCACCTTGCAGAAGCGCGGATTGGCCGGCGTGATGCGTGCCGATGGCGTCGGCCCGCGCTCGGCCACGGCCAATTGCGACGGCGCCTGCAGGGTCGCGGAATCGATCTTCACGGCGTCAGCGCCGCCGACGAGGCCTTTGCAGACGGTCTCGGCGTCTTCGGCCAGCGTTGCCGCTGAGGCACCACTCGCGCTCATTGCGGCCGCAGTGCCCACCAGCCATGCACACAGCTTCGCTCTGTTGCGCTTCATCGTTTCCACCCGGCTTGTCCTGTTGCGTTCGGCACTTGGCCGCATTCAATGCAACCTTCGCCCGTCCGTCAATCGCTGACGCCGGCTTTCCGTCAGAACGAGCCCAGCGCAGTGCCCAGGGCGATCACCGCCAGCAGCGCCAGGAGCGAGGTCACGATACCGACCATGACGATATCGAAATAGCTGTCGCGATGGGTCAGGCCGCAGATCGCGAGCAGGCTGACCACCGCACCGTTATGCGGCAGGATGTCCAGCGTTCCCGCGCCGATCACCGCCACGCGATGCATCAGCGCAAGGTCGATGCCGTGGCGCGCGGCAAGTTCGACATAGGTCGGGCCGAGAGCATCGAGGGCGATGGTCAGGCCGCCCGACGCCGACCCGGTCAGCGCGGCCAGGATGTTGGTCGCGACGGCGAGCGAGACCAGCGGTCCCCCTTCGATCGCCAGCACCCAGTCGCGCACGATCGTGAACGCCGGCAGCGAGGCCACGACGGCGCCGAAGCCGACGAGGCTGGCGACGCTGAACGCAGGCAGGACCGACGCATTGGCCCCGGCGTCCATGGTCCGGCGCAGCACCGGCAGGCGCGCCCAGTTCAGCGCGATGGTCGTGACGATGGCGGCAGCCAGCGCCACCGCGACCGACCACACGCCTGCGACCGCCGCAAGCGTCGTGTCGCCAAAGCGCGGCTCGGCGAGATAGCTGACATCGAGCCGCGGCAGCACCACCAGCGACATCAACAGGTTGACGGTCACGACAACGACGAGCGGCGCCATGGCGTTCAGCACGGGCGACGGCCGCTCGCTGCGATGACCGTGCTGTAGCTCCGCCGGATCGAACTCGCGGGCAGTCGTCGCGCGCTCGCGCACGAGCTCGTCAGCAGCGGCCTGCTCGATCGCGCCCTCGGCGTCGTCGCCATAGCCTTCCCCGGCGCGGCGCGCCGCAGCTTCGGCGCGATGCAGCCACCACAATCCCGCGCCGAGCATGATGAGCGAGCCGACGATGCCGAGGCCCGGCGCGGCAAACGGCGTCGTACCGAAGAACGGCATCGGAATCGCATTCTGGATCGACGGCGTGCCAGGTAGGGCCGACATGGTGAAGGTCGACGTTCCCAGCACGATCGCGGCCGGGATCAGACGACGCGGAATCGAAGCGGCACGAAACAGCGAGCGGGCCATTGGAACGATGACGAAGAACGCAACGAACAGGCTGACACCACCATAGGTGACCAGCGCGCCGGCGAGCACGACCGCCGGGATCACGCGGCGTTCGCCGAGGCGCTCCGCCATGAAGCCGGCGACCGACGTCACCGCGCCACTGTCGTCCATCAACTTGCCGAAGACGGCACCAAGCAGAAAGATCGGAAAGAACTGCGCCAGAAATCCCGCCGCGTTCACCATGAACACCTGGGTCAGGTTCGCGAGCAGCGGCTCACCGCCGAACAACGCAGCAATGAGTGCGGCGAACGGCGCGAGCAGCAGGACGCTCCAACCGCGGAAGGCGAATAGGACGAGCAGACCGAGTCCGACGAGGAGGCCGAGGAGACCCATGCCTCAGCACTCCGACAGCAGGACATCGAGATCGGCGGTCGAGCGGCGGCCGATCTCCGCGCCGTGCTCGGCGAGGAAGTTGTCCGCGGCCATGCGTCCCTCGGCGCGCAGCATCGAGACGAACTCCCACTCCGCGTTGAGCTTCGAGGAGGCCCCGAACTTCGCCAGCATGTCGCTCTTGATCCGGTGCGTGCGCATCTTCGCCCAGCGCGCGCCCTCGCCGCTGCCCGGATCGGCCGCCTGGCGCAGCAGCGCGATCATGCGCAGCTCCTTCATCAGCGGCGAGTTGAAGGAGATTTCGTTGAGACGGTTGAGGATCTCCGCAGCCGTCCGCGGTTGCTCCGGCCGCTCAGTCGGATTGATCTGGACGAGAATGGTGTCATGCGCGTCGCTTTCGCGGACCAGCGGCGTGATGGTCGGGTTGCCGGCATAGCCGCCGTCCCAATAGGGCTCGCCGTCGATCTCGATCGCGCGGAACATGGTTGGAAGACAGGCCGATGCCAGCAGCACGTCGGCCGTGATCTCCGCGTTGCGGAAGATACGTCCGCGCCCGGTGCGTACCCGGGTCGCGGTGATGAATAGCTGGATCGGCGAGCGCACGAGCCGTTCGAAATCGATGCTCTCGGCCAGCACCGCGCGCAGCGGATTGTAACCGGTAGGATTGAGGTCGTAGGGCGAGAGCACACGCGACATCAAATCGGTGAGGATGTAGAACGGCGACGTATCGAGGGTCCAGCGCCCCATCAAGCGGTCGAGCGGAGAGCGCTGTAGCGGGCTGAAGGCCGCGGCCTTCGAGATACGACGCCAGTATCGGTCGAGCGCCTCACGCGCCCCCTCGGCGCCGCCGGCCGTCCACCCGTCCGCCAGGACCGCCGCATTCATCGCGCCTGCGGAGGTTCCGGAGATCGCGGCGATCTCCAGCCATTTCTCTTCCAGAAGACGGTCGAGCACACCCCAGGAGAAGGCGCCATGCGAACCGCCGCCCTGCAGCGCGAGATCAATCAGTACGGCGTCCCGTTCCATGGCGGACACTCACGCAACTGAAGCTCAAATTCGACGTGATTGGAACACGTCGAATTCGACCGCAGTGTGGGAGCACCGGCCGCAAGATGCAACCGGAACGTGGGCGGTTTAGTGCTCAAATACCAGCCGCGCCCCGACCGTTCCCTCGAGGCCGCGGATCTGCTGCAGCAGCTCGCCGGAATCCTGACCGCCGAGATCGGCGTCGAGCACGACGTAGCCGAGGTCGCCGGCGGTCTCCAGATATTGCGCGGCGATGTTGATGTCGCGCTGGAGGAAGACCTCGTTCAGCCGCCGCAACATGCCGGGCACGTTGCGATGGACATGGCTGAAGCGTGCACCGGAGGGACGAAGATGCAGCTGCACCTCCGGGAAGTTGACCGCGCCCATGGTCGAGCCGGTAATGAAATAGTCGACCAGTTTTCGCGCGACTTCCCCACCGATGCGCTCCTGCGCCTCCTCAGTCGACCCACCGATATGGGGGGTGAGGATGACGTTCTCGATGCCCTGAATGGGACTATTGAAACGATCGGCATTCGACGAAGGCTCGACGGGAAAGACGTCGACGGCCGCACCGGCCAGATGACCGTCGCGCAAGGCACGCGCCAGCGCATCGAGATCGACCACGGTGCCGCGGCTGTTGTTGATCAGAGACGAGCCCGGCTTCATCGCCCGCAGCTCCCTCTCGCCGATCATGCCCGCGGTCTCCGGCGTCTCCGGCACGTGCAGGCTGACCACATCGCTCTGCGCCAGCAGATCTTCCAGCTTCTCGACCGGCTCGGTGTTGCCGTGGCGAAGCTTGTCGGTGCGGTCGAAATAGATCACGCGCATGCCCATGGCTTCGGCCAACGTCGAAAGCTGCGAGCCGATATTGCCGTAGCCGACGATGCCGAGCGTGCGGCCGCGCACCTCGCGGCTGCCCGCCGCCGATTTGTCCCAGCCCCCGGCATGGGCCGACACCGAGCGCGGAAAGATCCGCCGCAGCAGCATCACGATCTCGCCGATGACGAGCTCGGCGACGCTGCGCGTGTTGGAGAACGGGGCGTTGAAGACGGGAATACCGCGCTTGCGCGCCGCCGAAAGATCGACCTGGTTGGTGCCGACGCTGAAGCAGCCGACCGCGAGAAGCTGGCCGGCCGCCCCCAGCACCTCATTGGTGATCTGCGTGCGCGAACGGATGCCGAGCAGCGACACGCCTTCGAGCGCGCGCCGCAGATCCGCGCCGTCCAGCGCCTTGGTCAGCCGCTCGACATTGGTGAAGCCCGCGCCCTTGAAAAGGTCGACAGCGCTATCATTGACGCCTTCGAGCAGCAGCGCCTTGGCGCTTCGCTCAGGGCTTTGGCCTGGGGCGGACATGGCATCTCCGTAGATGGCAGCTTTGCCTTCGCACATAGACCGCGGGCGGTGCGCAGCACAATAGGGAACGGATACGGGGAGAAGACGGCCGGAGCTGAGGATGCGCTTGGCATCCCAGAGCTCGGTCAAATCACATAGAACCCGTGCGTGCCGTCGCGGCGGAGCTGCTCGACGAGGCCGTATTCCCAATCGAGATAGGCCTGCATCGCGGATTCGGCCACATCGGTGCCTTCATAGGGCCGGCGATAGCGATGGGCCGGGTTGGGCTTCGGCAAGACCTGCGGTGGACCGATTTCCAGCGCGCAATCATAGCCGCCCTCGAGCACATAGACTTCCCAACCCATCTGCGCCAGCCAGGACGCCGTCATGTCGGCGCGGACGCATCTGTCATCGGTCAGGACGATGCGCGCGCCGCGCACGGGCGCGGCCATGTCGGTTTCCTGCACGAGCTGGCCGCCGGGATAATGGCGGAAGCCGGGGAGATGGCCGGCCGCATAGTCCTCGGCATCGCGCACGTCGAAGCGATACAGCGTGCGATCGGTCTCTGCGACCAGCGCAGCCATCTCGTTCGCTCCGATATGGCGAACACCGGCGCGATAGGCGACGTCGCGGGCATTGGCTGGACCGCCCTCGAACGGGCCGATCGCGCCGCGCCTGTCGGCGCCGTGATTGAGCCCGTGCCGCGCCAGGGTCCAGCCGATGGTGCCGTTGCGCAGCGCCCGCACCTTGTTGGGCACGCCGGCATTGATCAGCGATTGCGTGCCGATGATAGAGCGGGTGCGGCCGGCGCAGTTGACGATGATCGTCGTTTCAGGGTCGGGCGCGGCCTGCCCTGCCCGCAGCACCAGCTCCGCGCCGGGCACGCTGACCGAGCCCGGGATGTTCATGGTCGCATATTCGTCGAAGCGGCGGACGTCGAAGATGGCGATGTTGGCCTTCTCCGCGATCAGCTTTGCCACCTCGTCGGCGCTGAGCGAAGGCGTGTGGCGACGCGACTCGACCAGCTCACCGAAGGCCTTGGAATACGAGTTGACGTCCTCGAACACCTCGAAGCCCGCATCGCGCCACGCCTTCAGCCCGCCGTCGAGTGCGCTGACATTGGTGTAGCCGAGTGAAGCCAGACGCTCGGCGCCGGTCGCAACCAGCCCCTCGCCGTCATCATAAAGCACGATCGCAACGTCCTTGCGCGGCAGCCGCACCTCGGCCTCAACTGCAAGCCGGTCGGCGGCCATGTTGGCGGCGAACAGCGGATGGCCGGTGGCAAAGGCGGCCTCGTATCTGAGATCGAGCAGCGCGATCTCTTCGCGCAGGAGCAGGGCGCGGCGGATATCGGCGGGGGTGACGGTCGGAAGCTTCATGGCGAAAACCTGACAAGGACGTGCCCACGGGCTTTTGAACGATTGTCGAGGTGTTGGCTAGCCTCTTCGGCTGCAACTCACTCGCCCGGAACGAGCCGCCCAAGCGGCGGCTGCGCCGGGCGCCGCAGCTTGCGGCGCGACAGATAGAGCAAAATGCCGGTGACCGAGAACAGCGGCATCAGGGCCGCGGCAATCATGAAGGCGAGCTTGCCGGGCCAGCCCAGGACCGCGCCGCGATGGATATCGAGCATGTTGGCGATGATCTTCTCGCCGAACGTCTTGTCGGCGTAACGTTCCGTGGAGGCGACCTGACCGGTGACGGCATCGATGCGGAATTCATCGCGCTTGGTGTCGAGCGTCGAATCCTTCCCCCACGACCGGATCCGTATCGCCGTGCCAGGCCCCGGCGGCAGCGTCAGCCAAGCCCTGGCGAAGCGGTCGCCCTCCTCACGCCGGAACGTCGTCCACGCCAGGTCGAACCCGATCGGCTGGGCCGGCTCGGAACGGGCCGCCGCACGCGGCGCCTTCGCGGACATTCTTGGCTGCATCTTCGCGGCAGAGACTTCTGGACGCGACAGCAGCCAGACGACGCCGTCCTTGTACCAGTCGAACGAATACCACAGGCCCGTGAGCGTCATCACAAGATAGACCGGAAGAACCCAGGTGCCGATGACCGCATGCAGCGAGCGATGCAGCCCGCGTCCGCCGAGACCGAGATTGGGCTTGAGCCACATCTTCACGCTGCGCGCGCGAGGTGGCCAGCGCAGCACGAGGCCCGAGACCAGCATGACGATCAGGCCGAGTGCGGCCACACCGGTGATCTGGCGGCCCCAGCCCTTGGCATCGCCAGGGATCAGCAGCCAGCGATGCAGCTTCCGAACCGTCGCGAAGAACGCCTCGCCGCGCGGCGCACCCAGCACGCGCGCATCATAGGGGTCGACATAGAGCGAATTCCGCCGCTCGCCCTGCTCGTCGCGCGCGAAGCGGACCCGCACGGCCGCAGTCGGATCGCTCGACAACATGACGGCCGAGACCTGACCGAAATTTTGCCCCGCCCCCAGCCGCGCGACCAGTTCGTCCGGCATCAGCGCCGGCATCTCGCGCGGCACGACGTGCATGATGCCGGCGTTGAGATGATCGACGATCTCGTCCTCGAAACTCATGATCGCGCCGGTCAGCGCGATCAAGGCTAGCAGCAGCGCGAGCACCAGGCCTGCGATGGAATGGACCTGGAGCAGGACAGTTTTGATCATGTGCCCGGGCCGCGTGGCCATGGCTAGAACTTCACCGTCGCCGAGAGAGACACCCGGCGCGCGTCGCCGATAGCGACGTTTAAATTATTCACGGCTGAGGGATAGTAGACCGTGTCGAACAGGTTCTTGACGTTCACCTGGTACACCACCGGAAACTGCTCGTGTTTCGTCTCGTAAGTCGCAAAGAGGTCTGCGACGACATAGGACGGCAGGAAGAAGCTGTTGATCGAATCGCCGGGACGATCGCCGACATAGCGCGCCCCGCCGCCGAGACGGAACTGGCCGGGCAATGCGGTGCCGAAGTCGTGGACCAGATAGAGCGAAGCGGTGTTCAAGGCGACGTTTTGCAGCTTCTTGCCGAGCAACGTCAGATCCTCGGAGGCCGTCACGCGGGCGTCGGTATAGCCATAGCTCCCAATCAACGCCCAATCGTCGGTGAGCCTGCCGGTGACGTCGATTTCGAGGCCGCGCGAATGAGCGCGGCCGACGGTGTGAAGCTCCACCACGCCCGCGCTGTTCGTCTTCGTCGTTTGCACATTCTTCTTGTCGAGGTCGTAGAATGCGACGGTTCCGGAGATGCGCTGGTTGATGTCGAACTTCACGCCGGTCTCGTACGACACACCCTCCTCGGGCGCGACCCTGGAGTCGATCACCACGCCGATCGGCGCAATCGTCGAATTCGGCTTCAGCGATTCGGTGTAGCTCGCATAAAGCGAGATCTGATCGGTCAGCTTGAAAATCGCGCCGCCAAGCGGGAGCACCTTGTCTTGCGACACGTTTGTGTTGGTGTTGAACGGCTTTCCGCGTCCGGCGATCTGATCGTAGTCCATATAGCGCACACCACCGACCAGTGCGAACCGCTCCGTCAGATGCAGCGTGTCCTGGAAGAACAGCGACCACTGGCCAAGCTTGTCGGTCTGGGCGCTGTCGGGGTTCGACACCCTGGTTCCAGGCCCGATCAGCCCATAGACAGGATCGTAGACGTTGAAGGCGGGAGTTGTCTGCCGGATCAAGACGTCGCGATAGATCGTGCGATACTGACCGTCGCCGCCGAATAGCACCTCGTTGCGCATGTCGCCGAGCCAGAAGCCGCCCGAGACATAGGATGTCCCATAGCTGACATTGCTTAGCGAGCTTCCCGTGCCGTCGTTGCTGCGCGTCTCGACGCCGGTCGTGAAATTGATGCCGGTGATGCGGAGCTGGTTGGCGCTGAAGGTTTCGGTGTTGTAGCTGTAGCCTGCGTAGAGCTTCCAATCCTGGTTGAAGCGGTGCTCGACCGAAGCCTGGATCAGATCGGACGTGCCCCAGGTGTTGTTGAAAGGCTCATCCAGCCGGCGCGTAGCGGGCACGGCCAGCGGCGCCTTCGTCACCGGATTGAACGCGGTGCCGCGGTCGAACGGATAGATGAACTCGCGGTGCTCGTAGTTCAGCTGCACCGTGGTGTCCTGGCCGTACCACGCGAGCGAGGGCGCAACCAGCATCTCACGGTGGCGACCGAAATTCCGCCAATAATCCTCGCTGACGCCGTAGCCGATGAAACGATAGGCGAGCCCCTGGTCGCCGATCGGACCGGTGACGTCGAGCAGGCCGTCGGCACCGGTCTTGGAGGCACTGAAGGCCGAGCCGAGCAGCGTGACCGAGCCATGCTGATAGAGCTCGGGCCGCTTGCTGATGGTGTTGACGATGCCGCCGGGATCCATGATGCCGTAGAGCAGCGAAGCCGGACCTTTCAGCACCTCGACGCTTTCGACCGCAGGATTGAGACTGCGGCCCTGCACCAGCGGCATGCCGTTGCGCATGATCGAGCCGTCGCGGTTGTCGCCGAAGCCACGGCGGATCACCGCGTCCTGGCTGCCGGCGAGCGTGTTGGTCTGGGTGACGCCGGAGACGTTGCTCAGCGCGTCGTCGATGTTGCGCGGGAGCTGGTCCTTCAGCACCTGCGCGGGCACGACGTTGACGGCCTGCGAGGTGTCGAGCGGCGAGGCGCCGCTGCGCAGCGTGGTCGCGCTCGGCATCGCGCGGTAGCCGAGCTTTGCGGCTTGCTGTGCGGCGGCTACGGCAGCGGCGCGCTCCGACAGCGTCGGCGCCGCGGGTGCGGGATTGCGGCTGGGCTGGCGGCGCGCCGCCGTTTGCGCGCGGCGTGACGACTGCTCCGATGCACGTGCCGGCTTCGGTCGTGGCGCCGGCGCCTCCACCGTCACCGGCGGCAGAGCCGATTGCGCCTGTGCGCTCGTCGTGATGGAGGGATATTCGATGAGCAGCACCGCTGCTCCCATGAGAAGACCTGCACGGCTCTTGCCGGCACGAGTTCGATGGCCGTTGTCACGTTGGCCATCCACGAAGGCACGCACTTTCATTCCACTTCAAGTCAGGAGCATTGAAGTGTGCGCCTGTAACAGCCGCCGCGATCAAGGAGAACCGTAGCCGGGCTTGAATCGCTCTAGTGTTGAATTGTTCTAAGAGGAGGCGGATGCTGAACAGCAATCATGAATTGCCGGTGCACCGCGCATGACACGCTGCACGCGAAATCGTGGCCCGATATTTCACGATCACGCGATGGCGGGAGCGATCAACTCGTCGAGCTTCCGCTTGAACGCACTGCCGTCCGACAAAGCGCGGAGCGGCGGACGCACGCGCAACCAACCTGCATCGCCGGTCTGCGCCGCAAGGATCGCCTTCAGCGTTGCGACAAGGGAGGGCGTCTTCAGCACGACGTCGACCGCCGCCTGCATGCGCGCTTCGACGTTCTTGCCGTCAACCATCGCCTTGACCAGCTCCGGCGCAATGTTGGCCATGCCGCAGATGGTGCCGGCGCCGCCCGCAGCGATCGCGCGGGCGATGTCGGGTTCGTTGCCGACGGTGATGGCGAGCTCGGGCGCGGCGGCACGGAATGCTTGGAACTGCTTGAAGTCGCCGCTGGAGTCCTTCAGACCGGCAACCACTTGGCCGTAGCGCTTGCGCAGGCTTGCGGCGACTGTCGTCGGGATCGCAACGCCCGAGACTTGCGGAATGTGGTAGAGCGAGGCGCGCAGGCGATCGTCGGCAACACCGTCGATGATGGCGGCAAAGGCGTCCTCGATGCCTTCATGCGTGACACTCCGATCGAAATAGGGCGGCAGCAGCAACACGTGGCGCAGGCCGAGGCCGAGCACGGCGCGCGTCAGCGCAATGCTGTCGGTGATGGCCGGAAAGCCGCCGCCGATTCCGATGCGCTCCGCCGCGACCCCGGCCTTGAGCATCGCTTCGATCGTCGCAATCCGTTCGGCGGCGTTGAATGAGGTCCCCTCGCCGGTGGTGCCGAACAGCACGACGCCGTCGACGCCCTTGCCGAAGAGGTGCTTGGCGTGAGAGGCGAGCTTGGCGGCGTCCACACTGCCGTCCGTCGCCAGCGGCGTCGCCGACGCCACCCAGAACCCGCAAATTGCCTCGGCCATCACACCACCCTTTGCTGCCGCACCCGGCTAAGCCGCTGATCTTCAACGATCTTTCGCGCTTGCCGAGACCTTGTTTTCACTTTACTTTTGGTCTTGTACCTTACATACAACGTTTATGCAAATCCTCCGCGCCATGTGCGCGGCCAGATCTTGAGGAGGTCTCGCATGGACATGGTGACCCCCGCCGGACGCCCCGACCAATTGCTCGGCGCGTTGCGCGACAGGCTCGGCGCGGCGGCGGTGCTTGTTGGCACCGATGTGCCGGCGCGCAATTGCAACGACTGGAGCGCGAGCCTGCCGCAAACGCCGCTGGCGGTGATCCGCCCCGTCGATGCGCAGGGCGTTGCCGAGGCGATTGCGACCTGCCGGCAGGCGCATCTGCCGTTCGTGCCGCAGGGCGGACTGACCGGCCTGTGCCGCGGCGCTTCGCCTGAAGCTGGCTGGGTCGCGATCTCGCTGGAGCGCATGACCGGCATCGAGGAGATCGATCGCGCCTCGATGACGATGACGGTGAAGGCCGGCACGCCGCTGGAGACGATCCAGAAGGCGGCCGACGAAGCCGGCTTCTTCTTTCCGCTCGATCTCGGCTCGCGCGGCTCCTGCGCGATCGGCGGCAATCTCTCGACCAATGCCGGCGGCAACCGCGTGATCCGCTACGGCATGACGCGCGAGCTGGTGCTTGGTCTCGAAGTGGTGCTGCCCGACGGCACCGTCATCACCAGCCTCAACAAGCTGATGAAGAACAATGCCGGCTATGACCTGAAGCATCTGTTCATCGGCTCGGAAGGCACCCTCGGCATCATCACGCGCGTGGTGCTAAAACTGTTCCCGAAGCCGCGCTCGACCATGGCCGCGCTGTGCGCCTTGAAGGATTATGCCGCGGTGATCGCGCTGCTCGACGCGGCGCGCTCAGGGCTCGGCCCGCTGCTGTCCGCCTTCGAGGTGATGTGGCCGGATTATTGGGACGTGATCACGAAGCGCGCCGGCGTGAAGCCGCCGGTCGCCCCAGGCCACGGTCTCTACGTGCTGGTGGAAGCGCAGGGCACCGACGAGAGCATGGATGGGCCGCGCTTCCAGAGCTGGCTCGAGGAGCTGATGGAGCGCGGGCTGCTGGCGGATGCCGCTGTCGCGCAATCGCTCGGGCAGACGCAAGCCTTCTGGCGCGTGCGCGACGTCTGCGCCGAATTCGGTCAGGTGCTGGGGCCGCACATCTCCTACGACATCGGCCTTGCGGTGGCACGGATGGACGAGTTCGTCACACGCTGCAAGGCGGCGCTCGCTGCGGGCATCGAGGGTTGCGAGAGCGTCTATTACGGCCATATCGGCGACGGCAATCTGCATCTCATCTCCTGGGTCACCGGCCTTTCCGTCGCGCAGCAGCCGAAGGAGGAGATGGACGCGATCATCTACGGTCTCGTCCGCGAGCTCGGCGGCAGCGTCTCCGCCGAGCACGGCATCGGCACCTTGAAGAAGCAATGGCTGGGCCATGCGAGGGGCGAGGCCGAGATCGCGCTGATGCGCACGCTCAAGGCGGCGCTCGACCCCGATCACCTGCTCAATCCCGGCAAGGTGATCTGAACGCACGATGCGATTGCTCAAGCTCGATACGCCGAAATCGCTGTCGCAGCGGGTGATGCTGCGGCTGCGCCAGGCCATCATCGACGGCGAGTTCGCGTTAGGCGCTGCCATCTCCGAGGAGATGGTGGCCAATTCCTTCGGCGTCAGCCGCACACCGGTGCGCGAGGCCATGGGCCAGCTGCAGGCGCAGGGACTCGTGGTGATCCGACCCCAGGTCGGCAGCTTCGTCTTCACGCCGAGTCCGGACGACATCCATGCGCTCTGCACCTTCCGCATTGCGCTCGAGCCCAAGGCCGCCGAGCTCGCCTTCCGCAATGACCGCGACGGCGCGATTGCGTCCATGAGCGCGGCGATCGCGGCGATGGAGCCGGCCGTCGCGGCAAAGGACAACATCGCCTATGGCCGCGCCGACACCGCTTTTCACGAGGCGCTGTTCGCCCATTGCGGCAACCGCTATCTCGCCGAATCCTATCAGCTCGTCTCCGGCCGCGTCGCCGCGCTCCGCACCAATCTGACCTCGCCGATCGACGTGCGCACCCGCACGTCCTTCGACGAGCACCGCAAGCTGCTCGATCTGTTCGCGCGCGGCGAGTTCGCCGCCTTCGAAGGCCTGATGACGACGCACATCACGAATTCGGGAATGGTCTATGCTAGGGCGTTGAAGGTGGATTGAGCGCGTCTACCGCTCCTCCTTCGATCCCGGCCTGTCCAGAAAATCCAGCGCGGTGTTGATCTGCTCGAGCTGGTGCTCGATTCGGTCGCGATCCTCCACCGATGGCGCCTGTTCGAGCTGTTCCACCAGCTTCTGCTTCCGCATCAGCAAGTTCTCTATGACCGTACCCACGATTCCCCCCATCGCCAGAGGCGACGTCACGAGCGCCGAATCGATGGAGGCGCGCGCAACCCGGGCCCGCGTCGAACCCTCCATCTGAATGTTGCTGGGAGCGATTGGTTCCTCCGGCGCCGTGCCGGATCGCACTACTTCTTGGTGATATTCCAGTAGACGGGGACCGCTCCCTTTACGAGGCCGTCAACGTTGCTGCGTACCGCCCGCACCAGATAGAGCTGTGCAGCAGGCCAATACGGCACATAGTCGACGGCGCGGAGCTGGAGGTCGGCTGCGATCTTCTTTTTCTGCTCGGGATCTGTCGCCAACGCGAATTCGTTGCGCAGCTTTTCGATCTGCTCGTCGCAAGGCCAGCCGAACCAGGCCTTGTCGCAGTTTGCGCGCAGCCCAAGGTGGCCGACCGGCTCGAACATGTCGGCGCCCGTCGGTCCCGACATGAACAGTGACCAGCCGCCCTTGTCGACGGTTTCCTTGGACGCGCGCCGTCCAACCAGCGTGCCCCAGTCCATCGCCTGAGGTTCGACCTTGAGGCCGATCTGACGCATCAACTGCTCGGCAACGAGGCTGAACGTATTCGTGGGCCCGCTTTCGGTCGCATGCAGCACCACGACCGGCGTACCGTCATAACCGCTCTCGGCAATCAGCTTCTTGGCCTTTTCGATATCGGGCTTGGTCCAGCCGGCAGCCGTGAAATAGGGCGATGAGCACATGTAGAAGCTCGGGCAGCTCTTGTAGAGCTTGGGGTCGCTGACATAGGCTCGCGCGAACTTGTCCTGGTCGATCATGTAGCTGATCGCCTGCCGGACCTTTGGATTGTTGAACGGCGGGACCGAAATGTTCATGCGGAACACCATCTGCATGCCGAGCGTGTCCTGCGGCATCGTCTTGATGTCGGGATTGCCGGCAAGCGTCGGCAGGAAGTCCGGCGGCACCTCCTCGAAAATGTCGATCTCGCCGGCCTGGAGTGCATTGAGCGCGGTCTGCGCATCCGGGATGTAATGCCATTCGACCCGGTCGACCTTGGCGAGCTTGCCGCCGGCAAGCCCGCTCGCCGGCTCCGCGCGCGACTTGTAAGACGGGCTCTTGACGTAAACGACCTTGGAGCCCGGAACCCACTCGTCCTTCTTCATGATGAAGGGACCCGAGCCGGTCGCATCCGTGATGGCGGTGTCCGCCGGCGTCGCAGCGATCCCCTTCGGCATGATGAAGGGCACATTGGAGCTCGGCTTGGAGAGCGCCTCGATCACCAGCCCCCACGGGCGCTTGAGCTTCAGTTCGAAGGATTTTTCGTCCTTGACCGTCAGGCTGTCGCTGACGGAGGCAAGCTGTTGGCCAAGGCCATCGCGCTGCCACCAGCGCTTCAGCGATACGACCGCATCCTCCGCGGTGACCGGCTGGCCGTTGCTGAAGGTCAGGCCGCCGCGCAGCGTGAAGGTGTAGGTGAGTTGATCGCTGCCGACCGCAAAGGACTCCAGCATCTGCGGCTGCGCGACGAGCTTCTCGTCCAGTGAGAACAGCGTGTCGTACACCATATAGCCGTGGTTACGAACCATATAGTCGGACGTGATCACGGGATCGATCTGCTTGAGATCGCCGAAGGGGCGGATCTTGAGCACCGTCTCCGCAACGGCAGGCGATATTGCACCCAGCCAGCCTGCCGCCATCATGACCGCAAATATTCCGTTCGGCGATCTCATTTGATACTCCTCCCGTTTTCTGTTTCTAGGCAACTGCGTCGGGGGCTACGGCCCGGCCCAGACCCGGCGCGTCGAAGCGTGGCAGCGATCCTGCGTGATGACAGGCGACGGCATGGCCGGGCGTGACTTCAGTCATCGCCGGCGCCGCTTGCGCGCAAATGTCCGTCGCGAACGGACAGCGCGTGCGAAAGCGGCATCCGGACGGCAGCGAAGCGGCGCTCGGCACCTCGCCTTCGAGAGCCGCGCGGCGGCGCCGGTTGCGCGGGTGGACCGCAGGGACCGAATCGATCAACGCCCGCGTATACGGATGCGCCGGTGCAGCGAACACGGCCTTCGCCGGCCCCTGCTCGACGATGGCGCCGAGATACATCACCGCCACGTCGTCCGCGAGATAGCGCACCACGGCGAGATCATGCGAGATGAACAGATAGGAGATCCCGATCTCGCGCTGGACATCCTTCAGGAGATTCAGGATCTGGGAGCGGATCGACACGTCCAGCGCCGCGACCGCCTCGTCCGCGACGATCAGCGCGGGATCCGCCGCGAGCGCCCGCGCGATGCCGAGGCGCTGCCGCTGTCCGCCCGACAGATGATGCGGCAGACGTGCGCGAAAATGTTGGGGCAGTCCGACCTGGTCGAACAGACGCGCGACCTTCCGCCGTCGCGACACCGCATCGCCGATGCCGAAATTCTGCAAGGGCTCTTCGACGATCTCCGCCGCGGTCATGCGCGAGTTGAGGCAGGCGAAGGGATCCTGGAACACCATCTGCACCTGCTGGCGCTTCCTGCGCAGCGTCTCGCCGGAGAGATTGCCGAAGTCCTCGCCATTGATGTGGACCGAGCCGGCCGTCGGCCGCAACAGGCGCACGACCATGCGGCCGATCGTGGTCTTGCCGCAGCCGCTTTCACCAACGAGGCAGAAGGTACGTCCGCGCGCGACGACGAAGCTGACGTCGTCGACGGCGCGAAGATCGCGCCGGCCGAACAATCCGAACGGCCCCTGCCGTGAGGTGAAGATCTGGGTCAGACCTGAGACCTCGAGGACGGCGCTCATGCCGGCACCATCGCGCCGGCCTTGCCCAGCCAGCATGCCGTCAGGTGCTCGTCAGCGCCCGACAACAACGGCGGCTCCGAGTGACACACCGGCATCGCCGCGCCGCAGCGCTGGCGAAAGGCGCAGCCCATGCCGAGCGAGACGGGGCTCGGCACGCTGCCGGGAATCTCGGCGAGACGATCGCGGGTGCCGCTGTTGAGCTGGTCGATCGCCCCAAGCAGGCCGCGCGTATAGGGATGGGCCGCGGCATCGAAGATGCCGTTGACGCCGGCCTGCTCGACGATGCTGCCGGCGTAGAGCACGACGACCCGGTCGGCCATTTCCGCGACCACCCCGAGATCGTGCGTGATCAGGAGCACGGACGTGCCGAACTCGCGACGCAGATCGTCGATCAGGGTCAAGACCTGGGCCTGGATGGTGACGTCGAGCGCGGTGGTCGGCTCGTCGGCGATCAGCAATGCAGGGCGCAGGGCGAGCGCCATCGCGATCATCACGCGCTGCCGCATGCCACCGGAAAGCTGGTGCGGAAATTCGGAGGCCCGCCGCCGCGCATCCGGAATGCGGACGAGATCGAGCAATCCGACCGCCTGCCGCCGCGCGTCCGCCTCGGACACGCCACGATGCTCGACGATCACCTCCGCGATCTGCTCGCCGACCCGCAGCAGCGGATTGAGCGACGTCATCGGCTCCTGAAACACCATGGCGAGACGGTCGCCCCGGAGCTTGCGCAGTTCCTCGGCGCCGAGCGTGACGAGATCGCGCCCCTCGAAGAGGATGCGGCCGGAAGCGACCTGCATGACGCTTTGGTCGAGCAGGCCGATGATGGAGAGCGCGGTCAGGCTCTTGCCACAGCCGCTCTCGCCGACGAGGCACAGCGTTTCACCCGGGTCGATTGCAAACGAGACGTTGCGGACGAGCGGCACCGGGGCGCCCCGCGTGTTGAGCGTGATGGAGAGGTTCTCGACGGAGAGCAGCGGCGCGTTCATCGCATCTCGCCTCCCGCAAAGCTCGGATCGAGCAGGTCGCGAAGCGCATCGCCGAGCAGGTTGGCGGCGAGCACCGTCATCGCCAGCATCAAGGCTGGGAAGCCGAGAATCCACGGCGCGATCTGCAGGAACTGCCGTCCCTCCGACATCATGTTGCCCCAGCTCGGCACGTCGGGCGGCGTGCCTGCACCGAGAAACGACAGGATCGATTCCAGGATCATCGCGGAGGCAAAGACGTAGGTCGACTGCACCATGATCGGCCCGGCAGCGCCGGGCAGGATGTGACGATGCAGGATGGTCACGGTACGCCCGCCACAAGTGATGGCGGCCTCGACATAGACGCGTTCGCGCAAGCTGAGAACGCTGGCGCGCACCACGCGCGCCATGCGGGGAATTTCCGGGAGGCTGATCGCCGTGACGATCACGATGGGCGAAGCGCCAATCAGCGCCACGAGTGCGATCGCGAGCAGGATCGCGGGGATCGCCATCACCGCATCCATCGCGCGCATTACGATCTTGTCGACGCTGCGGAAATATCCGGCGATGACACCGATGCACACGCCGATCAGCGTGGTGAGAGCCGCAACGGCAATGCCGACCGACAGCGAAACCCGCGTTCCCACCAGCGCGCGGGCAAACACGGAACGTCCGACTTGATCGGTGCCGAAGGGCTCCGCCGGCGACGGCGGCTGAAGCCGGTTCAGCGGGTCCAGCGCAGCGGGATCCGCGGTGATCCACGGGCTCACGACGGCCGTCACGCCAAAGGCAAGCAGCAGAACGCAACTCAGAGCCAGTATGGGCTGGCGAACCGGCAGGCTCGCGATCTGCGCAAACCGGTTGACACCGATGTCCGGCGCATCGAGCCCTTCAGCTGCGTGGGTCATCGCCATCGGCTCGTCCTGCATCAGTACCGGATCCGCGGATCGACGACGGCGTAGAGAATGTCGACCACGAGATTGACGACGACATAGACGAAGGCGAACAGCAGGATCAGGGCTTGCACCACCGGATAGTCGCGCCGGAGAATGGAGTCTGCGGTCAGCCGGCCGAGGCCGGGAATGGAAAACACCGTCTCGGTAACGACGACGCCGCCAAGCAGCGCGGCAAATCCGATGCCGACGACCGTGATGATCGGGACTGCGGCATTGCTGAGCACGTGCCGTACGATGATTTTGCGGGCCGCGAGCCCCTTGGCATGGGCGGTGCGGACATAATCTTCGCGCAGCACCTCCAGCACCGCAGCGCGCGTCACCCTCGCGATCAAGGCGATATAGAGGAAGCTCAGCGAGATCGCGGGCAGCACGAGCGAATGCAGGCAGGCCAGCACGCCCTGCGACAGCGGCTTATAGCCCTGCACCGGAAACCAGTGCAGGCCGAGTGCGAGCGTATAGACAAGCGCGAAAGCGACGACGAAGACCGGCAATGAGAAGCCGAGCACCGCCCCCGCCATGGTCAGGCGCGCGACGAGCCCCCTCGGACGATAGGCGGCGACGAGGCCGAGCGGCACGGCGACGACGACCGCGATCGTGATCGTCATGAGAGAGAGAAGCAGCGTCGGCTCGATCCGCTGGGCGACGAGCTGCGAGACCGGGATGCGGCTGAACAGCGACAGGCCGAAATCGCCGCTCAGGATGCGGCCGGCCCATGCGAGGAAACGCGGCAGCAGCGGCAGATTGAGTCCGAGCGCCTGGCGCACCGCCTCCACCTGTGGCGGCGAGGCGAAGTCACCGGCGATCAGCACGGCGGGATCACCCGGCACGAGGCTGAGCAGCAGAAAGACGAATACCGCGACGGCGAGCAGCACGGGGATGGCCGCGAACAGCCGACCGACCACATAGCCGGTCATGCCGAGCGCCTGCAAATGCAGACCGGCGATCGCCGGACGCCATCCAGCCCACGCACCATTGCCTCCCTGGTCTTAGTTAAACGTTTTTCTAATGAAGCACGGAAGCTGGTCTATCGCAACGGTATTGTACAATTCTCATGCTCTTTTGGCTTGCCTCCAGTCAATCCAACCAATACAAAAACGTTTAACAGGAGAATGGTTGATGCCGGCAGGGCCGTTGCCCACTATCCACGAGGTCGCCCGGCTCGCCGGTGTCTCCGTGGCCACCGTGTCGAAGACGCTCAACCGGTCGGGCAAGGTCAGCGAGCTCCTCCAGGCGCGCGTCAATGCGGCAGCACGCAAGCTCGGCTATGCACCGCATGCCAGCGCCCGCAGCCTGCGCAGCGGCGCCACGCGCATCCTCGGGCTGCTCGTGGCAGACCTCGCCAATCCCTACTTCCTGAAGCTCGTCGAAAGCATCGAGCGGCTGTCGAGCGCCGCGGGCTATTCCGTCATTCTCTGCAACAGTGCCGAAGACCCCGGGCGCGAAGAGCGGCATCTTGCCATGCTGCTGTCGCAGCGCGCCGACGGCGTCATCGTCATCCCGACCCGGCGCGGCTGGAGCGGACGCCAGGCCGCGCTGGCGGACTTGCCGATGCCGGGCATTCTGGTGGACCGACGCATCGAGGGGCTCGACCTCGATTCGGTCACGACCGACAATGTCGCGCTGGGACGGCTCGCGGCCGAACATCTCGACGATCTCGGCCATCGCCGCATCGCCGTGATCATGGGATCGCCCGAGCATCAGATCGCGCGCCACCGCCTCGATGGCCTCAGAAGCGGCCTGGCCTCGCGCGGCACCACCCTCGACGAACGGCTGATCGAGAAGGACAATTTCTCCGAGGCCGCCGGCCATGCCGCCGCAATGCGGCTCCTGCGGCATGCGCAGCGACCGACCGCGATCTTCGCCACCAACAATCATCTTTCGCTCGGACTGCTTCGTGCCATTGCCGAGAGCGGGCTCACCATTCCCGACGACCTCTCCGTCATCGCGGTTGACGAGCCTCCGTGGGCCGGCCTGGTGCGGCCGGGCATGACCATCGTGACGCAGCCGTCCGAGGCGATTGCCCAAACCACGGTCTCGACCCTGCTGTCGCGAGTTTCGGAGGGACGTTCCGGCGTCGAGGGAGAGGCGAGATCGATCCAGCTTCAGCCGGCGCTGGTGGTGCGCGGGTCCACCGCCGCGATCCGGACCTAGAGATGAGTGATGCGCCCAGCCTTGCGCCTTCCACCGGCATTCTTGCGCTGTCCGCCGTCGACGCCATTGCCGAGATTCGCAAAGGCCATCTGTCGCCGCTCGACGTGGTCGATGCCGCGATCGACAGGATCGAAGCGACGGATGCGGGAATCAACGCGATTCCGGTTCGCTGCTTCGAGGCCGCACGGGGTGAAGCACGGCGGCTTATGGAGAAAAAGGCGGCCGGTGAGGACTGGCCCCTGCTCTGCGGGCTTCCGCTCGCGGTCAAGGACAACACCGATGTCGCAGGCGTGCCGACCAGCGGCGGCAGCGCGCTGACGGCCCGCGGCGCCCCCGAGATATCGACTCCCGCGATCGATCGTCTCCAGCGCAATGGCGCCATCGTCGTGGGCAAGAGCAATCTGTCGGAGCTCGGCGGCGCCAACACCACCAACGCGCTGTTCGGCGCGACGCGCAATCCGTTCTTTCCTGCGCTGACCGCGGGCGGCTCCTCCGGCGGATCGGCAGCGGCGCTGGCCGCGCATCAGGTCTATCTCGCCCATGGCAACGATGTCGGCGGCAGTCTGCGCACGCCGGCCGCATTTTGCGGTGTTGCGGGGCTGAGGCCCACACCGGGCCTCGTGCCGAGAAAGCCGCTCTCCGATCCATTCGACACCGTTTTCGTCGAGGGACCGATGGCGCGGACGATTCCCGATCTTGCCTTGATGCTGGATGCGATGGCCGGCTTCCATCCGCCCGATCTGTTGTCGCGCAAGCATCCCGCATCGTTCCGCAACGCCGCCGCACGACCCGGATGGGCGGAGCGAATAGCGGTGTCCGAGGATCTCGGCCTGCTGCCGGTCGATCACGACATCCGTTCCGCCTTCCGCGGCGCGATCGACCGGCTCCAACCCGCCGGCTGCAGGATGAGCGAGACCGCCCCTGATCTCGCCGGGCTGCCGCGCGTGATCCGCGCGCTACGTGGTCTCGCCTATCTTGCCACCTGGGGCAGACTTTGGCCGCAATCGCGCGCGGCCTTCACGCCCGAGGTGGCAGGCGACATCGCCCATGGTGAAAGCCTCTCCGCAACAGACATCGCGGCCGCGATAGAGCAGCGCGCGGCCATCTATCGGCGCATGCAGGACTTCTTCGGCGACATCGACATCCTGATCTGCCCGACCGTGCAGGTCGCGCCCTTTCCGGTCGAGATCATGTGGCCGGCCGAGATCGAGGGGACCGCATCGAAGATCTACATCGACTGGATCATGATCACCTACGTCTGGTCGATCCTCGGCTGCCCTGCGCTGGCGGTGCCCGCCGGCCGCGATGGGGCCGGCATGCCGGTCTCCTTGCAGGTCGTCGGCCCACCGCACAGCGAGGAGCGCCTGATCTCCTTCGCGGCGCGGATCGAGCAGGCGTTTTCCTCGCCATCCTGAGGGAAAGGCGATGTCCCGCGGAACCTGATCTTTCACGCGCCCGTCGGTTGAATTCATCGCCTCGGAGCCCTATGCGTAGGCGCCATGGACACCCAGATGATCACCGCCGAAAAGCCGCTGATGGCCCAGGCGCGCCCGCGCAAGCCGGCGCCGTTCCTCCCCATGAGCCGCGCCGAGATGAACGCGCTCGGCTGGGACGCCTGCGACATCGTGCTGGTGACCGGGGATGCCTATGTCGACCATCCGAGCTTCGGCATGGCGATCATCGGCCGGCTGCTGGAGGCGCAAGGCTTTCGGGTCGGCATCATCGCGCAGCCGGACTGGCATTCGGCGGAGCCGTTCAAGGCGCTCGGCAAGCCAAGAGTGTTCTTCGGCGTCACCGGCGGCAACATGGATTCCATGGTGAACCGCTACACCGCCGACCGGCGCATCCGCAGCGATGACGCCTATACGGCGGGCGGCGAAGGCGGCAAGCGGCCGGACCGCTGCACCATCGTCTACGCCCAGCGCTGCCGCGAGGCGTTCAAGGACACCCCGATCGTGCTCGGCGGCATCGAGGCCTCGCTGCGCCGGATCGCGCATTACGATTACTGGTCCGACAAGGTGCGCCGCTCGGTGCTGGCGGACGCCAAGGCGGACTTGCTGCTCTACGGCAACGCCGAGCGTGCCGTGGTCGAAGTGGCGCACCGGCTCGCGGCTGGCGAAGCGCCGCGCGAGCTCGACGACATCCGGGGCGTGGCGCTGTTCCGAAAAGTGCCGGACGATTACACCGAGCTGCACGCCGACGATCTCGAGTCCGCCGACGAGGGCGCATCGCGCCAGAAGGGCTCAACCGTGATCCGCCTGCCGGCGCTGGAGCAGGTCGAGCAGGACAAGGAAGCCTATGCGCGCGCCTCGCGCGTGCTGCATCGGGAGAGCAATCCCGGCAATGCGCGGCCGCTGGTGCAGCGCCATGGCGACCGCGACCTCTGGCTCAATCCGCCGCCGATCCCGCTCACGACGGAAGAGATGGACGCGGTCTACGATCTGCCTTACGCGCGCGCGCCGCACCCGTCCTATGGCGATGCCCGCATCCCCGCCTGGGAGATGATCAAGTTCTCGGTGACGATCATGCGCGGCTGCTTCGGCGGCTGCACCTTCTGCTCGATCACCGAGCATGAGGGCCGCATCATCCAGAACCGCTCGGAAGGCTCGATCCTGCGCGAGATCGAGCGCATCCGCGACAAGACGCCCGGCTTCACCGGCGTCATCTCCGACATCGGCGGCCCCACCGCCAACATGTACCGGATGGCGTGCAAGGACCCGAAGGTCGAGGCGGCGTGCCGCCGTCCTTCCTGCGTCTTCCCCGAGATCTGCCCGAACCTCAACACCTCGCATGACGATCTGATCCGGCTTTATCGCAAGGTGCGCGAGACCAAAGGCATCAAGAAGGTGATGGTCGCCTCCGGCGTGCGCTACGACCTCGCCGTCGAGAGCCCCGAATACATCAAGGAGCTCGTCACCCATCACGTCGGCGGTTATTTGAAGATCGCCCCCGAACATACCGAGCGCGGCCCGCTCGACAAGATGATGAAGCCGGGCATCGGCGCCTACAACAAGTTCAAGCGCATGTTCGACGAGGCGGCCGAGCGCGCCGGCAAGAAATATTACCTGATCCCCTACTTCATCGCGGCGCATCCGGGCACGACCGACGAGGACATGATGAACCTCGCGCTGTGGCTGAAGAAGAACCGCTATCGCGCCGACCAGGTGCAGACCTTCCTGCCCTCGCCGATGGCGACCGCGACTGCGATGTATCACACCGGCGTCAACCCCTTGCGCGGCGTGCGCCACGGCGGCAGCGACAAGGTCGAGGCGATCAAGGGCCTGCGCCAGCGGCGCCTGCACAAGGCATTCCTGCGCTACCACGACCCCGACAATTGGCCGCTGCTGCGCGAAGCCTTGATCGAGATGGGCCGCCGCGACCTGATCGGCTCGCAGCCGCATCAGCTCGTGCCAGCACATCAGCCGCCCGGCACCGGCAAGGCCGCCGGCACCAGGCGGCCAATGCGGCCCGGCGGCAAGACGCAGCGGTTCACGACCAAGGGCCTGCGGGTGATGAAGTAGCGGGCGTGAGCCGGATCTGGCACGGTTTGGTGTGGCGTCTTCGCGTCGTCAAAACGAAAGGTCGAAAACAACCCCATGCACAGTAGCCGGGGGTAGCAAGATCAACGGCTTACGAGCGCGATGAGATCGGCGCGAACATCGACCGCAAATCGAGGCATGATCGGCCCGGGGAAACGGTCAATTTCCGTTTTTGCGAAATTCGCTTGATTGTCGGGCAAAACAGGCGTATGATGCCACCATCGCGGAACGTGGATGAGACGAACCCGTCCTGCTGCTCCGTATCGATAGCTTGAGCTCACCGCGCCGCGCCCGAATTTCTCCGGCTTGGCTTGCAGGTTCGCGACGAGCGCCCTGTTGCCCGTCCTCAACGCGCTGACGACGCAGCGGCCGCTGTGGCACAGCCTGACGCAAGGCGACTGGGTGTTCGCCGGCATCGACGTGACGTGCTGGGCACTCGCACTGCTCCATGTTGTTCTGGCTGTTCGCACCGCCCGGAACCGATCAATTGTGCAATCGAAGCGCATGCCGCAGGTGCCGGTCGCCATTGCTTCCAGCGGTGCGGCGGAATGATCCATCTACTTGCCCTTGGGCTGTGTCTGGCGGGCTTTGCTGCGCTGGCTTTCGCCACGCACCGCCAGCAGCGCGATATTTTCGGCACGGCGCTGCCGCGGGTGACGACCTATGGACTTCGCGCTGCCGGTGCAGGGGTGCTGCTGCTGTCGCTCGGCATCCTCGTGGCCGCAAAGAGCTGGAGCGTGGGCCTCGTGATGTTCAGCGGTCATACCACGATGGCTGCCGCCATCGTGTTTTGTGCGCTGATCGGGTGGGGAAGACTGGCTGCCCGCACGGCGCGACGTCGACAGAATGATGCTCGCGCCCGCTCCATCACTCGACGTTGAAGGTATTCGTTTCGTGATCAAGCTGGCCAGAAACGGTCGTGGATGCGGCAAATAGATGGTCGTGACTTTGTCTGCTTCTGGTCCAAGCTGACCTTGCCGCGCTGCCCGCCTAGCGTCAGCTTTTGACCCGAAGCCGACTCTTTGTGATCATCGCCTCCAGTCCGCTTGGAAATGCCTGCCAAAGGCGGACCGAACGTCCGCGACGGTGGTCGACTTCGTTAGGCTTTGATCCAAAGCCTCTCGGTGCGAGAGGTGGATAAACCACCTTACGCAACCACGTAAGTCGCACATCCGCAGCGCGAGACCAGATGTCGAAAGGTAAGAAGAAGTTTTGACCATGCACATGCACCTGCGCTTTTCGTCAGCAACTGAATTGCATCAGGTTCAAATTGGGCAAATGCGACCAGAAGCCGATTCCGGGGACATTTACTGATCCTAACGCCAGATTTGGACATATCAGGCGCCCATTGCCCGTAGCGAAAAAGAAGCCGCCGCGCACTCAGGACGACGATCCAGCCTGGGCGATCTCTGCCCGATAGAGGATTACCCGAGTCGATTATTGACCCGAACCGGACATCGACCTGAGCGGGATGTCTACATCGAACGACAAACACTGCACCCTCGGCTAAATTATCATCCCTTAGCGGCACTTCAGGTCGTGATATTGAGACCACGGGCGCCGTGAGGCGGCGGCTGTTTGAAAGGAAAGCTATGTATAGTCCTTCTCAACAACTCATTCACCTGGGCCTTGGCTTCATGGTCTCCCAAGCCTTGCGCGTTGCGACAGATCTCAACGTTGCGGATCGCTTGGTCGCCGGAGAGCGGAGCGTCGACGATCTGGCGGAGGAAACGCATTGTCACTGCGATGCGCTCTATAGGATTATGCGGCTTCTCGCCGCCGAGGGGGTCTTTAGCGAAACCTCGGCCCGCCGTTTCCAACTCACCGAATTGGGCGCAGCCTTGCTTTCCGACGCGCCCTCAAGTCCCCGCGACCTGATCCGAATGATGAACAGGGAGCCCTATCTCGCCTTCGCTCAGCTCACTCATTCAGTGCAAACGGGTTTGCCGACGTTCGAAACCGTATTTGGAAAGCCCAGGTTCGATTGGCTGGCGGACCATCCGGACGCGGCTTCGCTATTCCAGCAGGCGATGATCGCGCTTAGCCAAGGCGCCAATGAAGCTGTAGCAGAGGCGTGTGATTTTGGTGCGTTTTCTCAGATTGTCGATGTCGGCGGCGGCCACGGACAGCTGCTTTCGGAGATCCTAAAGAGACACCCTCACCTTTCCGGCATATTGTTTGACCTACCGGCCGGGGTTGAGGCAGCGCGGGCTGATGCGGCAAGTTTCCCGCCGCAGACCTCGTTCGTGGCCGGCAATTTCTTCAACGCCGTTCCAGCCGGTGCGGACGTCTATATCATGAAAAAGGTCATTCACGATTGGAATGACGAGCAAGCGGTACGCATCCTGCGCAATTGCCGAGAGGTAATGAAACCCCACGGACGAGTTTTAATTGCAGAGACTATTATTCCCCCGGGAAACGAACGAAATACGATCAAGCTAATCGATGCGAACATGCTTGTCGTTACGGGGGGCGTCGAGCGAACCGAGAGCGAATTTGCCGCTTTGCTTGCCGCCGCAGGTCTGCGGCTTGAGCGGGTCATTTCGACCGCCCGGGCGATCTCAGTTCTTGAGGCAAGCCGAGCCTGAAGTCTTCGAAAAAGCATCGGTCATACATGCGCAACGAACCTTTAGATCGTCGAAACCTCTGCATGTCAGCCTTTGGCCCATCGCTGCGGCATTCCATGACCGAGGATATGTCGGCTGTCAGAGGTAGACCGGGCCTAACCTAAGCCGGGCCGGATCGCCGCGATTGACCCATTGCGGCCTCCGTGTTGCCAAGGAGGGGATGTGCCATCGGCAGCGTTGGAGCGGATGAGCTGGCCGGTGCCAGCCGGCCCGGAACCCTTTCAATAGTATTTTCTTGAACAGATGGATCGAGGCTCGATCGTCGGTGGAATCCGACAAAAAATGAGCTCCGTAGACGTCGTTGTTCCCTGCTTCAGGTATGGGCACTTCCTGCGAGAGTGCGTCGAGAGCGTTTTGACGCAATCCGGTCCCGAGTTGCGCGTGCTCATCATCGATGATGCGTCACCTGACAATACCGCGGAAGTTGCGCAAGAGTTACGGTGCTCCGATCCCCGCGTCGATTACCGCAGGCACATCTGGAATCAAGGTCTCATCGCGACCGCCAACGAAGGCATTGCCTGGGCGAGCGCCGACTATATGCTTCTGCTGTCTGCGGACGACTACCTGCTGCCCGGTGCCCTGTCGAGATCGGTCGATCTGATGGACAATCACCCTTCTGTCGCTTTCACCTTCGGAGGCGCGGTTGTTCTAGACCAGCGCGGGGATCATCCATTCTACAGAAACTATTATGGAACGGAAGTGGATCTCCGAACGCGCATCTTGTCCGGACTCGAGTTCATCACTCTTGGTCGTGCACAATGTATTGTGGTGTCACCGACCGTCGTGGTTCGCACGAGCCTGCAGAAAAAACTGGGCGGGTATCTAGCAGACTTGCCCTACGCCTCCGACATGGAAATGTGGATGCGGCTCGCCGCACATGGCAACGTCGGATTCATTGGTGCGGACCAGGCCGTGTATCGATACCACTCAGTCAACATGTCGAGTGAGCCTTCACCGGAGCTAAACCTGCTCCAACGCAAGACGGCTATCGAACATTTCCTGAATGGCGGCGCCGCGATGCTGACAAACGATCTCAGGAACTGGTTGACCCGCCAATTGGCACTTGACGCGATCGTCCGCGCAAGCATTGCCTTCAACGAAGGAGCGATAGACACCTCAGCACGCCTTGCCGAACTTGCGTTGAGTATTGACCCAAGCGTTCAACATTCACGTCGTTGGTGGTTTCTTGCCTGCAAGAAGGTGCTTGGATTGCGAGGATGGCAGCTGGTGCGGCCTTCAGTTGAGTTGTTCAGATCCATCTTCCGGAACGAGCGGCGCTGAGTAGCCGAGCTCGCCGCGACGCATAGGCTGCCCGCTAAAACCACTGGCGCATCATTTCCGCTTCTGGCCCGTAGCCGACGGTTCCGGTGGCTGTAGGGGCGTCGGTTGCGGGGTGTAGCGCGGAAGCCGCTGAGATCGGATCCCATTGGCAGCATATGCGCCCATGGCCGACCCACGAGCGTCCTCCGCCAGGAGCCGCTTGTGGCCTAAGAGGGACATATCGGGTGCGAGGCAGAAAGCCCGCTCTCGTTCACCACATTTAAACCTTAAGTTTCTACGAAGAGTACTCACCCACAGGCCGCAGGACCATGCGAACAACCTTCCTACAGAAGCCATTGGTGGACTTCGGGCAATGAAGGTCTGGCAGACCAGCTGCATCGTGGCTGTTCTCGCATCCGTGGGACTCTTTCTGGCCGCCGCTAACAGACCGGCCGCGACGGTGCCCGATGTCATGTCGCAAGCGGCAGCGAGCATACCGGCTGCAGCGAGCATGGCGGCTCCCACGAACGTGGTGACGCCGGCCGCCTACGCAGAGGCATCCGCCAGACTTGCGGCAGCGCTTCGGGAAGAAAGAGCAGAGCCGCGCGCGGTGATGTCGGCAGGTTCGGCGCCGCCACGCACCGAAGCCGAGATCGTCGATGAACCCGTCGCGCCGAAATTGGCGTCGTTGGGACAGGATGTCGTCCAATCGCTGCCGCCGGAACGCGATGCGTCAAACATTGCGCCGAAAGCGGCGCCGACGCGGGATTTCCGTCATCTGGCCTACTACGTCTGGTCCGAACTGCCGCCCGCCGAGAAACCGGCGGAGATCGTCTTGCGTGCGTTCAGGGATATTCCGCTGGGAACGCCGACCGAAGAAATCAAGCGCGCTGCCGACGCGTTTGGTCTCGATTTCAATTTCATGATGGCGGTTGCCAAGATCGAATCCGGTTTCAACCCCAATCAACGCACCGGGTCCTATATCGGGCTGTTTCAGCTCAGCTATTATGAGTTCGGGAAGTTCGGCTTCGGGCAGATTCGCAGTCCGCGGGATAACGCCGTCGCCGCCGCCTACAAGATCATTACCGAGGGCGTCCTGTTCGAGTGGATCACCCACCGTAAGCCGGACATGAGCGATCTCTACCTGATCCATCAGCAGGGCTGGGAAGGCGCCGCCGAGCACATCAGCCGGCCCGCTCGCGCCGCGTGGAAATCGATGTGCGCCACCAGCGAAGGCAAGGAGAAGGGTGAGCGGTGGTGCAAACGCGCGATTTGGGGCAATGCACTTCCGGCCTTCAAGCGCACCTGGAAATCGGTCGACAACGTGACGTCAGAAGCGTTCGTCGGCATGTGGCGCGGCCGGGTCGCCGAATTCTACACGAAATATGTGGCGACTGCTGCGGCGGCGGCAAACCAATAAGTCGGTCGTCGGCAGCGCCGCGCATGCTTGCTTGTCTTTAGCGCAACTCGCCGGCCGTCGGCCTTTACCCAGGGTGTGTTGGGCCCTCACCTGAACGGGCTATTGAGCCGTGTAAACGCAACGAAACCCGATATAGACCGCGTGAAAGTCGGCCGATTTCCACTGTACGGCTGACGCTTTTGTCTTGTCCGCACCGTACCACCACGACCCGCCGGACGTCAGTGCCTCATCGCCCCGCCGATCCGCGAGCCATTCCCAGACATTGCCACCCATGTCGTACAGACCGTTGACGCCCCGCTTGGTGGTACCCACGGCTGCATGCCGCGGCCAGCGATCTCTATCGGATGTGTTCATGCCATCAGGTTTGTCGCCGACAGGATAAGGATAGGTGCGTCCATTTACGAAATCGTCGGTAGGATTCGCACGCGCTTCGGTATAGGCGGCTCTTTCCCATTCTTCCAGGGTCGGCAAGCGTCCGCCCACGGCTAAGCAGTAGTCACGAGCTTCGTTCCACGACACATGCACCGCCGGCTCATCGTCGCTGCCCGGTTCTCCGAAAGGTGTCGCCCATGTCCAGCCCCGGCGACGGATCCAGCCGCCCGCGAATTCGTGTCCGCCTCCTTCCTGTTCGGCCGCGGTCTTCAGAGCTTTGTCAGCCGCGAAATTGCGAAACTGGCCGATCGTGACCTCGGTCCGGTCGATGGCAAACTTGCCCAGATTCTCGCGTTGGGCAGGATCGGCGAATGCAACGCCGGTAACGGCCATCAAGCCACATCGCAAAGCAATCGAGCGCCATTTCATGTATGAACTTCTCCTGTATTGCTTCCAGGTGAGAAGGGCAGGCGTCGACCCTGCGCGCCTGCCATTCATCGATCAACTCATGCGCTGACGCAATGCCGCCTGCGAACGGCGGATGACGCCCTGGTACATGCTCTGCTTGTCAGGATACCATTGCATCGACGAGAGATTGGCGAAGCCGGGAATGCTTTCCATATGCCGTGCCATCCGCTGCCGCATGGATTGATCCGGCTGAGGACCGCGCAGCGCGCCGACATTCTCGGCCGCGTGATCCGGGTTCGATGTCGCGGCAAGAACGGTCGTCACCGCCGGATGGCCCATGACCCATTTGATGAAGAACTGCGACCAATTCTCCGCAGCGATATCGCGGGCAAAATCGGGCAGCGGCCGGCCCTCGACGATCTTGTGCAAGCGGCCTTTTTCGAGCGGCATATTTGTGAGCACGCCGACGCCCTTGTCGCTCGCCGCGCGAAGGACGCGCTCCTCGGCGTGACGATTGAAGATCGAATAGTTGACCTGAATGATGTCCACCAGATCCTTGTCGATCAATCCTGCGAGAATGTTGTGATAGTCATTCTCGTGGACCGAGGCGCCGACATAACGAATCCTGCCCTCTCTCTTCCATACGCGCAGCAGTGGCACGATCGCGTCGACATTGACCAGGCTGTGGCAGTGGAGCACGTCGATCTTGTCGCGCCACAGCCGAAGCCTCGATTGCTCCATGCTGGCCAAGGCGTGGCTTTCGTCGGCCAGGTAGTCGCCGGTCGACCAGATCTTGTTGCTGATGAACATCTGGTCCGTCACGCCCATCGCGCTGAGAAATCCACCGACGCTGACCTCGCCGGTACCGTAGAGCGGCGATGTATCGATCACCCGGACGCCGGCATCTATATATTTCCTGGTGACCTCTCGCAGCGCGTCGCGATTGCTGCCGGGCAGCAGGTCAAAAGTCAGAAACGTTCCCAGTCCGAGCGCGGGCAGACTTTCGTTGGTGCGGCCGATCGTTCGGGTGAGTACCGGCCCCGCCGCAGGCGCCCGCGATGCAGTGCCGGCTGGCGCTTGCGCACTGGCGCTCGAAACGCCGACCGCAGTTGCGTGAACAGCTGTCACCGCGATGGCGCCCATCGCGGTGGCGGCGCCGAGAAACTGGCGGCGATCGGTCGCCGTCGGCCAATCCTGTGGTGTATCCATTGCAAATCTCCGTGATTTCGCCTGCCGCACTTGGCAGGTCGCCTGCCTATAGAAAGGATCGACCTCTCGCTTTGTCGCGCGGGATTCTGACCAAATCACTCGGATCCTGACGCGACGATGCTCCCTTTCCGGCCTGCAAGGAATTGCGGTTCCAAGCTCGTATGTGTATTCAGGCAACGTCGCTGCGCAGGAAGTCGCGATGCACCGTGTCATTGAGAATGCGTCGACAATCGATCGCTTGAGCTCCCGGCCGGATGGCTGGCGGCGCACCCAATGGGCGAACGGCGCATTCGAAACGGCGTACCGGCCGATGACCTCCATCGTCGAAGGACGCATCCTGTCGCCAAATCACCTCATCATGGCGACCCTGTCCGGCGGCGCCGAGCGACATGAAATTTCGGCCGATGGCGGGCATCGCTATGACGGGCCCGATTTGCCGTCGACCGTTTCATTTCTCCCGGCTGGCTGCGAACGACGGCTTCGGCTTCACAATGTGGGTTGGCGATGGGCAGCGATCGCCCTCGACCCCGCCAAGATTTCAGGAATCGCCGGTGCATCGATCGAAGGACTCGGCCCCCTGTCGGGCTCGGAAGACAGCTTCGTCTGGAACATGCTCGCGGAGTTCGAACGAGTTGACGCGCTGGAGGGAGGTCTCGACGCGATCTATTGCGACACGATGAGCCTTGCTCTCGTTGTATACCTTGCACGCCGATACGGTGGTGCAAGAGTGAAGGATACATCGATCAAGCTGCCGGCGTGGAGGCTACGGCGCGTCACCGAATTCATCGACGCGCATTTAAGCGCGACAATTCGGATTGCCGATCTCGCTGATCTTGCGCAGCTCTCGGAAGGCCATTTCCATCGCGCATTCAGGGCAGCGACGGGGCAGACGCCGCTGGCATTCGTCCATGCGCGGCGAGTCGCAATGGCAAAACAACTGCTGGCGAGCAGCAAGCTTTCGGTCGCGCAGATGGCGCTACGCGTCGGTTTTCTCAGTCCCGCGCATTTTGCCCGCGTCTTCCGGTCAATGACCGGCCAGAGCCCATCCCAATATCGACGCTCATTCCATCTTTGACGGGGGAAGTAGCGCCTGACTGCCAATGGCGGACAACGGCAGTCGGCAAATAGCTGACGACACGCCTCAACCCTGCGTCATGTTCCGACGAGCCCGTGGCCCCGGCGTCAAGACGCAGCGGTTCACGACCAAGGACCCCTGCGGGTGATGACGTCGCGGCGCTGCCCGCGCTACAGCGCGAGCACGACCTCGCCCGACACCGCGTCCGTCACGCCGCGTCCGTTGCCCTGGTCCTCGAGCACCGGCCTGAAACTGTCGAGGGTCTTGATCATCGCCGAGCGTGCCGCCACCAGCGCGTCCTGGCTGGACCACGTGCCGATGAGGCAGAAGGTCTGATCGCCGGTCCTTATGATGACGCCGTGCTCCAGTCCCGGCCATTTGGCCTTGCCGTCTCGGTGCGCATCGAGAAAGGCGCCTTCCTGGCCCGGCTTCACCTTGAACTTGACGACGTTGTAAACCTGCATGACGCGCCTCCGGAAAATGATTGGATGAAAATGCGAGCGCCGTACCAGATCGGGTTCGGACCGATATCTTTGCACCCCCGCAACAAAAAGTCGAAAACAACCCGACGCACGGTAGGCGCGGGCAACAAAATCAGCGACTTAGAGCGCGGCGAGCCGGGATAGATCTCCGCGGCGGACCCGGCTGCTTCAGCAAGCACGATCTTTCGAATGACCGCAGCGCACTCTGCTCATTTTACGAAAGCGTTGCACCGTCGGGCAAAACAGGAACAGGATGGCGCATCGGAAGAATCAAGATGGGCCGACCCCATCCGCTGCTCCGTACTGACATCCCTGGGCTTCACACCTCTGGAACCAACGAGGGTGTCACGCGTTGCCGCGCTGCTCTCGAAGGTGACGCGGCTGAAGCCGGGCCGCCTTTGCTGGGCCAATCAAGACGGGAAAGCCGGGCGAGCCAAACCAGATGCGTCGTATCCGACTCGTGATCGCAGATCGCCGTCCGATCGTCTTGCAGGGTTTTGCCACGCTATTTGCGACCGAACGTGACTTCGAGATCGTTGCGTCCTGCATCAATGGAGCCGATTGTCTCGAAGCCGTCCGGACGTTGGCGCCGGACGTCGCGCTTGTCGAGGATGGATTTCCCGATCTGACGGCCGCAGCCATGCTGGCCGCCGTCAACGCCGAAAGCCTTCGCACACGGCTGGTCTTCTACACCGCATCGATCGCACGCGGCGATCTCGCTGCGGCCGTCGCAGCGGGTGCCTGCACCGCCATACCGATGCGCGAGGAGCCCGAAAACCTGTTGCAGTCGCTGCGGCTGGTGGCGCCGAACGCGCACCCGGCGGCCCGCAAGACAGGCAATGGCGCGTCTGGCGAAAATGGCCTGGCAGCGCTGACCGACCAGGAGCGCAGGATCATGCGTCTGGTCGCCAGCGGCATGTCGAACAAGGAGATTGCGCGCGAGCTCAAGGTCGCCCCAGGCACCATTCAGGCGCGGATCGATCACATATCCGCGCGGCTCGACATCAAGGGCCGGACGGAGCTCGCAAGCTTCGCCCTGACGCGCCTTTACGGCGGGGTCGGCGCGCTTGCAGCTCTGATTTGGGCGGCGCTCGAGGACGTTCGATCCGCCGGCGCGACCGAAGTCGATACTGTGGATGCCGACACTGTCACGGTCATGACCGCAGATGGCACCGGCGCGATCGTGACCATCAAGATCACCTCCGCAAAAACGACCCCTGCTCCGGGCAAGATGGCCAGAGCCGTCCGTATCGAGAACTCCCCGACGGACATGCCGACGCGGGCCGCCAAGCTCATCGAATCCCGAGCCGATATTGCTGGCAGCACGATCACAGTGCCGCCAGTCAACCCTGCAAGGCCGGGCTTGAGCAGCGCCGGCACGTTCATGATGACGGCAGTCGGAGTCTCGCTCCTGAGCAGTCACGCCCAGGCGTTCACTGCTTGGGAAAGACTGAGCGATGTCTTTGCGTGGGCTGACGCGAACGCCCCCCGCGAGTTGGTCGCCCTCGATAGTCCCGGCAGGCCCGATCTCGACGGCTTCGACAAGCTGCCCTGGCTCGATCCCGACACACACCATGAATCATTCGCGTTGGAAGCTGCCCGAGGCGACGCCATGGCCAGAGCCGACGAGGTTCAGATCATCGACGCGGCCGCGCGCGAGGACGGCTTCGGCGACAACGGCAACCCTCATATCGGATCCGGCGCCATCGACGCTCTGAGTGATCATGGCGGCTTGGAACAGGCGGCCGCAACGGGCGCGAGGAATGCCGAACGCGGCACGACACAGGCAGCGGCGATCGACGCACGCGATCATGGACAAGCGCAGCGCGATTTGCACGCTTCGGAAGACGGCGCAGCAGCCGGCAAGCCGGAGACCGAGCACGGGCCACCCGACCACGCATCAAGCCAGGGAAAATCGCACGCTTCGGAGAAGGATGCAGCAGCCGGCAGCAAGCATGCCGAGCTCGGCCCGCCGGAGGGCGATTCCGCTCGTGGACAATCGCAGCGTGATTTGCATGGTTCGGAAAACGGTGCAGCGGCCGGAAAGCATCAGGACAAGCAGGGCTCGACCGGGCACGACTCCCATCATGGACAATCGGATCACGCTTCGGAACCCGGTTCCGCAGCTGCCAAGCAGCTTGCCGACGATGACGGACCCGCAAGCCATGCCAATTCCGGCCAATCGCAGCGTGACTTGCGCCAGGCGCATCCAAACGCTTCTCAAAATCCGCATGCAGAGCCGGGCCAAAAGGCTGACGGCCACGACCCGGCGAACCACGGCGCCGGTGCAGCACAAGCGGCTGCCGCGCCCGGGGCCGGAGATTCCTTTCATTTCAGGAACGATATGCCATCGGCCAAGGGTTCGGATCATCGCGAGAGTGGCTATGGCACCGACACGGCAGAACACGGCCCGCACCGCGCCGGACATCCCGAACTGTCGCTGATCCCAGATGCAGACCTGATTGGCCATTCGCACGCGGAGCAAAGCGCCGTTGATCACGCGAGGGGCGTTGAGCATCATCCAGTGCATGATTGGTTTGTGTAGCTGACCAAGCAGAAGCTGCCAAAGCAAGAGGACGAATGACGCCGCTTCGCTCGACGGTCTCCCGCGCGGCCGCCGCGGGCTCAGCCGGCGTTAACCATGGTCGACGGTTCCGGTCCTAGCGAAATCGCTTCGAAGTTTCTTAAATCTTGCTGGGTACTCCTCCTGGGCGTGGCGACCTGGGAGAAGACATGAGCAAGCGGGCCAAACGCCGGAAGGTCGAGACGATCGCACTGCCGATGGCAGCGAGAGTCGGAATTGGCGCCGTGGCCATCGCAGCATTGGGGTATGGCCTGCTGGCTCGCCCGGGAAACGTGCAACCGGTGCGGAAGCCGTCCGCGCCCCAGGCCATGGCATCGTCAACGCCGGTCTACGTGGCACCGCAGGTTCACGCAGCAGCGCCCGCGCCGCCCCCGGTTCCTACTCCGGCGCCGCTGGTCGAACCGCCCAAAGCCGACGCCGAAATTCCCGGAGCCTTGGTCCGGCAGGTGGTCGACTATGCCAGCCGCCAGACGCCGGGCACCGTGATCATCGATACCAACAACACGTTCCTCTATCTCGTCCTGAGCGACACGCAGGCGATGCGCTACGGCATCGGTGTGGGCCGCGAAGGTTTTGCGTGGTCCGGTGAGCAAACCGTGGCGCGCAAGGCAGAATGGCCGGATTGGCGCCCGCCTGCGGAGATGGTCTCGCGTCAGCCTTATCTGCCGCGGTTCATGGCGGGCGGTCCCGGCAATCCGCTCGGCGCCCGGGCGATGTATCTCGGCGACACCGAATATCGCATTCACGGCACCAACAAGCCCGAGACGATCGGCAAGCGGGTGTCGTCCGGCTGCATCCGCCTGACCAACGAGGACGTCGTCGACCTCTATGAGCGGGTGAAAGTCGGCGCGAAGGTGATCGTGCTTCCGACGAATGCGGCCCGTCGACCGTCCCAGGGTACGCCGCCCGATGCCGCATCCCGATCTCCGGACCCGGCCTCGCCGTCGAACCGGCCGTCGGCAACGAGCGCACAGGTGCCATCACCCGGACCGAAGATCGCCGAGGTGCAGTAGTTCGGTCCTTCCTCCTGGCTCTGCCCCGAGGACAAAGAGCAATTCAAGTCGTCACTTCACGTCGGTAGCCACGGCCGAACAGACCATCTTGCGCGACCAAAGCCGGTCTGCGTTGGCAAGATGCGGCACCGAATTAACCCTATCGACAAATGATTGCCGTTGGGCGGCGGCCGCCGGCAAAGTTGCCTCATTGACGCGCAGAATTTTCAGCGGCGCTAACCTGGGTCAGAGGCGCGTTATGCTGAGAATGGCGTTGTTGGGCCTCCTCATCCTGTTGAGTGTGGGAATGCTGTCGGCCATGGAGCTGAGCGCTCCCCCGCGTCGCATCGCCGCCACGGTCCAGCCGCCTGCCGAGCAGAACGCAAGCATCCCCGCTTCGCACGATGCGCTGGCGAAGGCCGACCGCCTCGAGGTTGCCGCTGAGAGCCGCGCGATGCCGACACAGACCGCTTCGGTGGATAACCCGGTTGCTCCGCAGGACGTGCATGTCCGTTCATTCGCGCCGACGCCGATCGTCCGTCCGCGCAGCAAACCGAAACGGATCGCGACCGCTGAACCTCCCAAGCCGAAGCCAAAGGCATTTGGCGTCAAACGAGCCGCCACTGTTCAGCGCGCAAAGGCCGCCAACGAGACCGAGCAGTGTCGCCTCAAGGCGTTCGGCGGCCTGCTCAAGGCTTTGAACTTGACCGGCTGCGAAATCTGAGGCCGCCTCCAGGAACGTCTCGCAAACTCTTCCGATCAGCCATATGTTGCCCGCATGAAAAAGATCGGATTTCTCTCCTTCGGGCACTGGACGCCCTCGCCGCAATCCCGGACGCGCTCGGCGGCGGATACGCTGCTGCAATCGATCGAGCTGGCGGTCGCGGTCGAACAGCTCGGGGCCGACGGCGCCTATTTCCGTGTTCATCATTTCGCGCGGCAGCTGGCCTCGCCGTTTCCGCTGCTCGCGGCCGTCGGCGCCAAGACCAGCCGAATCGAGATCGGCACGGCCGTGATCGACATGCGCTACGAGAACCCGCTCTACATGGTGGAGGACGCCGGCAGCGCCGATCTCATCGCTGGCGGACGGCTTCAGCTCGGCATCAGCCGCGGCTCGCCCGAGCAGGTGATCGACGGCTGGCGCTATTTCGGCTATCGGCCGGCCGAAGGCCAGAGCGACGCCGACATGGGGCGGCGCCATGCGGAGGTCTTCCTCGACCTGCTGCGCGGCGAAGGATTCGCCGAGCCCAATCCGCAGCCGATGTTTCCCAACCCGCCGGGGCTGCTGCGCCTGGAGCCGCATGCGCCCGGCCTGCGCGAACGGATCTGGTGGGGCGCCGGCTCGAACGCCACCGCGGTGTGGGCGGCGAAGCTCGGCATGAACCTGCAGAGCTCGACGCTGAAGAACGACGAGACCGGCGAGGCCTTTCACGTGCAGCAGGCGGCGCAGATCCGTGCCTATCGCGCGGCGTGGAAGGAAGCAGGCCACAGCCGCGAGCCCCGCGTCTCCGTCAGCCGCAGCATCTTCGCGCTGATGGACGATCGCGACCGCGCCTATTTCGGCGGCGAGCGCGGCAGCGAAGACGAGATCGGCTTCATCGACCCGCGCACGCGCGCGATCTTCGGGCGGAGTTATGCGGCCGAGCCCGACGTGCTGATCGAACAGCTGCGCCAGGACGAGGCGATCACCGAAGCCGATACGCTGCTGCTGACGATCCCGAACCAGCTCGGGGTGGATTATTGCGCGCATGCGATCGAGGCGATCCTGATGCATGTCGCGCCGGCGCTGGGGTGGCGGTGACCTGAAAGGCGTGACACGACCGCAAGTCGTGATTGACTTCATGCACCACCGACGCCAATGATCCCTCGGGGCATTGTTGGACTGATCGGGGGGTTGAATGGGCTTGCGTCCAGGAATTTTCGTTGCAGCATTCTTGCTAGCGGGGTGTGCGTCAGGGCCGATGGGCAGCTCGGCGCTGACAGAGAACGTCAAGGCCAACACTGCGCGGCTTGTCATCTATCGCTCGTCCGCCCTCGGTTTTGCGATCCAGCCAAATTATGCGGTCGATGGAAACGTCGTTGGAGGCAGCCAGGCTGCAGGGTTCGTCGCCTGCGAGCTGCCTCCGGGCCGCCACGAGGTTGCGGTCAACAATCTTCCACTGAGTACCAACCTGTTCGGGCAGGGAAGCGAGAAAGTGAGCCTCGATCTGCGCGCCGGCAGCACCACCTACCTCTCCGCCCAGCCACAGGTGGGAATCATCACGCCCGGTGCGATCACGTTGGTTCAGGTCACGGAAAGCCAGGGTCGTGCCGACGTCGCCAGCTTGCATCAGAGCAACAGCTCATGTGGCAAGGCGTGATCTGAGGCTCTCCGCGGCCGAAACGCGGATGAAACGCCTTATTCTGCAAATCGTCTTGCGCCTTGGTCGCTATGCGGTGCTTCCCGTCGTCGCGCTGGCATGCACGATTCTCGCCATCTGGCTGATGATCATGGACCGCTACACGATTGCGGCGCTGGCCACGGCACCGATTGTGTTCACAAGCTCCATGGCCACCATAGCACTCGCAATTGGGCTCCTGTTCCTGCCTTCGCGCAAGCATGGCGGTTTCGAAGCCGACGAACAGACCGCCCCGGGGCTTTGGGCCGCATGGAGGGAGCTCGATCGCAGTTTTGTCAGATCGAACCGCACTCTGCTGGTCGACACCGATTTCAACGCTTCGATCTCGGAAGAAAGCCGGTATGCGGGCGTGTTCGGACAGCATGTCACGATGACCATTGGTCTGCCATTGTTGATGATCCTGGACCAGCGATCGGTTCGTGCCGTTATCGCTCATGAAGTGGCGCACGCCCGGCTTCGGCACACTTCGGGAGGCACCAACCTCGCCGATTTCATGGCGGCCGCGGAGAACGTTTTCTTCTACGCCGATCCGGAGCACACGATTACCGGATACATTGCTCGCATCCTACTCCATTCCCTGCTCGAAAGGCTGGAGAAGGAATACAAGGCATTGTCACGGGAGAACGAGCTTGCCGCCGATCTGGAAGCGGCCGAGCAGGTTGGACGCGAGGAGATGGCACGCGCGCTGGTGATGATGGAGGTTTGTGGAGCACGTCTGGCCGATCTCGTCTTCGCTCCCCTGCAGAAGGAGGTGCTCGGCGCAATCAAGGCGCCATCGCCGCCATTCGCGCGAATCTTAGATCAGATTCCAGCTATAAGAGCGCCGGGATTCATGACCGCCGCCGTCGCCAGTCTGAGCCGCCAGCACGATCCCGATTCGACACATCCGCCTTTTGGCCAGCGGTTGGCCAGCCTCGGATACATCGACGTACCTGACGTTGGCGAGATAAAAATGTCCGCGGTTGACCAACTTCTCTCACCGGACGCTGCCAACCAACTCACCTTACGATTCGATGAGGAATGGCGGAAGAAGGTCCAGGAGTGGGTCAGCGTCGGCAGATGAACGTGCGGGCTCTGGCCGAGCGAACAATTGCTCGACGATCTTCGTGTGTCCGTGCTAGCGCTTGGGACCGGCGGCAGGATCACGCGAGCTGGACAGTGTTATGCTATCCTGTCTCCTCCACAGCGAGCTTGCCGCCATTCGCCGGGTCGCGCGATGAATCAGCGTCTGTCACTCGTCAGTCTCGTGGTCGCCGACTATGATGAAGCGATCGCCTTCTTCACGCGCGCTCTGGATTTCGAGCTTTGCGAGGACACGCCGCTCGGCGGCGGCAAGCGCTGGGTGGTGGTGCGGCCGCGGGGCAATCCTGGTTCTGGCCTGCTCCTGGCGCGAGCAGACGGGCCGGCGCAGACGGCGCGCATCGGCGACCAGACCGGCGGGCGCGTCTTCCTCTTCCTGGAAACGGATGATTTCGAGCGCGATCATGCGCGCATGGTTGCCGCCGGCGTGCGTTTCGTCCGGCCGCCGCGGCACGAGGCCTATGGCGTCGTCCCGGTTTTCGAGGACCTATGCGGCAACCGCTGGGATCTCATCCAATCGACCAGCCGCAGTTGATGCCCGACGCCGCCGGTTCCGCCTGCCTCGCGCTTATCTCGACCTTGAGGCGCATCGTCGATTGGGGCGTATCACGTCTCGCAGCCGAGGTGCTCAGACCATAGAAGCGACTTTCGGAAAGAGCTGGCTGAGCGCATCGGCATTGACGCCATCCGCGCCGCGCCACCAGATGACCGGGTAGGCCCAATCATTGGTGTGATCGGGAGGCCGGTCCCGGAACTCATCCGGCGTAAAGGCCTGCAGGAAGCCGCTGCGGCGCGCCGGCTTCAGGACGCCGCAATAACCGAGAATCTGGATGAGAACGCACCGCTCGGCTCGGTTCGACTTGAGCACTTTGCCGATGCGCTTCTCCAGCTCATTCGGCCTTGCGTCCGGAGGGAGGCCAGAGGCGATGCCGACGATCTCCGTCAGAATCGAGCAATCTTCCTCCGTCGGCTCGACCAAATCAGCTTTTTCGAACTGCGCGAGATCGAACCAGCAGTACAGGGGGTCGACGTGACGAACGCCGCCCCATTTCCATCTCTCGAAGCTCAGCACGTTGAGATCCTCTTGCGCCGGGCTCCCGTCACCGTAGCGCCCGCAGATGCGGCAGGGCAGCCGGCGGCCGAGCGCTCGAGAGGCCTGTTCCCGAAGCCCATGAAGAGGGAAATATGCGGCACAGGAGAAGCTGCCCAGCGCCGAGCGCAAATCGAGCCGGCGGGTGCTGAGACTGGCAAGGAAGGCGTTGGCGGCCCGTTCCAGATTCACCCGGGGACGGATAGAGACGAGCCGCGCGACGATGTCGTCATGCGTCACGGCGACGGGATCGAACATGTAACCGGCTTGACGGGCATACTCGAAATCCGCCTGATCAGTCGCCGCGCTTTGCTTCCAGCCCTTTGGCGACCAATAGGCATTGAAAAGGATCTGAAGGGCTTTCCTGTCGTGAGGCACGAGCCGTCTCCTACCCATGCCGTCGCGGCTCAGTCGCATCGGCGACCGTTGGATCGCCTGCGCTTGTAACCCACTCACCGCCCCCGTCGGAACAGAATTGCGAAGCCGTGCACGGCCGAGCCCGCCCGACCGGCGTGCGACCTCTGGCGATCGAGCGGCCGTGTCATACCAGCCTTACCCCGTCTTCGTCCCCGTGATGACGGCCAGCGCCTCGACGAGGCGGCCGAGATCGGCCTCGTCGGTGAAGAGCGCCGGCGTCACACGGATGCACTGGCCTTTGGCGACGCCGGCGCGGCGCACCGTCATGATCCTGTAGCTGTCCCGAAGCTTCGCAACGATGGCCTCGTTGTCGGCCTTGCCGGTCTTGCCGGCGAGGCGGAACGACGTGATCGCGCCATATGAGCCGGCTTCATCCGGCGTCAGGATCTCGATGTCCTTGAAGCCGCGGACGCGGCTCACCCAATAGTCGCGCAGATGGCGCAGACGCGCTTGCTTGGCCGCGCCGCCGATCTGCTGATGCAGCGCCAGCGCCGTCGGCACCGTCAGCATCGTGGCGAAATTGACCGTGCCGGTATGCACCCGCGAGCGGATGTCGCTTTCCGGAAAATCCTCGTCGCACATGTTGCGGTCGATGGCCGCGAGGCGATCCTTCCTGATGTAGAGGAAGCCGACGCCGAGCGGCGCGCCGATCCATTTGTGCAGATTGAAGCCGACGAAATCGGCCTCGAGCTCGCTCACCCGGAAGTCGAGCTGCCCCCAGGAATGGGCGGCATCGACGATGGTGTCGATGCCTTTGGCCTTGGCCATGCGGGCGATCTCGGCGACCGGCATGACGAAGCCGGTGCGGTGGCTGACATGGGTCAGGAGCAAAAGCCTCGTTTTCGGGTTCGCCTCGATGGCGCGGGCATAGGCGTCGAGCACAGCCTGGCGGGTGGCGGGCTCCGGCACGTCGAACTTGACCACTTCGACGCCACGGCGCGCCTTCAGCGCGTTCATCGCATATTGCATCGAATCATAGTCGAGATCGGCATAGAGCACGCCGTCGCCCGGCTTCAGCCTGTTGTAGCCGCCGATGAGGAGCTGAAGCGCCTCGGTGGCGCCGCGGGTGAGCGCGATCTCAGCTGGAAGCGCGCCGACAGCCTCCGCCACCTTGGTGCGCACGGCCTCGAAATCCGCACCCGCACGCAGCCGCGCGTAATAGGTGTTCTGATAATTGACCATGTCGGACTGGCGGATGAACTCGCGCCGCACGGGCTCGGCCATGATGCCCCAATAGCCGTTCTCGAAATTGACGATGTCCGGCGTCACGGCATAGAGCCCCTTCACGGCCGCCCAATAGGACTTGTCGGTGGCGATGGCAGCCACTGAGCCGGTCGGCTGCGGCGGAAGTCCCTCGGCGGCAAAGGCCGGCCCCGCAAGCGGCGCCACGGCTGCTGCCGCGAGGCCCTTGAGCATCGCGCGGCGGTCCGCTGAAAACGTCCTGATCAGTTGCATGTCAGCTCTCCCCAGAGCGTTTTCGAGCGAAGCGGCGTCGGGATCGCATCGCGAAAACGCCAAACGACGATCCAGAGCTCCGTTCCGACGTCACCGGACGAAGCAGGCTCTGGCGCGCGGGACAAGAGCAACGGACGATGCAGCGGAGATGACCGGAGCGTGACAATGCGATGATCGGAAGCCGATGGCGACGGCGCGGCCGGAGCACCGGCCTCGACGCGCGCGAGCGGATGTGGGGTCCGGTTTCTTCCTTTGTCCGGAAACCGGAACCTTCACATTCATTGCAGGTAGCCGATGAGATAGATGCCGCCGCCCAGGACGATGAGCGCGGGCACCGCCCAAAGAATCAACACAGGCATTTTCCTCTCCTCCAGTTGAGTGCTCCCGGTGAGAGAACGGGAAAAAACGGCAAACGTTCCGGGTTTTGCCGGAACGGCGCAGCTGATGGCGAGTTCATTGCAGCGCCGCATGCAGCGGCGAGGGAGAACGCAATGAAGAAGCTCATGTTGATTTCGGCCGCCGCTCTGCTCGTGTCGACGGGCGCGATGGCACAAACCACCGTCACCACCACGACCGGAGCCGGGCACGGCGCGGCCGTGCAGATCGAACCGGAGTACCGCACCAAGATCCGGTCCTACGTCACCGAGCGCAAGATCCGTCCGGTCGAAACGCGCGAAAAGATCGTCGTCGGTTCGCCCGTGCCGAGCGACGTCGAGCTCGCAGCCGTGCCGAGTGACTGGGGTCCCTCGCTCACCAAGTACCGCTACGTCTACTCGGGCAACCGCGTGATGTTGGTCGATCCCGGCAGCCGCATGGTCGTCCAGGAGATTGACTAAACCGCCGCACGGCGGGTCGTCGAGGCGGCCCGCCCGTGCATTCTTTCGACAGCTCGTTTGCGGTAGCGCCTGATGCCGATCGTTCGATATTTCGTGTTTGCAAGCAGTTTCGTCGTGGCGCTGCTCTTGTTGCTGGATCGCTCTCTGCCGGAGCCCGCGGAGCGTGCTGCCGGCCCGGAGGCCGCTCGGGCCACCATTCGCATCCACTCCGCACGGGCGCTGCCTGAAAAAATCATCTTCGACACATCCACTCGGATCGCCGCCACCGTCTCCACTCCCCTGCTCGCCGCCGACGCGCCTGATCGCGGTACGAGCGGCGCATTGACGATGCTTGAAACGCGAACGCCGGACGTCGCGGCATCTCGGCGCGACACGGCGCGCGCAGCCGGTCTGCATTCGAATCGGAATGGCCGCGCGGCTTCCTCTCGCCTCTCCACGCGTCAGGTGACGGCCGGAGCATTCTGAGAGCCGGCGATCGTAGCGAACGCGACTCCATGGCCGCAGCACCAGATGAACGCTGAATGAATAAAAGCTGTGCGCTTCGCGTCGCGGAACTGTCTCAGGCTGAATCGAAGCGTCAACGTGTCCGACACAAGGAACGTTTCCGCGATTGCCAATTTATCCCGGGCCTGATTGGCGATTTGATTTTTGGAAACCTGGAGGAAATGCACATGAGGATCCTGAAGCTCTCTGCGGCTGCGGCCGCGCTGCTGGCCGGCACGGCGCTCGCCGTTGCGCAATCGAGCTCGACGGTCGGCACCGGCGGTTCATCGGCCGGCGGCGGCACCAGCTCTTCGACGGTGGGCACCGGTGGCTCTTCGGCTGGCGGCAGCGGGTCAGGCTCTGCTTCGACACTCGGCACCGGCGGCTCTTCGGCCGGCGGCGGCACCAGCTCTTCGACCGTCGGCACCGGCGGATCGGCGGCCGGCAGTGGCTCGGGCAGCGGCTCGGCCTCGACGCTCGGCACCGGTGGTTCATCGGCGGGCGATGGCAAGAGCTCATCCAGCGTCGGCACTGGCGGCTCGGCTGCGGGCGGCTCGACCGTTGGCCAGTCCGGTTCGTCGAAATCGCCCGGCATGGGCGACGGCAAGTCCGGTAGCCACGCCAGCGACATGGGCCTCGAAAAGGGCAAGGGCCATAACAAGGACGAGTGGAAGAAGGACAGGAACTAGTGCCTTGACCAGGAGCGGCAGCGATGCCGCTCCTTCGTCTTTGTTGGAGGAGAACTCGCATGAACAGATCAATCATTGCGATCGCAGCGTTGGCACTGACGTTTAGCGCAGCTCAGGCGGCTACCATGGAAAAGACCGGCAAGACGGCGTCGGGCGAGACGTGCAAGGTGACGGTGGTGAAGCATGCGGACGGCAGCATCACGGCCGCGGGCGCATCGGGTTCAGGCACGACGGGCTCGACCGCATCGAGCGGCTCGCTGTCGAGCTCGAGCTCTGCCGGCGGATCGTCGGTCAATGTGCAAGCGGGCGGCGGCCACGTCTCGAGCTCCTCGTCGACGGCGGGTGGGCCCGGCTCCACCAGCGCCAGCACCATCACCGTCAACGGCTGCACAATCTCGACCTCGTCGCCTTAGGGTACAGAAAGGATTGAATCATGAGAACGCTCGTTACGACCTCGGCGGTCGCGCTTCTGCTTGCCGCCACTTCACCATTGCTGGCGCAGACCAGCATCACCGGCGGCAGCGGCGGCTCGGCTGCAGCAGGCGGCACCTCCGCCTCCACCGTCGGCACCGGCGGAACGTCCACCTCGGCGACGGGCCGCACCGGCTCTTCGATCGCGGCCGGCGGAAGCGCCGCTACCGTCGACGGCAAGACCAAGACCGGCGTCAGCATGAACAAGGGCAACGGTCCGGTACTGAACTCCAACGCCCGCGCGCAAGCCCATGATGGCGGCACGTTCAGCCGCTCGCACACCCGCACCAAGGTCAAGGCCGGCGAGCAGGTCGGCTCGACCACCAAGACGATGTCGCATGTGCCGGGCTCGAAGCCGACAATGTCGAGGACGACGACGACGGCGCGCTAGAATCGCGCGGCTCTATTCCTCACCACCTGCTGCCCGGCTTGGCCCGGGCAGCTTTTCCGTTTGCGACTTTCCGTCTTGCGAGCCGGCTCAGCCACCACGCAGGCTGTGGCTGATCCGGGTGACGACGGCATCCCATCGCCGCTTCTGGGCGGCCGGATAATTGATCAGAACGCAGTGCACGTAGCCGCGCGCGAAATTGCAGCGGTTGTACCAGATCTTGTCGCGCTTGATGCTCGAGACCACGAAGAAGTTCGAGCTGATCCGTTTGTAGATGATCCCCGTCGGCGGATTCTTGCTGGCGAGGAATTCGGCCGGCGACAGACCTTGCCGGTTCTCGACGGCCTGAACGGTGAAGTCGGCATTGCCGTCGGAGCTGCGGAAATGCTGCCCATATCCGTCAGGCTTGCCGGCCGGTTCGGTGAAGATCGCGGCGGGAATGTCGACCGACGTTCCGGATTCCGGGATGCGGTAAGTCCTCCAGCCGCTTGCCGAGGCGATCGAGGATGTCGCACAGAGCGCGATGATTGCGGCAAGCAATGTCTTCATGTCCGCCTCGTCATTTGCGCGGCGCCAGTTGCAGCTCCATCAACGCCATCCTTTGCAGGTTGGAGACGTCCCGCTCGCCAGCGCCGGCGGTGCGCAGGATGGATTCGGCGAGCGCGTTGACATGCGAGGAATGCACAGGATCCGGCAGGGTCGCAACCGCAGCTTCCAGCGCAGTCGTCATGATCTCGATCACCTCGGGAGAAAATTCGGCGTTGGAAAAATTCTTCATCGCGTGCGTCGGCCGCTTGTGCGGGTCGTGTTCAACGCCGGGAAAAACCGGAAGTTCCTGGATGGGCACGGTCCCGAGTACTGGGACCGTCGGCAGGTCGGCAGCTCACGCAGCCGGCTGGTAGCCGGTGAGCCGAGCGGGCTCGGCATGCTCGTTTGCAACGCTCTGCACCCTCGCATGGCTGCCGATGACGAGACCGGCGAGCGAGAGCATCAGGCCCAGCGCGAGCGGCGCGAACAGGGCCTCTTCCTGAAATAATCCGTTGAGCAGAACGACCAGGATTCCGAAGCTGGCGAGGCCCTGCGTCAGATATCCCGACGACGCGTACAGGCGCCAGGCCTTGAGCGCCATCGCGAAATAGAAGGCCAGCGGCACGAAGGCCGCAATGCCCATCTGGTACAAGAGGACGCCGATCGCGCTTTCGACCGCGCCGTCGATCGTGCCGGCCGCCTGCGCGGCGCTCCAATCGATCGAAAAATAGCTATCCGACAAATTGCCGCCGATGCCGAGGCCCCGGCCGTAAGGTCTCTGCACGAATCCGTCGAGGCCGCCCATCAGGCCGATGACGTGATAGTCGCCGATCTGCAGGCCGATGCGGATCGCCAGGATCGCAAAGGCGATCATGCCGGCGAACCCCAGCAACAATGTCGCTACGGCACCGATGAGGCGGGTCCCGATCCAGCCCGCAGCCACGAAGATGACGGTGATGAGCGCTCCCTTCACGCTGCAGAAGACCAGCAGCGGCAGGGCTGCCAGGGCGAGCAGCGGGCGTCCGACCGAGAACAGGAACAGGGCGAGAAAGCCGATCCCGTAGGCGAAGCTGATCGGGTGCATGTTCGGGCCGTGAATGCGCAGCATCTTCGACAGGCCGAAGCCTTCGAGCAAGGGCGTGTTCAGGAAATCGAAGCTGAAACGATCCTTGAGTGTGACGGGCACGTTGCCGGTCTGCCGCATCTGGGTTTCCCAGACGCCGGAATGGGTCGCCTTGAGCTCGTCGAAGCCCCAGAACGTATGGCCGTTGGTGACGGCCAGCCAGACATCGCGCAAGACGAGCTCGACATAGCCGCACAGCATGAGGATGACCGCTAGCGCGACCAGGAACGGCGTGATGCGCACCTCAAAGGTTGCCGCGGTCAGGAGCGACAGCTGAAACAGAAACAGCGGCAGAACGATGTTGCGCAAATAGACCGCCGCCGGCTGTCCGTCCTGGACGAAGCCGATCGCGAAATAGAGCGAGACGACGGCGAGGGTGACGACGCCCCAGCGCATGATCTGATTGATTTCCCTCGACTGGCTCCTCTGGCCCAGCACGTAGAGCGCAAACGTCGCCAGCCACATCACGGAGCAAATCAGGAAATTGTAGCCCTTGATGAAGTCGAGATCGGAGGGGAGCGGGACCAGCGGCGACAGGATGGAGACGAACAGGTTCTGGAAGAACAGGACGAAGATCGCGACCGCCGGGGCCCAGGTCGGGACCGCAACGACGATGGCGATACCGATCAGGACCTCGATGATGATGGCCAGCGCGGGATTGGCAAGGTGCAGAACCGGCGCAGAGCTGATCGTCGCGATGGCGATGCAGAAGGTCGCGGCCAGCTCGCGCCAGGCCGGAGGCGACGGCGCGGCCTGCACGCTCTGGCCTTGCGGTGAGTACCCGGCGCTCATCAATCGTCCTTTACCATCGCGCCGGACACGATAGCCGCGCGAGGGGTAAGGATCCGTTAACGATCGCGGCGCGCAGCGGGAGCCCGTTCAGGCCGGCCGGGCGCGCCGAGCAGCGCCCGCATCACGTCGGGATCGGGCTTGCCGGTTGCGGCGTCGACCAGGCCAAAGCCTTGCGCCAGTTCCCAATGCGCCCAGCCCCAGCAATGCGCGCGGGCATAGGCAGTGACCTCCGCCAGCCAGCGCAACCGGCTCTGCCGGGGGGCGCCGGCTTTCAACACGCCGAACTCATTGACGATGATCGGCCGCGAAAATTGCTGCTGCCATGCGAGCGCCGGCGCGAGCCAGCGATCGGCTCCCGGCTTCTCCTTGGCGGCGCCAATCGCGGTATCGAGCATGGCGAGCGCCTTGACCGCGCCCCTCGCCTGCAAATCCTGCCGAAGCGCCTGAACCTTGGGATCGCCGGCATTGATCGGATAAGGCAGATCCATGATGTCGTGCAGCGGATCGCGCGCGTCCCAATGGCCTTGATGGGTGAACACCATTGGGTCGTAGAAATGGATGGCGTAGACGACGTCAGGGTCCGCCAGCGGGCGAAACCGCGGCAGCGAGTCCGCGCGCTGCCAATTGACCGGACCGACGATGAGCGTGGTGGCGGGCAGCAACCGGCGAACGAAGGCGGCGAGCGCCTCGACCACCTTTTGCCATCGGTCCGCTTCGATATCGGGTTCGTTGAGCAACTCGGCGAAGACTAGATCGGCTGGATATGACCGAATGACCCCAGCAAGCGCGCGCCAGGCCTCCTGCATCTCGCCCATCGCTGCATCCGGATCATCCTTGTGCAGGCGATTGAAGCGCTCGCCCGGATGAAGGTCGACGGAGCTGGAATAGCCGAGCGAGGTCAGCTGCTTCAACGCGCCGTCTAGCACGCGCAGCGTCGCCTGGCGCTCGTCCTTTGCGGCAAAGCGCGGCATCACGCGTTCCGCCGGCACCGGCAGGCGGACATGGCTCATGCCCGCCTTGCGCAGCTGCTGCAGCAGCGCGCGGCTCGGTGGCGCACCGTTGATCCAACCGTCGGCGTTGAAGCCGCGCGAGAGGGCGGCCAGCCGCCCGGGCGAAACCGTCGACGGCAGTGGCACGCAATCCTCGGCGAATACCGGACGGCCGACCGCGATCGACAACAGCATCGCCGCAGCCAGCAGACGGCGGCGCAAGACTGTCATCGTCACACCGCAAGGCCCAAAGCGCCACCGTCGGGCTGAGGCGCCATCGAATCGGCGGGCACGTGATTGACGACGAGGCCGGTCGGCACCGCCGCGTATCTCGCCAGCGCCGCGGTCACCCTGCGCATCGCGGACGAGTCGAGCTCGCCGGCGCGCGCCACCAGGACGATCAGGTCGGCATGCGCGGCGAGCGCAATGGCGTCGGGCTGCAAGGCGAGATTACCGGCGTGTACCACGATCAGGTCGAACTCCGAGCGGATATCGTCCTCGGGCCGAGCATCGGGCTTCCGGCCGGCACTGAGCAGCTCGTCGATCGACTGAAGTCCCGCCGTGGTCGAGCCGTCCTGCCATTCGGTCACCGGCGGCTGGGTGCCTGCAAATTCCGGCTGGAGCCGGATCAGCACGCTCATCATGCCGCGATTCACGGCGGCGCGATTGAGGGCGCGCGCCACGGTGTTGCCGCCGGCACTCTTGCCGACCGACAAGACCAGCGCGACCTTGCAGCCGCGCACCGGCACGCGGTCGATGCGTTCGAGCAGCGGCCGTAAGTGGGGCCCGAGATCGAGCTCGGCCGACGCGCTGACCGGTCTTTGCCAGACCGTGTTGATCCCGCCTCCGTTGATCCCGGTTCCTGGCGCCAGCTCGGGGATGCGGGCCCAGACAGGAAGGCGGGGCATCGCCTCGGCTGGGCGCGCGGCGGCGGCAGGAGGGGAAACTTGCCGGTTGGGCGTCTCCTCCGCTTCACGTGAGACAGGCGCCTCAACGGATTCGGGCTTGTCGGCGGACAGGCTGGTCGTCACCGCAACGGCGGCGGTCGACGTCAGCAGCGAGCCGATCGCCAGCGCCGCGAGCAGCAAGGCGAGCGGCGGACGCGTCGAGCGCAACGGCGGAATGGCAACCGATGCGATCTTGGTCTGGGACGCCTGCAGCTGACGCTGCTCATTGGTGGTCTTGAACCGCGACAGGAACTGCTCGTAGATGTTGCGGTTAGCATCGGCGTCGCGCTGCAGCTCCTGCAGCTTCACCAGCGCCTGGCCGTCGCGCAGCATCTTGGTCTCGACCGCCTTGAGCTGCTTTTCCAGCGCGTTCTGCTGCTCCAGCTGCGCCTCATATTCGGACTTGGCCGTATCGATGTTCTTCTTCCGCTCGATCTCGATCTGCCGGTTGATGTCCGCCAGCTGGCTGTAGGAGATCGCAAGGTCGGGATGGCGGTCGCCATAAACCGCCTTCTTCTGCGCGATCTGGTCGTTCAGCGCCGAGCGCTGCGCGCGCAGCATGCTGAGGAGATCCTGCTTCACCGGCCCTTCGACATTGGCCTTGACGTCGCGCTGCACCTGCTCGTAGCGCGCCTTGGCCTCCTCGGTGCGGGCGCGGGCGGCGGAGACCTGCTGGGTCAGGTCGGTCACCCGCAATTGCTGCGTGGTGGATTCCTTGCCGGCATTGACGATGTTGTGCTCGAGCCGGAAGGCGGCGACGGCGTCTTCCGATGCGCGCAGGCGCTCGCTCAGCGTTTTCAGCCGGTCCTGGAGCCAGCCGGCCGCCTCGTCCGTCGCCTCGGTGCGGACGCGGCCCTGGCTGGCGACGAAGGCCTCGGCGATGGCATTGGCGTAGTAGGCGGCGCGATCCGGCCGGTTGGAGGTGAAGGAAATCGCGATGACGTAGGTCAGCCCGCGCCGGGTGATCTCGAGGCGGTTGCGGAATCTTTCGAGCAGGCGCGTCATGTCGGTATAACCGCCCGCGATGTCGTCGTCGTCCGCGATCTTGAGCTGCTCGATCAGGGGGCGGAGGAAGCCGTCGGATTTGGCGATCTCGATCTGGCTCTGCAGCGCCGCGGCATCCTGGCCGATGCCGGGCAGCACGTCCTGCTCCGAGGTCACGCGCAGCTCGCGCGGATCGAGCACGACCAAGGCCGTCGCGGCATAGCGGACCGGAAGCACCATCAGGGCGACGACGCCGAGGGCGAACAGCGCCAGCGTCAGCGTCAGGATGCGCCGGCCGTTCTCGCGCAGAAAGGACAGCGTCCCGGAGACGGTCAGCGATCCCTTGGTCAGTCCCGGCGAGGCGCCGTCAGGCTTCGCCTTCGCAGCGCGCGGCGCTTCCCACGAAGCCGCTTGCTCCGTCGGGGCGATGCTTCGCGGAGATGCGCGGCTACCGAACGCCATGGGTTGGACTCGAAATCAACTGACAGTCATAGCTCTGAGGCTTGCTACACCGTAAATATCCATGGTTAACCGGCGGTTACGGCTGGGCCGGGCTGGGATGGTCTTGGGCGGTGAACGATTCGTTAACGCGACGCGGCCAGCCATTCAGGCGCGGCGCACATCGGCGGGCCTGCCTGCGCTCGCCTCGATGTGCAGACCGCTCACAAGGCGATGACATACCCGTCCCGCCTCGGATCGGCGGCACCCGTCATCACGCCGGTTACCGGATCGAGCGCGACGGCCTGCATGCCGCCGCAGAGCATGGTCCATTCGGTGTCCAAGATCTCGATCTCGTGGCCGCGGCGCTTCAGTTCGGCGATGGTCTCCGGCGCGATGCGGTTCTCCGCCTGAATGAAGCGGCCGTCCCACAGCCGTGAACGCGGCGCCTCGATCGCCTGCTGCAGCGGAAGGCCGAACTCGATGTGCTGCACATAAGCCTGGGCCTGGGTTTGCGGGATGCCGTAGCTGCCGGGCGTCCCCAGCGCGAGCACCGGACGGCTGCCGCGCGTCGCAATCGACGGTGCCAGCGTCACCGGCAACGCATCGCCCGGCTTGGCGAGGTTCGGGCTTCCCGGCTGCACGTCGGCCCAATGCAGATGATTGTTGAGGCAAACGCCGGTCCCCGGCACCACGACGCCGCTGCCGAACGGGCTGCCGAGACTTTGCGTCATGCAGACCAGATTGCCTTCGGCGTCGGCGATCGAGAACGAGGTGGTGTGGCCGGGATCGGCACGATCCTGCGGCATCCATTGCTCCGTCGGGCCCGTGATCGGCCGGCCGTCGCTCACACGCTGGCGAAGCCGCGCGATCGTCGCCTCGGACATTGCTGCAGCGGCTTGATCCGGTCCCAGATTGCCATGGGCGATGCGCTCGCCGGCGGCGAGACGGATCGCGCGATAGACCGTGTCGAGATGATCGGCGCCGTCCTTCGGCAGACGCCCGAGGTCAAAGCCTTCAAGGATCTTGAGGGTCAGGGCGAACTGGAAGCCGCCGCATTGCTGCGCCGGGACGTGAAGCTCGAGCCCCCGATAGGACACGGTCAGGGGATCGAACCAGTGCGGCTTGACGGCGATGACATCGTCCAGCGTCAGGCTGCCGCCGAGCGTGGCGAGATAGTCCACGATCCGCCGGCCGAGCTTGCCGCCATACAGATGCTCGGGCCCCCATTCGGAGATCTCGGCAAGAGTCTGCGCAAGATCAGGCTGCGCGACGATGCTGCCGAGCTTCACCGGCATTCCATCCGGGAGATAGTTCCTGACCAGTGCGGCGTGCAGCTCCGGCCAGGGTTCGAGCAGCGGCACCTGCTCGTTGATCTCATCAACACCGAAATCCGAGAGCGCAAAGCCGCCCTGCGCCAGCGTGATCGCCGGCGCAAAGACGTCCGGAAGCGATTTGCGTCCATAGCGCGAGAGCAGCTCGCACCAGCCCGCGAGATTGCCGGGCGTCGAGGCTGCCTGCGGACCGCGCTCGAGCTCGAATCTGCTGGTGTATCTGCCGACCGGGAAGCTTGCGGGCATCGGCGGCGCGAAGTCGAGCACGCGAATGCGCTGCTCGATCGCCACCCAGATCGTGGCCAGTCCAAACCCGGCAAGCCCCGACATGAACGGCTCGACCACGTTGAGGGCGGCCGCCGTGGCGACGGCCGCATCGAACGCATTGCCGCCCTGCATCAGGATTCGTGCACCGGCCTGTGCCGCGAGCGGATGCGCGGCGGCGACCATGCCGTGCCGCGAGAACAGCGTCGGACGCCCATATGTCCTGGCGAGTTGCATCCGGAAAAGGCCTTCCCCGATCAGTGCGTCGTCGCAGCAGCCTGGATCGCCTCCGACATGATCTCGAGACCGCGATCGATTTCGGCCTCGGACACCGTGAGCGGCGGCGCGATGCGGAATACGCCGCCCATGCTGGGCAACTTGACGATGTTCATGCTGAGACCGCGACGCATGGTCTCCTCCATGATCCGCGCGCCGAGTTCAAACCCCGGCGTCTTGGACTGCCGGTCGACGACGATTTCAAGACCAAGCAGAAGCCCGCGGCCCCTGACGTCACCGACGCATTCGAACTTTTGCTGCAGCGACAGCAATCCATCCCGGAGCCTGTTGCCCCTGGCGGTTGCCTGCGCCACTAACCCGTCGCGCGCGACCACGTCGAGCACCGTGACGCCGATCGCGGCGGGCAAGGGATCGGAGACATGCGTGGTGTAGAACAGGAAGCCGCGCTCGAACGCGGTCTGCTCGATGGCCTTTGTCGTCATGACCGCGGCGAGCGGCAGACCGGCGCCGAGCGTCTTCGACAGCGTGAGAATATCAGGCACCACGCCGTCACGCTCGAAGGCAAACATGTGCCCGGTGCGGCCGATTCCGGTCTGAGCTTCGTCGAGGATCAGCAGCATGCCGCGCTGCTCGCATTTTTGCTTCAAGGCCGCGAGATAGCCGAGCGGCAGTTCCAGAATGCCGCCGCTGGAGAGGATCGGCTCGGCGATGAAGGCCGCCAGACTACCGGTCGACTGGCTGTCGATCAGTGCGAACGCATCGTCGAGCTCGGTCTGCCAGTCGTTGCTGCCGTCGACGTTCCTGAAGCGCGGCCGATAGGCGTTCGGCGCGGGAATGACGAACGATCCGATCGCGGCCGGCCCATAACCGCGCCGGCCCGCGCTGTAGGTCGCCGACGCCGCCGCGCCGGTCATGCCGTGCCAGCTTTGCGCGAAGGCGACGATTTCGTGCCGGCCGGTGACGAGCTTGGCCATCCGGATCGCCGCTTCATTGGCTTCCGCGCCTGTCGTCAGCAGCTGCACGCGGTCGAGACCGGGCGCAAGCGCAGCGAGACGCTCGGCCAACGTCACCACCGGACGCGAGAGCATGCCGCTGAAGAGATGAGCGACCGCACCCATTTGCCGTGCGACCGTGGCGACGATGTCGGGATGCGTGTGCCCCAGCACAGCGCTCATCTGACCCGAGGTGAAATCGAGGATGGCGCGTCCGTCGGCGTCGTAGACGAAACTGCCGGCCGCACGCTCGATGATGACGGGTTCGAAACTCGGCCCATAGCGGGTCAGATGCGTGTTGGCGGACGCCCAGAAATCGGGATCGGCATTCAAGGTCATGACAGCCACCTCTCCGCTTGGGGGACGTCCGACCTCTAGTCAAGAATTTGACTTCAGGCTAATTGATATAATTCAATCTGGATATCAATCTTCTTGATGTCGATGCTGGATCTCAACCCTTCTGAGGAATTTCGTCGTCGTGGCCCGCACCGGCTCGATCAGCCTGGCGGCCTTGCAGATTGGCCGGACACAGTCCGCGCTCAGCATGCAGATGCAACGGCTGGAACAGACGATCACGCAGCCGCTGTTTCACCGCAGCGGATCCGGCATGAGACTGACCGCGGCCGGCGAGAAACTGCTCGCCCACGCCGAGATGCTGCTGGCGCAGCACGACGAGATTCTCGCCGACATGAGCGGCGAGAGTCTCGAGGGGACGCTGAGCCTGGGCTGCCCGGAGGACTATTCGATCGCTTTCCTGCCGGCACTGCTGAAGGGGTTCTGCGCGCTGCATCCCAATGTCGAGCTGCGCATGGTCTGCGCACCGACCTCCGAGCTGCGCCCGATGCTGGCGCGGCGCCAGATCGACATGGCGCTGGTCTCGCTGTCCGATGCCGGAGCGCGCGAGGTGATCCGCGAGGAGCGCTTCGTCTGGGTCGCGAACGAGGCCGAACCGAAAATACTGACGCAGGATGTGCTGCCGCTGGCGCTGGCGGCGCCGATGAGCCTGGACTACCGCGCCGCCTGCGCCGCGATGGACGCGGTCAATCGGCGCTACAGGGTCGCCTACGCGAGCAACAGCCTCGCCGGCCTGATCGCGATCGCGCGGTCCGGTCATGCGATCAGCGTCCTGACACGAACCGCCGTCCCGTTCGATCTACACGTCGTCTCGGCCGGACTGCCCCTGCTTCCGACCATCGGCATCGCGCTCGAATTCTCGGAGGCGAAGCCCTCGCTGCTGGCGACGACGCTGGCCGAGCACGTCCGCACCGTGTTGCCCGGACTGAAGACCAAGGCGGAGATCGATTAGTGACCGGCGCGTGCGCGGCGAGCGCAGCGCTCAGCTGATGTTCAGGAGGATCCGTCCCGATGTGCCGCTGCGCATCAGATCCAAGGCGTCGTTGATGTCGTCGAGCGCGAACTCGTGGGTGACGATGCCGCGGTAGCTCACCTTGCCGGCGTCGCTGAGTCGCACCAGGCGCGGGATATCGCGCGCGGGCTGGCATTGCCCGCCTTCCGAGCCCTTCAGCACCTTCTCGAAGTGCAACGGAAGGGTATAGATCTCGGCCTTCTCGCGGGGCACGCCGACGAGGATGCAGCGGCCTTTCTTGGCGGTGATCTCGTAGGCGAGCTCGATCAGGTTCTTGACGCCGGTGGTCTCGACGACCTTGTCGGGGCCGTCGGCCCCCGTGATGGACCGGACCTCGGCGGCCACATCCTTCACAGTCTCGGAATTGATGATGTGGGTGGCACCGAAATCCTTCGCCATGGCCAGCTTGTTGTCGAGGCGGTCGATCGCAATGACCGGCCAGGCGCCGACCATCGCGGCGAATTGCACGATGTTCAATCCGACGCCGCCGACACCGAATACGACGACGGATTCGCCGATGGCGATCTGCGCATCGTTGTTGACGACGCCGAGCGCGGTCGTCACCGCGCAGCCGAGCAGCGGCGCACTGGTGCGGTCGATCGTATCAGGAACGGGCGTGACGCGATTCTCCGACACCACGGCATATTCGTTGAAGGTGGTGACCCAGCCCGCATTGAGGCGCTTGCCGCGCCAGGAATAAACCGGCGTGTTGGACTGGATGCCCTTGCCCGGCCGCCAATGCATGACGACGGTATCGCCCTGCTTGCAGGAGACGACGCCGGGTCCGGTTTCGACGATGGTCGCCAGCGCCTCGTGCCCCAAGAGGTGCGGCAGGAACTTGTCGACGCCCTTGACGGCGTCGATCTCGTTGATCTGTGCGCCGCAAATGCTCGACGTGTGCACATGGGCGAGCACCTGACCGTGCTCGAGCCTGTCGGGCAGATTGAACTCGTCGACGATCAGCGGCTTGCCGGATTCGACGAGTATCGCGGCCTTCGCGGTCTTGATGTCCATGGATCGCGCGCCCGTTCACTCGAAATAGATGAATTCGTAGTCGCCGGTGTAGCCGAGCTTGCCGTAGAGCCAGATCCATTCCGAGGTGTGCAGGATGGATTCTGCCGTTAGCGCCCAGCATTCGAGGTTGTGCAGCTCGGTGACGTTCCGGTAGCCCTCGACCATGACGTATTTGTTCTTGCCGACCCGCTCGATCTCCTTGAGCGCGGCCTCGAGCTCGTAGAGCCTGAGATTGTGCAGGGTGCCGAGCGAGATGACGAGGTCGAAGCTGTCGTCGCCATAGGGATAGACGTCCTGGGCGCGATAGTTGAACAGATACGGCTTCACCTGCTCGTGTGCATTGGCAAGACCATGCTTGGAAATGTCGAAGCCGGTGACCTTCAGACCCGGCAGGATCTTCTGCATCTCGTACAACAGAAAACCCTTGCCGCAGCCGACGTCGAGCACGCTCGACCCGTCCTTCAGGCCATAGGTCTCGATCAGCGCCTTGGCGACCGGGGCCCAGCGCCCCTCGATGAAGCGGTAGCCGCCATAACCGAAACGGCGATCGCCGTCCCAGTAATCGGCCTCGTACTCCCGCGCCTTCAGCGAGCAGCCGATCTTGTCGTCGTTCATGCGGCCCATGTAGTCGCGCTTGGTCGCAGTGTGCAGCGGCGTTACGATATTCAGCAGTCGTCCCATTGAGCCCTCGGATTTCATCACGCGCGGAGATTGTCTTGGCCGGCCTGGGGAGCCTCGCACGTGACCTGCGACTGGCCCTAGCATTTGTGGCGAAGACCATCATTGTTTCAGATCAATGATGTGGAAATGCTGCCGCGGCGCCGGTCAAGATCCGGCCCATGATTCGCCAGTGCCGACCAAGCGCCAGGTTCCAGCCGCGGCTGCCGGCGGCCGTGACATGGCGACGCTGGAACGAGATGCGCCGCACGGCGTTCGGCAGCGAGGAGAATCCTGCCATGCCGACCAAGCCGACCATCGCCCGCGTCTGGCGCGGCCGTACCCGCCGCGACCTCGCCGACGCCTACCAGGCCTATCTGCAGGCCGAGGGCATCCCGCCACTGCGAAAGACCGCGCTCGGCGTGCAGCAATTGCGCGAGGACCGCGACGAGGAGACGTGGTTCACCACCATTTCCTATTGGGCGGACATCGCAGCCATGACGGCTTTCACCAAGGGCGAGCCGACCAAGGTCCATCATCTCGCGCGCGACGCGGAGTTTCTGATCGAGCTGCCGGAGCGCATCGAGATCCACCGCATCCTGATCGACGAGCAGGGCCTGCGGTGAAGGCCTCGCTCATCCGCTTGTCCGTGTCTTGATTCCCCGCTCCGCCGCGCTATACGTTCCCGCCATGATGTTCATCTCCACATTCTTCCCGCTGATCTGAACGGCCGAACGTCGTTCCGGCGCTCCTGCGCCACTCAGATCAAACGGCTACGCGCGCTGCGGTAGCCGAACGGAGAGATGTGCAATGCCCAAGACCGAACAGGTTGGCCTGACGCCCCGTCAGGTCCAGACCTTCATCGACGACGGTTTCGTCAAACTCGAGAATGCCTTCAGCACCGACCTTGCCAAGCAATGCAGGGACGAGCTGTGGGCGGATATCGGCCTGTCGCCGGACGAGCCCGAACATTGGACCCAGCCCGTTGTCCGGGTCGGCGCCAAAGCGACGCCCCCCTTCATTGAAGCCGCGAACACGCCGCGTCTGCACAAGGCCTATGATCAGCTCGCCGGCGAAGGGCGCTGGCTTGCGCCCAGGGGCCTCGGAACCTTTCCGATCCGCTTCCCGTCATCGCAATCGCCAGGCGACGATGGCTGGCATGTGGACATGAGCTTTGGCACAGCCCATGCCGACTTCATGGAATGGCGTGCCAATGTGAAGAGCAGCGGCCGTGCGCTGCTGATGCTCTTCCTGTTCTCGGACGTCGGAAACGATGATGCGCCCACGCGAATCCGGAAAGGCTCGCATGCGGCCATCGCGCGGGAGCTACTGCCCCATGGCGAGGCGGGCGCAACGCTCCGGCAACTTGCTGCCGGCGACTGGGCGTCGACAAGGGATCGCGAGGTTGAACTTGCGACCGGCAAGCCAGGCACCGCCTATCTGTGCCACCCGTTCCTGGTTCATGCCGCGCAACCCCACCGCGGGAAAGAGCCGCGCTTCATGGCACAGCCTCCGCTGCTGCCGAAGCGCGAATTCGATCCGGCGCTGCCACCTTCGCCGGTTCAGATCGCGATCCGGCGGGCTTGCGGGCTGACGGTCTAGGCGGATGACATCCGGGACCTCCGAGGGTCCCGGCGGTTGCTGTCGTCTTGCATCGTTTTGCGAAACCGCATCACGCCGGCAGCGGCACGCTCAAAGGCACGGATTCTTCACCGGTGGTCGCTTGACGGACAAGAGCGTGTTCAAAGTTGAAACTCGCAAGTCGTGCGAAGCGGACCGCAATGCAATGCTCATGGGACGAATAGGGTTGGCTTCGCACAGCTTGCGGCGATCGTCGTCGGATTGCCCGCGCACCACGTCCCCGACGTGCTGCTTACGTTGCCGAATGGCATCCTGAAGCTCCGATTTGGTCACGGGAACGATGCTGTTCTCAACGATGAACTCGTTCATGCGAGCTATCGCATCGTCCAGATCGGCTTCAAAGGCTTGATCTTCGCTCGGCTGGCAAGCTTCGGTGTAGGCTCGAACCCCGACATAAATCTCCCAACTGCATTGCACGGCTCCGCGTCCGCTATTGTCGAACCCGGTACTCATGATCCGGTCGCCATCGCGCTCCAAAAAGAAGGACACCCCCGAGGAGAGATCTATACGTCGCGTCGCCTTGCCCTTGTCATTGACGCCATCGACCACCTTTGCGTCGGACCGCTTCGTCAAGGCATCCCACAACGGAGACCACTGTGCCTCCTGGGCATCGGCGGTGAGGGCTGATAGCAGCAGCGCGGCAGCGACACAGATCAAGTCACTGGCTGCGGACCATGTGCGACGCTTAGACATCAAGGGCTTTCCAGCAGACCGTGCGGTGTGGGACGATAGCTGCGCCCGCGGCAAACGCAATCCAGAATTGCGCGACGCAAGTGTGACCCCGACCACCGTCGTCACAGTTTCCCATACACCCGCGCGGCAACCGCCTTCAGGCGCTCGACCGAGCCGGACTGCGGATGCGGCTTGACCGGGGCGAACAGGATCGAAGCCTGGCGGCCGTTCTTCCAGACATGGATGTGGACGGCGTTGCCGTTGCCCTTGGTGCAGGAATGCTCGCCGAAGGCTTCGCGGCCGAGCTCGGGGATCGCCACGTGCGTGCATGGCCCTGCACGCTTCATCATGCCGATGGCGGTATCGCGCGAGGTCGTGATCACCGCGACGGTCATGGTGTTGGCCTCACGATCGAACATCATGCAGCTGCCTGCCCCGGTCCGCTGCACCGTCAGCGTGCCGTTGTCGAGAAAGCCGTCGGCATCCGCGGCCGTGAGCCACTCGCAATTGCCGAACCGCTCGCTGCTCCTGCTCACATTGCCGACGGCAACGCGCGCGGCCTCAGCGATCGGCGCGAGCAGCGCATCATCGGCACGCCGGCCGACCGGATAGACGCTGATCTGCAGGATGTAATCGCCGGACAGGGCGACGACCGAGGCCTCCTGGCGTTCCGCGCCCGCCGCGCTCGTTCCACCCTGGCCCTCGTCGCCGATTCCGGACACTGCGCTCAGCGGCATGCGTTCGCCAAGCGTCTTGACGAAGGTCGCGTACAATTCCCTGGCGCGGTCCTTGTCGGGATTGCGGAACACGGAGAGCATCATCGTGTCGCCGCGCCCGGCCTGGTAGATGCAGCCGCGGCCGTCCTGGTTCGAAATCAGCGACCATTTCAGCGCCGGCATCGCCCGGGCGAGCTCCCGGGCGCTGATGAACGGGCAGGTTTCGGCCGCGCGCACGGGAAGCACCGGGGCGGCTGCGATGGCAAGGAATAAAACGAAGCGGGAGAATAGATGATCGATCGTGCGCATCGGACGAACTTACTATCGAAACGGTGCGCCCGACGAGATGAAACTGAACAAAAATCCTATTACGCAGCCCCCGGTGCCTTCGCCACCGTCAGGTCCTTCAGGAACTGCTCCATGAGCGGCTTGTTGCCAAACCGGCGATAAGAGCGCTCTGCCTCCAACGAAAATGTCGGTTGGGCCCCTACCAAGCTTGCCATCGTCAGCTGCGCCGCTTCTATATCACCGCGCCGCCCTTGCAGCGCAGCCTGGATGAGCAGGCAGTTGGCATCGCGCGGCGCCCTTACAAGGCATTCGGAGATCACGGTAGCCGACTCATCGCGACGATCAGCGGCGTAAAGAGCCTGGCCGTGCACGTAGGCGTAATATTCCGGTGCCATGGGATGGAGGCGACGTGCCCGTTCGGCATTGGCAACGGCGTCCGCGTAGTCCCCGAAACGGACTTGTGCTTTTGCCAATGCCATCATGCTATCCGGGTCATTGGGATTCAGTTCGACGGCGCGCTTGGCGGCCTGCAAGCCGCCCGCATAATCGCCCTGCACCGCCAGCCCGAAGCTGATCACCTGATAGCCGAGCGAGAGATTGGGATCGAGGCGCACAGCCTGGCGCGCTTCGCTAAGACCTAGTTCCAGCTCATGCGCTGTCGCCCGACCACTCGACCTCTTGGCCACATCCGCGATGTAAGTGAGGGCCAAGCCCGCACGGGCGGCGGCATAGGCCGGGTCCATTTCCAGCGCGCGCTGATAGAGGCCGCGTGCCTCCATAAGTGCTTCCGCATCCTGGACGCCATGCCGGTATCGATGACGGGCCCGCAGGAGAAGATCGTAAGCCTGAAGGTTGTCGGTCGGACGTTGCGCGGCAGCGATGGCTTCACTTCGGCCGATATACGGCGCGAGCTGGGCGACGATTTCCGTGGTCAGCTCGCTTTGTACGGTGAAGACGTCGGCAACCTGCCTGTCGAAGCTGCGCGACCAAAGGTGCGCGCCCGATTTCACGTCGATCAGCTGCGCCGAGACGCGAAGCCGGTCCCCCTCGCGGCGCGCGCTGCCTTCCACCACGTAGGAAACGCCCAGCTTTGCCCCGAGCTTGCGCATATCGCTGTCTTGCCCGCGCACGGCATAGGTGGAGTCGCGCGCGATGATCTGAAGCTCGGAATTCCTTGCGAGCGCCGTGGTCACATCCTCGGTCAGCCCGTCTGCAAAGTACGACTGGTCCCCGCCCATGGTCGCAAAGGGCATGACCGCAACTGACGGGCGCGGGTCGGCGCGGGTCTGGTCGAAAGATAGCGCGGCCGGGAGCCGGCTGACCATCGCCGCCAGGGAAAGCGGTTGGATTTGGGTGCCGATGAGGACAAGGGCTACGGCGGCGACGCCATACGACCAGCGCGCAGCGGTACCGCGTAGAACGCGCGGGACTTTTCGCCAGCGAGACCACGAGGATTGCGCGCGTCGGACCCGGTAGACGTTAAGACGGTCGGGAATGTTTTTGGCGCGCCTACGGCCCACACGCGCGAACACATCGCCGCGATTGCGGTCTGCGGCCATGACGACAGCGCCGCTAACAAAGATGCTACCGGGATCGGCCATCGTCTCGAGCCGTGTGGCGACATTAACGCCGTCGCCGTACATATCGCCATTATCCTCGATGACATCACCGAGGTTGATGCCTATGCGCAGCTCAAACGGGGCGTTGTCGAACCCTTGCTGGATGGCAGAGCCCGCATCAACGGCTTCGTTGACGCTGGGAAACATCGCCAGAAACCCGTCCCCGGTCTTCTTGAAGATGCGTCCACCATGCTGCGCGACTGTGGGCTCGATCAGATTGTCGAAGACCGTGCGCAGCTCTTTATAGGTGGAGGCCTCGTTTTCGGCCATCATCAGGCTGTAGCTGACGATGTCGGCGGCCATGATCGCGGCGAGCTTGCGTTCCATCAACGGTTTCCCTGTACAGGGGCCAAGCACAACTGGCATTGCGGACATTCTACGCCAGCTTGAAATTAAACCTTCCAACCCGCATGCGGTTATCAACACAGCTCATATATGCGTGAGCAATGAGACCCGTCCGGCGGCGCGCAAGCAGCACCACTCCGCTCGTACGGCTGATCCTGAGTTTCCCTGCGGGTTCCCATATGGCGACGGTGAGGCCGGCGCTGGGTCAGCGGGCCGTCGTCACCGCCCCTGATATTCGGCCCAGCAATCCGTCGTTTCATAAACGCGGACCGCCCACAGCTGCGGCAGGCTGGGCTTCAAGCGGTCCCAGATCCAGACCGCGATATTCTCGGCGGTCGGGTTCGCGAGGCCGTCGACCTCGTTCAGACACTGGTGGTCCAGCGCCGCCATGATGCCGGCGAAGCTTTTCTCGATATCGAAGAAATCAGCGACGAAGCCGGTGTGCGGGTCGACCGGCCCATCCAGCTGGACCTCGACCCGATAGGAATGACCATGCAGCCGGCTGCACCGGTGAGTCTCGGGCACGTTTGGCAGCCGATGCGCCGCCTCGAACTTGAACGCCTGCGATATCCTCATCCAGCTCCCCACACGGCATGGCCATCCGGTCTCGGGCCGGTCTGGCGACCAGATGCTGTCCTGTCCTGACCTTTCGGCAAAGAATGGCGCGCCCGGAACGATTCGAACGTCCGACCCTCAGATTCGTAGTCTGAATTCGGGACTTTTCACCCGTTTTCACAGACACGTTGCCATACTCTCGCCTCCTCTACAAGCTATTGATTAATACGAATATTTAGCGCTGTAGCGTACCGCAGCGTGGTCCCCCCGGATAATTCTCAACAGAGACTTCCCCAGACTAAACCCAGACTAAAAAAAGGTGGAGGCATTTATGGCTGATCAGCGCCAGGTTCTCACCGACAAGAGCATCGCTCTTCTTTGCGCGGGGGAGACGCAATACAAGGTACGCGATAGCGAACTGCCGGGCTTTTTCGTGCTTATCGGCAAGCGCCGGAAAACGTTTATGGCCCAAGGCGAGTTCTGGCGTGATGGCGTACGCGAATTCACAGCGCAGGTAAAACTCGGCGACTTTGGTGACATGACCACGCGTCAAGCGCGTGGCAAAGCCAAGGAGGCGCTTGGATCGATCGCGAAAGGCGAACGCCCTGGTGAGGCTCCGAAGATCAAGCCAGGCTCAATAACGCTTCGGCAAGCTTGGGAGCGCTATCGGGATGCGCACATGAAACGTAAGGGTCGAAGCTCAGGAACCATTGAAAGCTATCGAGATCACATGGAGCGGCTGTTCAAGGATTGGCTCGACAATCCGCTCGCTCGGCTTGGGCGACAACCGCACCTCGTTGTTGAACGTCACGATAAAATAACGAAGGAGAACGGTTCCTATATTGCGAACGGGTCAATGCGCAGTCTGCGGGCTGTGTACAACCACGCGCGGAAGAGCAATACCGATCTGCCGGCCGTGAACCCGGTTTCCGCGATCGACTGGAATAAGGAGCATCGACGCAATACCGGGATGGGCTCCAAAGATATCAGCGGTTGGCTCAAGGAGCTTTACGCAATGGATAACCCGGTTAGGCGCGAATTTCACCTTCTGACGCTCTTGAGTGGATCACGTCCAACCGCCCTGAAGAAAATCCGGTTGGAACACATCGATTTGCGACAGAGGATGATCCGCATCCCGAAGCCCAAAGGTGGAGAGGAGAAGGCATTTGACATTCCACTATCCCGGCCGATGATCAGATGCATCATCCGCGCGATCCGATGGGGCCGGATCGTGTATTCCGAGCAAGCGAGGTCGTGGTTATTTCCAGCTGACAGTAAGCAAGGACATCTCGTGGAGCATAAGGAAGAGCGAAATGCGCTGTCCAAATGGGGTAACGATCTGCGGCAGAGCTATCGCACGCTCGCGCAAGCAGCGGGTGTTTCGGAACTCGACATCCATCTTTTGATGAACCACTCACTTCCGGGCGTAAATGCTGGGTACATTACCCGCGATCGGTTGCTAAGGGATCACCTGAGGAGCCAACAGCAAAGAATTTCGGAGTTGGCTATTCATAGCGCAGCGGTAGAGCGAGATCCTTCGTTCGTCCAGTGGCTCGGGAGCGCGAAGATCGATGAGGCCAGATGTCCTCCTCACGCAGCAGGGCAACCAAACGGCATCTCAATGGCTGCATAGAATGAAGTTCCGACTATTCGCTCGTATCGCAAGATTCCTTGGTTGCGGGGAGGCGCAACACCCGATTGTTGCGATTGATTGAACAGGAGATTCCTAAGCTTGCTGCATAACTGATTCGGACCGGGCCGCTGATTAAGAGACAGCCCCGGGGTGAGAACAATCAATGACTTACTGGTCGCACCACTGGGCTTATCCGACTGAAAGTGGGCATTCGTCGCACGATCTTAGTGATTGCACTGCTTGATATCCGAACACGCGCTACTCGGACTTTACGGGGTCAACTGCGACCAGGTTTTACGCGGCATGGCGTGCCGACCTGGCCCGGGCTGAGGCTTTCAGATTCTAACTGGCCGGGAAGATTTACACTGGCGACGCGCCTCATTACGATCCGAGTCAAACCGGTGGCCAGCTTCGAGGCATTGATAGCCGCCGTCGACGCCGCCGTCCAGCGAGGGCTGTGCGCCTGCCGGGGGCTGTCGCCACCGCCGAAGGACAGCTTGTAGGCGTCAGCGCGTCGCTGCGCGGTTTGACGTCGTCTATGGAACTAGGCTTTGAGCAGCCGTTCGGCATGGTGATTGCGGCGGCGTTCGTTGGAGAGTTTTACCACAGGGACCACATGTTTTCTGAACGTGCGAAGCATCTTCCCGGAACCGAGCCTGCCGTAGCATTTTCGTCGAGTTCTTTCCGAACGAAATCGCGGCGATCCTATCGGGCCGCGCTTGCGAGCCCAACCACGCAATCTGGCTACTTCGAATTCTTCCGCGCCGAAGACGTTGTCGCGAAGTCTCTTGAAATCCTCGGGCGCTTCGGCAACGCCGGCGACATTCCCGTCCTTCGTACCTGGTCGATACACCCTACTCTTGGTCGTCTCGCCGTACAGGCAATCAGAATGATCGAAGAAGCACCGCCTACTCAGAAAACGAGCCAGGTCGGATAATTCATCCCGAGGCAGCACCATCATGGTGAGGATTGCCCGAAGCTCCATTTTATAGAGCTTCCGTTTCAGGACCTCCGTAAGGCGGGCGTTCTCACGCTGCCCCTGATCACCTCGGGCTAACTACTCGCCACTCCTTCCTTCATTCCTTGTAGTAATCCTTCATGACCTCGTTGGACCAAGCTGGTTGCGCTATCGCTCCTCGCGGGCCAAATTCTTCCATGTAGGGTTTCACATCGATGACCGGGCTGCTATCGATTGCGTCCAGCCCGCGCACATGGAGTGTGTGGCCCAAACCCCGAGCAACGCGCAACGTGAGACACCCAGCCGGTTCGGCCGCGACTTGCCGCGCTGGGCATAGATTCCCACCAAGGGCCAATCCGCTCGCTCCCTCGGGTGCCGCGCGCCCTTCTCTACCGAATCCGGTGGCACCTTGTGCATCAGGAAAACTACTTCAACGTGAGAAAACTCCGAGAGCCCCAGTAGCGCGTTTGCACCGAATTGGCGTTGATCTAAGTCGATGTATGATTCCACCGCCCCCCAATGATCATCTTCAGGTGTCTTACGCGACGACCTGACGGTCGCCACGGGTCGGATGCATATATCCTGCTCGGTCACGGTGCCCCCTCAACTTCCTGCCAAATCCCGCCTCGCACCAGGGTCTCTCCCGGTTGAACGCGCTGCACGGTCGCGTAGACGGCAGCCCGCATCGCACGACAAGCCACTCGCAAGCGTATCCGCGTGAAGAGCAACATCCGCGAGATCTCCTCGTTGTTGTATGTTCGCTTGCAGTAGATCGTGACGATCGGCCCGTTGTCCATGGCGCCGTAATGCCAGCCGTCGCGATGGAAATTGTGGGGCGCCACCTCGTGCCAAATCGCCCAGCAATGCCCCGGCGGCAGGTGAAGAATGCCGAGGATCCCCGAGCAGAGGTTCTCGAGCAGCGCCGATGGCGGCGAATCGAGAGGTGAATAGATATGAAGGACAGGCACCTGAACCTCACCCACCAACCGTGACACACGCGCTTCGCAACAAAGGCCCCCGTCCCCACTCAGTGATTAACGGCCGGCTTGCGCGCAACCGCAAGCAACGTCCTCACCGGAATCAGGAATTCGGCTTGATCTACCGCGAAATCAATCCCGAAGGCGTTCAACGTCGCCGCGGGGGCCGACGCAAGCTGCGCACGGATAGCCTGTTCCGCCTCAGGGCCAGAGGCTGCAATTTCGCACCAGCGCTGTATGCTGACACCTTTCGGACTCTCTCGAAGATGCGTCTCGAAGGTCAGGATCTCCAGATCGGCGCCCGCCAGGGTATCTCGCCAGGCCAGCGGCGTGTGGCTTCGGACGTGCGTTGGATCGTGCAAAACTTCCAGCCGATGGTTGAATTCGTCAAGGTCGGAATCGTCGTAGCCATGCAGGTCGATAACTGCGACATGCCCCCCGGCCGAACCAGCCTCGCCATCTCCCGCACCGACGCTTGCAGGTTCGGAAAATGATGCGGTGCAAGCCGGGAAACCGCGACGTCGAATTCGCCGGATCGCAGCGAGACAGAATCGCTCATGGCCAGCACAGTTTCGACCTGGATTGCCTTCTCGTTCGCAAGTCTCTGGAAGGCCCCCAGCATGGTCGGGGCACCATCGACTCCCACGATGCGTTTCGCGCGACCTGCAAACGACAGAGCAAGATGGCCAGCGCCGCAGGCTATGTCGACAACCGACGCGCCGGCCGGCAGGTCGAGCAATTCATGCAATCGCCTGATGGAATGACTGCTCGAATGGACCTCGCTTGTCGCAAAGTTTGTCGACAGTTTGTCGAAGCGCTGGGTTGCCAAAGACGTCATCGTCGATCTCTCCTATTGCGCGGCCGGGGCAGACGGCGGAAAAGCGGATTGCTTCGTTAGGTCGACGATGACATCCAACGTGTCATCGTCAGGCGCGTGGGCACCAGGCCGCGCGAGCATGTGTCCGACCCCTTCGATGATGCGGGTGGTAACGACGGTTCTCGGCCGAACGATCAATTGCTGCGCCGACCGAGGTCCATACGTGTCCGGACCGACGACTTCGCTCAGTTCACCGTCACTGTTACAATATCCGACCAGATCCCGCGCGCCGTAGAGGAAGTCGATTCGCTCGACCGGCGGCATAACAACGCTGGGTTCTTCGATCACACATCCAAGCAGAACAGCCGCGCAGATATTGAGCGAGGTCGGGCGTCTTAGAACGTCAACAATCGAAAGTGCGCCGAGCGACACGCCGAGTAGAATGAGCGGAGATGATCGTGCCGCAATCGCCTCGTGTTCCAAGATCTCGGACAACCGCCGCGTCCGGTTCGCCCGGCGCGCCGGTATCGACACACCTCCGCGCGGTCGATCGGACTCGACATCAAATCGAGCCGTAATCATTCCGGAGGAAACGAGCCTGCCGGCCAGCCGCTCGTACAATTCGGATTCGAAGCCGCCCTGATCCATCGGCCCGACATTTCCGGATGGTACAATCAAGACGCGGCCGATCTCGGATCCCGATATCGGTACGAACTCATGAATGCGAATTGCTTCCGGGTTCATCGTTCTCTGCGTTTGCAACATGAGTAGGCAGCCTCTTAGCGCCGGCAGACGGCGGCGACGACACCGCCGATACGGCCGTGGATATGCGTCGTAATGATCTCCTCGTGGAGGGTTTCACCATCAAGCGTCGGCTTCAGGTACTCCGACGACCCATTGACCGGCTCGAGCAGTCCCTTTGCCATGAGGTCTTCGATCACGCCGGCATAGGGCTCATCGGACAACAGATTCACGCCATAGATCCGGGCAAACCGCTGCACGGAGATCGGCTGGTTTGACTTGAAGGCGAACCCAAGCGCCGTCGCGACGGCTTCCGCGCCGGTCAGGCGCCTGCCGGACGCGAGCGGTGCGGTGCTCTGAGATTCCACATGGCGCGCATGGGCGGAGATGTCGGCGATGTTGCGGGTCTGGATAGGATCCGGCCGAATACCCGCGAGCCAGCCATAGGAGCCGGGACCGAATCCGATCATCGTGTCGTAATTCTGCCACTTGTTGCGCGACACCTGTGGGATGTTGCCGTCAGGATAAGATCCTGGCGCACTCCACCAGCCGCAGGGGCTGGGTTCATAGTTTGCATCGAGCAGGACATCCACCATCGCTTCGCGCATCGCGTAGGTGGTTTCAAGCGTCGGGAACAGATTCTGGTCGTGCAGACGTTGGCGGATCTTGTCGTTGTTCCAGGCGGCTTGATTTCCGATCCCCATTTTGTGCCTATCCGCATTTCGCAGGCAGTAGATCGTAATGGTGGGCACGCCCATAGATACCAGAAGGCTCACGTCATCCCGTACGGAATCGGCTGTATGATAAGGGAGGCCGAACATCAGATCGGCGTTGAAGGGCCGACCGCCCATGGACAGTTTTTCGATGGACTTCAGCGACATTTGTCGGTCGTGCCCCCGACCAGCGAAGGCGTTGACCTTGCTGTCGAGCGACTGGAGGCCGACGCTGAACCGGTTGAAGCCGATCTCGATTGCATCACTGACTTCGTCGGCGAGGAAGTTGTCCGGATTGCCTTCCAACGTCGCCTCGCATCCCGGTATGACGGAATAGTTGTCTTGCACATGCCGCATGATCCGCGCCAGGTGCCTGGGTCTGAGCAGCGATGCGGTGCCGCCCCCCAGAAACAGCGACTCAACGCGAGCCGCTGACAACCACGGCGCTCCCCGCAGATATCGTTGCGATTCCTCAATCAGCAAGCCGGTCCAATGATCGAGGGCATCATCGAGCTTCGCGCCGGTCGGGGCCTGCCGCTTGACGTAGTTACAGAACCGGCAAACGTAGCTGCACAGGGGCAAATGGAAATAAAGATGGACTGGCTTCTGCGCGCCATCATGTGTCGCGATCTGCTGCCAAGTCTCTGATGCAGTCAGCGTCGCACCGAAGTTGGCCGTGACATTGATGTTGTAGATGTCTTGATCTATGCGCAATTCGGGGTGTAGCGCCAGCAGAGCACCTGGATTTGTGATGCGCGATCGCGGCGGAGCCGACCTCACCAGCGGAGTAGCAGTCGGTGCATGCATGATCTTTCTCCGGATTGTAATCCCGGCCACCGGTGGCGGCCGGGATCGGCTTCTTAGGCCTTGGTTGCGGAGGCGGCCCCGACAAGCGCAAGGGTGATCCCGTCGTTGCTTGGGGTAAGGCGGGCGACGTGCCGATTGCCGCTTTTGAGCGACGGCAGAGGCGGCGCCGACGGTTGCAAGCGATACTCCGTCTTGCGCCAGATCGAGGCCGTTGCCGGGACTCGCGCTGATCTCGATGCCGTCAACTGGCAACAGCTGTCGGCCAATGGCTTTCGTGCTCATGGTTCGATGTCTCCTTTCATTGCAGCCCGCCAAACCATATCGGCGCGGGGCGGGCGACCGGTGCCGATCTCAGGCGACGGTATGCTCCGCTCGATGTGGTCGGGACGGCGCCATCGTGAGCCGGACACCCGCCTTTCGTCTCTCTTCCCAGAAGGCGCCCGCACGCAGCATGAACAGGCGAAGGTATTCGGTCGCGCCGCATCCCTTTTGATTCCGGGAGACATTTTGCGCGAGTGGCGGACACCGAAACTGACACCAGATTCCGGCATTGTGGACAGGACATTCCTGACATCCATTGTGATCGTCGAACGTGATGCGCCTGAATTCGTCAAAACCATTGGCCCATATCTCGGCGAACGGCTGATCGACGACGCTGCCGGCCCTGTAGAGCCCGCCGCTCATGCAGTTACTGCAGGGAAACACATCGCACGCTGTTGACGTAGACGAGCGAACGTCCGCACTTCTCCTGCCCGGTCGCGCGCTCGAGCCTCTGGCAGAATTTGATCGTATCGACACTGCGGACGGCCACCGCCGATGCTACGCCCCCGACTTCCTCCGCCTCCGGCGCGGCCGAGTAGCGGTCCATGCACCGACGATACACCTCGAACACCTCGTCGATCTGATCCGGCTGGAGAAGAATGCCTGGGTGCAGAAGAGCCCGGCCGACCGGGCGTGTTTCAAGCCATTGCGGCCGCGGATAGTCGTTGATCGCGCACCATTCAAAGATCTCCTCCGCGTCAGCTACATTGTTGCGATGGACGGAGATCGCAGTTCGAAAGGCGTGACCGTGCGTTTTCATCCATTCGAAGGCGCTTCGGAGCTTCGGAAAATCCATCTTACCGCGAACTGTTCGCTCAGGGTCCGCGGTGTCGAAGCTGATGAAGAAGGAGGTCCCAGGGGTTATGCGCGCCAGGGCTTCTTCCGTGATCAGAAGACCATTGGTGAAGATTTGCGTGCTGAACGGCTTAGTTCGGGCATAGTTTATGATTTCGATTGCGTCCGGGTGGGCGAAAATCTCGCCACCGGTGAGAAACACCTGCAATACGCCGGATTCCGCAAACTGATCCAGCAGACCGATGATCTTTTCGGTCGTCATTTCGTTGGGTCGCTTCGGACCCGACCACGTATAGCAATGCTTGCAGCGCAGATTGCAAAGGTTGGTGAGCTCGATGAAGGCAATGGCCGGCGCGGTCAAATGGAATTGCTCGAGCCGGACCAGAGGAGACGAGAGGATGTTGTCGTCAATGTCCGGCAACTTGGCGTCGCCCGCGCGGGCGGCTTCGAGTAGAGGGAGCGCCGCTGGATGAAGGAATTCGACCCGTCCATCCGGCAAGAGCGCAACAATGCCGCCCTCATTTTGCTGATAGGGGGTGTTCATCGCGCCACCCGCAATGGCTGGATGGTCCGCGAGATTGCAGGTGCGTATCCGCGCAAATCCGCTGTCAGGCCGATGCTTCTGGAAGCCATGTGTCAGTCCTCCGTCAACCAGAACGTAGGCGGCGACACTCACCGGGGAATCTCAGGCTGATCTCCAGCCAATCACCGGAGCAATTTGCACCAGAGTTCGTGTTGGTTGGACGGCATTTGGATCGCAGCCACTCGCACCGCGGGCGCTATTAAGGGACTCGCATGTCCGGCGGATCGCATCTCCATCCCCAGCCAAACGGTCAACGCAAGTCCTAGTCACAAATGCGTTCCTACTTCTCGAGCCGCGCAGAACAGCTCATAGATGTCGCTCTCGCGATCACCGACGTGAACGCATCGTCCTGGATCGCCCAGCAGCCCCGTGGATTGCTGGACATTGTCCAGCCACCGAATGCTCTCCTTCTTCTCGATGGGAACGCGCGTCGGATTGATCGTTTTCTTAAGCGCGGCGGTCCCCTTGAATTTCTTCCGGGTCCAGAATTTGACCGCCGTCAGTCCAAGCGGCAGCCCTTCGGTCGTCACCGCCAGGCTCGAGTGCATCAGGATGCCGCAAACCGTGTGCGATCTCAGGCCGCCCGCCTTGTCCCGGCCGCTGTTTATGCTTTTGGTGATCCCGATCGCGTCCGAGCTCTCTCTGATAGCTGAATTCGGTCGTATCATGGAGCACTAGAACAGGACCGTCGGTGCCAATCGTGCGCTCCCGCGTCGATTGAAAGTGGCCGGCCAGAATGTCCGCCTCACTGACCCCGTCGTTGGAGAAAACACGATACGCAGCCTTGGTATTGGCCCAGTCCTGGCACACCAGCGGAATGCTTTCTCCCATCGCGCACCCGATCTGCGCTACCAGTTTGCGGAGCCGCTTGTTCAGGCGCTCGTCGGCAAGGCTGCAGCCAGCGAGCTCGCGATCAAACCATGCGTCGGCTTCTTCGTCCATTGGCACCGCCCCCTGCGAATCGGTGCCAGACAAGGAATCCGGTCGATTCCTGCGATGCAATGGTTTGTGCGCTCCCTCAGCCCGTTCGGCTAAATGTGGGTAATTGAAAGCGTCACCGGACGCGTACGCTCATAATGGTCTCGTTGCTGGTTCAAGTCCAGCCGGGCTCACCACTAACTTGGTAAAATGTGCGGACACCGAAAGAGTGACTCGATTCCTCTAAACGCGCCAAAAAACGGACTCGTCGTGTTCCAAGTAAACCCTACATGCGGATTCCGACGAAGTCGCCCAGGCGTACCGATATGAAGTCGCCCGTGGATTCCGAGACGATGTCGCCCACCTTTCCGATTTGATCTCGCCCAGCGGCGAGGCGTGCTGGCCGGCTGGTTCTCTGGCATCGGTCAAGCCGCGCGGTCAATCTGGAATCGCGACTTCAACCTTTTTTCTTCTTCTGCGGTTGCTGTGATGGGGTGGACGCCCCCTCGACGGCATCGATGTGCCAAAGTGAAGGGTGTTGAACAACCATCACCAGAGAGGAAGCGTCCATGAACGAAGTTAGCACGATTGGACTAGATTTAGCGAAGTATGTCTTTCAGGCCCATGGAGCCGATGCCGCCGGCAAGGTCGTTTTTCGCAAACAGCTGCGCCGGAATAAGCTGCTGGCATTCTTTGCCGAGCAGCCGGCTTGCCTCGTGGCGATCGAAGCCTGCTCGGGCGCGCATTACTGGGCTCGTGAGATCGGCAAGCTCGGCCATGAAGTGCGGCTGATCCCACCGGCTTATGAAGCCCTTCGTGAAGCGGCAGAAGAACGACATGGCCGATGCAGCGGCGATCTGTGAAGCGGCGCAGAGACCGACCATGCGTTTCGTTCCCGTCAAGAGTGAAGAGCAGCAAGCGAGCGCGGTGGTGTTTCGGACCCGCGACCTGCTGATCCGGCAGCGGACCCAGGCGATCAATGCTTTGCGTGGTCATCTCGCCGAATACGGGGTGATTATGGCAAAGGGCACGGCCTATGTCGCAGAGCTTGTCGAGCGCGCAATGGATCCAAAAACCGACGTGCCCGAAGCGGCACGGTTCGTACTCGAGATATTGATCAAGACGATGTTGACGCTGGAAATGCAGATCAAGAAACTCGACAGCGAGATCACCCATCGCGCCCGAAAAGAAGAAGATGCCCGCCGTTTGATGACAATCCCAGGCGTGGGACCAATGACGGCGACGGCTTTGCTTGCTTGGCGAACAGCGGGCGGTCGAGACCGCGCGGGGTGCGATAGTCGATGTCCTCGACGCATGCCTGCTGGCGCAGCTTGGCGTAGCGCAGGCGAGTGGCGAGCCATTTTGTCGTGCCGCAGCGAGGCTTCACGTTCGAGCAGCAGAGCAAGCCATTCGGCGTGACCGAGGCTGCCAGCCTCACCGGCGGCTTCAATGTCGGCGAAGGCCTTGGCCATGCCGTGGAGGCCGAGGGCGTTTGAGGCGGTCGAGGGTCGGATGGGTGAGCAAGGGACGGTCTCCTAATTGTAGTAGCGCGGTCCGCGGATGTTGGCATGCAGGATCGACGCATCGTCCGCGGAGCGCTGGTGAGCGGGACGCCGATCGAGATTGTTGGCGAGGATCGACTTGACCGAGCCATAGGTGCGCGCGCCGATGTCGATCGCCCGCGCAGCCGCGGCGTCCAGCCGTTCGCGCCCATAGGAGGCGGCGAGCCTGAGGATGCCGAGGCAGGCGCGGAAGCCTTGTTCGGGGTGCGAGCGCTCGTCGAGAATGAGGTCGCACAATGCGCTGGTTGCCGGCCCGATCGCGGCGGCGTCCTGACGGATACGCCCGATAGTCCAGCCGGCGTAGCGCCGATGGCTGGAGGCCATGTGCTCCGGCACGGTGGTGTGCTTGTGATTGCCACTCATGCGCTGATGCGCGGCAATCCGCTCGCCCTTGTGGAAGATCTCGACGGTGCGGGCGGTGAACCGCACCTCGACCTCGGCACGCGCGAAGCGATGCGGAACGCTGTAATAATGCTTCTCCACCTCGACGTGGTAGTCGAGGCTGACGCGGCGGATCCGCCACTCGGCGAGCAGGTAGGGGCTCGCCGGCAACGGCTTGAGCGCCGGCCGGTCGATCTCCTCGAGCAGCCGGCGGCGCGTCACGCCGAGCCGCCGGATCGGCCGCTCCTCGTTGAGCCTGGTGAGCAACTCGCCGATCGCTGCATTGACCTCGGCGAGGCTGTAGAAGACGCGGTGGCGCAGGCGGCCGAGCAGCCAGCGCTCGATAATGAGGACGGCCTGCTCGACCTTGGCCTTGTCGCGCGGCTTGCGAGGTCGCGCCGGCAAGACGGCCGTGCCGTAATGCGCGGCCATCTCCGCATAGGTGCGATTGATCTGCGGGTCGTGGAGGCTCGCCTTGATGACTGCGACTTTGGTGTTGTCAGGCACCAAGAGCGCCGGGACGCCGCCGATCGCCGCGAAGGCGCCAACATGGGCGCTGATCCAGTCGGCGAGTCCCTGCGTCCACGTCGCCTGCGCGGAGGTGAAGCTCGAGGCGCCGAGCACGGCGACGAAGATCTGCGCCGTCCTCCGCTCGCCGGTGAGGCGGTCGACTACCACCGGCACGCCGTCGCCCGCGTAGTCGACGAACAGCTTGTCGCCGGCCGCGTGCGCCTGGCGCATCGTCACCGACAGGCGTCCCTCCCAGGCGCGGTAAAGCTCGCAGAAGCGCGAGTACCGGTATCCGCCGGGCTCGGCGCCGATGTACTCCTCCCACAGGATTGACAGCGTCACGTGCTTGCGCTTGAGCTCGCGGTGCACCGCGGCCCAGTCGGGCTCGGCGATGCGGCGGTGACCCTGCCGGTTGCCGTTGCCGGTCTTGGCGAACAGACGGACCTCCAGGGCCGCGTCCGTGAGTTCGTCGGGCAACGGCCAGCTCAGGCCTGCGGCCTCGAACCGCCGGATGGTCAGCCGCACTGTCGAGGGCGCCGCGCCCACCCGCCGCGCAATCTCGCGGCTCGGCAGCCCAGCCGCCTTCATCCTGATCACATCGCGCACACGGCGCATCGCAAGCCTCTCCGTCGGCATCCAGGGTCCCCCTTCGCAAAACCGAAAGGTTGACCCTATGGGAGCCAGAAGAGGTCTCGTCACCCCGGGTTCGCCCTTGCGAGACCCGGGCGACATCATCCCGGAATGGTGGGTGACATCATCTCGGAATCCTGGGCGACATCGATCGGAATCCGCAACCCTACAAGCACGCCACTCGAATCGGTTGGCTCCTCCGTGGGTCCTCTAGAAGCGCGCGTATGCGCGCTGCGATCTTCCGTGCCTCCTCAGGCCCGGGTTCGAGCTTCACGCAATCGAGGATGCTGAGCAGCGCCTGGGCCTCCTCAGCATTAAACGTCGCGACTTGTCGATCTGCCAGGCTCAAAGATTGATCGGCCGCCCGGGCCTGATTGGCTGCAAGCACCGCAAGCGCCTGCGAGCGTAGGGAGGTGGCGTGTCGCTCCAACGTGTGCATTCCGTTTGGACCTGCAAGGTGGCGTCGCAAGCGATGGTGGCCAGCCCGTCCTCGAAGACTGAGGCTGACCACCTTTGCTCCCGAGAGGCTGAAATTCTCAAGATGCTACCAATTTGTATTCTGAGAACAGTTGGAGAGCACCTACCAGCACGAGGGGGTTGCCGCATCCCGCGTGCCTGTATAAAATGCTCGGTCTGTAACTGTTCGAGCTGGCTCCGCTCATAGGAGTAACGCCTTGCCAAGGACCGAAGTGGCAATCCAAGCATTCACGGACTACGTCCGTAGGCCAAGCCATACACCGGCAGAAGACACGTACGGCCCACAGCGAACTAAAGAACAGCTGGCCGATTGGCGATCCCGGGTTGAAGTTATCCGCTCAAAAATGGACGCGGTGGCGGATTGCCCGATTTCGACCTTATCCGAATTCGAGGCGCTCAGACGCGAGATGGGGACAGATTTTCCCGCAACGCCACCCGCTTTACTTAACCGTGTAGCGGACGCATTTTTACACCGTGGTTCGGCGGATGCCCGACCCTCAATCAGGACGGAGCCGGATGATGCCTAGCACATTCTCGCTGCACAAGATCGACGAAGCGATACGCGACCTCGAAGAAAAAGTTGCTCACGGTGCAGAAATCAGCCGCGAGGAGCTCGCGAGCAGCATTCTGCGGATTACGAAGCGTCTTCGAGATGAACTCGAAGCGGCGGTCACGGTAGTCGATAGCCTCAAGGATCACACCGGACTCACGGTGGCAGCCGCGCGACCTAAACAGCGGGAACGTTAGCGGCAACTTGACTCGACGCTTGGAAGTGGACCAATAAAGTGCTGTCCCTGCCACTCGCTAGTGACTTCTACGCAGCCAGCCTCAGCGACGAAAGAAGCTGACGGGGATACATCATCCCGACGAATGCCCTAGCGCAACTACCAGGATAGGGCGGTGACTTGGCGATCAGTCCCGGATCGTAGGCAGCACGGGCGCGGCGCGCTGGCGAAAGTCTCACAGGCATCCCACCCGAGAACCGGCTGGTACGGGGATGTCCCGGGTTCTGTTGAATTTCTGAAGAGGTCGGCGTTGCTCACCTTGAGCCGGTAGGCTCGGGGTGCTGATTCCACAAAGGAGAGCAACGCCATGACGAGAGATATCACACCGGCTGGTTCGCCGGCGACTGGGGCTGTGGACGAAGCGTTTGCGGAAGTGCGGGCGAGCTTTGATCGGTTCTGCCTTGCGGCGGGGATCGAGGCGCTCGGCACGATGATGGAGGCGGACGTGACGGCGGCCTGCGGGCCGCGCCACGGTCGCGATGCGGCGCGGCGGGCGCACCGTTGGGGCCGAACGCGCGGACGGATCGGTTTCCACGGCGGCAAGATCGAGGTCGAGCGCCCGCGGGTCCGGGGCGTGGACGGCCGCGAGGTCACGATCCCGAGCTGGGAAACGGCGGCGCAGGAGGACTGGCTCGGTCGCTGGGCGATGAACCTGATGCTGATCAATGTGTCGACGCGCCGGTTCGGCCGCGCTGTCCGGCTGCCCGAGGGTGACGTGCCGGCACCGCCCGGATCGGGGGGTTCGAAGTCGGCGGCCTCGCGGAGGTTCGTAGCGCTGTCGGCGGCGCGGCTGGCCGACTTCATGGCTGCCGATCTGTCCGCGCTCGACCTTCTGGTGGTCCAAATCGACGGGCTGCATCTCGGCGACGATCTCGTGCTGGTCGCCGCGATCGGGGTTGACGGCGAAGGCAACAAGCATCCGCTGGCGCTGGTGGAAGGGGCGACCGAGAATGCCGCAACGGTTCAGGCCCTGCTGGGCAACCTGGTCTCGCGCGGGCTCGACCCGACGGTGCCAAGACTGTTCATCGCCGACGGCGCGAAGGCGTTGTCGAAGGCGATCCTCCGCACCTTCGGTTCGGCCGCTGCGATCCAGCGCTGCCAGATCCACAAGGCGCGCAACATCATGGAACGCCTGCCGAAACAGCATCATGCGGCCACCCGTCGGGCGCTGCGCCAGGCCTGGGAGCTCGATGATACCGACAAGGCCGAAAAATTGATCCGCAATCCCGCGCGTCGACTCGACCAGCAATGGCCCGGCGTAGCGGCCAGCATCCTCGAAGGCCTCGACGAAATCCTGACCGTCGTCCGGTTGAAGTTGCCGAAGGAGCTTCGTCGATCGCTCGCCTGTACCAACATCGCCGAGAACATGATGGGCACCATTCGCCGCGTCACGCGCAACGTCAAACGCTGGCGGGATGCCGGTATGGCCTTGCGACGGGTCGCGGCCGGCATGATCGAGGCCAACAAGGGCTTCCGACGATTGAAGGCGCATAAGCAATTGTCGGTTCTGCGTGCGGCTCTTCAAGCTCGCCACAATCGCATGACGATCAACCCCGTTGCCCACGTCACGAGGGCCGCGTAACATTCATTCCGGCAACGTCGATCCGACCTAGTTCAACAGCGATCGGGACATCCCCGGCTGGTACACCGCGACGCTCATTGGAACGAGGGCCCGAAATCACCATCGGCCCCTTTGGCCAGTGCCCACGGCAGTAACCAGCATTATTGAGGATTGGATTGAGGGCGTCATCATCTTAACCGACAACGATGAGAACCTGGAGGAGATTGCCGCGCTTCACTAGGGCAACGGGCCGACCTGTATGGCGCAACCTGACCGAAATCCCGCGGTGATAGTGGAGCGGGCGCCACTACGTCTTGGCTGACGCGCGGAATTTTTCAGCATTCTCCGCGGCCACAGCTAAGGATCGAGATAACTCACGTGCCTGCCCCGCCGTCACCTGGAGGTGAACGCCGACGACGCTCGCGATGGCAATGGAGATTTCACCATCTATCTGCTCAACTATGATGGCAGCCGACTTGTCGATCTCGATCTCGGCAATACGTCCAATGATAACATCCTGTTCATTCGCCATCACGACACGGCCTCCATTTGTGGTCGGTTCGGCTGGAGGTGCAGCGGCGGGACCCTATCCGTAGAATCGAATCAAAAGGCGGATAGCAAAGAACGCCCCCGCAGCTACCACTGCCGTCATGGCTATCGCGAAAGCTATTCTAGCGGCTTGGATGGTGATCTCTTGGCGTTAATTCGAGGGGGCGATCTTGGTGGGCAGATTCACATGCTTCCGCCCCTTACGAGTGACGGTCGCGATGAGGCATTATCGCCGAAGGCGAACTGCGACGCACCTACCAAGATGGTGGGGTATTATGAAGATTTAACGGCCTTGCTGTGGCAATACCATCCGCTCAATCCTGCCTTTTGACATACTGAAGGAACACACCGGGAGGACAATTTGCCTTACACAATCGTCTTTACACAACACCTCCACCCCAGCCACTGACAGTCCTTTCTGCGGCGAGCGGCCACAGGCCTACCGTGGTATTTTGCACCATTGCCGCCATCTCCACCGTTGAGGCCAGCAGTGCCATTCAAGGCCCGGAAAGCTACGGGTCCAACCGCGAAATCGCGATCGGCCACAAACGGTAGTCGTCCGGAATTCCCTCAACCTGAGGATCGCTCTACAGAATTTATCGCGATGGTTATTGGGTTTCGGAATAATGTGGGAAGCGCCAACAAGAATAACGGAGAATGAGGGATATGAGCCTGGAGCGCCAGTACCGAGAGCTAAAGGATTTGCAAGAAAAGGTCCGTCAACGTGAAGGGAAGAATTGGTCCCGGCGGTCCCTCGAAAGGCAGTCGGTGTGGCGAGAGGTTCTTCTCTCAATTCCGGGACACATCACCTCCGAGCCATGCCTGGTGCGTGATCTATCCAGTAGAGGCGCTGGCATTCAGCTTAACGGACTCACGCTTCTGCCGACGGAGTTTTCGCTTTCTTTCGATGGGTTTCGCACCACCTCTCCTTGTCGCCTCACGTGGCGACAGGGAGACTTTATCGGGGTGGCGTTCCAAAACACGGACCGTTATTCAGCCCTCGTGAAGCCAAATACGAAGCCTGTTTTGCGGTAGTAGCGCCTTGCGTCAGCTTCCCGCACCGAGAAAATGAGTAGTTGCTAAATCGCGCAAATTGAGATGAATACGCCCACTGGCTGGAGGCAAAGCCCCAGAGGCCGACTATGCCAAGGACCATTCGTGAACAGCTCGAAGAAGTGGAGCGAGATATCACGCTTTACAATGAATTCGCAGAGGCTGAGAAAGCTCGCTTCAAACTTGAGTGTTTCCTTTGGACCGCGGAAGAACGCATCGAATGGCAGGAGACGCAGCGTTCGATTGCCGAGTACCTCAGGGAGCTCCACGACAAGCGCATCTTGCTTGATGAGCTTGAAGAATGACCTAGTGCTTCGCCGCCGTAGGCATACGATGAAGGCGCCAGATTGGCACATGCACGTGAGAGTCGGGCTTGCTAAAATACCTCCCGGCCCGGGGCGCGCGTACGCACGTCTTCCGCTAGGGGAACGAACACTGGTGCTACACAACACGGACAAAAGACACTCAAGTCGTCTTATGGGTCTTTCTGAAACACGCCTTGGCGACTGCTGGCGCAAATTGCGCTAATTAAGGCCGCATTCGCCCGATGAGCCACAGCTCGACTGCGGCTTTGTGCGTCCATTTCCGCGCCAATTTTCCTCGCGTCTTCTGGCCGATTTCTAGCTGGTTCGCAGCGCAGTCAAAGGCCGAAAGGGAAGGTGCGCAGTCCCGCGATCCCGGGCCGCCTCGGCTTTCCCAAAGTACCTTTGCAATCGATGGCCCTCGGCGGCCTCGCGCGGGTCAATCGACCCACGTAGCGCGCCATCCCTTGCGCTCGGCATCAGAGACCACGCGCTGCCGATCCCAGCCGAGCATGTAGCTGAGGATGGGGTGTGTTCGGATCACGCGGCTTGTCGGTCCTAGGACTACAGCAGCGTGGAAGTGCGGCGCATCGATCACGATCATCGGCCGTGCCCTTGTCGGCGCAGGTCTCGTCTAATCCGGCCAGCTCGATCTTGAGCGCTTGGTCCCGGTAGCCGAACGTACTGCACCGGCTGCGCTGGCTGTCGGCATTGAGACCATTGTCAGCAACTTGACGCCGGACGCCGCGACGAAGTGCCTGCAGAGCCCGCGAATTCACTTCGGCACGCGACTTGCTCTCTTTGCCGCATCATCACCAATCGCAGTGCGATGGTCTTCGGGACGGACTCGG
>NZ_JADYVZ010000069.1:0-1715 GCF_020194195.1 Bradyrhizobium sp. BRP19 | reverse complement strand
ATTTCGACTGAATATGACCTGGCATCGCCGACCCTGCCGACCACGGCGGTCACTCGCCGCTCGCTCCTCGGCGGGGCCGGCATCGCAGTTGGCGCCGCCGTGCTTGCGTCTCCGCCGGGTATGTCCGGAGTAGCCCCGGCCGCGGCGCAGACCGTGGGCGTGGGCACGGAGGCGCGACCGCTCGACGCGGCGCTCAAGCGCCGCGCCTTCGAAGTCCGAGCGGCCTGCGCGAGCAATAACGAGAAAATTCCCATCGCGCCCCACCCGGCGAACGGCGATGAGGCGCGCTACACCAACAAGATCGGTTCCGATACGCGGGGCCTGCCGCACGACAAACGCGGCGAAGTGGAACAAGCTGCTTGGCAGGCTTTCTATATTGCTTGTCAGTCGGGCGATCCCGCTGATTTCGAGAAAATCCCGCTCGGCGGCACGCGCAGACTGGTCAATCCGGTAGGCACGCTGGCCGTCAGCCTGAGCGGCATGAACCCTACTCAGATTGCGCTACCGCCGGCGCCGACCCTTGCAAGTGCGGAGCGCGGCGGCGAGGCGGTCGAGGTATACTGGCAATCCCTGCTTCGTGATGTTCCGCTTACCGAGTTGCGCGACGACACCTCCAACCGCGACGTGCTTGCAGCGACCGAGGAAATCAACAAGCTTGCGGATTTCCGCGGGCCGAAGTCTGGTGGTCGGGTCACACCCGGTACGCTGTTTCGTGCCAATGCGCTTTACTTCGACCCGGCTGACCCGAAGGGCCGCTCCGTCACGCCTCCAGGCGTTCTGGACGGCCCGCTGATCTCGCAATTCCTGCTCCGGGACGTGCCCTATGCCGCACAGTGGATTAGTGCTCAAATTCGCACCGCGTTGCCCACGAGCGAATTCCTGACCGAATACGAGGAGTGGCTGGCGATCCAGAACGGCGCCGCAGCGAAACGCCGGTTGGAATTCGAGGCGACACCGCGATACATCACGACAGGAAGAGATCTCGCGGAGTATGTCCGCGCTGGTCCCGCACTCGGGTGGGCAGCAGCGCTGATGCTTGCAACCCCCGGCGGCGGAACGGACCAACGGTACTCCGGAATGTATCCAGTGACGGAGCCCGTATCCTTCCCGTCTAGCCCCTATCGGAAATCGAAAACACAGGGCCCTGGAGGAGGCACATTCGGATTGGCCTATGTGCAGGCACTACTCACTACGGGGATCAGCAACTCCGTCCGCGCGTCCTACTGGCAGAAGTATTTCGTGCACCGGACCGTGCGACCGGAAGCCTATGGCGGTCTGGCGCACCATCGCCTAGCCAATGGCGTGAGCGACTACCCCTTGCATGACAGCTTCCTGAAATCGGAAGCCCTCGATCGCAGTAAAGCGAAATACGGCACCTACCTCTTGTCACAAACCTATCCGGAAGCCGCGCCCCTTCACTCCACCTATCCCGGCGGTGCCACGGGCGTCGGTGCCGTTACGGCTACCATATTGAAGGCGTTTTTCGACGAGAGCCGCGTCATCATCAACCCGGTACAGCCCGATCCGGCTGACCCGACGAAGCTCATGCCCTATAACGGCCCGCCACTCACGGTTGGTGGAGAGCTGAACAAGCTCGCGGTGAATTTCGGTTTCGGACGGAATTGGGCGGGCATCCACTGGCGTTCCGACGCTTCGGCCTCAATGGCGATCGGCGAAGAAGTGGCTATCGGCATGCTGCGGGACGAGCGCATGAC
>NZ_JADYVZ010000068.1:0-1794 GCF_020194195.1 Bradyrhizobium sp. BRP19 | reverse complement strand
ATTCCTCTTGATGCGCCTCTCTACCGTGGGAGCAGAGACCGTGGCAGCGCGTTTCTCGGCTGCCAAGCCATAAACCTTGTATTCAGCGTGGGGAGCGAGGTGTCCTCTCTACTACCGAAGGGATTAGTACCCGTAGCAAACCCTGCAATCGCCGTTGTGGGGGTCGCGAGCTATCCCTCAAGCACTGTGGGGCCGTACTTGGAGTGCTATTCAGGAATTCAAGTTCGTGATCCCGGCGGTGAGACCGGCTTTTACATTCCTTACATTTACGTGACAACGAATGATGCAGCGCTTGCCTCGGGACGAGAGGTTCTTGGTGCTCCAAAAAAGCTGGCGCACATTACTCTGATTAGAGAAGGTGGCCTAATTCAGGGTACGCTCGAGCGTCCAGCTGGCAAGCGCCTGCTGACTCTTACCGCTCAACCGGACCAGCGCATGAGCTCGAGTTCGCAACAGATGTTTTCTGCGCGGACGTATTTCTACTCGGTTCGGCATTTGCCCCCCATCAATGAGCGCGGGAAGGGCGCAGTAACGCAGCTCGTCAAATGGTGCACCGCGCGAACGTTGCGACGCGACGAGCTTGGCGATCAAGTTCAATTTACTGGACCCATCTCCCTAACTTACGACTCACCCTCGATTGTCGATCCCGTGCACAATATTGCACTTGGCGAACCCATGCTTGGCACATACGAGGAGTATGACGCCAAGCTCGAGGTCATTGATATCCTTTCGGAAACCGCAACTCCAGGCAAATAGTGATCGATAAGCTTTAGGAGTTCATCGGATCCTGAGTTCAGCCGCGGGCTCTCGGCGTGCCCATTGATGGGCCATTACAGCGACGCAAGCTAGGGTCCTAACGCACTGCATGAAACACGCAAGGGAGAAGGCTGCCGCGTGCGCCCGCCGCGGGGCGACTTCTCGGTGGCGACTCGACGGAGAACGTCCGCCTTTCATCGCCATCTAACGCCCGAGACCATCAACGCCGTCTACGCCGACGGCTATGAAAGAACCCGTTGGCTCTCCTATGCCAGCTATGCTGCGCTGGTGCCCCTCCACAGCTGCCGAGCAGCCGCGGGCACGTGCGTTGCGTCGTTCGGAACTAGCCGCTTGGTCAGTGCCATGCCAGCGGCGACCTGGTCCCCGCGCAGCGACGTGGCGACCAACGGGTGCCAGCCTCGAAGCGAAGAAGACTGCTCATGCGGCATAATCCGGCTTGCGGCATAATCAGCGAGCTCGCGGATGAAAAGCGGTGATCATCACTGCTGCAGACTGCGAATATGAACAACGTCGATCATTCGCATGATCACCACAACGCTTCAGCGTATCCCTAATGGCTGGCCCAGGACAGAAATCGAGGCGCTAATGCCAAGGAACCCACGCCGCCAGCGGCCTTTGGCTCGCGGCTTCCGAGTTCTTTCAAGGTGCGCCTGCAGCCACGGTGCGGACCGGCACATAAGCAATGCTGTCGCTGCTCCGATCGTGGCCTTATAATACAAATTGCGGGCACCAATGCCTGGACGGCCTTCCTGCTCTTACACCCGCGTCCGTTTTCAGCAAACGGCGACAATGAGCTGACCACCGGCCGCTCGAAAATGCTTTGCTCTACCGAAGGCGCATTGCCACCAGAACTGGCCGATCAGACGATCTTGGGAAAGTACTAGGCGACTGCCCCAAGCTCGTCGTCGCTTATATGATCTACACGATTCGACTGCTCAACGCTGATGTTGTTGTATCTTGAGATTATCCAACAACTTCGAGCCTTCACTGAACGATCTCGACCAAGATCGCTCTGCC
>NZ_JADYVZ010000067.1:0-1886 GCF_020194195.1 Bradyrhizobium sp. BRP19 | reverse complement strand
GCCCCAAGCTCGTCGTCGCTTATATGATCTACACGATTCGACTGCTCAACGCTGATGTTGTTGTATCTTGAGATTATCCAACAACTTCGAGCCTTCACTGAACGATCTCGACCAAGATCGCTCTGCCAAGTCCAGATAGCTTTTCAGCAACTCGGAGGGCGTTTTGACCTCAGCAACGACTTTTAGAAAATTGGCGTGATCGTGCAAAGAGGAAGCAGTCAATCTCAAACCGTCTTTCAAAGCCGCCGCGAAGAAGTTTGTCGTTGCTTCGATCGACTTCTGCCAATCTGCAAACACGAATGAAGCGCGCGTGGCTGCCGTCGACTGCTTAGTGTGCTCGGCGGCGCCACCTGGCCCAGCAGCCGATGCCTGGGTCACTTGCGGCGCTTGCTGTGTACGGCGTTTCTCGTCTTCAGCTACGCTCGATGCCATTGAACGTCTCCTCTCTGAACTGTAACGTTGTGATTGGTTTCGCGGCTCAGCTCAATCACCTTCAGAGGGTAACACGATCTCCAATATGGGACACCTGCCACTTTTGGTAGCCCTGATCGCAAGGACCTGACTTAAGGACGACATTTGACGTGACCAATGCTGGAGGCGGATTGTTCAGTCTGCCAGATTCCCGGTAGGTGCTCCGATGGCTATATTTCGCGGAGAGTCTGAATCGGCATGTCGCAAAAGCCGTGTAGAGAGCGGCCAGTGGGTCTATGGCGTCGGCGAAGATGGTGTTCAGGCGTTCTGCGACTTTGGCATCGAAAACCTGATCGAGTTCGTCAGGTTCCACAAAGAAAACCCCAAGCTGCTCAGCGCTGGCACGGGAATGAACCAACCAGCCTGCGGCCTACACCGGCTACACCGGATCGGCGCACCGGCGGGTGCTTTCGCGTACAGCGGCGCATCCGACCATTGCGCCGTCCATGGGTCGGAGCCAAAAGGTAGTTCAAGCCGATCTTTCCGATGTGATAGTTGCTGGAGAGGCCCGTTGTGTTCGCCGGAAGAATTGCGAACGGCGGATTCTGCTCCGTCGGAGGAGTCGCGACACTCGGTCCGCCGAAATGCAGATAGTCATACTCAGCTTTCACCGACCATGCAGGCGTAAGCGCTTGCTCGACGCCCAGCCCGATGGTGGCGCCAAGGCGACCATAGTCGAAGTGGGCTTTCTCCTGTGGCGACCCGCCTTCGAAGTTGTTGACGACGTCGCCCCGGTTGTTTTGCCAAGCGACGCCTCCCTTGAGATAGGCCGGCGTGTGGCCCAGCGCGCCAAACGCGTAACCGACGCGACCGGTCCCGGTGGCAAAGACGTTGGGACCTGCCTTGCAGTTTGCGCTCACAATAAAGCCGGAGGCGGCGAGGCAGGTATTTGTCCCGTCGGAGACAGCACCGCTGGCATCCAGTTCGACACCAAATACCCAACCGTTCTTCTGCCAATTGTAGCCGATCTGGCCACCGGCGAGGAACACTGGGGTATCGACGACATCGCCATAGATCGACGGACCGTAGGGATTGCTGAAGGAGGTGCGGCCGTAGCCGCCGCCGACGTGCCCGCCAATATAGCCGCCGGTGGCAGTTTCACTCCTGGCTCGAGGTCTGCCGCATTCGTTGCATCGGTTGCGACGAGCGCGATTGTCGTGGCTCCCAAAAGAAGAACTCCAGATCGCATCCAACACGTCCCTGTATTTTCTCGGTCCACGACCGAGCGCCCTTAAGTTATCGCGCAGCAAAACCGTCGGGGCGGACCAGACGCTAACACCGACGCGCGCCGAGTCCGTCCCGAAGACCATCGCACTGGGATTGGTGATGATGCGGCAAAGAGAGCAAGTCGCGTGCCGAAGTGAATTCGCGGGCTCTGCAGGCACTTCGTCGCGGCGTCCGGCGTCAAGTTGCTG
>NZ_JADYVZ010000066.1:0-2019 GCF_020194195.1 Bradyrhizobium sp. BRP19 | reverse complement strand
CGCGGTCGCGACCGGCTTCCAGCAAGGCGACGCCCTCGCCCTCGCGCCCGATCAATTGCCCGCGGACCTCGCGCAGGCTGATCTCGGCGGCCCTGCGGCCGTCGATCGTCTTGAAGCTCTGGAGATCGAGTCCAGCGGCGCGCCGGTCGACCACGAACAGGCTGACTCCGCCGCGGTCACGGTCGTCGCCGGAGGTCCGTGCCGAGACGATGAGATAGTCGGCCCAGGGCGCCGCGATTACCATGGTCTTCGCGCCGGTCAGAACGTAATCGCTCCCCTCGCGCCGCGCCCTTGTGATCACCTTGGCAAGGTCGAAGCGAGATTCCTTCTCCATCCAGGCGAGTGTCCAGATCTTGCTCCCGTCGATGATGCCTGGGATGAAGCCTTGCTTCTGCTCCGGCGTGCCGGCGTGCTCGATCAGGCCGCCGGCCAGCACCACCGTCTCGACGAAGGGCTCGACGACGAGGTGACGGCCGAACTCATGCATGATGATCATGGTCGCTAACGGGCCACCGCCCAGACCACCGGCGTCTTCCGAGAACGGCGCGGCGAGCAGGCCGAGTTCGGCGAAAGCGTCCCACTGCTTGCGGCTGAAGCCCTCCTCGCTCGCCACGATCTTGCGCCGCGCCTCGAAATCGTATTGGTCGCGCAGCAAGCGCTGCACGCTGGACCGCAGCAATTCCTGCTCTTCCGTGAACTGAATATCCATCCGCTCCTCCCGATCCGTGTGGCTAAAGTCCGAGCACGGCTTTGGCGATGATATTGCGCTGGATCTCGTTGGATCCGCCGTAGATGCTGAGCTTGCGCGCGTTGAGATATTTCTCCGACACGGTATGGCCGTAGTCGGGGCCCGGCATGAAATGGTTGGCGCTGGCCGGGTGCTCGCGGATGGCAAGCCCGTAATTGCCGACTGCGCGATGGGTGAGCTCGGTGATGTCCTGGAATATCTCGGTGCCGCGAATCTTGAACAGCGAGGCCGCCGGGCCGGGATCAATGCCGCGCGCCATCTGTGCCACGACGCGAAGCTCGGTCGCCTCCAGGGCCAGCACGTCAAGCTCGATGCGGGCGATGTCGCGCAGGAATTCGAGGTGCGCGGGATCGTCGGCCGGGATTTCGGCCTTAACGATCTGCTTCAGCTTGTTGATGTAGCGGGTGGAGCGGCCGATGCCAGCCATACTGGTGCGTTCGTTGCCGAGCAGGAATTTGGCGTAGGTCCAGCCCTTGTTCTCCTCGCCGACCAGATTTTCGACCGGCACGCGGACGTTCTCGAGGAAGACGTCGTTGACCTCGTGGCTGCCGTCGATCGTGATGATCGGTCGCACCGTGACGCCGGGCGACTTCATGTCGATCAGGAGGAAAGAGATGCCGGATTGCGGCTTCGCATTCGGATCGGTGCGCACGAGGCAGAAGATCCAGTCCGCATGCTGGGCGAGCGTGGTCCAGGTCTTGTGACCGTTGACGACATAATGTTCGCCGTCACGCACCGCCTTGGTTCTGACGGTCGCAAGGTCCGAGCCGGAGCCCGGCTCGGAATAGCCCTGGCACCACCAATCCTCGCCGGACAGGATCCGTGGCAGGAATTTTGTCTTCTGCGCCTCGTTGCCGAAGGTGTAGATGACGGGGCCGACCATGGTGACGCTGAAGGCCAGCGGCGGAAGCGTCCCGGCCCGGGAGGTCTCCTGCTCGAAAATGAAGCGCTGTGTGATCGACCAGCCGGGGCCGCCATATTCCTTCGGCCACAGCGGCGCGATCCAGCCCTTCTTGTAGAGAATGCGATGCCAGAGCAGCGACTGTTCCTTGGTCAGATCGGTCTCGGGATTCGGAACCCGCATTTCCTCGGGGTAGTGATCCCTGATGAATGCGCGAACCTCATCGCGAAACGCCGCATCTTCCGGCGACAATGCGAGCTCCATCGAACCGGCTCCCTACCACTTCTCGCCGAACGGGCGGATCTCCAGCTCAAATGTCCAGGCGGTCTTTGGCTGCTGGTAGAGCTGCCAGTAGGCGCCGGCGACGGCC
>NZ_JADYVZ010000065.1:0-2019 GCF_020194195.1 Bradyrhizobium sp. BRP19 | reverse complement strand
CGCGGTCGCGACCGGCTTCCAGCAAGGCGACGCCGTCGCCCTCGCGCCCGATCAATTGCCCGCGGACCTCGCGCAGGCTGATCTCGGCGGCCCTGCGGCCGTCGATCGTCTTGAAGCTCTGGAGATCTAGTCCAGCGGCGCGCCGGTCGACCACGAACAGGCTAACTCCGCCGCGGTCACGGTCGTCGCCGGAGGTCCGTGCCGAGACGATGAGATCGTCGGCCCAGGGCGCCGCGATCACCATGGTCTTCGCGCCGGTCAGAACGTAATCGCTCCCTTCGCGCCGCGCCCTTGTGGTCACCTTGGCAAGGTCGAAACGGGATTCCTTCTCCGTCCATGCCAGTGTCCAGATCTTGCTTCCGTCGATGATGCCGGGGATGAAGGCCTGCTGCTGCTCGGGCGTGCCGGCGTGCTCGATCAGGCCGCCGGCCAGCACCACCGTCTCGACGAAAGGCTCGACGACGAGGTGACGGCCGAACTCATGCATGATGATCATGGTCGCTAATGGGCCGCCGCCCAGACCACCGGCGCTGTCGGAGAACGGCGCGGCGAGCAGTCCGAGTTCGGCGAAAGCGTCCCACTGCGTGCGGCTGAAGCCTTCCTCGCTCGCCACGATCTTGCGCCGCGCCTCGAAATCGTACTGGTCGCGCAGCAGGCGCTGCACGCTGGACCGCAGCAATTCCTGCTCTTCCGTGAACTGAATATCCATCCGCTCCTCCCGATCCGTGTGGCTAGAGCCCGAGCACGGCTTTGGCGATGATGTTGCGCTGGATCTCGTTGGATCCGCCGTAGATGCTGAGCTTGCGCGCGTTGAGATATTTCTCCGAGGCGGTATGGCCGTAGTCGGGGCCCGGCATGAAGCGATTGGCGCTGACCGGATGTTCGCGGATGGCAAGGCCGTAATTGCCGATGGCGCGGTGCGTGAGCTCCGTAATGTCCTGGAAAATCTCGGTGCCGCGGATCTTGAACAGCGAGGCCGCAGGGCCGGGATCAATGCCGCGCGCCAGCTGTGCCACGACGCGCAGCTCGGTCGCCTCCAGCGCCAAAACGTCGAGCTCGACGCGGGCGATGTCGCGCAGAAATTCGAGATGCGCTGGATCGTCGGCCGGGATCTCGGCCTCTACGATCTGCTTCAGCTTCTGGATATAACGGGTCGACCGGCCGATGCCGGCCATGCTGGTTCGTTCATTCCCGAGCAGGAATTTGGCGTAAGTCCACCCCTTGTTCTCCTCGCCGACCAGATTTTCCACCGGCACGCGGACGTTCTCGAGGAAGACGTCATTGACCTCGTGACTGCCGTCGATCGTGATGATCGGCCGCACCGTGACGCCGGGCGACTTCATGTCGATCAGCAGGAAGGAGATGCCGGATTGCGGCTTCGCGTTCGGATCGGTGCGCACAAGGCAGAAGATCCAGTCCGCATGCTGCGCCAGCGTCGTCCAGGTCTTGTGACCGTTGACGATATAATGGTCGCCGTCACGCACCGCCTTGGTTCTGACGGTCGCAAGGTCCGAGCCGGCGCCCGGCTCGGAATAGCCCTGGCACCACCAATCCTCGCCGGACAGGATCCGTGGCAGGAATTTTGTCTTCTGCGCCTCGTTGCCGAAGGTGTAGATGACGGGTCCGACCATGGTGACGCTGAAGGCCAGCGGCGGAAGCGTGCCGGCCCGGGAGGTCTCCTGCTCGAAAATGAAGCGCTGTGTGATCGACCAGCCGGGGCCGCCATATTCCTTCGGCCATAGCGGCGCGATCCAGCCCTTCTTGTAGAGAATGCGATGCCAGAGCAGCGACTGTTCCTTGGTCAGATCGGTCTCGGGATTCGGAACGCGCATTTCTTCGGGGTAATGATCCCTGATGAATGCGCGAACCTCGTCGCGAAACGCCGCATCTTGCGGCGACAATGCGAGCTCCATCGAACCGGCTCCCTACCACTTCTCGCCGAACGGGCGGATCTCCAGCTCAAATGTCCAGGCGGTCTTTGGCTGCTGGTAGAGCTGCCAGTAGGCGCCGGCGACGGCC
>NZ_JADYVZ010000064.1:0-2143 GCF_020194195.1 Bradyrhizobium sp. BRP19 | reverse complement strand
GCCTTCGGCTGCACGGTGGTATGTGCGCCATGACGGCGCGAAGAAGGAGGTTGAGTATGTAGACCATCTTCCGAGCAGCCTTGCTGCGCAAGAGATGAGGGCAGGCCCCTCGGACTCGGATTGCAGGATCAGAGTCCAAACCGCCACAAGCTGCTTTAGCTCAATGGCTGAGGTGGTGAGCGTTGCTGGAAAAGGCGGGCAATCAGCCTGTCAGGTGAGCCACGGGAAGACGAACGCAAGTAAACCGCCGATGATGCATCGAAAGTACAGTTCAGATGTTGTCGAAACCAGGGGCGATACCACCTCCTGGGATCAAGCGCGACGAGAGCCTGTGTATTGGCCGGGCGGCAACCGGTGTAGAGGCGGCGCGATCCCGATGCCAGGCTCTTGCGCGGAACATGGGAACCTGCGTCGCGATGCCAAGGGAGACCCCAAAGGCGGCGGACCCGCCGAGGGCAGAGTACCAATGCGCGACGCAGGGGCGGACGGGTTCGTAATAGTGATGAGGCCCGGTAATACGGGCGGAGCGAAGGGACCCGATCTTCCAGCCAAAGTCACAAGCCAACCGGAAACGGGAGGAGCCGATGACTGAGGCAAAGTCGTATCAGATCCCCAAACATCTCGTTTGGGAAGCTTGGAAACAGGTGAAAGCGAACCGCGGGTCAGCGGGTGTGGACGGGTCTCCATCGAGGAATTCGAAAAGGACTTGAAGAGAAACCTCTACAAGATCTGGAATGAATGTCGTCGGGGACATACTTTCCGCCTCCCGTCCGTCTCGTGGAAATTCCCAAGGCTAATGGAGGGAAGCGTCCGTTAGGAATACCCTCTATAGCTGACCGCGTGGCTCAGACGGTTGCAAAAATGGTTATGGAGCCGACGATGGAACGAATATTCCATCCGGACTCCTACGGCTATCGGCCCGGCCGTTCGGCGCTTGACGCGTGGGGACAGCGCGAAAGCGTTGCTGGAAATTCGACTGGGTTATCGAAGTCGTTCTTCGACTCGATTCCTTGGCACCTAATCGAAAAGGCCGTCGCCCAGCACACGGAACTGAGTTGGATTCGTCTCTACGGTAAAGCGGTGGCTGCAAGCTCCCGTGGAGAAAGAAGACGGAATCCCTGTGGAGAGAACACGCGGAACCCCTCAGGGTTCGGTGGTTTCACCGCTGCTCGCAAATTTGGTTCTGCACTATGCATTCGATCACTGGATGCAGCGGACCTTCCCTTGTTTGTGTTTCGAAAGATACGCTGACGATGCGATAGTCCATTGCAGAACTGAAAGCGAGGCTCGAACCGTGATGGAGGCGATCCGAAAACGTCTTGCGGAATGCGGTCTGGAGCTCCATCCGGAGAAAACCCGGATCGTCTACTGCAAGGATAATAAACGGAGAGAGGAATGCGAACACATCTCGTTCGACTTCCTTGGCTACACCTTCCAGCCGCGCAGCGCTCGCGATCGAAAGGGCGAGAAGTTCCTCAACTTCCTCCCGGCAATCAGCAACAAGGCTGCCAAAGGAATCCGACAAACCATTCGCTCATGGCGACTGGGTTCGACGCGAAACCACTGGAGTCTTGAAGAACTCGCCAAGCTGATTGATCCTGTCGTGCAAGGATGGCTGAACTATTACGGACGGTTTTACCGGACGGAATGTGTCAACGTCCTTCGTCACGTAAACGACGCGCTCGCCCGCTGGGCGAGGCGGAAATACAAGCGGTTGAAAGGCCGGAAAGTCGCCTCAGTATATTGGTTGGGACGGCTCGCACAGCGCGATCCGAACCTACTCTATTTGTGGCGAGTCGGCATTCGACCTGCGGCTGGAAGATAGAAGCCGGATGAATCGAGAGGTTCACGTCCGGTTTCGTGAGAGCCTCGGGGTGCAATTCCCCGGGGGCTACTCGACCGACCGTGACCCGCTTGAGGTCCTGGCTGCGCAACGCGCCGGCCTCGTGTGCCACCCGCAAGCTCTCGGCCAGCAACAGCTCCAGCTTGTCGCCGAGCCGCTTGCGCCGGTGGCTCAGGTCCGAGCGCTCGTGCGGGAATGCGTGCTGGAAGAACTCTTCGCCGGTAAAGTACTGGAAATATGGGTCGTGGACCCAGCGCTCGCACACCCCCTCATCGGACAGCCCGTAAATGTGCTTGAGCA
>NZ_JADYVZ010000063.1:0-2158 GCF_020194195.1 Bradyrhizobium sp. BRP19 | reverse complement strand
GGCAGAGCGATCTTGGTCGAGATCGTTCAGTGAAGGCTCGAAGTTGTTGGATAATCTCAAGATACAACAACATCAGCGTTGAGCAGTCGAATCGTGTAGATCATATAAGCGACGACGAGCTTGGGGCGGTCGCCTAATTTGAGCTGCTCATATCGAGTGAGACCATGGTTCAGGGATGGCCCGTGAAGAGCTTAGCGCGTCCAACCGATCGAAAGTCAGTAAGGGGCAAGAAGCCATCTTCTAAAGTAGTAGGTAGTCCGCGCCTCAGGCAGATCCCGCCAGGGACGGTCCGCACGATCCACAACACGCCCTCGACGAACATCCGCTGTCACGGCCCGTCGAGCCGCGCTGGTCTGGCCGAGGATGATCAAGCTGGAGATGCGATCCCATTGCCCATCGTTCAGAACGACCAATCCATGACACCGAAGGCTTCCTCCTAAAGGAAAGCCTTAAAACACTGTGCAACTGATTTGAGAAACCCAAGAGTCCGCACGACCTAGAGCGCGACCGGCGAGGCGATGAGTTGGGCGTCGTAATCGACAGTTCGCCGCTCGCTGCTCGCGCCGACGAAGCAGGCGATCGTTCCCCCGTGTGGGCATCAACTTCGCCGAGAGCAAGGCAGATGCAGGCGCGTGTAGTCATCCCCACCTGACGGTTTCGCTTGACTTCTCCCCGCAAGCAATTGGCGCTTGGTGCGATTGTCGCAACTCGCATGGACACGTCGGTGCCTAAGTTGCTTTCACGTCAATCTTCTTGGGCGGCTTCTGAGCTTCCGCATTTTTCGGCAAAGTCACCCTAAGGACGCCGTTCTTGACGGAGGCCTCAATCTTGCTGGCCTCCACACATTCCGGTAAACCGAAGTAGCGCGCGAAGGAGCCGTAACTGCGCTCGGAGAGGTAGTAGTCCTTGTGCTTCTCTTCCTTGTGTTCTTTTTTCTCGCCTTTAATGGTCAGTCCGCCATTGATAACCTGAACCTCTATGTCCTTTTCATCGAGTCCAGGCAGTTCGGCTGTAATCTCGTAAGCCTTGTCGCTTTCACTAAGATCCACTGCGGGGCTTGCGGCGACCTTCTTGGCAACCGACCTTCCAAGACTAGCGTGCGGGGGGAACGAGCGGCGCCAGAAATCGCCGCCAAACAAGTCTTCGAACAAGCGATCCACCTCGTTGCGCAATGCCTCGAGTGGGCGCCATGCTTCAGGAAAAAACGCGGGCTCACTAGCCTTCCTGGTGACGGGTACTCTCGTCTCATTCGTCATGATCTAACTCCATGTTTGAGATCATTCTGGAAGGCGCAATCTCTGACTGCGCTGAGCGGACCAGGTCGTCATAGACCGTAATAGCAACCAATGTGCCAACTCGCCTCCTGATTGAGCGCTCATGTGTGAGAGAACATATTTGAGGCGATGGCTACGGGCGACCGGTTGAAAGTTTGGAAGATTGAGCAGGACCCATCTGAAATAATAGGTGGTCCCGGGGAATGCTCCCTAGGCATGCGAGGTGGCTGTCTAACAAAGGCGACCCACAGCGTCCGATCTCTGACAAGCTTGGTTCTCAATCGGACAAACGCTATGCAGCAGAAGAGGAAAGACGGAAGTTGCTTGGCCATCCTTCGTCTCGGCAGCAACGAGATGCCTGGCATCGACTTTGCACCGAGAGATCTGGGAACGTCGTGGAAAGTCACCCTGCTCGCAAAACGTCCTCTTGAGGTTACGCTTCCTTGGTCACACTTTGACCTCGCTTGCGAGCAGTTTGCCGGATGAAAGACGCCATCGATAGGCAATCCGGCACCACAGCGCAATTTAGTATCACGGGGCGGCATCGACTCTAGAACAGAGGAGGTTAGGCCATGTCTGACTCGTTCCAGCGCTCCAACCTGGCCCAGTCAATGGAAGCGCAACGTGCAGAAGTCGAGCACGCGCTCACCCGCAGCCCATTCAGAATCTACGCTGATCGCATGGGCCAACAGGGCGCGAAGACCATCAACATTCTACAAGTTGCCTGGATACTGCGGGTCAAGCGCGGCTGCGAAACGGTCTTTACACGCCTACCCGAGCTCTTGGCAAGCGGCGAACGTCTAGCCAAAGATCTGAGGAACCTGCGTGACGATGGACGGCTTGGCGTTTCTTGGCGTGAATACATCCGCGACGCGGGCGAGCGC
>NZ_JADYVZ010000062.1:0-2645 GCF_020194195.1 Bradyrhizobium sp. BRP19 | reverse complement strand
TATAGCGCGACAATCTGGGTGGGAAGCGCACGACAATCAGGATGGCGAGTCGGTGTCGCGGCGAGGTGATGATTGCCGCGTTAATTGTCGCGCGCAAGAGTTTTTTGAACTCTGATTGTCGCGGAGCGTCAATCAGAGACGGTTTTGGGTGTCGCATGTGACGGCGGGCGTCCAGGTCCGCGTTTTCGTTCGAGCGCGGTCCGCCTGCGATAGCTTTCGACGTTCATCTCGACGATGGTAGCGTGGTGGACAAGCCGATCGATGGCGGCGAGGGTCATAGCGGGGTCCGGGAAGACCCTGTTCCATTCGCCGAATGGCTGATTGGCTGTGATCAGCATCGAGCGTCGCTCGTAGCGTGCGCTGATGAGTTCGAACAGCACGCTGGTCTCGGCCTGGTCCTTGGTGACGTAGGCCAGGTCATCGAGGATCAGGAGATCGAAGCGATCAAGGCGGTTGATGGCGGCCTCGAGGTTGAGCTCGCGCCGCGCCACCTGGAGCTTTTGCACGAGATCGGTGGTTCTGGTGAAGAGAACGCGCCATCCGTTCTCGATCAGAGCGAGGCCGAGAGCACTTGCGAGATGGCTCTTTCCGCCACCGGGCGGGCCAAACAGCAGCAAATTGGCGCCCTTGCCCAGCCAGCCGTCGCCGGCGGCGAGCGCGGTGACCTGCGCCTTGGAGACCATCGGCACGGCCTCGAAGTCGAAGTTGTCGAAAGTCTTTCCGGCTGGCAGCCGTGCATCAACGAGGTGGCGCTCGATGCGACGGCGGCTGCGTTCAGCGATCTCGTGCTCGGCAATGGGGAGGAAGCGGGCCGCCGGCCAGCCTTCCTTGTCGGACTGCTCAGCAAATTGCGGCCACAGCACCTTGATGGCGGGCAGCCGCAGCTCGTTGAGCAACAGATTGAGGCGCGCGGTGTCGACGGTGTTGGCCGTGTTCATGCGGCACCTCCGATCTCGGCGGTGCCGATAAGGCACTCATAGGCGGCCAGTGGCGCGAGATGCACCACGACCTGCGGCACACGGGCAGGATCGGGCGCGAAGTGCGTGCGCAGCTGTCCGAGATCGGGCAATTGGCCGGCGTCCAGGTCAGCGGCGAGCTGACCGGCGAGTTCGGCCTCGCAGCCGCGCTCGTGCGCCAGCGCAAGCAGATCGACCATGAGCCGGCAGGCTTTCTTGTCCGGCAGCCGTTCGCGCAAACGATCGAAGGTCTTCCGATAGGCATCGCGCGGGAACAGCCGATCACGGTAGACGAGATTGAGCAGCGCCATCGGCTTGCGCCGCAAGGAATGGATCACGTGCCGATAATCGACGACCTGGTCGTGCTTGCCGTTGGGATGCGGCCGCCCACGCTGCAGGGTGACGAGATGGGTGCCGCCGACGAACACGTCGAGACGATCATCGTAAAGGCGCACCCGCAGCTGGTGGCCGATCAGGCGTGACGGCACGGTGTAGAACACCTTGCGCAAGGTGAAGCCGTCGCTTGACGTCACGCGGACAATCACCTCCTCGTAGTCCGAGGTGCGGCGATCTGGCAATGCCTGCAGGGTAGCGCGCTCGTGGTCGATGCGCTTGGCGTTGCGGGCATTGCGGCGGCTGACGATCTCGTCGATGAAGCCGCGGTAGGCGGCGAGATCATCGAAGTCGGCAGTGCCGCGCAACAGCAGCGCATCGGCGATCGTCCGCTTGAGATGGCCATGCGAGCTCTCGATCGCCCCATTCTCATGGGCGATGCCGCGATTGTTGCGGGAAGGCCGCATGCCGTAATGGGCGCAGAGGTCCTCGTACCGCCGGGTCAGATCGTCCTGAGCATTCCGGTCCAGATTGCAGAAGGCGGCCGACAGACTGTCGGTCCGATGCTCCCGCGGCGCGCCGCCGAGCGACCACAGAGCATTCTGCAGCCCTTCGGCCAAGGCGACGAAGCTCTCGCCACCGAGCACGACATGCGCGTGCTCAAAGCCGGAATAGGCCAGCCGGAAGTGATAGAGGCGATGATCGAGCGGCACGCCCGCAATGGTGACCCCGAGCTCGCCCATGTCGGTGAAGTCGGACAGGCCGACCTGACCCACTTCGTGGGTCTGACGGAAGATGACTTCCTGCTCCTCGCCGTGGATTGCCCGCCAGGCGCGGATCCGGCGCTCCAGCGTGCGGCGGATTCCAGCCCCGAGCTCAGGGTGGCGGCGCAACATCTCCTCGAAGATCGCGACAGCCCGCACGCCGGGGGCCGCCTTCAACATCGGTACGACCTCGGTCTCAAAAACACCGGCCAACGGGTCCGGTCGGCGCCGGCCGCGGGCTCCCTTCTTCTGCGATGGGAGCCTTCGATCCTTCTCGAAGCGATACGCGGTCGAGGTACTGAACGACGCCTTGGCGGCGGCCACTGGCGGGGTATCGGTCTGACGGTACTTCATGTAGAGCCTCATCTGGTGATCGGTAATGTATCGGCCTGGCAAGCGAGTGATTCCTCTTGGCGGAAGAACCACTTGCACAACCAGCCGGCCGCGATCACCAGTCGGCGCGGTCCCCTGTGGATCGCGCCGACGCCGGGCTCGTAACTCCGGTCGGGCTACGCCCTCCCTGCGTCACGAGCCCGGCGAAGCTCTCTCATCCTGATTGACGCTCCACTGTCACCCTGATTGCCGCGCGGCA
>NZ_JADYVZ010000061.1:0-2650 GCF_020194195.1 Bradyrhizobium sp. BRP19 | reverse complement strand
AATGATTGCCTACGCCTTCTTGCAGCACCGTCGCCTCGCACATGCGGGACGGAAAAAAAAGAATCAATGGGCCTCCGCCTCAACCAACCATGCCCGCCGTACGCCACGCCATCGTCGATCTCATTCTCCGGCCGCCATCGCAGCGATGCCCGCACTGCAGAAGACGAATTTGTGAAAAACCACAGCACAAACCAAATCTGCCAAAGTAGTGCTAATCCCTTCGGTAGTAGAGAGGACACCTCGCTCCCCACGCTGAATACAAGGTTTATGGCTTGGCAGCCGAGAAACGCGCTGCCACGGTCTCTGCTCCCACGGTAGAGAGGCGCATCAAGAGGAATACCTTTTACCTCGGGCATCGCATTCCTCCTCGCTCTTGGAGTGTTTGGACGCAACTGTAGATTCAGCTAACTCATCTCAGCAACAGTGCTCGGTTTTTGAAGCATCCTGAAGAGACTGTGATGATGCAACCTCGATGATGCAACCTCCAATGCAGCTCGGTGATCCCTCGGCTCATAGAGCGCTGATCATGATCGTCTCGCCGACGACGCGTACAGTTCTGCGCGCTGCACCTCAATTCTGTGGTGCAGAATGAGCTTGACGATCGTGCGTTCATTCCCGTGAAGTATGCTCACCGACGATGATGATAACTCGATAGGCCTCTCTATCTGTCGCATGCAACGTCGATGCCAAGCACCTCATTCGGTGTTAGAGGACTCGCTCGGATGAAGATGTACGAGAAGGCCGCCGACAACCGTCGCCTCTTCTGCTGTTGCCTTCCCCCTTGTTTGATTGGCCACGCGGAATGTCGAAAGTCCGACATGATCAATTGGGACATAAACGCATGACGAGTTCGCACGCCTCGCAGTTTTGGGAGGCTCGACTAAGCTTTAATGTCGAAACGCTATCGCTGTGCATGGCCCGAAACGCATGCTAGCGGATACCCAGGTCGCGTAAGAAGATCGGAACAGCTGTAGCAACTGTGCAAGAGTTGCGTGAGTTTGCATTCGTACGAGATTCTCGGCGCGTCGATTGCACAGGATGGATACTCCAATTCGCAAGACTCGGAGAACCTCATGCGTTCTGCGCCCCACTCCCGCGGCCAGCCACGAAGAGCTCAGTACGTGCATCTGTGCGGAACCGGCGTTGCGTCGCCTGCAGTCCACGCGCATCTTCCGGAGGAAACTCGGTCGTGATTCGTCGGGCTCAACAAGGTGGCCCAATGTCATGATGCCAATTCAACACTCCGACGGTAATGTATGAACGGCGGACGCGTGTCCACGACGTGGAATCGTTATCGAGTTGGTTTTCACGCCGAGTTACACGGCACTACGCACAGCCTTTGGGCATCGCAGCGGGACACAGCAGATCGACCAGGGGGCGATTGACATAGTGCATAGTGGATGTCGCAAAGACCTTGCACCCACACACTCTCGAGGAAGCGAAATTATGGGACGTGTCAGCGAAAAAGTCATTCTGGTGACCGGCGGGGCTCGAGGGATGGGGGCCGCTCATGCGCGCCTGCTGGTAGCGGAGGGAGCTAAAGTCGTGATCACCGATATTCTTCGTAAAGAAGGCGAGGCTTTCGCGGCCGGCCTTGGCACATCCGCGATCTATCTGCGTCAAGACGTCGCTCAGCCAGAGGAATGGTGCCAAGCGATCGCGGCTGCGGAGAGCAAGTTTGGCGCGCTGCATGGCCTCGTCAACAATGCCGGCATAGTCAGTATTGCTCCTATCGAGCAGTTTCCGCTTGAGCAGTGGACGAAGACCCTTGCTGTCAATCTCACCGGTGTATTTTTGGGAATGCAGACTGCCCTGCCGGCCATGCGCCGCGCGGGCGGAGGCTCGATCGTCAACATCTCGTCGGTCGAGGGGCTGAGGGGTAGTGCAGGGCTTCACGCCTACGTTGCTTCCAAGTTCGGCGTGCGGGGCATTACCAAGTCCGCTGCTTTGGAGGCCGCTGCGTCTGGGGTTCGAATAAACTCAGTCCATCCGGGGTTAATCAACACCTGGATGACAAAGGACTTCGATTCTTCCAGTTTTCCCATTCCGCTTGGGCGGGCAGCCGAGCCGCCGGAAGTGTCACAGGTAGTGTTGTTCCTGCTCAGTGACGAGTCCTCTTATCTTACGGGCTCCGAAATCGTCGTCGATGGCGGTCTGACGATCGGCGTCCCGTACAAGTGTCAGGCGCCCGAAAGCATCTTCTGACTAGCAGCTGATCAATTGTCACATAAAACAAGATCTGAGGTTGCGATGTAGTACAGCAGTGGGAACTACGAAGCCTATGCTCGCCCCCGCAAGCCCGCTGGTGTGGACAGCAAGACTTGGCGGCGCTCTCCGGCGCGGCCGCCGGTGCTGGTTCCGGCGACATAGTCGAAATAGTCCGCCAGACGACAGTCTGGCGCGGTTGCTTGCCTTGGTTAGCAACCGCTCGATTTCCTCTAGAATTTTCAACGAGAGGCCCCCTCGGATTCCGCCCCCGTCTATGGCAAGACGTTTGCGCGGCCCGCCACTCTCGAGCCGCGCTGACCTGCCACTGCATTTTCATCCAGCGGCAGTTAGAGTCTCGGGGTTTTGTACGCCAAGTGGCGCGGATGGAGCAACGGACGATCGGCGGAGCTGGTCGGGGTTGCGCAGCCGATCGTCCGTTGCG
>NZ_JADYVZ010000060.1:0-2785 GCF_020194195.1 Bradyrhizobium sp. BRP19 | reverse complement strand
TCGACAAGGGCTAACAGAACGCGGATTGGCCTGGGCCGTCGGCATCCCTCGGCACCTCAAGGTGTATCCGGTTGATGTGAAGCTCATTTGGCCGATTACCAAAGTCCGCGGGAAACCACGAAAGCACGTAAGCGCTTAGCCTTAACCCTTGCTTCGGGATCTGGATAGCTATGCGAAGAAAGCCTCCGGCTTTGGACGGAGGTTTTGGATGGGATTGGACAGCAAAAAAGACGTCCATTTGGACGGCCCATCGGCGGGGTCGGTTAGCCGGTTGGAAGTTCTTGAAGGACCGTCGGGGCGCCGCGTGCGTTCGGAAGCTGAGAGAGCTCGGATTGTCGCCGAGAGTCTGTTGCCCGGCGCCCAGGTATCCGAGGTCGCGCGCAAGCACGGAGCGACGCGCTGGCAGATCTACGATTGGCGACGGCGATTTCGACAGCGAGGCATGTTGCCGCCGTGCGAGGCATCCCCGCCGACATTCGCTCCGCTGGTCGTGGAACGTGCTTTGGAGGAGCTTCCTGCTCCGGCGATCAAGCTTGAGATCGTGATCGGTGATGTCGTGCTGCGGACGGATACGGCCATTGATGGTGAGCAGCTGTCCCGGGTGATCCGTGCGGTGCGAGCGTCACGATGATCGCGGCCGGTGCTGATCTGAAGATTTACATCGCGACGCGGCCGATCGACTTCCGCTGTGGCCACGATGGGCTTGCGGCGAAGGTGCAGGAGATGCTTCGTCTCGACCCGTTCAGCGGCGCAGCCTTCGTGTTCCGATCGAAACGAGCGGACCGGATCAAGATTTTGGTCTGGGATCGAACGGGCCTGGTGTTGGTGCACAAGCGTCTCGAAGGTTGCAAGTTTGTTTGGCCAACGATCGCAGACGGCGTGATGCGGATATCGCCGGCGATGTTCGCGGCCTTGTTCGAGGGGCTGGATTGGAGGTTGGTCCGCCCGGAAGAAGCGCGGCGCCCGCAGGTCGCTGGATAACTGCGGCAGAATGACTCGGCAGCTATTTTGAGCGTGGCACGCGCGGCGGCGATGTGCTCGAAATAGCGCATGAGCATCGCGGCGCTGCGCGACGAAAACGAACAACTGAAAGCGCTTTTGGCGCAAACGCAGGCGGCCTTGAGCGAGCATCAGGGGGCGCTGGCGGCGTCGGAGGAAGCGCGGCGTCGGCTGGAGGTCATCCTCGGCGAATTGCGGCGCGACAGGTTCGGCGCGAAGTCCGAGAAGCTGCGGCCAGATCAGTATCACTTACCGTTGGAAGACGTGGAGATCGCGCAAGGCATCCTGGACGCGGCGCAGGAGAGAGCCGAGGCTGTGATCAAGGGCCGATCGCGGAGCGTGCCGGATCAAGGTTCTCATCGCAATCGCGGCTGCTTGCCTGCCCATTTGCCACGCGTGGAACGGATCATCGAGCCTGCAAGCACGCTCTGCCCGTGCGGTTGCGGCGCCATGACGAAGATCGGCGAGGACGTCAGCAAGCGCCTCGACGTGATCCCGGCGCAATGGCGCGTGCTGGTCACGCGCCGGCCGAAATACATCTGTCGTCGCTGTTCGGGGCCCGTCGTGCAGGCGCACGCACCGGAGCACGTCGTGCCCGGCGGGCTGCCGACCGAAGCGGCCATCGCGCACGTGATCGTCTCCAAATTTGGCGACCATACGCCATTTTACCGTCAGGCCGAGATCTATGCGCGCCAGGGGATCCGGCTCGATCGGGCGACGCTGGGCAACTGGTCTGGCCGCGCCTGCTTCCACCTTCAGCCCATCGCGGACCACATGCGCCACCACCTGGCTATGGCGGATCGGTTGTTCATGGATGAGACCAAGGCGCCGGTACTGGATCCGGGGCGCGGCCAAACGAAGAAAGGCTACTTCTGGGCGGTCGCCTCCGACGACCGCGGCCACAGCGGCCCAAGTCCACCGATCGTGTTGTTCAGGTATGCCCCCGGTCGCAGCGGTGCCTTCGCGCAGCAGTTCCTGGACGGCTTTGGCGGACGCTACCTGCAATGCGACGCCTATGACGGCTATGACCGGTTGAACGAAGTCGTTCGACCACAAGGGCCTTGGACGCTCGTGCATTGCTGGAGCCATTTGCGCCGGCGCTTCGTCAAATTGGTGCGCAACAGCAAGTCACCGATCGCCGAGGCCGCTGTTCGGCACATCGCGCAGCTTTACGCCATCGAAGCCATGGTGCGTGGCTCATCGCCGGACATCCGGTTGGCCGCGCGCAAGGAGCACTCGCTGCCAATGATAGCCACGTTAAAGCTGTGGTTCGAGAAACAGCTTTCGATGATCTCCAGCGGTTCGACCCTCGCCGAGGATATCCGCTATGCGCTCAATCATTGGCAGGGGCTGACGCGCTTCCTCGAAGACGGACGTCTCGAGCTTGACACTAACCCGGTCGAGAACGCCATCCGGCCAATCTGCTTGACCAGGAAAAACGCTCTCTTCGCCGGACATGAAATCGGGGCCGAAAACTGGGCCTTGCTGGCATCGATCGTCGCCACCTGCAAACTCAACGACGTCAATCCGGCCAGCTACATCGCCGAAACACTCGAGGCGATCATCGACGGCCATCCCCATGGTAGAATCGAAGACCTCATGCCGTGGCGATTCCGCAAGGCGTCAAGCCAGTCTCAACAGGGACACGGCTGAGCGCTTACGAAAGCACCACGTGCCGGATATCTTATCGATTGCGGCAGAACACATGCTGGCGAGCGCCAAATGGAAAACCGTGAGTTGGCGCAGCGGGACGAAAGGTCGGCTGAAAGCCCGATTTGCTGCTCTC
>NZ_JADYVZ010000006.1:0-335618 GCF_020194195.1 Bradyrhizobium sp. BRP19 | reverse complement strand
CGCGGGAGTCGGCCGAGCCGGCGGAGCCGCCGCCCCCTCCCGCAGCGGCTCCGCCGGCTCGGCCGACTCCCGCGCCTGCGCCTACGGCAACACCGCCTGCTCCGACAGCCGCGCCCCCGGCCCGCCCCGGCGCGCCTGCGCCGGCAGTCACGCCGGCTCCAACGGCGACACCGACACCGACGACGCCACCTGCGCCAACCGCAACGCCGGCTCCCGGCAGCACGCCCGGCGCACCGCCGGCTGGTCGCCCCGGCGCACCTCCGCCCGGCGTACGTCCTGGCGCGCCGCCGCCCCCGCCGGGATCACCCGCACCCGGCGCCACGCCCGCTCCAACGGCAACGCCCGCGCCCGGCAGCACGCCGCCACCCCCGCCGCCCGGACGTCCGGGGTCGGCAACGCCCGCGCCCGGCGCAACCCCGGCCCCGACAGCGACGCCAGCCCCGGGGCAGCAGGGTGGAACGCCTCCTGCCGGCGCGCCCGCCGCCGGGACTCCGGCTGCGCCGCCGCAGGCTGGTGCGCCCGCCCGGCCGTCGGCACCTCCGGCCGGCGCCGCGGCTCCGACCGTGGTGCCCGGCACGCCGGCCGCAGCGCCGCCGCCCGACCGGGCACAATACAGACCGCCGACGGTCGCGCCGGCTTTCCGCGCCGCGCCGACAGTCGCCGCGCCCCTGCCGCCGCCGCCGCGTCCGCAGCAGCGTGACCTGACGCCGCTCGCGATCGGCGCGGGCGTGGTGGCCGGCGCCGTGATCGGCGCCACCATCGCCGATATCCATAACCAGCGGCGCGAGGTCGTCGAAGGCGGCCGCACCGTCTACACCGAGCCGGACCGCATCATCATCCGCGATCCGGGCGGGCAGGCTTACGTCCGCGGCAACGATCTCTATCGCTTCCGCTATGGCGCCCGCGACATCCGCACCGACACCGTCGGCGGCGAAACCCGCACCGTCGTGATCCGTCCCGACGGCAGCGAGGTGATCACCGTGGTCGGGCCGGACGGCTCGCTCCTGCGTCGTATCCGCCGGGACCCGCGCGGACGCGAGATCGTGATCATCGACAACACCTACCGCGATCCGCGGGCGGTCGGCGGCTTCTACGTCGACGTGCCGCCGCCGGTGGTCAACATTCCCTACGATCGCTACATCGTCGACGCCCAGGAGGCGCCGCCGCAGGTGATCTACGAAACGATGCGGGCTCCGCCGGTGCAGCGGATCGACCGGCGCTACTCGCTCGACGAGATCCGCTACAGCCCGAATGTTCGCATGCAGATGCCGAGCATCGACGTCAACACGATCAACTTCGAGACCGGATCGTGGACCATTCCGCCGGATCAGGCGGCGCGGCTGCAAGTGATCGCCGACGGCATCAACCAGGCGCTCCAGGCCAACCCGCAGGAGGTGTTCCTGATCGAGGGCCACACCGATGCGGTCGGCAACGAGGTCGACAATCTGTCGCTGTCGGATCGCCGCGCGCAGGCCGCAGCCGAATTGCTGACGCAGCAATTCAGTGTGCCCGCGGAGAACCTGACGTCGCAGGGCTATGGCGAGCAGTATCTGAAGGAGCAGACGCAAGGCGCGAGCCTGATCAACCGGCGCGTCACCGTCCGTCGCATCACGCCGTTGCTCAACGGCGACCAGGCCAACGCGGCGCCTCCGCCGCGCCAGTAAGACCTTCGCAAGAAGACAATGGCCGGGAGCGATCCCGGCCATTTTTCTTGTCACGCCGTCATTGCTTCCGACGGCAGGCATGCCTCGCAAACGGCGGCAACATGCCGGTGATCGGTGCCGCAACAGCCGCCGAGAATGCGCATGCCGGGGAATGCGCGCCTGAGCAAATGGTAGCGGCGGCCGAGATCTTGGGGATCACCACTGTCCAGCGCCTCCGATTCGTCGAGCTCGGCATGGCTCTTGACCGATGCATTGGCTCTGATGCCGTGGATGCGCTGCACCCACGCCTCGCCTGCGGCGAGTGCACTCTCGAAGTGAGTTGGGTGCGCGCAATTGATCAGGAAGTATTCGCAGGCACGTTCAGTTGCGTCGTCGACCGCCTCGATCGCCTCGCGCAGCGACTCTCCCCGGACGAGGCGGCCATCGGTTTCGACCGTGAAAGAGATGGCGACCGGAATGTCCTGCCTCTTGGCTGCACGGACCACGCCCACGGCTTCGTTGATGCTGTTCAGCGTGAATGCAGTCACCATGTCGGCGCCCGCCTCGGCGAAGGCCGCAATCTGGCCTGAGTGGTAGGTTTCCGCCTCCGCCGCGTCCATGTTGCCGGCCTTGTAGCCGTCGCCTCGCGGACCGATCGCGCCATTGATGACGCAAGGCGTGCCGGGCAACTCCCAGACGCCGCGCAACTCGTCGAGGAAGCGGATGGCGCGCATGTTGATGGCCTTAAGCCTGGCCGCATCATAGCCGAGCTTGGCGCCCCAATCGGGGTTGGCGCGCCAGGTCGGACTGTCGAGGACAAAGCCGAGCCCATGCTGCCGCGCGATACGCAGGTAGGCTTCGTAGTACTGCCTCAAATGCGCGCGGCCATCCGCGCTGTCGAGCAGCACGAATGCCGCAAAGTGGGGCAGCTCCAGCCCGTGCTGAAAGATGAGAGTTGTTTCCATGCCGCCATCGGTCAGGAAAATGCCGCCGCCGCGCTGCGGCAGACCATGTCTGTATCTGGCCATTGATCGCTCCATCATTTGGACGGGCCCGCTCTCTTCACTCGGTCGCGCTAGGCCCGTGTTCGGTCGCGGCATTTGGTGCCGCATAATGTCGCGTCGCTCTAGAAGCCCCGTGGTGCGGCTGAACTTCTACCCGCAAGCGGAGACAAATCAATGATTTGCACGAGTCACGCGGAGTGGGCCTTGGCCCCAAGAACCAATTTCCGCACCGTCGGTACAGTTCTGGAGACATCAATGGGAAAGGGCGAAGCGACGCGCGAGCGCATTCTCGAGATCGCGGAAGCGGCGGTGCTCGCAAAGGGCTTCGGCGCCACCTCGATCGAGGAGGTCATTGCCGAGGCCGGACTGACCAAGAGCGGGTTCTTCTATCACTTCAGGGACAAGAACGCGCTCGCACGGGAGATGCTGCGTCGCTACGTGGATACGAATGACCGCCTGTTCGACGAGATCTTCAGGCGCGGACGCGAGCTCTCCGACGACCCGCTGCAGTCGTTCCTGATCTCGCTGAAACTACTCGCTGAAGTCATGGCCGATCTGCCGAACGGCCATCCCGGCTGTCTGATCGCCAGCATCTGCTACCAGGAGCGCTTGTTCGACCGCGATGTTCGCGATCTGACTGCACAATCGGTCCGGAGCTGGAATGCGCACTTCCGCGAGATTCTCGACGGCATCGCCGCGGTCTATCCGCCCCGCGAGCCGATCGACCTCGACGATCTCGCGGAGATGATCTCGTGCGTGGTCGACGGCGCAATCATCATGTCGAAGACGCTCAACGACCCGAAGCGGCTGGAGCGACAGATCCTGCTCTTCCGCAGCTGCGTGAAGCTGGTCTTCACGCCGCCTCACTCGTCGTGAATTGATGGAACGTGAGCGGACCAGGGCGGCCCGTCCTGCCGCGCTCGCCAGCGGCAGGAATGTGATTGGGCCCAGGTTGGCCAGTCGCCCCCATCATTCTCGCGCAGCCAATCCCAGCGCCTCGGCCATGACGCGGAACACTTCGGTATTGTCCATCGAGCCGTGCACGCGCTCGCTCCCCGGGCCCGCCGCCGTGACAATGACGTCCTCGCCCGAATGCACGCTGGCGCCGACCAGCGACGACAGATTGCCGGGGCGCAGCACCGCGCCCGGGACCTCCTTGTATTTGTCGTTGGCCTTGAAGGTGCCGTCGTCGCCGGCCTTGACGGTCGGCTCGTTGGGATTGTCGAGCTTCGGACGGAACGTCTCGTAATGATCGGGCAGGCTCGCCGAGAAGATGGCAAGCCGGCGGCTCACGTCGATGCGTGACGGATAACCTTCCGCATCCGGCGCGGGATAGTTGGGGAATCCGGCCTGATCGTAGACCCCGACGCGCTCGCGCAAGGGCACGTTGGGCGTCGTGCCCATGTCGTCGTTCACCGTGCCGACCAGGCTGTTGGGGTGATTGTGATCGGCCAGCACCAGGATGAGGGTGTCGTCGCCGCGTGCGCGCGCCCATTCGCGCGTCTGACGCACCGCGTTGTCGAGCATGATCGTGTCGTAGACCGCGCGCTCCATGTCGAGCAAATGCGCGTATTTGTCGATCATTCCGGATTCGACCATCAGGAAGAAGCCGGCTTCGTTCTTCGAGAGGATTTTCAACGCCGCCTGCACCTGCTCGGTCAGATCAGGCTGCTCGGGGAATTTCTTGACGCCGCCGCCCTTGAGGAATTTGCGGTCGAGCGCGCCGTCCATGTTGCCGGTGGCGAACAGGCCGAGCAGCTTGCTCGTCTCCTGCTTGGCGGCGGAGGCGCTGAGCTCGCCCGCGGTGGTCGCCACCTGATAGCCGGCATCGCGAAACTTCGCGATGTAGTCGGTCTCGTCCTTGCGCTTGGAGCCGGCAGCCGACTTCGGCAGAAAATTCGCGCTGCCGCCGCCCATCATCACATCCGGCTTTGCCGCGAAGAACTGCTCGACGATGTCGTCATAGGCGGCACGCCGGCGGGTGTGCGCGACCATCGCCGCCGGCGTCGCGTCTTCGATCTCGGTATTGGTGACGACACCGATCGCCATGCCGAGCCGCCTTTTGGCGAGGCTGGTGATGGTTTCGACCTTGGGATCGTCGAGCGGGCTCGCGCTGCGGTCGGCATAGACGCCGAGGGCATTGACGGCGCTCTTGTGCCCGGTCGCATAGGCGCTCGCCGAGTTCGCGGAGTCCGTGATGATCGAGTCCGAGCCGGCGGTTGCCACCAGCGCCATATGGGGCATGTCGTCGATGGCGAGCTTGCCGCGGCTCTTGCCTTCCGAAATGCCCTTGGACAGGATTCGCGCGGCGACCCGATGCGCCGGCGACATGCCGTCGCCGATGAACAGGATGACGTTCTTCGCCTTGCGCGGGCCGGTGTCGTAAACCGTCCATGTGACGCTGCGCTGGCGCGTGCCGTCGCTCACATCCACGTTTACGCTGCCCGGCTTGGTCAGCGTGACGTCGCGCAGGACCAGGGCCGACTGCTCCTTGCCGTCCTCGCGCTCGACGAAGGTTCCGGAGCGGCCGAACGCGGCCGCGTAATCCGCGCCGTTCACCGTCACCTTCAACTTGGCGGGATCGATCAGCCCCGGGAGCTCGACCTTGAAGTCGAACTTGGCTCCGGCCAGGATCTCGGCGCGATCGATCGGATAGATCGTCTGCGCCGACGATGATGATGCCCAACAGAGAACAATGAGAGAGGCGAGTGCCGATCCCCTGACCATGTGCGATGCTCCGCAATCCCGTTTCCAACAGTGAAAGCGTAGCGGCCGAGAATGACAGCGTCATTAAGCTCGGTGCCCGGATGGAGCGAAGCGCAATCCGGGCTCCGGAAAGCCTCAGCCCTTGTCGCTCTCGAGCCGGAAGATCTGCGAGCCTTCGCTGCCCGACAACAGGCCGGTCTTCGAATAGAGACCGAGCTTGGTGCGGGTGTCGGCGATGTCGAGGTTGCGCATGGTGAGCTGGCCGATGCGGTCGGCCGGCGTGAAGGCGGCGTCCTCCACCTTCTCCATGCTCAGCCGCTCCGGCGCATAGGTAAGGTTGGGGCTCTCGGTGTTGAGGATCGAATAATCGTTGCCCCGGCGCAGCTCGAGCGTGACTTGGCCGGTGACGGCGCGCGCGACCCAGCGCTGTGCGGTCTCGCGCAGCATCAACGCCTGCGAATCGAACCAGCGGCCCTGATAGAGCAGGCGCCCCAGGCGCATGCCGCTGATCCGGTACTGTTCGATCGTGTCCTCGTTGTGGATGCCGGTGACGAGGCGCTCATAGGCGATGTGCAGCAGCGCCATGCCGGGCGCCTCATAGATGCCCCGGCTCTTGGCCTCGATGATGCGGTTCTCGATCTGGTCGCTCATGCCGAGGCCGTGACGACCGCCGATCGCGTTGGCCTCGAGGAACAGCGAGACCGGATCGGAGAAGGTCTGGCCGTTCAGCGCGGTCGGCTGCCCTTCCTCGAAACGCACCACGACCTTCTCGGCCTTGACTGCGCAGTCGTCGCGCCAGAACGGCACGCCCATGATCGGGGTGACGATCTTGATGCCGCTGTCGAGGCTCTCGAGATCCTTTGCCTCATGGGTGGCGCCGAGCAGATTGCTGTCGGTCGAATACGCCTTCTCCGCGCTCATCTTGTAGGCGAAGCCTTGCGCGGTCATGAATGCCGACATCTCGGCGCGGCCGCCGAGCTCGTCGATGAACTGCTGGTCGAGCCAGGGCTTGTAGATCTTCAGGCCGGGATTGGTGAGCAGGCCGTAGCGGTAGAAGCGCTCGATGTCGTTGCCCTTGAAGGTCGAGCCGTCGCCCCAGATGTTGACACCGTCTTCCTTCATCGCTGCGACCAGCATCGTGCCGGTGACGGCGCGGCCGAGCGGCGTGGTGTTGAAATAGGTGATGCCGCCGGTCGAGATGTGGAAGGCGCCGGACTGGATCGCGGCGATGCCCTCGTGGACCAGCTGCGTGCGGCAATCGACGAGGCGCGCGTTCTCGGCGCCGAACTCCATCGCCTTGCGCGGGATCTCGTTGTAGTCGGCTTCATCCGGCTGACCGAGATTGGCGGTGTAGGCGTAGCAGCGCGCCCCCTTCTGCTTCATCCAGAGCAGCGCCGCAGAGGTGTCGAGGCCGCCCGAAAAAGCGATGCCGACTTTCTCACCCTTGGGCAGGCTTTTCAGGATCGTGGTCATGGGGCTTCCAATCGGGTCTCAAGCTGATGTGATGGGTGCGTTCGACCGCGCGAATATCAAATTTCGCGGGGCTCGGCACCCCTTTAATGGCTCAAACCGAGGGCTCGGGGTCGGTCTTGCGGCCGAACAGGCGCTGGCGGAGCCGGTAAGCGGGCATGTTCAACCGGGTCAGGGCGGCATCCACCGCTTCGTCCGAGAACCGCGTCCGCGGCCAGCGGTAAATCAGCGCGTAGGCGAACCAGATCACGACGAAGGTGACGAGGCCGGCGATCGACACGTCCGTGAAAAAGTGCCCGCCGAAGGCCATGCGCAGGGCGCTGGTCAAGGCGCCGAACACCACGGCGGCGGCATAGGCGAGCGGCCGCCACGCCGGCGGCGCCAGCGCGGCCGGCGCCAGCGTCCAGAACGCCGTCGCGCCTTCGCCGGAGAAGAACGAGCAATTGCGCCCGCAAGTGCCGCGCGGATCCCACCACGGCACGAATTGCTGATCGCCGGCAAACTCGGTCACCACCACCGGACGCGGACGGCCCCAATAATTCTTGAACGTCAGGTTGGTCAAAATACCGGCCGACATGGTCATCGTCACCAGCAGGAAGATGACCGTACGCCCCGGCACCATCAGCGGCCGGTCGGGCCGGATCATCTTGACCACGAGCGCGACGATCGAGGGAAGGGCGAAGGCCCAGGCGATCCACATCGCCGCATCGCGCGCAAAGCCGGCCCAGCCGTTCAGCTTGAGCGGAAACGTCTTGGTCTCCGCGTCGAAGAACAGCGAAGCGAGCTTGAGGTCGAGCTCGGGATAGAGGCCGAAGACGACGCCGATCACGAGCCACAGCGCCAGGGCGATGAAGAGTCCAGTCCTGTTCATGGCGCGCGGTTTAGCGGAGTGGGGCGGGGATGGAAACCCCAGGGGAGGGTAGGAAACTCACCGCGGGCCCGGCCTTGAATTCGCCGGCAATGGCGGCGGTGGTTTGCGCGGGGGCGGCGGGATGCGCCAGGCGCCGGCGTTGCGGCCGGCGATCAGCCAGTAGACGAAGCCGGCAACGATGCCCGCGCCGGTCATGATCTCCAGGTGACGCCGGACGATGCCCTCGAACTGCAGCGTGTCGGAATGGAACGGAACGAGGCCGAGATAGCAGGCGAGCCCGACAAGGCCGCCGCCGACCGCATAGGCGATCGCACTGCGGATATAGAGCGCTTCGGTGATCGCGACGATCACCGCCGCCGGCACCAGCGCAAAGCCCGACACGAAGATGAAGCCGAAGCCGAGCAGGATGTCGATCGTGCCCTGGTCGACCGGACCGGCGCCGAGATCGGCGAATTCCGGAAACAGCAGCGCGACGACGACGATCATGCCGCCGACAAAGCAGGCGGCGAGGAAGCCGATGAAGATGACGACGAGGCGGCCGATCAGGGACATGACGTCAAAATCACCTCGCCGTCATTGCAAGGAGCTCGCGACAAAATTGCGCAGCAATTTTGCGCTGATGCGACGAAGCAATCCAGACTGAGGCCGCGGAGATATTCTGGATTGCTTCGCTGCGCTCGCAATGACGAGGAGGCGGGAGCGTGGGCATCCCGACCTAATCCGTCATCGCCATGGCGCGCAGCGCCTGGCGCTCGCGCGCCGAGAGCTTTTCCGTCTCCGACTTGAGCTGGCCGCAGGCGGCGAGGATGTCGCGGCCGCGCGGGGTGCGCACCGGCGAGGAATAGCCGGCGTTGAAGATATATTCGGAGAACTTTTCGATCTGGTCCCAGTCGGAGCATTCATAGGCGGTGCCGGGCCAGGGATTGAACGGGATCAGGTTGATCTTGGCCGGAATGCCCTTGAGCATCTTTACCAGCAGTTTTGCATCGTCGAGCGAATCGTTGACGCCCTTGAGCATCACATATTCGAAGGTGATGCGGCGCGCGTTCGATGCGCCGGGATAGTCGCGGCAGGCCTGCAGCAGCTCCTTGATCGGATATTTGCGGTTGAGCGGCACCAGCTCGTTGCGCAGCTCGTCGCGCACCGCGTGCAGCGAGATCGCGAGCATGACGCCGATCTCCTCGCCGGCCCGCACGATGTTCGGCACCACGCCCGAGGTCGACAGCGTGATGCGGCGGCGGGAGATGCCGATGCCTTCGTTGTCGCCGACGATCAGAAGCGCATCGCGCACCGCGTCGAAATTGTAGAGCGGCTCGCCCATGCCCATCATCACGATGTTGGTGACGCGGCGCGTGCCGTCCTCGCGATCGGCCCAGTCGTTGAGACGGTCGCGCGCGACCATCACCTGGCCGACGATCTCGCCGGCGGTGAGGTTGCGCACCAGGCGCTGGGTGCCGGTGTGGCAGAAGGCGCAATTGAGCGTGCAGCCGACCTGCGAGGAAACGCAGAGCGTGCCGCGGTCGGTCTCGGGGATGTAGACGCATTCGACTTCATGCGCCTTCTGAACATTGTCGCCGCTCGGCAGGCGCAACAGCCATTTGCGAGTGCCGTCGTTGGAGATCTGCTCGGCCACGACTTCCGGCCGGTCCACGGTGAAATGCTGCGCGAGCTCGGCGCGGATGCCCTTCGAGATCGAGCTCATCTCGTCAAAACTCTGGGCGCCGCGGAAATAGAGCCAGTGCCATAGCTGCTGCACCCGCATCTTGCGCTGGGCCGGCGCGACACCGATCTCGCCGAGCCGATCGGCAAGCTCGGTGCGCGACAGGCCGATCAGCGACGGCTTGGCCGGCGGCACATAGGTTTCGAGCGGGGTCTTCTCCACCAGGAGGCCGTTGTGCGGCTCGGTCGTCGGTTGCATTGAATGGACCTAATGGCTTGGTCGTTCCGGGATGGTCCGAAGAGATCGCGAAGCGACCCTGAGGACCAGACCCGGAACCTCGGAGATTCCGGGTTCGTGCTGTGCGCGCCCCGGAATGACGAAGAAATCTGGAACGGCCCCTATATAACAACCGGAACCGCCGATTGCGACCTTATCGCCCGCAGTCTTAACGCCGGCAATCCTGCGCGATCTTGTCGAGCGCCTGGGCGAGGCCCTTCAGCGAGAAGGTGTCGGTCGTCTCGGTCCCCTTGGCCGAGACGCCTTTGACGACGAGATCGGCGGATTTGCGCATGGCTTCGACCATCCGCTCCTCCTCGGCCGCGTTCTTGATCCAGAGCCCGTCCCCCTGCGTGTACATGGCGAAGGAAGCGCCGCCGACCTCGGCGGTCGATTCCGAGCCCGGCTTCAGCGCATAGCCGATCATGACCGAGACTTCGTTGTTGACCTTCTCGGCCGGCCGGGTCGAGACGAAGGCATAGGCGGGGTCGCGCGGCCGGTTCGGCGGGTTGGTTTTCGACGATGACGGCTTGGCCAGCGCGAAACAGACCTTCTTGCCGTTCGGCGTCGCCGAATAGGCACCCCAGGTGCCGAACTGCCCGATCAGGGTCGGCTCCGCGCCCCCCGCAACGGCCGCAGCCGGGGCCGCCGGCTTGCTCTCGGGCTTCGGGGCCGCCTTTGCGTTGGTGTTGGCCGGCGGCGCCGCCGGCTTCGGTGCCGCCTCTTTTGGAGCTGGACTGGACTTGGGCGTCGGTTGCGCCGTCTGCGCCCGCGCAGACACGGCGATTCCCCCGGCCGCCACGCCAGTCATCAAAGCTAAAATCAGCACCCGCCACATGCCGCGTTGGTTCCCTCAATATTGTGACTGGAAGATGGCCCGAGCGCGCTTTGTCCCCGGGCAGGGATAGCCGGGAAAGTTCAATTTGGGAAGGCAGTTAGCGGTATCTTCGGCGGCTAGGCCCTGGATCGGGCGGCGCGTTGCGCGGCCCATTGCGCCTCGGTCCAGCCGAGCAAATCCTCGGCGCCGGAACTGCGCAGATGCGCGCCACCGTCGATCACCACCATCTCGCCATTGATGTAGGCGGCGTGATCCGAGACCAGGAAGCTGGCGAGATCGGCGAGCTCGCCGTGCTCGCCGGTGCGGCCGAGCGGATTGCGCGAGGTCCAGCCTTCGTCGCGGCCTTCGGGACGGAGCTGCCCGGTGGCCCCTGCGGTCGGAAACGGGCCCGGCGCGATCGCCACGGTCCGGATGCCCTTCGGGCCCCATTCCACCGCAAGACTCCTGGTCATCGCCAGCAGTGCGGATTTCGCCATCGCCGAGGGAACGGTGAAGGCGCGGCCGGTAATGGTGGAGGTCGAGAGGATCGACAGCACGACGCCGCGATGGTTAGCCTCGATCCAGCGCCTGCCGGCGGCGAGCGTGCAATACATCGCGCCATGCAGTGTAGGCGCCAGGATCGCGTCCGCGGCGCGGAAGGAGAGATGCTCGCTCTGTGCGATGAAGGTGGCAGCGGCATTGTTGACGAGGATGTCGAGCGGCGCCTCGCGCCAGATCGCATCCATCATGCCGTCGACCGCCGCACCGTCGCGGATATCGCAGGCGATGGTGATGACCGTGCCGCCGATCTCGTCGCGCATCTCGCGCGCCGTCGCCTCGAGCCGCTCGAGCTTGCGGCCGCAGATCACGAGCTCGGCGCCGAGCGCGAGGAAGCGACGCCCCATCGCAGCGCCGAGACCCGAACCACCCCCGGTAATGAGGATGCGCTTGTTCTTCAGCAGGCTTGTTTTAAACATCGTTTGAATCCTTTCTCCGCGGATATCGTCATTGCGAGCCACCGGGTCCGCGCGAAGCGCGGCCCGATGACGGGCTTCGCGAAGCAATTCAGACTATTCCGCAGGACGGACTCTGGATTGCTTCGCTGCGCTCGCAACGACGGAGGATAGGCCGTCGCTGACCCCCAGACAAAGAATCCGGATTGTCGCCACTGCCTAAATCCGGCAGAAACGGCCAAACTATAATTCCACCCGAAACGCCCTCAAGGTGCCGCCATGAAAGCCATCCTCTGCTCGCAATATTGCCAGCCCGACGACCTCGTCCTGACTGAGGTGCCCGATCCGGTGGCGGGGCCCGGCGAAGCCGTGATCGCGATCAAGGCGGCGGCGCTGAATTTCTTCGACATCCTGATGATCCAGGGCAAGTACCAGATCAAGCCGCCGTTCCCGTTCTCGCCGGCCGCGGAAGTTGCGGGCGTGATCGAGAGCATCGGCGCTGGTGTCACTGATCTCAAGGTCGGCGATCGCGTGGTCGCCTCCTGCGGCCACAACGGCGCACGCGAGAAGATCGCGCTGCCGGCGGCATCGATCGTGAAGATCCCCGACAATCTCGACTACGACCGCGCGGCCGGCATCATCATCATCTACGGCACCGCGCTGCATGCGCTGGAAGATCGCGCCAGCCCCAAGCCGGGCGAGACGCTCGCGGTGCTGGGCGCAGCCGGCGGCACCGGCCTTGCGGCCTGCGAGCTCGGCAAGCTGATGGGCTTGAAGGTGATCGCCTGCGCCTCGTCGGACGAGAAGCTCGAATTCGCCAAGGCGCATGGCGCCGAGCTGACGCTGAACTACGCCAAGGAAGATCTGAAGGAAGGCCTGCGCAAGCTCACCGGCGGCAAGGGCGTCGACATCATCTTCGATCCCGTCGGTGGTGCTTACGCCGAACAGGCGCTGCGCTCGATCGCATGGGAAGGCCGCTTCCTCGTGATCGGCTTTGCCGCCGGCGACATTCCCAAGATGCCGCTGAACCTCGCGCTCCTGAAGGGCTGCGACATCCGCGGCGTGTTCTGGGGCGCCTGGACCCGGCTCAACCCGGCAAAGAATCGCGCCAATCTCGAGAAGCTGGTGAAGTGGACCGCGGAAGGCAAGATCTCATCGCATGTCGACCGCACCTTCCCGCTGGCGCAGACGGCGGATGCGCTGAAGGTGCTGGCGGGACGGCAAGCCATGGGCAAGGTGATCTTGCATCCGTGAGCTGATGCAGGTGATTGAAGTCGCGTAGGCTACGCGACTTCTGCTTTGCCGTCCGCCTCGCCGACCCCACGCTTCAGCGCGGCGCGGGCGGCCTCGCGATGCTCGTACGTGATGTGGCTGGCAACCATGCGGATGGCGGTGGCGAGCACGGCGGCGTCATCGGCGAAGCCGAGCATGGGCATCACGTCCGCGACGAAATCGAACGGCAGGACGAAATAGGCGATTGCACCGAGCAGCGAAGCCTGGACGTGACGCGGCGTCTGCCGGTCGAACGCGCAGTAATAGGCGGCAAGTAGATCCTCCGCGAACGGCAGATGCGCAGCGACCCGCTTCAGCTTGCGCCAGAAGCGGCGGCGCACGCTCTCGCGATCTTCCGCGAGCCGATCGGCCGGCTCGAAGCCAACGCTGTGCTCGGCAGCCATGCTCAAATGCTCCCCGTTCTGCGGGAGGCGGAGGACCGCCCGATCCCGGCTGATCACAAGATGGGGATGCAGCCGGTCCCTGCAAGACGTCTGCTTCAAGACGTCTGCTTGGTGTCAGCCTGCGATGGCGTTCATCGCCTTGGCGAGCGCCATGTCGCGCGCGGTGACGCCGCCGGCATCGTGGGTCGACAGCACCACCTCCACCGTCTTGTAGACGTTGCGCCATTCGGGGTGGTGATCCATCTTCTCGGCGACCAGCGCGGCGCGGGTCATGAAGCCGAACGCCTCGTTGAAATCCTTGAAGACAAAGGTCTTCCCGATGGCGTCGCGGCCTTGGACGTCAGTCCAACCGGATAGTCCGCCCAGCGCCTGCCTGCGCGCCTCCGCCGAGAGCCGTTCTGCCATGGTCGTCTCCGTCCTCTAGGGGGAACTTTACTCTAACACCGCCCCGGCGCCCCGGTTCATACGGGATTTCCTGCATCCGCTAACCATGACGGAGATGTAACCCCGCCGGACAAGAAATTTGCTACAATTGCGGGCGTAAATCGCCGGCCAAGATGAAACCGAGCCTGAAGCGCCTGTTTGGGAGACCGATGACCGGGGGATTGGACCTGGCCGAAACGCCCCCTCCGCCTTCGCCGCGATCCGCGGCGCGGAAGACGGCGCTCGTGTCTCTGGCGTTCCTGCTTGCGATCGTTGGCGTGGTCGCAGGCGGCTATTACTTCGCGATGCGTCCCGTGACGCTCAGAATCGCGGTCGGCCCCGCCAACAGCGACGACGTCAAGGTCGTGCAGGCGCTGACGCAAGGCTTCGCGCAGCACAAGAGCTATGTGCGGCTGCGCCCGATCCAGACCGACGGCGCAACCGCCAGCGCCAATGCGCTCGCCGAAGGCAAGGTCGATCTCGCCATCGTGCGTGGCGATCTCGACGTGCCGAAGAACGCGCAGGCGGTCGCGACCCTGCGCAAGAACGTCGTGGTGCTGTGGTCCGTGCCCGCCAAGGGCAAGAAGAAGGGCGCGAAGATCACCAAGGTCGCGCAACTCGCCGGCCACCGCATCGGCGTCGTCGGCCGCACCCAGGCCAACGTCAATCTGCTCAAGGTGATCCTGCACCAATACGGCGTCGACCCGGCCAAGGTCGAGATCGTGCAATTTCCCGTCAATGAAGTTGCCGAGGCGATCAAGGCGCAGAAGGCCGACGTCTATCTCGCAGCAGGCCCGGTCAACAGCAAGATCACGGCGGACGCGATCTCGGCATCGGTCAGGGAGGGCGGCACGCCAACCTTCCTCGCCATCGATTCCGCCGATGCGATCGCGCAAAACCATCCAGTCTATGAAGCGGGCGAGATCCCCGCCGGCACCTACGGCGGCTCGCCCGACCGTCCCGAGGACGAGGTCAAGACCATCAGCTTCGCGCACCACATCGTAGCGCGCAAAGGCGTGTCCGAGGCCGACATCGCAGCGTTCACGCGCCAGCTCTTCGCCGTGCGCCAGCAACTGGTGACGGAATTCCCGCTGGCGGCGAAGATCGAAACGCCCGACACCGACAAGGATGCGGTGATCCCGGTGCATCCGGGTGCGGCCGCTTTCGTCGACGGCGAGGAGAAGACCTTCCTCGACAAATACAGCGATTACATCTGGTGGAGCCTGATGGCGCTCTCGGCCATGGGCTCGGTCGGCGCCTGGTTCGCCGGCTATCTGAAGAAGGACGAGCGCGACAACAACAATCACCAGCGCGAACGCTTGCTCGACATGATCGCCGCGGCACGCAAGTGCGAGACGACCGAAGAGCTCGACCAGATGCAGACCGAGGCCGACGAGATCCTGCGCGACACGCTGCGCTGCTTCGATCACGGCGCGATCGAGGAAGCCGCGCTCACCGCCTTCAACATCGCACTCGACCAATTCCACGCCGCCGTCGCCGACCGCAAGGCTGTGTTGTTCAGCCTGCCGCCGAACCTGCAACGTGCCAGCGCGCAGTTCCGGGCCGCCGGCAACGCGTGAGCCCGAGCGCGTTATTGCTGCGTCACATTGTCTCAATATAGCTCCCAACGTCATTCCGGGGCGATGCGAAGCATCGAACCCGGAATCCATTGCGCAGCATTCGCGGGGAGACATGGATTCCGGGTCGGCGCTACGCGCGCCCCGGAATGACGGACTCGACCGCAAGCCCGGGGTCGGAGCCTCATGACCATCACATTCTCCCGCCGCCGCTTCCTCACCAGCAGCGCCGGTGCGCTCGGCACGCTGGCGATGCCGTATCTTTCGCGCGCGGCTGATCGGCCGGCGGTCACCCACGGCGTGCAAGCGGGCGACATCACCGTCGATGGCGGCGTGGTGTGGGCGCGCGCCGACCGTCCATCGCAGATGCTGGTCGAGGTCGCCACGAGCGAGTCCTTCAAGAACGTCCGCGCATTGCCGCCGATTGCGGCGCTGCCCGAGAGCGACTTCACCGCCAAGATGCTGGTCGAAAATCTACCCGCCGGCCAGGACATCTTCTACCGCGTCCGCTTCCGCGATCTCTCCCACAGCGCGATCGAGGGCGAGGCGGTGACCGGCCACTTCCGCACCGCGCCGGCCGACCGCCGCGACGTCAGCTTCGTCTGGGGCGGCGACGTCGCAGGGCAGGGCTGGGGCATCAATTCCGACGACGGCGGCATGGTCACCTTCTCGACCATGCGCAAGCACCGGCCGGATTTCTTCCTGCACTCGGGCGACACGATCTATGCCGACGGTCCGATCCAACCCGAGGTGAAGCTCGCCGACGGCAAGATCTGGAAGAATCTCACCATTCCGGAGAAAGCCAAGGTCGCCGAGACGCTGGACGAGTACCGCGCCGCGTACAAATACAATCTCACCGACGACAATCTCCGCGCCTTCAATGCCGAGGTGCCGGTCTTCGTGCAGTGGGACGACCACGAGGTCACCAACAACTGGTCGCTGTCGAAAGACTTGCCGGCCGCCTACAAGGTGCGCGACATCTCACTGCTCGCAGCTCGCGCGGGCCGGGCGTTCCACGAGATGTACCCGATGCGGGAGAGCATCACTGAACCCGGCCGCGTCTATCGCCAGATCTCCTACGGCCCGCATCTCGACGTATTCGTGCTCGACGAGCGCAGCTATCGCGGGCCGAACGGTGCCAATCTCGAAACCGCCTATGGCCCCGCCAGCTATTTCCTTGGCCCGGAGCAGATCGCCTGGCTCAAGCGCGGCCTGCTGAATTCACGCGCGACATGGAAGGTGATCGCATCGGACATGCCGATCGGCCTGATCGTCTCCGACACGCCGAAGGGCGGCTCGGAAGCCGTTGCGCAGGGCGACGGCCCGGTGCGTGGCCGCGAGTTCGAGATCGCCGACATCCTGCGCTTCATCAAGATGGCGCCGATCAGCAACACGGTGTGGCTGACCGCGGACGTGCACTACGCCGCCGCGCATTATTACGATCCGAACAAGGCGCAATTCCAGGAGTTTGAGCCGTTCTGGGAGTTCGTCTCGGGCCCGCTGCACGCGGGCACGTTCGGCCCGAACGCGCTCGACAATACCTTTGGCCCCGAGGTGCGCTTCGTCAAGGCGCCGGGCAAGGATAGCCAGAACCTGCCGCCATCCGCCGGCATGCAGTTCTTTGGTCACGTCAAGATCGACGGCGCGTCCGGCCGGATGACGGTGACCCTGCGCGATCGCGCCGACGTCGCGCTGTGGTCGACCACGCTCGATCCGAAGCTTGCGTGACGGCCAATTCGAAGCCGGATGAACCCTCCGGCCGGCCCGGACGACAATTGCGAGCGCCAGCGCATTTTCGAGGGCGTGATGCCGTCCGAGCCATGTTCGAGTTGATACCGTGCCGTTCAGCCGCCCAACGATCGTTATCGCGCTGCTGCTGAGCGCAGCATCCCCCACATGCGCGCAGACCCAAGAGAAGGCTCAGGACAGAGCGACGCTGGTGCGCGAGGCCCTCGCTTCGCCTTACGGCAAGGCGCTGACCGCCGAGCTCGGCAAGTCACTGCGCGCAAGCGCCGACCCGGCATGTCTGACGGACAAGGGGTTGGCTGCCGACCAGCTCGAACCGCGCGGCCGCGATATCGTCATCAGATGGGGCACGCATATGCTGGATGGCGCATCGGCGTTCATCGACCGGCAGACCTCCGACAATCCATTTGCCGGCGCAGCCGAATTGGAAAGCCTGAAGAGCAATCCGGATGTGAAGCGCTATCTCGCGATGGAAGAGCCGATACGTCAGGCGAAGATCCTGGATTTGATCTTCGAGCATTTCGACCGCTACAACGTGATCGCCCGCGTGAAACTTGGAGGGGTCTATCCATTGCAGACAGGCAACGAAGCTCTGCTCCGTCTCAATCCGACCGATGCAACGGAAGAGCGGTTGGAGACATTCGCCAGGAAGAGTCGCTCGAAGGCGCTGAAACGTTTCCTGCAATTGTCCGATCAAGAGGCGATTGCGCAGAGTGCGGCGATCAAGAAAGCCTCATCGCCGCCGCCGCTTCCGCACACCTTCTTCAAGGGCGTCGAGACCGCCCTCGCCGAGCTCTGCATTCGCTCCGGCAAGTAGCGATCAGGTGTCCCGTGCCTGCAGCGCCGCCTCCAGCGCCTCGCTCGAGCACGGCTTCTGCAGCCGGGGCCGGCCCGCCAATCCGGGCGGGATGCGCACCTCGGCGCCGTAGCCGGTGACGAACACGAACGGAACCTTCAGCGCAATGAGCCGCTCGGCGATCGCAAAGCTTGTCTCGCGGATCAGCTCGACATCGAGCAGCGCGAAATCGGGTCTCCGTTTGGCGATGGCGTTCAACGCCTGCGTCACCGAACCCACGGTCCGCACGGCGGCCACACCAAATCCGAGCAGGCGATCCTCGAAATCGATCGCGATGATCGGATCGTCCTCGACGATCAGAACATCGGCCGGCCAGCCTGTGCCATTGGAGTGTGCAGGTACCATGATCGCATCTTGGTTTGGGGGTTTTTGGATCAGGACTGCCGCGACACGATGCCTGCGCGCAGCGCATCGGAGGGTTCCCGGAACGAAACTCACCACATCATCGTTCTCTGGTCTGTCCACTTGTGCACACAGGAAACGGATGGAACTCGCTAAGGTGGGAGGAAGGGTGGGAGTTCAGAATGGATGCGCGTATCGGCAAGATCACCGAGGTCGAGAGCCGGCCGGCCAACAATCTGCTGCGGCGTTTGAGTCAGGTCGACTACGGCCTCGTGGCGCCGCACGTGACCGTCGAGGACTCTGCAGCCGGGCACTTGCTCTACAATCCCGGCGATGACGTGCAGGTGGTCCACTTCCCCTGCGGCCCGTCGCTCGCGACTTTCCTCGTCCCCAACGAGGATGGCCGCGACGTCGAAACCATTCTGGTCGGCCGCGAAGGCGCGGTGGGCGGCATCGTCAGCGAGGGGTTTCTGCCGGCCTATACCCGGATCTGCGTCAAATTCGGCGGACCGTTTGCGCGCATTCACGTTGCCAAGCTGGAAGCGGCCAAGCTGCGCTCGGCGTCGCTGCGCAACGTCTTTGCCCGCTATGCCGATTGCATGCTGGCCCAGATCTTCCAGTCGACCGCCTGCAACGCGATCCATTCGATCGAGCAGCGCACCGCCAAATGGATCCTGGCGGCGATGGAGCGGACCGGCGACGAGACCAGTGTGCCGCTGACCCACGAACAGCTCGCGACTTTGCTCGGCGTTGGCCGCTCCTATGCCAGCCGCGTGCTTCAGTCGTTCAAGGCCGAAGGCGTGCTCGACACGCGGCGCGGCTCGATCCTGGTCCGCAACCGCGACGGCCTGAGGCTGCGCGCCTGCCTGTGCAACGATGCGGTGAAGATGCATTTCGAGGAGGTGCTGCGCGGGGTCTATCCGACCGAGGAGCGGGAGGCCGGGTAAGCGGTTCTTGCTTTCTTCCTTCTCCCCCTGTGGGAGAAGGTGGCGCGAAGCGCCGGATGAGGGGTTCTCTCCGCGCTCACACTTGCAAATGAGTATGCGGAGAGACACCCCTCACCCCAGTGAGCCTGTGTCTGCGAGCGGTGATGCCCTCTCCCACAAGGGGAGAGGGCGCAATCATGCGCATCGCGCTGTTTGAACGTAGCCGTGCTATACTGGCCCCGCATGAGCGGGGCTTTCCTTCACACTCTCTTCGACATCCTGGCCTGGCTGGCGGCGGCTACCGCCGTCTTTTGGCTGTCGCGATGGGGCTTGCAGTTTCCCTCGCAATCCTTCGCGCTGCCCTATATCGCCACGCTGGTGTTTGGCGCAGGCCTTGGCGCCTATCTGTTCGGCTCCGCCAATCTGTGGCTGTCGGGGCAAAGCGGCATTGCGCGCTCGGTCGAGGGCGGGCTGGCGGGCGGCATCGTGGCGATCGAGCTCTACAAATGGTCCGCAGACGTCACGGTGCGAACCGGCGCGCGCTTCGCGCTGCCGCTGGCGCTCGGCATCGCGATCGGCCGGATCGGCTGTTACTTCGCAGGGCTCGACGATTTCACCTATGGCACGCCGACGGCGCTGCCCTTCGGCCATGATTTCGGCGACGGCGTTCGCCGCCATCCCGTGCAGCTCTACGAGAGCGCGGCCATGGCCCTGTTCGCGCTCGCCTATGTGGTGGCGGTCTTGAACCGGAACGCGTTCACGATCACCAATGGTTTCTACCTGGTGCTCGCCTATTACGGAATGCAGCGCTTCCTATGGGAATTCCTCAAGCCCTATGGCACGCTGGTCGGGCCCCTGACCCTGTTTCACCTACTGTCGCTGTCCGTCCTGCTCTACGCCGCATTCATGCTCGCGACGGCACCCCAAGCGAGACGCTTACAAAACGAGTCACTTGCATGAACGCGCCGTTGCGTAAGTCGCGCCCCTACATCTTCTGGGGCCAGACCCAATCTCTTTGCGAGACCTGCCTGAAGCTGGTTCCGACCAAGATCCAGATTCTCGGCAACGAGGTCTGGTACGAAAAGCGTTGCAGGGAGCACGGCGTGCAATCGACGTTGGTGTCGACCGATGCCGCCTATTGGCGGCTGTGCAAGGATTTCATCAAGCCGGGCGACCGGCCGCTGCAATTCCAGGAACGCACCCAATTCGGCTGCCCCTATGATTGCGGCCTCTGTCCCGACCACGAGCAGCATTCCTGCTTGGCGCTGATCGAGATCACCGAGCATTGCAACCTCACCTGCCCGGTCTGCTTCGCGGAGTCCTCGCCGGCACGAACCAAATTCACGCCGCTCGCGACGGTGGGGAAGATGCTCGATGCGCTGGTCGCGAGCGAGGGCGAGCCCGATCTCGTGCAGATTTCCGGTGGCGAACCGACGCTGCATCCTGACTTCTTCGAGATCCTGGATGCCGTGCGCGCCCGGCCGATCCGCCACGTCATGATCAACACCAACGGCCTGCGCATCGCCCGCGAAAAGGATTTCGTGGCGCGGCTCGCCGAGAACAAGCGCGGGCTGGAAGTCTATCTCCAATTCGATTCGCTGCAGCGCGACGCGCTGATCAATCTGCGCGGCGCGGACTTGCGAAAAATCCGCCAGCAGGCGCTGGAAAATCTCGAGCATTACGGCATCTCGACCACGCTGGTCGCGACCATCAAGCGCGGCGTCAACGATTCCGAGATCGGCGACATCGTGCGCCACGCGCTGACCTGGACGTGCGTGCGCGGGGTGACATTGCAGCCGGTCCAGGATGCCGGCCGCAACGAGAGCTTCGACAAGAATACCGACCGCATCATGCTGTCGGAGATCCGCAAGCGCGTGATCGAAACCGGCGTGTTCGGCGACAAGGACATGATCCCGCTGCCCTGCAACCCCGAGAGCATCTCGATCGGCTATGGCCTGCGCAACGGCGAGAAGGTGCTGCCGCTGACCTCGCTGATCCCGCAGGAGCAGCTGGTGGCGGTGATGCCCAACACAATCAGCCCGGAGAAATATCCGGTTCTGCGGGAAAAGTTCATCGACCTGTTCTCGCTCTCCTCAGGGCCCCTCAACACGTCCGAGCGCGTCTGCGAATTGTTGTGCTGCCTGCCGAGCTTTCAGGTGCCGGACGGGCTCACCTACGAAAACGTCTTCCGCGTCACCATCGTGCAGTTTCTCGACCGCTTCAATTTCTGCGTCGGCAACGTCAAGCGCAGCTGCATCCATTTCGTGACCGAGCAGGGGGCGATCATCCCGTTCGACACCTACAATCTGTTCTATCGGAATGGCGCCATCTCCCGGATTCGCGCCGGGCTCGAGGGGCAAACCTATCACGAGGCGAGGCAAACCGAGGAGGCACCACGATGAGCGACACGCCACCGCCGGTTCTACCGCCACCCGCACCAACGCCCGGCCCAGCTCGCAGCGGTTGCCTCACCGCCCTGATGGCGATCGCCGGGATCTTCATGCTGCTGCCGGGTGTCTGCGCGCTGCTGTTCGGCGGAGTGTCGATGTTCGAGGACGGCAAGATAGCTGGCGACATCGCGCCGTTCGTCCTTCTGGGACTGGTCGTGGGCATCGGCGGGGTCGCCATGATCTGGGCGGCCATCAAGGGGCGCAGGGTCCCCGCTCACCCCCCGACCCAGCCCTAAGCCCCGGGGATTCCCGGACAAAATTCAGTCAACCAACGGTCAAAGAACACATTGTTTTTTGGCCGTTTTTGCATATATTGCGCCGCAACGCGCAGGGCGCCCGGTCTGATATGGCCGGGCTTCCTTTTTGGGCGGAAAGCGCCCCGTTTCCAGTCTTCCAGCGTTGTTTCGAGAAGAGGTCCCGGTCCGACCGGCGAGATCGCGCTTAACCCATTGTTCGACCGCAAAGAAGCTCACTCATGAATCTTCGTAACGTCGCCATCATCGCCCACGTCGACCACGGCAAGACGACCCTGGTCGACAAACTCCTGCAGCAGTCCGGCACGTTCCGCGAGAACCAGAAGGTGACCGATCGCGCCATGGACTCCAACGATCTGGAGCGCGAGCGCGGCATCACCATCCTGGCCAAGGCGGCCTCGGTGCAGTGGAAGGACACCCGCGTCAACATTGTCGACACTCCCGGCCACGCCGATTTCGGCGGTGAGGTCGAGCGCATCCTCAACATGGTGGACGGCGCCCTGGTGCTGGTCGACGCCGCCGAAGGCCCGCTGCCGCAGACCAAATTCGTGGTCTCCAAGGCGCTTAAGGTCGGCCTCAAGCCGATCGTCGTCATCAACAAGGTCGACCGCCCTGACGCACGCCCGACCGAAGTCATCAACGAGGTGTTCGACCTGTTCGCGGCGCTCGATGCCAGCGAGGAGCAGCTCGATTTCCCGATCCTCTACGGGTCGGCCAAGCAGGGCTGGATGGCGGATAGCCCCGAAGGTCCGCAGGACAAGGGCATGGAGCCGCTGTTCGACCTGATCCTGCGCCACGTCGCCCCGCCGAAGGTCGAGGAAGGTCCGTTCCGCATGATCGGTACCATCCTCGAAGCCAACCCCTATCTCGGCCGCATCATCACCGGCCGCATCTCTTCCGGCACGCTGAAGCCGAACCAGCAGGTCAAGGTGCTGAACGCCGACGGCAAGCTGGTCGAGTCCGGGCGCATCACCAAGATCCTGGCATTCCGCGGCCTCGAGCGCACCCCGCTCGATGAAGCCGAAGCCGGCGACATCGTCGCGATCGCGGGCCTCACCAAGGGCACCGTCGCCGACACCTTCTGCGACCCGACCGTCGAGGTGCCGCTGCCGGCGCAGCCGATCGATCCGCCGACCGTGTCGATGTCGTTCATCGTCAACAACTCCCCGCTCGCCGGCACCGAAGGCGACAAGGTGACGAGCCGCATGATCCGCGACCGTCTCCTGCGCGAAGCCGAGGGCAACGTCGCGCTGCGCGTCGTCGAATCCGCCGACAAGGACGCGATGGAAGTGTCGGGCCGCGGCGAACTCCAGCTCGCGATCCTGATCGAGACCATGCGCCGCGAGGGCTTCGAGCTCTCGGTGTCGCGTCCGCGCGTCGTCTACCAGAAGGACGAAGCGACCGGCGCCACCATGGAGCCGATCGAGGAGGTCGTGATCGACGTCGACGAGGAGCATTCCGGCGTCGTCGTGCAGAAGATGAGCGAGCGCAAATCCGAGCTGATCGAGATGAAGCCCTCGGGCGGCAACCGTCAGCGCCTGGTGTTCTACGCGCCGACCCGCGGCCTGATCGGCTACCAGGGCGAATTGCTCACCGACACCCGCGGCACTGCGATCATGAACCGCCTGTTCCACGGCTATGCCCCTTATAAGGGCGAGATCCAGGGCCGCCGCAACGGCGTCTTGATCTCCAACGACCAGGGCGAAGCGGTGGCTTACGCCATGTTCAAGCTGGAAGACCGCGGCCCGATGATGATCGAGCCGGGCTGGAAGGTCTATCGCGGCATGATCGTCGGCGAGCACACCCGCGACAACGATCTCGAGATCAACGTGCTCAAGGGCAAGCAGCTCACCAACATCCGCACCACCTCGAAGGACGAGGCGGTGCGCCTGACCCCGCCGATCCGCATGACGCTGGAAAAGGCGCTCGCCTATATCGAGGACGACGAGCTGGTCGAGGTCACCCCGAAGTCGATCCGCCTGCGCAAGAAGCACCTCGACCCGAACGAGCGCAAGCGCGCGGAAAAGGCCAAGGAAGCGGTGGCGTAAGCGGGCGAATGGGGATTGGCGAGTGGCGAATAGGGCCGTTTGGCCACAGGCCCTAGTTCCGATACTCTATTCGCCATTCGCCACTCACTATTCGCTTTTTCATGTCCCTCCCCTCCTCCGTCGACGTCGCGATCATCGGCGCTGGTGCCGCCGGCCTCGGCGCGGCGCACGCGCTGGCGGGCCGTGGCCTCTCCGTCATCGTGCTGGAGGCACGTGACCGGCTCGGCGGCCGGGCCTGGACGGTGCAGGCCTCACCCGAGGTGACGTTCGACGTCGGCTGCGGCTGGCTGCATTCGGCCGACAAGAACTCTTTCGTGCCGATCGCGCGACAGCTCGGTTTCGAGCTCAACAAGGACCTGCCGCCCTGGCGCGAGCGGGCCTACGGCAATGCCTTTCCGGAAAGCGAGCGCGACGATTTCATGCGCGCAATGGACGCGTTCTATGAGCGTCTGTGGGAAGCGGCGCAAACAGGTAAGGACGAGGCCGCGAGCTCGCATTTGGAGCCCGGTAATCGCTGGAATCCGATGATCGACGCGATCTCGACCTATATCAACGGCTGCGAGCTGAAAGATATGTCGACGCTGGACTGGGAAGCCTATGAGGACACCAACTTCAATTGGCGCGTCCGCCGCGGCTATGGCGCGCTGATTGCGGCCTATGGTGCGCCCTGCCCGGTGGCGCTGAATTGCAATGTCGCGCTGATCGATCATTCGGACAAACGCGTCCACATCGAGACGTCGCGGGGCGCGCTGACCGCGGACAAGGCGATCGTCACCGTGCCGACCAATCTCATCGCGGAAGAAGCCATCCGCTTCTCGCCGCCGCTCCCCGCAAAGGTGAACGCAGCGGCGGGCCTGCCGCTCGGCGTCGACGATAAGGTGACGCTGGCCCTCGATGACGCCGAGACCTTTCCGACAGAAGGCAATCTACGCGGCGCCACCATGCGCACGGAGATGGGCACCTATCACATCCGCCCGTTCGGCCAGCCCTGCATCGAGGGCTTTTTCGGCGGCAGCTTTGCCCGCGCGCTGGAAGATGCCGGCGACGGTGCCATCGCCGCCCAAGCCATCAGCGAGATCGCGGGTTTTCTCGGCAACGATATCCGCCGCAAGCTGAAGCCGCTGTATGAATCGCGTTGGGCCCGCGATCCCTTTGCGCGGGGGTCGTATTCGCATGCGCTGCCCGGCCATGCCGGCGACCGTGCGGTGCTGGCTGCGCCGGTGGATGCACGTCTGTTCTTCGCGGGCGAGGCGACGTCGCCGACCTTCTTCACGACCGCGCATGGTGCACGGGACAGCGGCGAGCGGGCGGCGAAGGAAGTGCTGGCGGCTCTGGGCAAGCCTTAGCTGCAAGCTCCGTCATTGCGGGCTACTCGATCACTCGCGCTCGCAAATCCGCATCTGGCACGAAGCAGGCGTCATACTTTCCGAAGATGCGATAGCGGTTGCGCGCGACGAGGCTGTAGACCGCATCCCGCAGCGGCTTCGGCAACACCAATAATGCGCGCACCCAGCGCCAGCCTGGGAGTTGCGACAGCACCGTCAGCACAGCATCCGACTTCATGAACACCTCGCCGCCGTGGACAACCGCGTTGGTGTCGGGATCATCGGGGTCGATGCCGAACGTGCGCGCGAGCCGGGCGCCATAATCCGACTGGATCGGCGTGAACCGAAACTGCCTCGCCGTGTCGCGCTTGGCGACGAAGCGGACCCAGCGTGAGCAGAAGATGCAGACGCCGTCGAACAGAATGACGTCGTCCTCAGGCCATTTGGGCATCAGACTCTCTTTTTGACGCGTTTTCTTCACGCGAACCGGAATCCACTTCGCTCGAAAACGCTATCGGTTATCCAGCATCAGGAGCGCGACGACCATCAAGACGATCGCCGGCCCGGTCTTCACCAGCGCGCCAAGCGGCTCGATCCAGAGGTCGGGCGTCAGGATCGCCGCGCCCAGCATATAGCCGAGCGAAGCGAAAATACCCGCGACCAAGCCGATCGCAGCCGTTCGGCGGAAGGCGATCAAGACACCGATGCTCATGTCCATCAGGCTGGTGCCGATGGTGATGGGATCAACCAGCGCGGGCGGAAAGTTGTGCGCGGTCAAAATGCCGGCGGCGGCACCGTAGGACACGAACAAGGCGATGAAACCGGAGACGACCCAGAACGCGACCAGGCTTGCGAAAATCAGCGCCTTGACCAGGAACAGGCGCGCGAACCATTTGTCCTGGATGCTGGCAGGATGGCGTCCGATCGCCTCAGCCAGATGCTTCGGCGCGATACCCGTCGCGGCGCTCCACGCTGACGGATCGCCAGTCACGCCGCGACGCAGCTCGGCAATGGCGGTCGAGCGCATCGGCGGCGTCCAGCCGAGATAGCAGGCGACATCGCCGAGTTTCACGCCGAGATCGAGCAGGAAGCGGGGCATCGCGATGCGCGGCCAGCCGTCCGTGCCGAACGCATGGCGAAACGGCTTGATGACGCCGGCCATGGTGATCGGTTCGGCCTGCATCAGGTCCCAGCTCACCGCCCTCAACGAGGCATCGTCGATGTCGCGCGCGGCGAGCCAGGCGACGGTCGCCGTAATATCCTCGATCGCCACGGGCTGAAATGGCGTTGCCATGTCCTTGGCCGGCAAATCGATCGGAAAGGCTGCAAGCGCGCGGAGCATGGCGCTACCGCCATAGGCTGACGGTGCGACCACGAAGCCGGGCCGCAGGATGGCATGAGGAATGCCGCTAGCCCCGATCAGGCGCTCGGCCTCGCGTTTGGTCGTAGCGAAGGCGGTGCGGTCCGCCTCCGCGGAGCCGGGGATCGAGATGTGCACCAGCCGGATTGCGCGGCCGCTGCCGCCGATCGCCCGAAGCAGTCGCGCGACGAAATCGCGATGCACCGCGCTCGTGTTGCTGCCGGGGCCATCCTGGAGCACGCCGAGACAGTTCACGACGACGTCTACCCCGTGCTCGCTGAGGAGACGCGTCAGCGCGGCCGTGTCGAGGATGAGGATCGGCAGCTCGATGTCCAGCGCGCTCATCCTCTGCGCCGGCGACAGGCTCCGCGCCACGCCGACGACGCGAAAGCCCCGCGTGCGCAGATCGTCGGTGACGAAGCGGCCGATCAGGCCGGAGGCGCCGAGCACCAAAACGGTTCGCTCACTCATCGCTTCTCTCAAAACGGTTTCGCGATCATCAGCCACAGGATGGCCATCGTCGCGCCGAAGCCGGGGAAGCCGAACGCGAACCAGCGGCGGAATAGCACGAAATAGCGCTGTGGGAGCGCACTGCGCTGCGCAGCAGCCTTGCGCGCGAGGTCCCGCATCTCGATCTGCATGAACACGACCGGCACCCAGAACAAGCCGGCAATCGCGTAGAGCGCGAGTGAGGCCAGCAGCCAGCGCTCCGTGATCGAGGTCGCCGACAGCATCATCAGCACGCCGCCGCTGACCGGCTGGAGGATCACGGCCGACAGCGTGAAGATCGCATCCGCGATGACCACGACCGAAGCGGTGCGGGCGATGAACTCCGGGTCCTGCGTGCGATGCGCCATCAGCATGAAGAAGGCGATGCCGGTCCCGGTGCCGAGAATGACGATGGCGCCGAGGACGTGAACAAATTTGAACAGGAAATACAGCGTCATGGCTTCTTGGTCGCCACAGGCTTGGGCGGGTTCAGCGCCCGCGCGAGCTCGCCGCTGGCGGCTTTGACGCCGGCTTCGGTTTCGATCATCCAATGGCCTTCGCTGCCGACGGCCGGCAGCGGGCGAAACTCAGCCTTGCCGCCCGTGCCGCGAAACGCATCGACGAGTTTCTGCGAGAATGCCGGCGCGAAATAGCTGTCATTGGGCGCAACGAGCCAGGTGACGGGAATGCGCGCGGTCTTGCCGAATTCCGCTGCGGCGGCGAGCAGGGTGTGCGGCGCGCAGATTCGGTTCGGCTCATCATTGGCATGGCCGCCGCGTCCCGGTGCAAACACGGTGATGGCGGAGATCACCTTCGGATCGGCACCGGCGAGCGCCAGCGCACCCCATCCGCCGGCGGAATGGCCGATCACGATCGCGCCATCCTTGCGGATGAAATCCTGCTTTTGCAGCTGGACCAGCGCCAGTTTGATTGCGTCGGCCGTTGCGCGGCCCGAGCGCGTGTAGTCGGGCTCGCCGCAGCCGCCCTGATCCTCGAGGTAGCGGCCGCCGGTGGCACCATGGCCTGGCCGCTCCGGCACCAGCACGGCAAAGCCGCGCGCGACGAGATAGCCGGCGAGCGGGCGGTATTCCGGCTGCGGCATTTGCACCCGACGTAGCGTGTTCTGCGTCGAGGCGTGTGCGATCACCGCGAGCCGGAACGGACCTGGGCCCGAGGGGCGAAACAGCAGGGCATGCGCAGCAAGATCGGTATCCGGCGTTGGCACGCGCCATTCCTGCCGACGAAACGGTGCGCCCTCCTCTCCCGATGGACCGAACCTGACCTCTGCGCACAGAGGCGGCGCGGTCAGCAAGGCCAGCAGAGGCAGGAGCGCGATGGTATTGAGGAGCCGCATGAATTGCCGAGGGCGAATAAGAACAGCGACAGGCACACTAGTAGGAACGAATCACAATGAGCGGACTTTCTGCGGTGCCCATTGCCGTTCCTTCGTTGCCGCAAGCAACAGGAGTTTTGCACCGACGGCACGCACGCAGGTGCCCTCGGAGTTGCCGTCCTGTCTTTTTTCGGCACAACTCGGTTGAAATACTGATGCAGAAAGTCCACAGGTTAACCGATAATTAACGATAGGTCTTGCCGCCGGCGCGGCGACTTGGTTTGATCGCGTCCATGAGCACAACCCTGATCGAGGTCCGGCCGGCCAAAGCCGCAGATGCAACTGCGGTGGCGTCGACCCATGACGAAGCCTGGCGTTCGGCCTATCAGGGCATCATTCCCGGCGCCGAGCTGGAGAAGCTGATCAACCGCCGCGGTCCGCAGTGGTGGGACAGCGCGATCCGCAAGGGCAGCCGTGTCAGCGTGCTGGTGTTCGGTGACAAGATCGCCGGCTATGCCAATTACGGCCGCAACCGGGCCCGCAGCCTGCATTTCGACGGCGAGATCTACGAGCTTTATCTGCGGCCCGAGTTTCAGGGCCTCGGCTTCGGCCGCCGCCTGTTTGCCGCCGCCCGCCGCGACCTGATGCAGAGCGGGCTGAAGAGCATGGTGGTGTGGGCGCTCTCGGACAACGATCCCGCTACCGAGTTCTACCGCGCCCTGGGTGGTCGCATGGTGGCGCGCTCGTCGGAGCGTTTCGGACCGAAGGCGCTCGACAAGGTTGCCTTCGCTTGGACCAATTGAGCTGCTGAAACCCTAGCCGGGCAGCGTTCCCATCCGTCGATACCGCAGGCCGCTTGCGCCGGTGATCGCCGGATTCATTATTTCACAAAAACGCGATGGATCAGCGGGCCAAGCCCGCGTATGACAGCGCCAAAATCGCTGCCGGGCGCGATTTATCCTCGGCAACAACGGAGCCTTGAATGCGTATCGATGCGGTCTCGATCGGAAAGAACGTCCCCCACGACGTCAATGTCATCATCGAGGTCCCCGTGGGCGGCGAACCGATCAAGTACGAGATGGACAAGGAGGCCGGCACGCTGGTGGTCGACCGCTTCCTCTACACGCCGATGCGTTACCCCGGCAATTACGGCTTCATCCCGCATACGCTGTCGGATGACGGTGACCCCTGCGACGTGCTGATCATCAACACCCGCGCCATCATCCCCGGCGCCGTCATGAGCGTGCGTCCGGTTGGGGTGCTGTTCATGGAGGACGAAGCCGGCGGCGACGAGAAGATCCTGGCGGTGCCGTCGTCCAAGCTGACGCAGCGCTACGACAAGGTGAAGTCGTATTCCGATTTGCCCGACATCACGCTGCAGCAGATCCAGCACTTCTTCGAGCACTACAAGGATCTCGAAAAGGGCAAGTGGGTGAAGATCCTGCGCTGGGGCGGCCCGGAGGAAGCGCACCAGCTGATCCAAGAAGGCATCGAGCGCGAGAAGAAGAAGAAGGGCTGATCCGCACGGTCATTCCGGGGCGCGTCAGAGCGAACCCGGAATCCAGAGGTCGGGGCGCGAGATTCCGGGTTTGGCTCTGCGAGCCGCCTCGGAATGACGCTCAACTACACCGCCGGCTTCGGCAGGCCGGCGATCGCGCAGGCCGCGCGGAGCGTGTTCACCAACAGGCACGCCACCGTCATCTGGCCGACACCGCCCGGCACCGGCGTGATCGCGCCGGCAACGGCAAGCGCTTCCTGATAGGCGACATCGCCGACGAGGCGCGTCTTGCCGTCCTCCTTCGGGATGCGATTGATGCCCACATCGATCACGGTCGCACCCGGCTTCAGCCAGTCGCCGCGCACCATTTCTGGTTTGCCCACTGCTGCATAGACGAGGTCCGCTTTCTTCACGAGGCCAGGCAGGTCGCGCGAGCGCGAATGCGCGATCGTCACCGTGGCGTTCTCGTTCAGCAGCAATTGCACGAGCGGGCGGCCGACCAGGTTGGAGCGGCCGATGACGATGGCGTTCATGCCTTCGAGCGAGGCGTGCACGCTTTTGGTCAGGATGATGCAGCCGAGCGGCGTGCAGGGCGACAGCGCCTCGAAGCCGCCGGCGAGCCGGCCGGCATTGTTCGGATGCAGCCCGTCGACATCCTTGGCGGGGTCGATGGCGTTGATGACGGCCTCGGTGTTCAGCCCCTTCGGCAACGGCAATTGCACGAGAATGCCGTGCACGGCGGGATCGCGATTGAGCTTTGCGACCAGCGCCAGCAGATCTGCCTGGGAGACGTCGGCCGGCAGCTTGTGCTCGAACGAGGCCATGCCCGCGGCCTGGGTCTGGGTGTGTTTTGAACGGACATAGACTTCGCTGGCGGGGTCGTTGCCGACCAGGACCACTGCAAGGCCCGGCACCAGATTGTGCTCGCGCTTGACGCGGGCGACCTCCTCGGCGACGCGGCCACGGAGTTCCGCCGCAATGACTTTTCCATCGATGATATCAGCGGTCATGTCCGTTCTCTCAATCTGTCGGTTTGGCCGATGTGAGCTGGCGCAGGGTTTCGCCGAGACGCGCCGGATCGCCGTCGACCGCGATCTGCTTCAGCCGCGACGTGGCTCCGGATAGCAGCTTTACATTGCTCTTGGGCACGCCGAGCGATTTCGCCAGCAGCGCCAGCACGGCCTTGTTGGCCTCGCCGCCATCGGCAATGGCGCGCACCCGCACCTTGAGCACGCTGCGGCCATCCGAAAGCTGCTCGATCCCGTCGATGTCGTCGCGGCCGCCGCGCGGCGTCACCCGCAGCGCGATGCTGATTCCTGCGGCCGAGTAGCGCCAAGGGTCCTTAGGGCAAGGCTCCTGACAACAAGGCTCCTTGTTGGCAACCAAGGCGCTCCCGCCCGCTTAGACCACGTTCGGGTAGATGTAGTACAGGATCACCCGCTCGATGAACATGATGATCAGGATCAGGATGATCGGCGAGATGTCGAGACCGCCGAGGCTGGGCAGGAAATTGCGAATCGGCGCCAGCAGAGGCTCGGTGATCCGGTAGAGGAACTCCGCCACCGCCGACACGAACTGGTTACGGGTGTTCACCACGTTGAAGGCGATCAGCCAGGACAGGATCGCGGAGGCGATCAGCAGCCAGACGTAGAGGTCGAGCACGATGATGACGATGTCGAGAACGGCACGCATGGCTTATGAGGCCTCTGGCTTTTGAAAACTCTGGCTCGGTCGGGATTGACGCCCCGTTTGCTAGATATCGGTTCCGTCAGGCCCAAACAAGGGAAGTCGGCACCCTGAGAGCTAAAACCGGGTTACGCCCGTCCTTGACTTGACCTTGGCGGGGACTTAAATGGCGCCCGGTTGTCGGCCGCGTTCACCAGAGCGGCCAGCAAAGGGGCCATAGCTCAGCTGGGAGAGCGCGTCGTTCGCAATGACGAGGTCGGCGGTTCGATCCCGCCTGGCTCCACCAGCCTTCGCTCGCTTCGCGAGCTACGGCTAGGCAAGCCAGCCGTGCTCTCTCGTAGCGAAGTGAGCGAAGGCTGTCCCGCCATAGCCCGAAGGGCGACGGCGGACCCTCTCCGTGAACTCCCCCTACCTCCCCGTAAACCTCGGCGGCCGCTTCTCCATGAAGCTCGCCACGCCCTCCCTGAAATCACTCCCGTTCAGCGCCACCATCATCTCCCTGTTGGCCTCGATCGTCGCCTCGGCCAGCGTCTGGAACGGCACCTCGTAGAGCTGGCGCTTGATCACGGCCATCGCGCTCGGCGAGACGAAATCGGCGAGATCGCGCGCGTAAGTATACGTCTCTTCACGCAGCTTCTCCGGCGGACAGAGCCGGTTGACCAGCCCGATCCGCAGTGCCTCCTCGCTCGACACGCGCCGCGCCGAGAGCAGCAGATCCAGCGCATTGGCGTGGCCGACGATGCGCGGCAGCATCCAGCTGATGCCGTGCTCGGCGATCAGGCCGCGCCGCGCGAAGGCGGTGGTGAACACGGTGTTGTCGGCGGCAAAGCGAAGGTCGCAATAGAGTGCATGCACCAGTCCAATGCCTGCCGTCGCGCCGTTCAGCATGGCGATCACAGGCTTCTTGATCGAAGGATAATAGCCGTACCGCGTCTGCCAGTCTGGCCGGCGATTCATGTCGAACGGCGGCAGGTTCGAGGCGCGCCTGACGTCGTTGGGATCGAGGCCCTTCAGCGCATCCATGTCGGCGCCGGCGCAGAAGGCGCGGCCCGCGCCGGTGAGGACGATGACGCGGACATTGTCGTCGGCGCTCGATGCCTCCATCGCGTTGCGCACGTCGCGCTCCATGACCGGCGTCCATGCATTCATACGATCGGGGCGGTTGAGCGTGATGGTCGCGATCTTGTCGCTCACCTCATAGAGAATGTGTTCGTAGGCCATGACGCTCTCCCTTGTTTGCCGGCACGCGTTCGCACGCGCTCGTTAGAAGCGAGCCTAGCATACCCCGGGATGGGAGAAGGACTTGCGCCAAGGACCTGCGCCAAGGACTTGCGCCAAGGACTTGCGCGAAGCCGCGATCACTCGGCGGCTTGCGCCAGCATCGGCCGGCGCTCCAACCAGCCGTCGAGGAAATGATCGAGCCAGGCGCGTTCGGCGACATCGTAGACGGCGCGATCCGCGAAATGATGATGCCGCTGCCGTGCACCGGGCGCGCTGAATCCGTCATAGCCGCGCGTGGTCCAGCGGCACATCATCGCATAGGTCACATCGGGGTGGAACTGCACGCCGAAAGCATTGCCCGTGCGGAACGCCTGCACCGGGAAATCATCGCCTTCGGCGAGCAAGTCGGCGCCTCCAGGCAGCTCAAAGCCCTCGCGATGCCAGTGATAGACCTGCGCCGGCCAGTGCGGGCAGAGCGCGCGGCCCGCGGCGGTCGGCCTGATCGGGTAGTACCCGATCTGCGTCAGCGCCTGCGCATGCGGCGCGACACGGGCCCCGAGCTGCATCGCCAGCATCTGCGCCCCTAAGCAGATGCCGAGCAACGGGCGCTGCTCGCGGAGCGGAATTTCGATCCAGTCGATCTCACGGCGAATGTAGTCGTCGGAATCATTGGCGCTCATCGGCCCGCCGAAGATCACGACCCCGGCATGCTGATCGAGCGTCTCGGGCAGGGGATCGCCGAAGCGAGGACGGCGGATGTCGAGGCGGTGGCCGAGCGCGCGCAACGCATTGCCGACGCGGCCGGGTGTCGAGCATTCCTGATGCAGGACGATCAGAACCGGCAGCCGGGTTTCAGCGGCGGCGACGCTCGCCGCCCTCTGTGGGAAGGCGACCACCTCTGCGCCACCAAACCTGTCCGTCCGGAACGACATGGCCTCTGCGAGTGCTATCGGTTCAGACCGCCAGCATAGCTAAGCGATGGTTAACATCGTGTGAGTTTGCGCACACACGCGCACGTCTGGAAGCAAGCTCCGGGCCACTACGGACGCGGGCGGCGTTGTCAGCATGATCCGGAAAAGTGTGAAGCGGTTTTCCGAAAAGATCATGCTCAAACAAAGAGCTAAAGCGCGATGACGATTCATCGCGTTTTAGTGCCTCTGCCGCTGGAACCGGCTAGTGGCCGCCAGGATGAAGCCGCGTGGGAAGAAGCGCAGCGCGAACGGCACAATCTTGTTGCCGAGGCCGGGCAGCACTGCCCGTTTGTTGGCCATCAGAGCGCGATACGCCTCCCGCGCAACCTCGGCAGCTGAGACGTTGAGAAAGGCCGTGTCATGTTGCGAGCCGACGCCGGCGCGGGCCTGGAATTCCGTGGGGACCGGGCCCGGGCAAAGCACGGTGACACGGACGCCGCGGGGAGCGAGCTCCGCCCGCAATGCTTCGGTGAAGGAAATCACATAGGCCTTGGATGCGTAGTACACGGCCATGCCGGGGCCGGGCAGGAAGCCTGCAACCGAGCCGACATTGAGAAGACCGCCCTTGTTCCGGATGAGCTGATCGGCGAAGCGCAGCGACAGATCCGTCAGGGCGCGGACGTTGACATCGACGATACCGAGCTGCGCGACGCGATCGCGCTCGATGGCATCGCCGAATACGCCGAAGCCGGCATTGTTGACGAGATGATCGAGCTCGACGCCTTCGGCGGCAAGTGTCGCGGCGATCCTCTCACCGGCATGCGGGTCCTCGAGATCGCAGGCGATCACGATCGGCTTCTTGCCACCCTTGGCGGCGATCTCGTTCGCGAGCGCTTCGAGCCGATCCACCCGTCTCGCCGTCAATGCGAGGCGATGTCCATTGGCGGCAAACACACGCGCCAGCTCCATCCCGATGCCCGCCGAGGCACCGGTGATCAACGTTACCCGCTCATTCACGATCGAAGTCTCTTGAATTGAAGTCTGTGGTCCCGGCAATACCAGAACGAGAGCATAAGCCGTGCGCGCCAGGCAAGCGGCGCTGGCAGCATGGCTGCTTGTGAGAGCGACAGTGGAAGCAGGAAAGACCGGTATTTGCAGTCGAATCCGCAGAAGCGGGGGACCGCCGGGCTTATATTAAAGTTTCGTCATGTGGCTCGTAGGCCAGGCAATCCGCCGGGGACCGGTCCGACGGCGCGATCCTTGACCTGGCCACCGGCACGCTCCGCAATGGCGTGCTTCAGCTCGATCCGGTCACGCTGGGAGATGCCGAGCAGGTCGGACGCGCGCCAGACCACATTGTCCTCGAACTCGCTGACCTCTCCGTCGGCATAGACCAGCTCCCACATCATCTGCACGATCCGCTTGCGACCCGCTTCGTCGAGCGAGCGCATGATGACGCTGGTGAAGTGATAGAGGTCGACGGCCTCGCCTTCGACCTGGGTGGCGTCGGCGATGAGACGGTCAGCGGTGCCGCGGTCGAGCCCGAAATGGCTTTCGATCAGGCTGTGCAGCTTGCGCTGCTCGGCCGCGCTCGGCTGGCCGTCCAGCGAGACCACATGGACCAGCAGCGCGGTCGCGGCCAGCCGGTAATCGCTGTCGCCAAATGCGCGGTCCTGGGCTTGGGGACCGACAATGTCGGCGATGAATTGGCGCAAGCCGTCGAGCATAGGTCCTACCGAGATTGATGACGCCGCAAGGAGCGCGGCCGTTACCAGCATTATATGAGCAAGAAACCCAACCGGCGCAACGTGCGTCAGTTCCGCGCGCGTATTACGTTTCGGCAATCTGTTCACCGTCATTCCGGGGCGATGCCCCAGCATCGAACCCGGAATGACGAATGGTGCCTCACGGTATCTCGTACACCACCATCTTGTCGGCGATGCCACGGAGCGCGGCCTGCTTCTGGATCGGCTTGATGGCGCGCTGCTCGAGCACCTCGGCGACTGCGGGAGCGTCCAGCACCGGGCCGGTGATGTGGATCTCCTGCGCGGTCGACAGGCTCTGCACGCGGGCGGCGATGTTGACGGTCTGGCCGAAATAATCCTGCCGCTCGTTGAGCATGACTGCGAGGCAGGGGCCTTCGTGGATCCCGATCTTGAGAATGAGGTCGTTGGCGCCGCGCTGCTTGTTCAATTCGACCATCGCGGCGCGCATGCGCAGTCCCGCGGTGATGGCGTGCTCGGGCCTGACGAAGGTCGCCATCACGGCATCGCCGATCGTCTTCACGACCGCACCCTTCTCGGCGGCGATGATCTCCAGCAGCGCGCGAAAATGCGCCCGCACGAGATCGAAGGCATTGAGGTCGCCGACCCGCTCATACAGCGCCGTCGAACTCTTCAGGTCGGTGAACAGGAACGTCAGGGACGTGATCTTCAGTCGCTGGTCGACATTGAGGTTGTCGGCCTTGAAGACGTCGCGGAACGTCTGGTTGGACAGCATGCGCTTGGCGGTCAGGATCGGCTTGCGCTTGCCGATCATCTCGTGCAACGCGTGGTCGGCAATCCAGACCGAGGGCAATACGCGACTGTCCGATTGGTTCTCGAGCATGAGACGCAACGGTCCGGGGCGCATCACGGTGGTCCCCACCGGCGCCTCCAGCTTGTTGAACATGATCGACAGCTGCTGACGCTCGCTGGTCGGCTCACCCTGAACTTCCAGGAAATGGGCGGAATGGGTGACCGGCTCGAACACGATGATGAACTGGCTCGGCAGATTGAGTGAGAGGATCGCCTTCTCGCCGGCGGGCAATTCGAGGGCTTCGAGCGTTACCTGGTTGATCAGGCGGGAAAAGGATTCGTCGTTGATGTCGACGCCTGAGCTCCAGAACATCTGCCGCACATACTCCCAGATCGGCAACGTGTCGGGATCATGAGCACCGATGCGGCGGACCCGCGGGCTGACGGTGAAGGCCACTTCGACCATCTCGTCGACGGAGGCCTCGTATCCGGCGGCGCAGAGCGCGCAATTGTAGTCGTCGTGCTTCAACGACTTCAGTGTGGCGTGGGCGCCCAGCACACCTCCGCAGCCGGGACACAGCACGTTCCAGCTCATGTCGAACAGGCCGAGCCGCGAGGCGTGCAGGAAGCCGGAAATGACCTTCTCCTGGTCGAGCCCGGTCCGGTCGGCAAAATCCAGCGCATTGATCCGGTTGAGATCGCGATCATGACCGTTGGCGATCAGCTGCGCGATGGCCTCCACCACAACGGAATCGGCGGTCTGCTTCAGAACGGAGAACTGGGCCTGGATGTCGCTCATGGCGGAACTCTATGTAGGCTGGGTCACGCCAGCGGCCAGACGCGAGCCTGTCACCGACGCGTGATGCGGAACAGGGGTGAATGGTCCGGCTGGGTGGTGACGACGCCGAGCGGGATCACGGGGGTCGCGGGGTCGGCAAGCTCGATTCGGTACGCTCCGATCAGCCGCGCCAGCGCCAGCACGGATTCGGCTTGGGCAAACGGTGCGCCGATGCAGACGCGCGGACCTGCGCCGAACGGCAGGTAGGCAAAACGGTCCGGCGCCTCCTGCGACATGAACCGTTTTGGAATGAAAGCGTTCGGCTGATCCCACAGCTTCTCGTGCCGATGCAAGAGCCAGGGCGCGATCATGATGATGTCGCCCTTGCCGATCTCGACGCCCGCCGCATTGTCCCTATCGCGCGCGGCACGCGCGACCAGGAAGGCCGGCGGATAGAGCCGCATGGTTTCGTCGATCACCGCGCGGGTGAATTTCTGGCGATCGATGTCGGCCATGCTGTCGAGATGCTCGCCGCGGGTCTCGGACGCCACCTCCTCCTGCGTATCGGGATCGAGCGCGAGCAGGTAGAGCGCCCAGAACAGCGCCGTCGCCGTGGTCTCATGACCGGCGAGAATCATGGTCGCGACCTCGTCGACCAGCTGCTCGTCGGAGAAGCCCTGGCCCGTCTCGGGATCGCGTGCCTCGTCCATGAGATCGAACAAATCGCGCGGCGGCGCACCGTCCTTCTTGCCCGCCTTACGCCGCTCGGCGATCAGCATGGCCACGAACTCGGTCCAGCGCTTGCGGAAACGGGCGCGGGCAAAATCCATCGGGCTCGGCCAGGACACCGGCAGCACCATGTCGAGGAAGTACGGACGCCCCAACCGCGCGGCATATTCCATGATGAAGTTGCGCAGGGTTGCGCCGTGCTGGTCCATGCCGAACGAGAACATCGTGCGACCGGCGATCTCAAGCGTCATGCGCTGCATGATCGCGCGCAGGTCGACCGGCTCACCGGTTTGCGCGTCCAGCTTGGCGATGGTTTCGTCGAGCACGGCCGTCATGTGCGGAACGAGGTTTGCGGTCGCGCGCGGCGTGAAGGCCGGGGCGAGCGTGCGGCGCTGAAACGTCCAGGAATGACCTTCCGCAATCAGAAGGCCGTCGCCGAGCACGGGGCGCAGCATGCGGATGCCGGCCGGCGTGCGCGTGTAGTTCTCGTAATTGCTGAGCAGGACGTGCCGGATCGCGTCCGGCTGGTTCAGGATGAAACTGTTGCGGAAGAAGAAGCGGCCAGAAATGACCTCTTCCTCGTAGGCGCGTTGACCCCAGGTCGCGATCATATTCTGCCTGATGACCGCGAGCCGGCCGAAGAACGACATATCGTCTGGCGCCCGCGGAGGAGCCGGAGGGGTGATGGGCCGACGCACGCTGGCGATATTCATGGCTCTCTCCCGCAAGGTGGGACGCAGGTAAATAGCTAGTAAGTCAGCTCGGCGATGGCAATCCGGTTCTCGGACGCAGCCCAGGCGCGTGCCACAATCCGTTCTTCGCCGAATTGGGCCACGATGTTACGGCCAACCTCGGTGGCGGGAAGCCGCAGGGTGGCTGCCGCATCCGTGGGCACGCCCGCCTTGACGTCGGCCGGCTCCTTGCCGTCGAGCAGCACCACGTCGCGCGGCAGGCCGAAATAGCCGCGCGGGCGCGACATGATCACGACGGCGCCGGCGGCCTTGTCGGCCGGCCCGAGCGGCCGCGCGGGCCGCAGATGCACAAGCTCGGACGAGCGCGGGAAGGGCGAGCGGTAGATGTGCGTCGTCGGCGCATCCGGCGAGGTCAGCACGAATTCGAGCGACCAGGCGGGATCGACCTGCGCCGGCCCCCAACGGCCATCTGAGCCTGTTGTCGAGCTGTACAGCGCACCGTCTTTGCGCTCCCCGGTATCAGGATCGACACGGAAGACATCGACGATTGCACCCGCGACCGGACGATTGGTCGGCACGCCGCCGGGCGTACCCGTGACGAGGCCGCTCAATCTCACGCTGGTCTCCGGCACGATCGCGATGCGCGCAGGTTCGCGCCCCGCGATGAACTTGTAAATCTCGCGGAACGCGCGCGGGTGAAACGCCACCTCGCGATGGTCGAGCGCGCCGAGCACGAGATTGGTGGCGCCCTTCAGCTCCGGCCCTTCGGCGGTGACATTGGTCGGCATGCCAGGCTTGCCGATAAAGCGGCCATCGGGTTGCGCGAATTTGTCCAGACCGTCGCTGCGCAGCGTGAGGAAAGCGACTCCCGGCGTCACCTCACTCTCGCCCTCGTTCAGTCCGCGCAGGAACGTGCCGCGGCCATTGAATTCGTTGTTCGGCTGGTCGTCTGTTGCGAACACGCCGTGATTGGGCGTACCGCACAGCACCGCATGGCTGACATCACCGGCGCCGCCGTTCTTGATGACGTTACGGATCGCGTAGCCGCCGCGCGAGCTGCCGACCAGCGCCACGCGAGGTGCGCCGGTGCGGCGCTTCAGCTCAGCAACCGCAGCAGCGAGCTCGCGGCGCTGGTCCTCGGTCGAGGAGCGACCCGCCTGCTCGACCTTGTCGTCGGTGCGCGCCAGCGGGTCGGTGAAATTGATCGCCATGATGCGATCGCGCGCGATACCGTTGGACTCCATCCGCCAAAGCGTCGTCATCCAGAGCGCGCCGTAATCGCCATTGCCGTGGACGAACAGAATCGGCGGCAGCTCCGTGGCGGGCGCGGTCTGCGCCAGCGCGCCCGTCCGCAAGCTCGCAAGTGCGAAAGGCACGCTCGCAGCCCCTCGCAAAATCGTCCGTCGCGACAGCTTCATCAGTTCCTCCCGGCAAGCCTAGCTCTTTGCACTGCTTATACCGGCCTAAGCACTGGACAGCGAAGGACTTTCGCGGGCATCACTGAATTGGCCGGAATCACCACGACCACTTCTGCCATCCGACATGGAAGGGGATATGACCGAGCAGCCGAACCGCCCGAAAATGGCCGCCGACGGCATCACAGCGCCCCTGCGGTACACCGTGTTCCGGCGGATCTGGCTCGCCAGCCTGCTCTCCAATCTCGGCCTCCTGATCCAGGGCGTGGGTGCGGCCTGGGCGATGACGCAGATGGCGGCCTCGGCAGACAAGGTGGCCCTGGTGCAGACCGCGCTCATGCTGCCGATCATGCTGATCTCGATGCCGGCCGGCGCCATCGCCGACATGTATGACCGCCGCATCGTCAGTGTGATTTCGCTGTCGATCGCGCTGATCGGCGCGAGCGTGCTCACCGTGCTGGCCGGCTTCAACCTGATCACCCCGGAATTGCTGCTCGCCTTCTGCTTCATCGTCGGCAGCGGCAATGCGCTGTTCGGTCCGGCCTGGCAGTCCTCGGTCAGCGAACAAGTGCCGCCCGAGGCATTGGCGTCCGCGGTGGCGCTGAACGGCATCAGCTACAACATCGCGCGCAGCTTCGGTCCGGCGGTCGGCGGCGTCATCGTCGCTGCGCTCGGTGCGGTGGCTGCATTCGCCTGCAATGCGATCCTCTATCTGCCACTGCTGGTGGTGCTGCTGCTCTGGCGCCGCAACACCGAGGTGTCGCGCCTGCCGCGGGAAAAGCTCAACCGCGCCATGGTCTCGGGCGTGCGCTACATCACCAATTCGCCGCCGATCAAGATCGTGCTGTTGCGCACGCTGGTGATGGGCCTGATCGGCGGCGCGGTGATGGCGCTGATGCCGCTGGTCGCGCGCGACCTCCTGCATGGCGGCGCGCAGATGTATGGCATCATGCTCGGCGCCTTCGGCATGGGCGCGGTGATCGGCGCGCTCAACATCCACGAATTGCGCAAGCGCATGAGCGGCGAGGCCGCGATCCGCGCCTGCACCATCACGATGGCCTTCACCATGGCCGCCCTCGCTTTGAGCACGGAGCCGGTGCTGACGGCGGCCGCGCTGGTGCTAGGCGGCGCAGTCTGGATGGCGGCGATCGCGCTGTTCAATATCGGCGTGCAGCTCTCGGCCCCGCGCTGGGTCGCCGGTCGCTCGCTCGCAGCCTTCCAGGCCGCGATCGCCGGGGGCATCGCGATCGGCGCCTGGGGCTGGGGCCATCTCACCGACTATGCCGGCGTCGAGATCGCATTGCTGACCTCGGCCGGCCTGATGCTGATCTCGCCGCTGCTCGGCATCTGGCTCACGATGCCGCGTGTCGGCGCCCGCAACGAGGATGCGGACATGCTGGCCGATCCCGAGGTGAGGCTGTCGCTGACAGGGCGCAGCGGCCCGCTCGTGGTCGAGATCGAATATCGGGTTGCGCAAGAGAATGCGCGCGCGTTCCACAACGTGATGCAGGACGTGCAGCTCTCGCGCCAGCGCAACGGTGCCTATGGCTGGTCGATCGCGCGCGACATCGCCGACCCCGAGCTGTGGACCGAGCGCTATCACTGCCCGACCTGGCTCGACTATTTGCGTCAGCGCAACCGTGCGACCCAGTCCGAACGCGCGCTGCATCAGCAGGCGATCGATTTCCACATCGGTCCCGAGCCGGTGCGAATCCGCCGCATGCTGGAGCGCCCCTTCGGTTCGGTGCGCTGGAAGGACGACACGCCGGACCGCGCCAACAGCGAGGTGCTGCCGGTGGTCGCGACCGCGGCGGGAAGCAGTACGTAGGCCTCTCGTCATTCCGGGGCGCGCCGTAAGGTGCGAACCCGGAATCCATTTATCGCAGGAGTTGGTCGCGCGATGGATTCTCAGGTGCGCAGTTGCGCACCATAGTTCGCGCTTCGCGCGCCCCGGAATGACGATCACTGCCCGTGCTGGGTCAGCACCTTGTCGCAGGCCTTGCTCAGCTTGGTGCGGTTCTGCTTCAGGCAGGCCAGCACGGCACCGTCGCCATTGTCCATTACGGGACGGCAGAAGCGCGTGACGTCGCGCGCGCAGGCATCATGGCCGGGCTGCTGTTGCGCGGAGGCGCTCGATGCGCACAGGAGCAAGGAAATAACGAAAAGCAGTCTGGTCATCGCGCAATTGCCTCTTACCCGGAAAGACGTGCGGGCGAAGCTAGTGCGACGATCCCGCACCTGCAACGGCTTTGTTGACTAGCTGCAGGGCGCCGCCGCATCACCCCGGCTTCATGCCGGGGGGCATGACGAGGGGAGCTGCAGCGTCTTGGTTACTGTGTGTCCTGAGCGTCAGCGACCTTGCGCGAGGCGCCCTTGGCGAGGGTCTTGTCCATCACCGCGCGGCATCCGGCGCTGAGGTCCGAGCGATGCTTGATCATGCACGCGGTGATCTTCGGGATATTGGGGATCTCGGCCGAGCAGAGACGGAAGGCATCGCCCGTGCACATCTGCTGCGCCTCGGCCGAGAAGGCGAAGCTCGCGCCCGTCGAAGCGATCGAGACGATGGCGGCAAAGCCCAGGGCCAGGCTGGTGTCGCGGATCTTGCCGGTAAACGACTTGGTCATTTGAAGCTCCCGTTGGCGCCGCCTCAGCGGGCCCGTTGTCGATGGGAGCTACGATGCTCCGGCAAAACCGTTTCCACTGTGATGACGCTCACGGGAGACCCGTCCTCTGTGATCTCAGTCACTCAGACGCAGCCCACTGAAATTCCTTCGCAACCGCTGTCGTGTTGGTGTCACGTTAACTCTTACTTCGCATTAATGGCTCGTCGCGCGGGAAATTCCGCCGGTTTGGTTGCGTAATTGGAAAGAGTAACGATGCGTAATGCGTTGGGCCTGATGCTGGCCAGTGTAGTTGCGGCGGTCGTGATCGCCGCCGGCGGTTGGTTTTATTATTCCGCGCGCGCCGACCAGGGCGCTCCCAAGACAGTTGCCGCCCGTGCCGCCGACCCATTGCCGGCACAGGCGAAGCTCGCCGCCAAGGACGACGTCGAGACCACCGCGGCCGTCGCGGCCAAGCCGGCCGCAGCAGCTCCAGCACCTGCCCCCGTGCCGGTCATGCCGATGCAGCCGAAGCAGGCCTGCGCCAATCCGAACGCGCTGGGCGTGTTTCGCGTCGTCGAGATCGACACGACGGGCGGCCCCGGCTTCGGCTTCGAGCATTTCAAGCAGTTCGACTTCCTGACCGAGAAGGAGGTCGTGCTGACCTTCGACGACGGTCCGTGGCCGGTCAACACGCCCACGGTGCTGAAGGCGCTCGCGGACGAATGCACCAAGGGCCTGTTCTTCTCGGTCGGCAAGCACGCGACCTACCATCCGGAGATCCTGAAGCAGGTGCTGGCCCAGGGCCACACGGTGGGCACGCACACCTGGTCGCATGTCAATCTGAACAGCAAGAAGTTGACCGAGCAGCAGGTCAAGGACGAGGTTGAGAAGGGCTTCAGCGCAGTGAAATTCGCGCTCGGCACCAACCCGGCGCCGTTCTTCCGCTTTCCGCAGCTTCAGCACAATCCCGCGATGGTGAGCTATTTCGGCACCCGCAACGTCGCGATGTTCTCGACCGAAATCGACTCCTTCGACTTCAGGAAGGGCGCGACGCCGGAGAAGATCGTCGAGACCGTGATGACGAGGCTGGACAAGCTCGGCAAGGGCATCATCCTGATGCACGACTTCCAGAAGAACACGGGCCTCGCCCTGCCGACGCTGCTCGCGCGGCTGAAGGCCGGCGGTTACAAGGTCGTGCAGATGAAGGCCAAGACGAGCCTCCAGACGCTGCCGGAATATGACGAGGCGCTGATGAAGGACATGAAGGTGCCGACCGCAGGCACGAACTCCCGTCCGATCGCGAGCGTCGTGCAAACGATCTCGCAATAAGCGCCAAATCCAAAACTCTTGCGTCATGGCCGGGCTTGTCCCGGCCATCCACGTTTTAGGATCAGGCGCGGAGACGTGGATGCCCGGGTCAAGCCCGGGCATGACGGCGAGATCAGGGTACAGGTCGGCGCCTCACCAATAGATGCCGTGGCGATGCAGCTCGCTGATGATGCGGCGCTCGGTCCAGCTGCGCTTGGGCTTCGGCTTGTCCGCCTTTGCCGTGGTCTTGGCGGCGGGCTTGGGCGTCGTGACCGGCGCGGAGGCCGTCGCCGGTGTGGTGACCGTCGGAGTGGTCGCCACTGTCGGCGCGGAGAGCGACACCGCCGGCGGACGATCATGATATTTCTGAACCTCGGTGGCCGGCGCGGCTTCGCTCACCTGCGCCGTCACGGTGCTCGCCGATGTCGTGGTTTGCGGAGTGGAGGTCTGTTCGCCTGCCGCGGCGAGCGACAGACCGCGGGAGCCGCCTGCCTGGGCGGAGGCCGAAGCCAGCAGCATGGCGGCAATCAGAATGATCTTGCGCATGTGAAGTCTCCCCGTGTTGGCGTGACAGGACGTTAGGGGAGCCATGTCTGCGATTATGTGATCGCGATCACGCAGCCGAGCGAGCCCTGATGCAGGCTGATGCCTGGTCATCGGAGCGCTTGGGGTCGGATGAACCGGGGCGCTGGTGCCGCAAGAGGGATTCGAACCCCCGACCCCGTCATTACGAATAACGGATATAGTCCAAACAGCACCGAACACTTTCGAACGCAAATACCGCGTTAACCCCCATATCTAACAGGGTTTTTGCTGAGTTGTGCGGCCGAGCGCCCCACGCTATCTAACACCCTATTCCGGCCGATCTTCTTACCCCTAGCTTACCCCGGCCGCGTTGGTAGGGCTCCGAATGAGCGAAGGTGCAACCGTAGAGAAGAAGCCCCGCGGCCCGGCCCGAGCGTTGCCGACGCTGACGGCCAAGACCGCGGCCAGTGCCAAGGGCGACCCCGCGGGCCGCTATGAGCTTCGGGACGCCGGTAAGGACCACGTACGGGGCCTAGGGCTGGTCGTGCAGCCCTCCGGCAGCAAGACATGGGTTCTCCGATACGAAGCGGCAGGCGTGCCCCGCAAGCTCACGCTGGAGCCCTATAGCGACGAATTTGGACTGGCCGCCGCTCGGAAGCTCGCCAGCCGGTTCCGCACTAAGATCGCCGAAGGGGCCGATCCGGCCGCCGAGAAGGCGGAGGCCCGGCGCAAGGCCGCCGCCGGTATCGACCACGGGGCGATGTTCTCGACGGCGTGGACCGACTGGACGAACGCGCCGAAGCCCAAGAGCCGCAGCAAAAAGGGCTGGCGGCCATCCACAGCCTTGCGAGCCAAGCAGGACTATGAGCGGCGTCTTGAGCCGGTATGGGGCAAGCGGCGGCTCGATGAAGTCACCAAGGCGGACGTGTCCGCTCTGTTGGACGGCATCGCTAAGAAGCACCCCCAAGCCGCAGCGCGGCTGCATCGGGTCTTGGCGTCGTTCTTCAATTGGTGCGTAGCGAAGGGGCGCATCCAAAAATCGCCGTGCGAAGGCTTGGAGTCGGCGAAGCGCAACAAACGGAAGCGCAAGCTGACAGACGCCGAATTGCGTTGGCTATGGCTTGCTTGCGACAAAGAGCCGTTCCCGATGGGCTATTTTGTGCGCTTGCTGATTCTGACGCTCGCGCGCCGCAACGAAGTCGCTGGCGTTCGTAAACGCGAACTGCATATGGGGAATCGCCGCACGTGGATCATTCCCGCCGAGCGAACGAAGAATCACCACGAACACGAAATCTTCCTGACCGACGCCATGCTAGACGTCATCAAGGCGATTCCGACCGTAAAAAACGACACCGGGTATCTGTTCTGCACCGATGGGGAAAATGCCTTCTCAGGATTCTCGAAGGCAAAAAGGCGGCTCGACGCTGCCATGCTCGAAATCGCGCAAGCAGAAGACCCGGACGTAGCCTCGATTCCGAACTGGACGCTCCACGACTTGCGCCGAACGGGCTCAACTCGCATGCAGCGTCTGGGCTTTGACAACGAAGTCGCTGAAGCTTGCCTCAACCACGTGGACGATGACGCGTATCTGCAACACGACTTCTACGAACAGAAGGTTCGTGCGTTCGAAGCGTGGTCGGCGGAAGTTCTCCGAATTGTCGGACTCCCGCTGAGTAGTCCCTAACAAGTGTTACTTGGACAGAAAAGTGCAGAACTGTTAGATGATGTCTGACAACGCTTGTAGGTCGGACATGGAAGGCGGACAACGGCGCACGGGGGCGCCTTCCGGACCGCAAGCGACGAAACCGAACGGGGCGGCGCTTAGACGCCGGTAAGGCCGTGGTTGCGCTTCACTGCAACCGCCCTACGAGGGCGGCGCATGGAGTCGCGTCAATGGCCTACACTCCTCGCCCCGGCGATGAAGCCGAATACGTCACGTCTGCCACGATCAAGCGGCGCTTTGATGGCGCCTCCGATATGTGGATTCATCGTCGCATGCGCGACGATCAATTTCCGCAACCGGTCTATCTCGGCACACCGACGCGCTATTGGCGCATGTCCGACATCGTCGCTTGGGAAACGGCGATGATCGAAAAAGGCTGCACACCGACGAAGCGTCGCAAGGTGCGCCCATGACCGAACCCCAATGGACCGATGAGATGCTGACTCGATTGATCGACGAGGGCTCGCTTGCGTCTCTCGCCGAGCACGCAAACGACCCTTGGCTGAAAGTACGTCTGCGCGCGACCACAACGAAGGTCCGAATGTTTCCGACCTACGTGAAAGCACAGGTTTACGCATATGTACTGCGCGATCGATTCAAGTACACGCCCGCCTCTCGCGAAGCGTTCTTGGTTCGGCATGTTTTGCCGAACAGCGGAGTAATCGCCGCATCCATCGCGAACTTGTATCGGGACGACCAGATCACTAACGCCGCAAATTCCATTTACTCGCACCTCAAAGCCGACCCAGCGGCCATGGAGGCGATGATCGCCGAAGTTAAGTCCTTGATCGACCAACCCCAAAACACCCCACGGCGTTTGTGACGTAGTCGATCTGCGTCCGTCTCGCCTAGACCTTGGTCATCGAGATCAACAAACCCCGGAGCTTTTCAGATGACTTCCGCATTGCCCAGCAAATCTGCACCGCCGGCCGGAATCGAGCTTCCGCGATATCCAGCGGACCGCCTCGGTCCGAAGGCGCATTCAATCTATCGAACGTACGAGCGTCTCGGCGAGCGGAGGACTGCGGCGTCGAAGTCGCATCAGCAGAGGCTGGATGAATTACGCGCCGAGAAGGTGCCGCTTCAGCGTGGACTTCGCGAAGAAACCGATGGTCGCCTGCCGCGAATCGACGCGGAGCGAGTCGCTCACTTCGAAGCCGCACTCGCCGACATCGATCGCCGAATTCGAGCTGAGTATGAGGCGCAAGCTGCCGACCCGCTAAACAATATCGTCGGACTCAACCAGATCGACGAAACGCTTCGTGCGCAGCACGGTACTCTCAAGGATCGGAACACGACGGACACGGCGATCGATGGCAAATCGTTAGAGGAGATGCACGAACTGCGCGGTGACCAAATCGCGCAATTCGAATACGAAGTGGAGGGCCTGTGGCTACAGCCCGTCTCTCGCACGGAAATCGAAGATCGCATCGTCAGGGACGTGAACGATCTCGCCAGCGGCGCTATCAATGTCGAAGGCGTGAAGTACATGCGCCCGCGCGGCATCCGCGGCCGTCCGTTGCAAGGTCATGTGAAGTTTCCGATGGCTCTCTTGGCCGGCAAAGAGATCGTGAACGTTGCCGCCGTTCTGCTCTCGGTCCCCGCCATCAAGAAACTGTTGATTGAATCCCTCGTCGCGAAGGCCCTGGCCGATCATGACGAATCACGCGCAATGACACCGATGCAACGCGAGCAGGCCGTGGCAGCGGCGCGCGAAGCACAGCGTGAGGCGCGCTATAAGTGTGCATTTTGGTATCGCAAGCTGATCGATCAAGGACGGTACGTTCCGGCACGCACCACTGACGCGCTCGCGCTGTTGGACGTCGAGTAACCGATACCTGACGCACTGTGCTGTGGTTGAAAATCCTCTTGTTGTGGCGTGGTGCGTTGGGGAGCTGCGGTCATCCGAATCCAGCCGCAGCGAGGCGAACGGCGCGCAATCACCTTCGAAGACCGCACATCGCGGGCAGGTATGGAAACGATGGTGATTGCGCCGCCGGGCGTTTTCGAAATGGGTTCTGAGCGAACAGGGAAGTATGATCATGACCGACAACACTGAAATGGCGCCGCTGAAGCGGGCCTATCTTAGCGCCCTCGCCGCGCGAGGCCGTGAAGCGGCCGACAGGGCGCTTCAGCCGTACACGAACGGTGCACGAGGCCCGCACGCGTGGAGGAAGGTCGCAGAGGCCGACGTCGCGAAGGCGGTGGCCACCCTTGAGCAATTGACGTTCCACGGTGATGGGGGCCAAGCGAAGACGGAGTCGCGCTTGCGGACGATCGCTAATGCCGCTTACGGCCGCGAGCAGCCGAAGCCGCCACGCGAGCTTGACCCCGTCGCCATCTTTGAGCGTTGGAACAATCCGCCGATGGCGAACCGCAGCGAGTAACGCGAGAGTGCAGCGCTCCCCAAGCTGCCAACATTGAAGGTGCATCATGTCCGAAGAATCCAAATGGCCGCCTCTGATCGGCAAACAACGTGCTCGCTATCTTTGCTATCGGTTCGGCTCCGAAGATGGCACGCTTAGCGGCATTGCGAATCCGTTCACCCGTCGCCGATGCAAAGCTCGGATCGATTATGAACGTGGCTACGCCCGCACTTGGCAAAACGACGCGACGCGCGCTTGCAATACCGCAGAAGACATCGAAGCCCAAAAGCGGATTGCACATTTGAGCTTCGCCGCCTTGCAGGCCGGCAACGCTGATCTGATGAAGCGGCCCATCCTGCTGCGCGGCGATGGGCGCGAATTCTGCGACCCCTTCGAGAATTCGATGCCTCTCGACTACTATACGGAATGGGGGCACGCGAGCGACCTCGCTACCACGCCCAAGTTTGTGCTGAACGACGCGCGGAAAGAATATCTGGCTGTGCGATGGCATAGCCCGGACGGCACCGCGCGGCATGTACCCGACGATTATCGATCGGCATTCGAAGCGCAGATGGACTATCACACGCAGGCGCTCGAAGCGAACCGCGAGAACATCGCGAAGCATTACGGCTCGCCTTACGGCAGTTGGCGCGGCATTCCGCAGGCCCGTCTCGCGGCGGCGAACCGTTATGCGCGACTCTGGCTGGGAAGGTTCGAATCTCGCTGCGAATTTGAATTGGCCTTATTGCGCATCACAATCGATGAGATGGACGCCGAAGAACGCGAACGAAAGGCCGAAGAGCTTATTGACAGTATCGAGCGCCAGATCGAGGACGTGGCGCAGGACATTCTGCAAGACATCTTAGCCGAAGGGGTGACGCCGTGACTCGGGACTTCAAGGCCGCGATGCTCCGGAGAATGCGGGCGCTCTACGGTCAAGGGTCTTACACCCAGCACAAGGTGTGGCGGCTCGCGCCGGAGCTTGGGGCTGGGTATCTCTTGGAGGCGGCTAGCGAATGGCCCTTCTGCGTGAACGATGCCGAAGATCGGAAAACGCTAGTCTCGCGCATGGCTACGGCCATTGAGAACGATGAGATCAGCTGATGAGCATCATATGTTACTTTGACTTTTAAAAGCAACCATGGCCACATGGCCGTACAATAGGACAAGGACGATGAAGACGCTTTCCCTTTCTGATGTCGTGCCCACCGCCGAAGCTCACGTCGTGGCCGGCTGCCCGACCGTGGATTCGTTCCGGAAGCATATGCAACGGGACCCGAAGGCGCCGGCTCCGTTCAAAATCGGACTGGCGAATTTCTATCAGCGTGCCGACTTGCTCGCATGGAAGCGGAGGCGCGACGCCGCGCGCAAGGCGAAGTAGGACGAAGCTAACAGACGCGCTCCCCAGCGACTCAAACGAAAACCCCGGCCGCGCTGCGAACGCGGTCGGGGCTAGTGATAAGCATGCGTGGAGCAAGGCAATGAGTATGAACGATAGCGCTCATAAGCGCAAAGGAACAAAGCCCAAGCCCTTCATTGGGTACGATACACGCGCCTTCGAGTTCATCCCGCTGCACAGGCCCAAGGCTAAGAAGACATACCCCAACGGCAAGACCAAAGAGGTAGGCAAGGCGCCGCTGCACGCACAATGGACGACTAAGCGGTACGACTCCAAGGCCGTGAAAGCCCGCTGTCTCGAAGAAGAGAGGAACGGCGGCATCCGTCTCAAGGCGACTCAGTTGGTCGTCGATATCGACCCGCGCAACGGCGGCGATGAAGGATGGCTTCAGTTGTGCGCCGATCTTGGCATTGATGACTCTAAGTATCCCAAGGTCATCACCGGCAGCGGCGGCGTGCATCTCTACATGTCGAAGCCCGAAGACCTGCTTATCCGGGACACGCTCGACAGCGAAGAGTATAACGGCGTCGAGTTCAAGACCAAGGGCCGGCAGGTCGTAGCGGCCGGTTCGATCCACCCCAACGGAACGCCGTATAGGTGGGATGACTCACACCCGCCCATCTCCGCCGAACTGCCGCCCGCGCCGCGTCGTCTTCTGAAGGCGATCGAACGGCCAGCGCGCAGCGGCGTCACAGGCGGCGGACAGTACACGCCCGACAAGATCGCCGAAGCGCTTTCTAATCTCGACGCCGAAGACTTCAGCGATCACGGCAAATGGTTGCAGATCATGCAAGCCTGTCACCACGCGTCGGCAGGCGAAGCGCGCAGTGAATTTGTCGAGTGGTCCACCCAAGACCCGGCCTATGCGAAAGACGCCTATATCATCGGCAAGCGTTGGGACTCATTGCACGCCGAGAAGAACGACGGCGTCACCTTCCGCACGCTGAACAAGTTCTTGCGCGATGCCGGCGCGAGCGCCCACACCGTCGCGGGCAGCGTCACCGAAGACGACTTCGAAGATGACCCGGACTTCGACTATGGCGGCGAAGACGACCTGGACTTCGACACACCCGCCAAGCTGTCAGAAGCATATTCGATGTTTGATGTTCCCGACGATGGGGTCGCGCCTGAGCCATCCAAATTCGCCGTGCTCGACGAATGGCAATTCATCACGGACTCGATGCAGTTCGTTCACAATGACGGCCTGCAGACGTGGAATAAAGATCAGTTCGCGATGCAGTATGGCTACCTATCGCGCAAGGGCGACGTCATCACTGACATCAAGCGCGGCAAGATTCCGCTGCGGAAGTACGACAGGCAGGTCTACATTCCCAATGCAGACCCTGTCGTGACCTATGAAGGCGCGCCAGCGTTCAACACTTGGCGCCCGTCCGCGATGATCCCGAAGAAGGGCGACCACCAATGGTTCTTGGACCACGTCGCCTTTATGTTTCCCGATCGAACGTCTCGCGGTTATGTGCTCGACTACATGGCTCAACTGATCCAGCATCCCGAAGTGAAGATTCATTTCGCGCTACTCATTCAAAGCGCGCAGGGTGTCGGCAAGGGCGCGCTTGCGATGGTGCTGCGAAAGATCATTGGCAAGCGGAACTGCGTGGAGCCCTCGAACGACGAAGTGACCAAGCATTGGACCGGTTGGCAGGAAAGCGCACAACTCGCGATCATCAACGAACTGATGGCCGGCGGCAGCGCTGTGGTGTTGAACCGCCTGAAAGCGCCCATCACCGAAGACTCGCTGAGAATTGAAAAGAAGTTCGGGAACACGTTTTCGATTCCGAATCATATGAACATCTTCGGCATGACCAATTTCAAGGACGCTCTGCCTATCACAAACGACGATCGGCGATGGCTTATCCTGTTCTCGAACGTGGAAGCCAGGCCGGCCGACTACTATGAGTCGCTGTTCACCAACATTGCCGATGACGACAAGGTGGCGGCGGTGATGCACTACCTTATGAATCGCTTCATCGCACTGAATCCCAAGGGCAAGGCGCCCTCGACGGCCGCAAAGCGCGAGATGGAGCAACGGGCGAAGTCCGACGAACTGATTAAGCTCGGCGACATGTTCGAGGAACGGCGCGCGCCCTTTCACTTCGATCTTGTCCGCGTGGCTGACATTGTCGCCCGAATCGAGGAGACGCCCGGCGGCAGGCGCGGCGCTAACAGCATCGCCCTACGATTCTTGGATCAGATCAAGGCGCAAAAGCTCAAGCGCTACACGCACGGTCGAAACGGCATGAAGGCCTACCAACTGTATGCGGTCCGCGATCACGCACGATGGAAGACGACAAGCCCGCTGAGTGCGATCGAGGCATTCCGGGAAGCGTGTCCCGACTTGGACGAATAGACCCCGGAGACAAAAGGGGTTGTCTCCGACTTCACCCCTTTATTTATAGGGTTTTTGTGCGTTTTGCCCGGTATCGGAGACAAGGGCGAAAGTGGGGGTTGTCTCCGACTTTAGCCTATAAAAACAGGGGTTTTTGCGATTCGGAGACAAGGAGACAAGCACTCGGTCAAACCCTATATAAGAATCACTCCCCTCCCTCCTATATGATTCCATCTCTCTCATTGGAATCTGTACATGCTAAATAGTGAGAAGTGGTTGTCTCCTTGTCTCCGATGCACGAAAACCCCTTTAGTTATAGGCTAAAGTCGGAGACAACCCCGATTTTGAGTCCTTGTCTCCGCTACACCCCGGAATCACGAAAACACTGCAAATAAAGGGCTGAAGTCGGAGACAACCCCGAATTTTTCGTGCTTGTCTCCGCTCGCTGGGAAAAGGCCCCACCCCTACCTACCCGGCGGCGCCCCATCTATCCACGTCTCCGCGGCTATGCGCAGCATCAGTGGCATCGCCTCCGAGCGTGTGCAGGCGCACAGGACAATGATTGTGCTTAACCAATGCATCCCGCCCGAAGGCAAGCAAACCACGTTGATCTTGGCTTATCGGGAGATCGCGTTGAAAACTGGCTTTGTTTCTTAAGCTCAATCACTTGCTACATAAAACATAGCACGCCAATCGTCCGCTCAATTGCGCAATCAATATGTGCGACGCTCTCGACAACGCGGCTTGTCGCCCCGCCCGCGTTTGTCGAGAAATGTTTCTTATAAGAGAAATTGTTTCTCGATCGAAGTCGTCATCATAGTTAAGAAATTTCTTAAGGTACTTCCAGCCCGAAAAGAGCTATGAGGGCAAGAACGGAGCGCAGGACACGATCGGACGTCATAGAAAAAATAATTCCCTAGGTAATGGGTAAGTCGGGTCTCCGTTCTTCGACTCTATTCGTAATGTCGCTCTCCGCGACGCGCGAGTGTTTGTTACTTTTGAGATTGGCGCTCGCGCTGGTAGTTTCGTCCAACCACTGAAGGGACGGGACGATGACCACGCGCGCAGACCTGTTCAACCGCTACAACGAATTCGCCGCGAAGTTCGGAGTCGACGCCGCGCGTCATGTCGTTGCGTGGCGGGGCTACTGCGCAAGCGCCGACGTCCGCCGCGTGGTACCGGGCGTCTACAATAGCTTGGTCCAATCCTTCGACGACATCGAGTCGGGCAAAGAGCGACTTCCGAGATATCGGCCTAGCTTTGATCAGCCACGACCACGCGCGAGCCGGTTGTTTGACCGGCGTTCCCTTTTTCCATGGCTGTAAAGGAGTCTCCCGACATGACGATGACTAAGAAAGCGTTCTGCACCACGTTCGGCATCGCTCGCGGTGATCTAGTCGGGGCGCCTGATGCCTTCGATGCGAGCGCAATGCTCTGCAAGCTTATTTCTAAGCACGACCCGGAACATGCCGCTGAGATTGTGGTCGGGATCATGCAAACATTGGAGCAGAACAATGTCCCGCAAGCCGCTTGAAAGGCCGAAGCTCGGCACGGGCTCTGAACGCATCAGCGTACGATTGCGTCGTGATCAGGTGAAAGCCATCCGCAAGCTGTCCGGTCCGCCGCCTTTCCGGCCGTCCGATTCAGAGATCGTCCGCCGCCTTTTGGATAAGGCGCTAAAGGCGACCCAGCGATGAGGATTCGTGCCTGCGCGCATTGTGGCGAGCCGTTCGCATTGGATCACGCGCATCGGAAGTATTGCTCTGAGAATTGCCTCGGCGCCGTACGCCGGCAACAGAGGTGGGCGCAATATGCCACGCGCAATGGCGAAAGGGCTGCACTCCACCCGTTCGATTTCCTAACTGCGTAGTGTGCGACACGGCGCTACACGACGGGCAGCGCAAGTTCTGTAGCAATCGGTGCAGGCGACTCGACTTCAAGCGGCGGCATTGCGATGAAGCGCAGCTCGACGCAGAAGGCGAGATTCTAGTTCGAGACCTGGAGGATTGCCCGCGCCGACTTAGGCTCGCGCGATTCATGGACAGGTTGGAAGGTGGCCATGTTTTCTATCAAAGGCCGCACCGCCCAACGTGGCTCAGCCCGCCGCGCGCGGGACGTTAATAAAGGACCTTGGCGTCGAACGAGCCCGTGAGAGAATGTTGCACGATTCGAGAACGGAGAATTTGATGAGTGATCCTTGGGCATTCGGCTGGACTCAGCTATTGGCTATTGTCGGACTCGGCATGTCCGGCATCATTTCGTTTCTAGGCTTGCGCACCTTTGATAAGTGGCAGCGGGAGAAAGTGCATGAGCGAAAGCTTGAAGTCGCGTTCGAAGCTCTTACTCTCGCTTACGAGTCGACTATGGTCTTCGACGACATACGGCGGCGGCTTGTTCGTGAATACGAATGGGCGGATATGCCGACAGACGGGATGAGCAAAGAGCAAATCGACCGCTCTCGAACATCGTATGCCTTGATAAATCGGTTCGGTCGCCACAATGATTTCTTCGACCGCGTCTTAAAGTTACAGCCGAAGATCATGGCAGTCTTTGGACCCGAAACAGAGGCGACGATGAACAAGCTACATCGAGCGCGTCACCTTATCCAGTTGGCCTGCGAAATGCTGATCGATATCCCTGACCCAAAGGCGGGTACCGAGGAGTGGGATTTAGTCCTGCAAGCACGGTCCGACATTTGGGACCATAAAAGTTCGGGGGTTAAAGAACCCGAACGTGTCACAACGCTGCTCCGTGCGTTCCGTTCAGAGATCGAAGCGAAATGCGGACCGTTCGTGAATCAAGACTTCCAAACTCACGGCTAGCGCCAGCGCCAGCCTATTTGCTCGCCGTCGTGAGCGTGGCCGATTGTGTAGCTTTACGCTTGTCGGCTAGCCGCTTAATCCGAGCATCCCAATATTTCTGTCTGGTCTCATGAAAACCGGGCATACCAAGGTAGATGCGCTGGGTCGCGTCCGCCAAATCGAACAAGGTGCGCATGTTCTGATAGTCGGCGAACTTTGCATGTTCCCCGCCAAGAGCTTTCCACGTTGAGGATAACCAATGATCCACCGTCAATTCGTGAGAAGTTAGCAGGAGCACTGGATTTGTTGGTTCGCCAAAGGGATTCACACGCCGCCCCCACGTGACAAATTTTTCTAGTAGCGCCTGCTCAGTATGCGTGAAATGGTCGCGCAACACCGCTATGACAATAACTGCCTCGGGCAATTTCGCTGCGATCTCCTTAAGTTTGTTTAGTTCTGCGGATGTAATTAGGTCACCCTTGCCGGTGGATTTGGCTTCTCCGATGATAAATTGTGGCGGGCGACGTAAATCGTTTGCTCGCTCATCCGTGTACCATGCGACGAAGTCGGCCTCTCGTTTCACGCCGTCAAACTCAAGATCCATGGCAGTCGCGAACGTCAGGCGATCCGAGCTTGGTCTGATGGTGCTGAGCACGCGCAGGGCGAGCAGAGCACTGTAAGACCCTCGCCCGAAGTCGGGCACAGAGAAGGGACCGACCACACGATAGGCCCAGTTTCGATTGTGCGCTTTGATGTTTGCCTGCGGAAAATCATATGGCTTCAGGCAGCGCTCACACACGATCCGATAATCAACTCCCGTTAGACCGCTCCAGTTCTTCGCTTTGCAATGGAAGCACTCGGTCTCAAGCCCTAGTCGAATCACGTTGTGCTTTGTAAAAGTCTCCAAGTCTGCCGCGTAGGGATGCTTCATTCTCCGCCGCGATATCAGGTCCGTCCAGTCTTTGATTGGCGCATTGCGTCGGTGACCACCCGCCATTCTATTGAGCAGCGCCAACGTCTCGACATCGGCCAGAATGCCAACTCCCCAAAGGCCCCCCAAGTGTTCAAGCATTTGTTTCGCAATATGGCCGGGTTCGGAAAGCTTGGCTTCAATTCCATTCTGCTTGAACCATCCGACAATCGCCTCATCGGGTCGCAGAAGCGAAACTGATTGACTCAGATTTTTGAACTGCTGCGTAAATGCCCAACCCTCGCCGCCAATGGAGACGTGGTCGGTCCCCATGCCAAGGCGAGGCCATGAGCGATCAAACGTATTAAAAGGCAGAGCCCAAGCGATGTTCGCATTCCCGTAGCTTGAAAGGCGCAGTACATTCACCCATCGATGATGGTGTCCGCCATAGCGCTCAGCAAATTCCGGCTCTAGCGGTTCGAATGTTGTTCGAAGTTGGTCTCGGTCCTCCTTTACCACCAAGTCGGCACGCCGCTCCTTCGCGACAACCTTCAATCGGCTATCGCGATAGATTCGGTCATCGCGGTGCTCGACCCACACCGGATTGCGCCAGTATTTCACGGAGACGGCTCCGGGAGGGAGCCCCGGCTTAAGCTTCTTTAGTGTAGCCTCAGCATCTGGCTTCTCGATGGAGCGCCCAAATTCGATGGTGGCGCGATGCATGACACCATTGGGATTCCCTACGACAGGTCGGTGCTCTAACTTCAGCAGGTCATAAACATCATCTGTCAGCCTATCGAACCAATCGAGGGGTATCGGAACAACAGGATGAGGCTCCAATCTCATGTTCCACAAATCGATACAGTCCGTTGCGCGAGCAGGATTGAAGATGAACACCACCACATCGTGATGCCAATAGCGGGTGGTCTGAAGACTATGGCGGGTTGCCCACAGGGGAGTCTGTGCACCCTTTCGGTATACGCGACGCCATGTATCAGGCGAGGCGTCAACGCTTTCCGGTTGGTACACATCCATGAAAGCTCGTCGGATATAATCAAGGTCGGGACTGGCGGGGTAGACACCGAACATGGATTCGGACAGCGCATTCCCACGCTGTGGTTTCACTAAGAAACTCTCTTGTTGTTCGCGAAGGAGAAATTTCTGCTCAGTTCGGTATATGTGGAACAGTACTTCGCGAATGTTCAAGCCAACAAGCAGCTCTGACCAATCCCGTCCGTCTCTCTTTTCCTGCAGTTCATCAAGGGTGATTACTAGAGGCGAAAATGTTGCGTGTTCTTGCCGCAGTGTGGCAAGATTTGCCTTTTCAATAAGGCCCGGTTCAGCTTCAACATAGACATCTGGTTCGAAGAAACGGGCATAGCCTTTCGCTATCGCGGGACCTTTCGAGCGATCATGAATTTCGCGCTTCCATTCCTTCGGCGGCCGATCGAACACAGGGATGATGGGATTGTACATGCCACCCCATAGACATGCTGAGATTCGCATTATCTTTCTAACCGACGCTAAGTCGGTTGGCCGCACGAGGAAGCCAATGCGCGTGGGTCGAAGTTGTATCTCCGCTGATATTTCCGCCATGGCTAGCGCTCGACTCCGCGGTGCAAGATTGATGGCTTAGAACAAACGATGAAGTCGCAATTGCTGGTATTCAGACTGACGGTAAGTTCGTCGGCTATCCCCCGGTCGCCATAGGCCCGAATCTTCGCGGTGTAGATGCCATAAGGTAGCTTGAGTTCTCGACCATCGGCGTTGATTACGCCCAACGTCTCATCATCACTCGACTGGTTTATATCGAAGAGCGGAATTTCTTTCTCCGCCCCTTGATCAAGGTTGAAGCGCCCTTGGACCGCTTTTCCCGCCTGATTCTTGGTGCGCAGTCCGATGTGCGTCTCGACCAGTTCGCCTTCGTGATCCCTCAACTCGACTATCTCGCACCGGCAGTTGAGGAGCTTTTCTGTCGGACTCGTGTTTCTGACCACGAGGCAGGCCTGATAGAAGCCATCCTCGCCAGCCGGCCGGTGCAATTTGCGATCGAAGACAAGATAAGCGGCTTCGAATTCTTTTTTGATGTACCAGTACAAGACCACGATGATAGCAGCGGCAACGCCAAAGGCGGGCGCCAGCTCAATGAACCCGCTCATTACTGTAGCGGCTTCGGTGCCGTACCCCCACTGCGTGAGACGGCTCAGTATCCAGGCCTTCACGGCGTCTTCGTAGACGGATTTGCCCAAGCCGGCGAGGCTCATGAGTCCGCCAAAGAGAACTAAGGGAAAGATATCGCTGTGCCGGCGCATGCGGCCCCCACTGCCTGAATCACCGAGCAGCCTTCGTACAACTTCTGATGTTTGCGGGCGAGCGCTTAGCAGACTGCGGAGATGACACGGGGATCGAATCAGGCTCTACTGATCCGGCTCACAAACTGATGGGGGCTCCACGCACAAAATGTTGGAATCCCATGATACTCAACAGACGATCCGTCAGGATCGTCATTCGTGTGAACGTGGCGGCATGTTTGTTTGGCATCGCTGCGATTATTAAAGCGCTTTCCTAGAGCGCTGAGGGGCCGCCCAGCGATGGGCGGCCCCTTCGCTTTTGAGTCGAAGCCGCATGCGAAGAATCCGTACCGCACCCTGCTCTGCGGCGAAGCGAATGCAGATTGAAGGCTTACCCGCATTCTCACGGGACAACATTCGACCTGCCAAACCAAATGGAGATCGCTGCTTACCCCGAACTTACCCGAGGCAGTTAACGAAGGCAGAAAAAAGCTGCTAAGTGCTGGTGCCGCAAGAGGGATTCGAACCCCCGACCCCGTCATTACGAATGACGTGCTCTACCGACTGAGCTATTGCGGCGAACCTGCCGGGACCAAAGCAATGCCGGCCCCGATACGCGCGCCCCTGATATCGGGCATGGCCCGAATTGGCAAGGACAAGCGGGAGGCGAAATACCGCTCACGCGCCCCAGCGGGACCAGAATCCGCGCCAGCCGCCCGCTTGGGCTTTGGGCGTGCCGATTTGTTCCGTAAATTCGTCGCTTGGGCCGTCGTCGTCGATCCCGGGATCGTCCGGTGCGCGGACGATCGGGATGACGGTCTGAGTCGGCGCCGAGGCGGGCTTGCTGAGGTCGGCGCGGGTCCGGAAGACCGGCGTCGGCGCCGGCGGCGATGATTCGGCGGGCGCCGGAGCCGGATTCGCCGGCTCGGCGGGCGTGACGACCGGCTCGTCGACCTTCGCAGTTTGCTCCCCAGTCTCCTTGGCCACTTCCTTGGTAGCCTCCTTCGCGGCGTCCTTGGCCTGAGGGGGTGAATTGTCCTGCGCGGCCGGTGCCGGCAGCGGGGCCACCTCCGGCGGTTCCACCGCGGCTTCGCTGGGAGCGGCGGTCACCCGCTTCGGCGGCGGAGCGGCCAGCATGGCTTCCTCGAAGGCCGAGGATTCGAGCGTGGGGCCCTTGTCCGAGGGCAGGCTCGCGACCGGCGCCTGCCACTGGAACGCATCGAGGCGGCCGGTGACCGGGGAGACCGGACGCCAGCGGTCGCTGACATAGCCGTCCGCGGTCCAGGCGGGATCGAGCCGGGCGCGCACCGCGCGCAAGGTCCAGGCGCGGGCGCGGCCGCCGTCACCATGCTCTGTGCGCTCGATCTCGGCCATCAGCAGCGCGACGCGCTGGGTCGGATCCTTGAGATAAGGCGCGAGCACCTCGCGCGCGCGGGCGAACTCGGAGGCCTCGATCGCAGCACGCGCGATCGCGAGCTGCCCTTCGACATAACCGGGCTTGTCGGCGGGGGTCTTCGCGGCGAGAGTTTCTACCCGCTGCAAGCGGTGCCATGCGGAATCGCCGAGCTTCACATGCGCATAGGCGTCCGCGAGATCGGGATGCGGATTGGAGAGCCAGGCGGCTTCCACCAGCTTCATGGCGCGGCGCACCTGATGCGCCTCGCTCTCGAATTTTGCCGCGAGCACGGCCGCCGGCACCAGGGTCGGCGCGAGCTTGACCGCCTCCAGCACGCTCTCGCGCGCGACGTCGCGGTCCATCGTTTCCAGCTCCAGCGCACGCGCGGCGAGCAGCACACCGCGCTGCCGGCGATAGGTCTGCTTGTCGATCAGGCCCGCGGACAGATTCGAATCGAGGATCGCGAGCGCGCCGCTCCAGTCGCCGCGCGCGCAGCGGAAGCCGAGCACCGCGTGCGAGGCCCAGGTCGCGGACGGCGACAGCTTGATCGCTTCCTCCGCAATCATCACGGCGCCGACCGCATCATCGGCGCGCTGCGCCTCGATGAAGAGACCGCGCAGGCCGAGCAGCCGCGTGTCCTCGCGTTCGGCCATGGCGCGGAAGACGCGTTGCGCCTCGTCGCGATTGCCTTCGAGCTGCGCCGACTGCGCGTGCAAAAGCAGTGCGAGCGGATCGTTCGGTGCATGCCGCCGCGCCGTCTCGGCGTGCCGGCGCGCGAGCGCGGAATCGCCGTGGCCGATCGCGAGCAGGCCATGGGTGATGGCATGACGGCCGCGGGCATGGCGCTTGTCATGACGGCGTCGGCGCAAGCGCCCCGGCATGCGCCAGATCGTCGTCAGGATACTCCAGACCAGCACGACGGAAGCGGCGAAAAGGCCGAGCAAGAACACGAACCTCGGCAGCGTCGTCGAGATGCGGAAGCTGCCCGCGGTCAGGACGAGGTCGCCGGACTGGTCGGCGACCCAGGCCGCGCCGGCCGCCGCCAGTGCGATCAAGACGAGAAAGAGGACGATGCGAAGCATGGCGATCCCTATACGCGCCGATTGTTGCGCGAATCTTATTGAGTAGATTTGGCGAGATCCGCCATGGCATCGTCGGCGAATTTGCGGGACGCGGCGAGCGCGGCGTCGCGGGCGTCGGCTTTGTCGAGCCAGGCCTGCGCCGGAGCACGATCAGCCTCGGGCAGCGTCTTCAGCTCGCGCCGCGCTTCGGCGAAATCGCTACGGAGCGCCGCCGCCGTGACGCGCGTCACGATGGCGCCGCGATCGTTGCCGACGCCATCGGTGCGCTCGATCCGCACGAGCTTTGACGCGCCGGCCTGGAGCCGCTCGACAATGCCGGCCTCGCTCGACGGAGCTTCAGCCGGCGGCGACAGCTTCGGCACGATATTGAGGAGCTCGCGGCTCAGCGCCGCCGATGTCGGGATGCCGGACGATGCAAACGCCTCGAGCGGCTTGAGCATATCGGGCTTGGTCGCCAGCGACCGCGCCGCCGCCAATTGCGATTGATAGGGATCGCCGTGGCGAACGGCAACGTCGAGCAGGGACGCCGCCACCACATAGCGGAGCGGCTTGTCGTCCATCGTCTTGGCCTCGGCGATCTTCTCGCCCTGCTGCGCAAGCTCGGCCCGCTCGGTCTTGCTGGCGCGCTCGAGCTGAGCGATGCGGTCGATGAGCGCGGCAAGATCGGGCGCGGCACTCGGCGACGCGGATTTCGCGTCGTTCAGCGCGCTCGCCGTCTTATCGAACTGTGCGCGCAAATTGGCGATGTCGCCGCGCAGTGCGCTCGCCGCTTTCTCCAACGCGTCGATCCGCGCGACTTGGGCCGGATCGGCCGCCGGCCTCGCGGCCCTGGCTTCGACCGCGGCAACGCGTCCGCTCAGCGCATCGACGGTCGCACTGGTGACCTGCGGCGCGGCCGGCGGGGCCTGCACCGCGGGCCAGCCCAGCATCCAGCCGACTGCGATCACGACCGCAGCCGCGGCAACGCCGGAGAACGGCGCGACGACCCAGGGCGAAATCGGCGCCGATACAGGCGCCGCCGCGGACGTCTGCTGCTCTGCCGATTCGGACTGAGGCTCGGCCTTGACCTGTTCCGAGCCGGGCTCTTCCACCCTGACCTGCTCCTGCGCGACATGCTCGGATGCCTCGGGCTCGCCCGCGACCTGCTGCGGCTGGGTCGAGACTTCCGTCGCCTCGAGGTCGATGGTGGGCGGGGTGCGCTTGGCACGACCCGGATCGGGCGCCAATCCAGCGTCTTCAGGCTTGTCGTCGGCCATCGTGACGGTTCCTCACACTTCCATACCAGGGATGGATTAGATTGCGTCGGATTCGGCCCGACCTTTACGCCAAACGGGTCCGCAACGCACGCTCCAAGGTGTCGAATAAGGCAGTTTCGTCCGGCGTTGCGGCCACCAGAACCTGTGACGCGCCGGCATCGCGCAGCACGCCCGCAACGGTCTCGGACAGGCAGCAATGCGGGATCGCCAGCGCCGAAATTTCGACACCTTCGTCCCGCGCCGCATCGAGGAACGCACGTGCGCTGCGCCGGGAGTAGTGCAGCACCGCCTCGATCCCGTGGGCGGCAAAGCCCTCGCACACCTCGCGCGGCAGATGCTTCACCGGCGCCATGCGGTAGGTCGTCTGCGTCACCACGCGGAAACCTCCCGCGCCGAGCTCGCCGCCAAGATCGCGCGACAGATCCGCGCCCGCCAGATACAGCAGCGTGCTGTTTTTCTTCAACACCTTGTCGCACGCGCTCTGCATCACCTTGTCGCGCAAGGACGCGGCGTCGCCCCCGGCGACGATCACCTCGGCAAAACCAGCCTCTCGCGCCGCTGCAGCCGTATGTTCGCCGACCGCGAACAATGGCAGCACCAGCAGACCGAGGTCCGGCAATTGCGGCGCTATGGCGCGAATCGCGTTGGCCGAGGTGACGAGAACGGCATCATAAGAAACTTCGCTCTCGCCTTGGAAGGCGACCGGCTCGAGCTTGAGCGCCGGCGCAAGCAGTACCGTATGCCCGCGCGTACGCAGATTGTCCGCCGTCGCCGCATTGTCGGGATGCGGCCGTGTGACAAGAATGGACATCGCTGCTGTTCCCGGACCATGTGGCGGTGACGCATTGACCAGAACCGCTGCGCGTGACGATTGCGCAAGCCGACCCCGGGATGCTACCGGACGTACCAGAACTCTGCTTTATGGATGAGCGCAAGGGCGCAAATTGGATAACAATTCGCCAATGCTGGTGCTGGGCATCGAAACCACCTGCGACGAGACCGCCGCGGCCGTGATCGAACACGCGGCCGACGGCAAGGGCAAGATCCTGTCCAACATCGTGCGGTCGCAGATCGAGGAGCATGCCCGCTTCGGCGGCGTGGTGCCGGAGATCGCCGCGCGCGCGCATGTCGACGTGCTCGATGGGATCATCGACCGCGCCATGAACGAGGCCGGCATCGATTATGCTCAGCTCGACGGCGTCGCGGCGGCCGCGGGGCCCGGGCTGATCGGCGGCGTCATCGTTGGGCTCACCACCGCGAAGGCGATCGCGATGGTGCACGACACGCCGCTGGTCGCGGTGAACCATCTCGAAGCGCATGCGTTGACGCCGCGTCTCACCGACGGCATCGAATTTCCCTATTGCCTCTTCCTCGCCTCCGGCGGCCATACCCAGATCGTCGCGGTCACCGGTGTCGGCCAATATGTGCGGCTTGGCACCACGGTTGACGACGCCATCGGCGAGGCCTTCGACAAGGTCGCGAAGATGCTGGCCCTGCCCTATCCCGGCGGCCCGCAGGTCGAGCGCGCGGCGGCAGGTGGCGATGCCACGCGCTTTGCGTTTCCCCGGCCGATGCAGGGGCGCCCCGATGCCAATTTCTCGCTGTCGGGACTGAAGACGGCGGTGCGCACCGAAGCGAGCCGGCTGGCCGAGCTCACGCCGCAGGACATCAGCGATCTCTGCGCGAGCTTCCAGGCCGCCGTGCTCGATTCAACGGCCGACCGGCTGAGCGTCGGCCTGAAGCTTTTCCGCGAGCAGTTCGGCGCACCGCGCGCGCTGGTCGCCGCCGGCGGCGTTGCCGCCAATCAGGCGATCCGCGGCGCGCTTGACGATGTCGCGAAGCAGGCCGGGACGCAGCTGATCATGCCACCGCCCGCGCTGTGCACCGACAACGGCGCCATGATCGCCTGGGCCGGCGCCGAGCGCCTGGCGCTTGGCCTGACCGACACGATGGACGCGCAGCCGCGCGCACGCTGGCTGCTCGATGCCAACGCGACCGCGCCCGCGGGCTACGGCAAGACTCGGGCGGGATTCTAGGGATGACCGCTCTCCAATCCGTCGCAGTGATCGGCGCGGGCGCCTGGGGTACGGCGCTGGCGACGGTGGCGGCGCGAGCAGGGCGAAACGTGACGCTGTGGGCACGCAATGCCGAGCACGCCGCGCGGATCGCATCGACGCGCGACAATCCGCGGCTGCCCGGGATTCGGATCGTGCCTGAGCTCGTCGTGACGAGCGATCTGGCGCTCGCCGCGCGTGCGGACATGCTGCTGATCGCAACGCCGGCGCAACATTTGCGCGGCGCGGTCAACATGCTGGCCTCGCACATCAAGAAGGCGGTGCCGATCGTCGCCTGCGCCAAGGGTATCGAGCACGGCACCCATAAGTTCATGACCGACGTGATCGCCGAGGCCGCGCCGCACGCGCAGCCGGCGATCCTGTCGGGGCCGAGCTTTGCCGACGATGTCGCACGCGGCCTGCCGACGGCAGTGACCCTGGCGGCAGGCGATGAGGCGCTCGCCAGCAGCCTGGTACAGGCGCTGGGCTCGCCGACATTCCGCCCCTATCACTCCACCGACATTCGCGGCGTCGAGATCGGTGGCGCCGCCAAGAATGTGCTGGCGATCGCGGTCGGCATTGCGGTCGGGCGCGAGCTTGGCGCCTCCGCGCAGGCGGCGCTCACGACCCGCGGCTTTGCCGAGCTGACGCGCCTCGGCCGTGCGCTCGGCGCACGCAGCGAGACGCTCACCGGCCTGTCGGGCCTCGGTGATCTCATTCTGACCTGCTCGAGCCCGCAATCGCGCAACTTCGCGCTCGGCCTCGCGCTCGGCCGCGGCGAGCAGCCTCCCGCCGGCAAGCTCGCCGAGGGCGAGTTCACCGCCCCCGTGCTGATCGAGCTCGCCGCTTCGCAAAACATCGAGTTGCCGGTATCTGAGGCGGTCGCATCGATCCTGAGCGGCAAAAGCACGATCGATGCCGCGATCTCGGCGCTGATGACGCGCCCCTTCAAGGCAGAGGAATAAGCATGGCGTACTGGCTCGTGAAATCCGAACCGTCGGTGTGGTCCTGGGACCAGCAGGTTGCGAAGGGCGCCAAGGGCGAGGCCTGGACCGGCGTGCGCAATTTCACCGCCCGTCAGAACCTCGTGAGCATGAAGAAGGGCGACAAGGCGTTCTTCTATCATTCCAACGAGGGCAAGGAGATCGTCGGCATCGCCGAGATCATCAAGGAGGCCTATCCCGATCCAACCGACAAGACCGGCAAATTCGTCTGCGTCGACATCAAGGCCGACAAGCCCCTGAAGACGCCGGTGACGATGGCCGCGATCAAGGCGGAGAAGAAGCTCGCGGATATGGCGCTGGTGAAATATTCGCGCCTCTCCGTGCAGCCGGTGACGGCAGAGGAGTGGAAGCTCGTCTGCAAGATGGGCGGGATGTAGTTACGTCGTTTCGTAGCCCGGATGGAGCGCAGCGCAATCCGGGAAAGTCTCGATTGAAGCCCGATCCCGGATTACGCTTCGCTCCATCCGGGCTACGATATCCGGGCTTGCGACTCCGCCAGCGCAAACACCTCGCACGGCGCGGCAATGCCGCGCAGCGAGTGCGACCCGAGCGCGACCAGCGGCATCTCCGTCTCGGCGGCGAGCGCGCCCGACACCAGCACCGTTCGGCCCAGCGGCTTGCACAATCCCTCCAGACGGCTGGCGAGGTTGACGGCGGGACCGATCGCGGTGAAGTCGAGCCGGTTCGCGGCGCCGATATTGCCCCAGAGCATCTCGCCGAGATGGAGCGCGGCGCCAAACGACAAAGGCGGCAGCCCTTGCGCGCGGCGCTCCTTGTTGAGGTACGCCATCCCGGCTTCGGCTGCGCTTGCCGCGCGCAAAGCAGCGTCACAGGCGCGGCGCGGGGACGCCTCGAGCACCGGAAAGATCGCGAGCACGCCGTCGCCAATGAATTTCAGCACCTCGCCGCCGAAGGCGTGAACCGCGCCGGCGATGCGATCGAACCAGGCATCGAGCGCCGCAATGACATCGGCCGGCGGTGTCGTCTCCGATAGGGTCGTGAAATTGCGCAAATCCGCATAGAGCAGTGCGGCCTGGATGGTCTCGCCGAGATCGCGGCGCAGAGGCGCCGCCAGTACCCGCTCCGCGCTGCGCGTGCCAAGGTATGCATCGAGCGTTGCCCGCAAGGTGGCGCGCGCGGCGAGCACGGCCAGCGGCGTTGCGGCGAAACGCGCGGCCTGACGCAATTGCTCGATCTCATCCGCCGTGAACGGACGCGGCCCGATCCAGCCGAGCAGCGGGCCATCGGGCCGTCCGGCGACATCTTCATGCACATCGCCGCCGGCGATATCGCGCAGCCAACGGCGGCCGGCGTCGTCGGGTGGATCGGGCGCGAGGCCGCCCGGCGCGAAGCCGAGCGCTTCGATCACCTGGCCGCTGTCGGCACGCCACAGCCAGGTCCGCTTCGCGATCAGCGGATGCGGCACCTCCAGCGTCAGGGCGCCTGCCGCGAGCGGCACGCCATCGGCGGCCAGATGCGCGCCGAGCTCCGCGAGCAGGTGGTCGGCCCCGCGACAATCCGAGGCCGCGTCGAGGAGCCAGGCGAGGGTCGGGGAGAGCTGCATGAGGCGATCATGGCGAAACAGGGCCGTCTTTGCCACGGGCAATCCTTGACGGAGCGGCAGGGCCGCCGCCATGTCCCATCGTCAGACCAGGGATGATTGCCGATGCCCGAACCCTTCATAGTGCGACGCGAGACCCAGATCGCGGCCCCGCGCGCCACTGTCTTCGCCTACCTCACCGACCCCGAAAAGATCCTGAGCTGGATGGGCTCCGACGCAACCACGGAGCCTTATCCCGGCGGGCTCTACCTGCTCAAGGGCGTCAGCCCGGACGGCGCCGCCGCCCGCGGCGCGTTCCGCGAGGTCGTGCCGGTGCATCGTCTGGCCTATACGTTCGGCTGGGAGGGTGGTCAGGAAGTGCCGCCCGGCTCGAGCCTGATCGAGATCGACCTGATCGAGCAGGACGGCGGCACGCTGCTGCGCATGACCCATAGCGGCCTGCCGAACGAAGCGCAGGCGGCCGCTCATGCAACGGGTTGGGCGCACTACCTTAAGCGGCTCACGATCGCAGCCGCAGGCGGCGATCCCGGTCCTGACATAGGTGTGTCAGATAATAAGTAGCTCTCGTAGGTTGGGCAAAGGCGCTCTTCGCGCCGTGCCCACCACCCGTCACCATGGGCAAATGGTGGGCACGCTTCGCTTTGCCCACCTTACGAGAGCGGCGCTTCATTACACTGCTGCCGTCGCCACCACCTGCGCCAGCAACTGCTCGCGCCTGGCCTGCGAGCGCTGACCCGTCATGGTCGCGGCGAAGCGCTCGAGGATGCCCTCCTCGAAGGCGGTGACGATGGTGTCGTGGACGTAGCTCTTGCGGCAGATCGCCGGCGTGTTGGAGAGCTGGTCGGCGGCGGCGCGGATCGCATCCAGCACCTGCTTCTTGCGGCCGCGCTGGCTGCTCGCCGGCGTGATCCGCGACAGCGATTCCACCACGACGGCGGACGCCATCAGCGTGCGGAAATCCTTCAGGGAAATCTTGATGCCGGCGATCTCGCGCAGAAACGCGTTCACCTGGGTGGTGCTGACCGCGCGCACGATGCCGGAGGCATCGCGATACTGGAACATGCGCTTGCCGGGAACGCTCTGCAAAATGCCGATGGCGCGCACCAGCTTGGCGGCGTCGCACTCCTTGCGCACCGCCTTACCGCCCTTGGCCTTGAAGGTCAGCACGAAACAATCGTCTTCCAGCGTGACGTTGGACTTCAGCAGCGTGGTCGCGCCGCGGGTGCCGTTGAGGCGGGCGTAGGATTCATTGCCGGGGCGGATCGCGGTGCGCGCGATCAGCTCGATCACGGCCGAGAGCGCGAACTCGCGCGTCGGCTCGTCCCCTGACAGGAACGCCGAGACCTTGCGCCGGATTTTCGGCAGCGCGCCGACGAGCTTTGCCAGGCGATGCGCCTTGCGCTGCTCGCGGACCTTCTCCCAGTCGGCGTGATAGCGGTATTGCAGCCGGCCCGCGGCATCGCGGCCGACGGCCTGCAGATGCGAGTTCGGGTCGGCGGAGTAGCGCACCTCGCGATAGGCCGGCGGCACCGCCATGGAATGCAGCCGCCGGATGGTGCGGGCGTCGCGGATATGCGCACCGTTGGGGCGGACGAAGGAATAGCCCTTGCCGCGCCTGATACGACGGATGGTCAGCTCGTTCTGGTCGCCGAGCCGCAAGCCGAGCTCCTTGGCGAGGGCCTCGACCGTCGCCGCAGGCGCCGCGTCGTAGGTCTTCTTGGGGCTCGGGCGCCTGAAACCGGTCGGTTTCGGCCATTGTCCGAGGGCCTTGGCTAGGGCAATGGCTGCAGGATCGGCTGAAGCGGGCCGTATCGTCCCGAGATTCTGCTGATCCATCATGGTCTTACGCCTTAGCCCTGTCCTGTTGTCGATCAATGCCGCTGTTGTGATTTTTGTTCCAAGGGGTCTCTTTGGACCCGGGTTGGCCATTTAGGGTGTTCCGAACACGATTGCGAGTCCCGAATCAGTGAGAAGAGGTTACTAAATACCTCTCCTCGCCGCATGGGGGCTCTGCGGTCTCTGTTCTGGCGGTTTGGGTGAAGAGCCGGAAAGTGCTCGTCGGCCCTGTTTCAGATTTGCGACAGCGGGCCTTCCGGAGCTTGATTCTCCGCATGGCCGGCTGCCCGTCGAAGGTCCAGCTTGTGCTCCTTGTCGGGTCCGGTTAGCCCGACGCATAATCCATCAAATGATGATGTCGGCATTGCCTGAGCTTGCCGCATGTGGAGGGAAGCATGTCCGAGAAGATCTACGATATCCCCGCGGAGTGGGCGAAGCGCGCCTGGGTCGACCAAGCCAAGTACAAGGAGATGTACGCCCGTTCGATCTCGGACCCGAACGGTTTCTGGGCGGAGCAGGCCAAGCGCATCGACTGGATGAAGGCGCCGACGAAAATCGAGAACGTCTCGTTCGCGCCGGGCAACATCTCGATCAAATGGTTCGAGGACGGCATCCTGAACGTCGCCTACAATTGCATCGACCGGCATCTCGCCAAACGCGCCAACCAGACCGCGATCATCTGGGAGGGCGACGATCCCTCGCAGTCCAAGCACATCACCTACAAGGAGCTGCATGACGAGGTCTGCCGGATGGCCAACATCCTGCGCACCCGCAACGTCGGGAAGGGCGACCGCGTCACCATCTACCTGCCGATGATTCCCGAGGCCGCCTTTGCAATGCTGGCCTGCGCGCGAATCGGCGCGATCCACTCCGTGGTGTTCGCGGGCTTCTCACCTGACAGCCTCGCCCAACGCATCAACGACTGCCAATCCAAGGTGATCATCACCGCGGACGAAGGCCTACGCGGCGGCAAGAAGGTGCCGCTGAAGGCCAATGTCGATGCGGCGCTTAGCAAGGCCGACGGCGTCGACTGGGTCGTCGTGGTCAAGCGCACCGGCGCCAAGGTCGACATGAACCCCACGCGCGACCTCTGGTACCACGAGGCCGCGGCGATGGTGACCACGGAATGCCCGGTCGAGCACATGCACGCCGAGGATCCGCTGTTCATCCTTTACACGTCGGGCTCGACCGGCCAGCCCAAGGGCGTGCTGCACACCTCCGGCGGCTATCTCGTGTTCGCCTCGATGACGCATCAATACGTCTTCGACTATCACGACGGCGACATCTACTGGTGCACCGCCGACGTCGGCTGGGTCACCGGCCACAGCTACATCCTCTATGGGCCGCTCGCCAACGGCGCGACCACGCTGATGTTCGAGGGCGTGCCCAATTATCCGGATAATTCGCGGTTCTGGAACGTCATCGACAAGCACAAAGTCAACATCTTCTACACCGCGCCGACCGCAATCCGCGCGCTGATGCAGTCCGGCGACGAACCGGTGAAGAAGACCTCGCGCGCCTCGCTCCGCCTGCTCGGCTCGGTTGGCGAGCCCATCAATCCCGAAGCCTGGGAGTGGTATCACCGCGTCGTCGGCGACGACCGCTGCCCGATCGTCGACACCTGGTGGCAGACCGAGACCGGCGGCATCCTGATCACGCCGCTGCCGGGCGCGACCAAGCTGAAGCCCGGCTCGGCGACGCAACCGTTCTTCGGCGTGGTGCCTGAGATCGTCGATGCCGACGGCAAGGTGCTGGAAGGCGAGACATCAGGCAATCTCTGCCTGACGCGGTCCTGGCCCGGCCAGATGCGCACGGTCTACGGCGACCACGCCCGCTTCGAACAAACTTACTTCTCGACCTACAAGGGCAAATACTTCACCGGCGACGGCTGCCGCCGCGACGCCGACGGCTATTACTGGATCACCGGCCGCGTCGACGACGTCATCAACGTCTCCGGCCACCGCATGGGCACCGCCGAAGTCGAGAGCGCGCTGGTCGCGCATGAGAAGGTGTCGGAAGCCGCCGTCGTCGGCTTCCCGCACGACATCAAGGGTCAGGGCATCTACGCCTATGTCACCCTGATGGCCGGCGTGCAGCCGAGCGACGAGCTGCGCAAGGAGCTCGTCACGTGGGTGCGCAAGGAGATCGGCCCGATCGCCTCGCCCGACCAGATCCAGTTCGCCCCGGGCCTGCCCAAGACCCGCTCCGGCAAGATCATGCGCCGCATCCTGCGCAAGATCGCCGAGGACGAGCCGGGCAGCCTCGGCGACACCTCGACGCTCGCCGATCCCGCCGTTGTCGATGATCTCGTCAAGAACCGGCAGAACAAGAAGTCGGCGTAAGGCGAGTTCGTGCCCCGAACGCAGCGCAGCGCTCCTTCAGCGGTGCGCTGCTGAGCCGGGGCCCATCTAAACGTCAGAACGTGTAGCTTCCTGGATCCCGGCTCTGCGCAGCAGCGTTTCCTGCTGCAGCGCATCCGGGACACGCGATTAGTTTTCGCGTCAGCGCGCCCTCTCAACCAACGGCCATTCACACCCTCACGCTGTTGTCAGCGGGCGCGGCAGCGCGCCTGCATCTTTCCCGCCGAGTGTTGTTTTCAGGTCATTTACTTTATTTCGAACATTTTCTTTGTTCCCCCTGCTGGCCGGCCCTCGGCAGCCGCGGCTGGAAACCATTGGGTTAACGGGCGCGGTTAAGAATGAGCATCGACGAGGGCTTGGTGCGGCGACGATTGCCGGTTCTGCGTCATTTTGGACGATCCGTTTTGGGCAAGGGGAAGCATCGATGTCGATGAGGATTGCGGTGGCGCTGGCCGCCACCATCGCGGCTGGGGCCTTGACGTCGACGGCGGCGCAGGCGCGGCCGGAAATGGTGGGGGCACACCTGGCTGACTATTCGCCGGGCACCATCGTGGTCAAAACCAGCGAGCGGCGGCTTTATCTCATCCTCGGGAACGGCCAGGCCGTGCGCTATCCGGTCGGCGTCGGCAAAGCCGGCAAGCAGTGGGCCGGCACCACGAAGATCGACGGCAAATATCTCAATCCGGCCTGGGCGCCGCCCGCCGAGGTGAAGCGCGACAAGCCTGGTATCCCCGACGTCATTCCGGGCGGCTCGCCGCGCAACCCGATGGGCGTTGCGGCGATGACGCTCGCCGGCGGCGAATATGCGATCCACGGCACCAACGTGCCGGGCTCGATCGGCGGCTTCGTCTCCTATGGCTGCATCCGCATGCTCAACGACGACATCACTGATCTCTACGGCCGCGTCTCCGTCGGCACGACGGTGGTCGTGACGCGCTGATCGCCTGAATCAGCCGAGATGAAATGAAAGGCCGCGTCCTCGACGCGGCCTTTTTATTGCCAGAACCGCCAGCCGCGCGCGCACCAGCCGTCGCGATGGCCGCCATTGTAGCTGCGCACGAAGCCGCCGGCGAGCAGTGCCGCCGAGACGTTCACAGTCCGCCGGGTCGCGACGTCGGCGAGGACTCGGCCGTATTTGTCGGGAGCGAGATTGGTGATGGTCACGCCGCCCTGGCCGAGCAGATCGCGCAAGGCACGGGCCGCAGCTTCGGCCTTGTCCAGCTCCTCCTGGCAGGATGCTTTCAGTTCGGGTGCATCGATGCCGCGCAGCCGAATGCGGACCACGGGATCGCGTCCCTCGTGCAGGCGAACACGCGCGAGAAAAGTGTCGCCATCGATGGCGCGAATGAATTCGACGGGACGCACATCCGCGTGGCCGGTCTGCTGAAGAACGATCTCGGCATCTCCAGTGCGATCGGTATCGGGAACAAGCCAGTGCGTTCCATGGCGGAATGTGAGCACGACGGCCAGCGCGATGCCCACCACGAACATCCAGGGCAATAGCCCGGAGAAGCGGCGGCCGAACGGCGAGCCGCTGAACTGCGGCCGGTAGGAATTGGGGCGATCCTGGAAACGCATCAACTCACGCTATGTCTGAGTCGGGGGAACTCACAAGCACGAGCGCGTCCATAAACGACGCCGAATGCGCCGGAGGCCATGCACGAAAGTTCCGTTTGTCAAAGAGGTTAGCCGTAGTTCTACTGGGGATCCGCGAATATTTTCCAAATCTCAATCATTGGTTGCGAATAGCTGTTATACGACAAACCGAGGGGAGATTGCCGTGAGGTCATTCAGGTTTCGCATTGGAACAAAGCTCGGCATCGTGACGGGCGTGAGCGTCGTGCTGGTCGGCGGCATGCTGACCAATCAGATGCTTGGCAACCGCTCCATTGCCGAATCCAATCGCCTCGTCACGATCAACTATCTCAACAAGGGCAATGCGCAGGCGGCTCAGACGGCGATGGCACGCGCGCAGCTCGCCGCTCTCGAACTCGGCTCGGCACCGTCAGCCGGAGAGGTCGACAGGCTCCTCGAGCTTCTCCGTACCCGGGCCGGCGAAGCCGGCACCGAAATCGATGCCGCGAGAGAGCGGGCGACCCGCAAGGTCACACAGGACGCTTACCGCGAGGCCAAGAAGTTCGTCGATGCGTATCTGGCCAGCGGCGTCGAGCTCGCCGCGGCGCAAAAGGCGGTCATCGCCGCCCCCGCGGGTGGCGCCAAGCTTGCAGCAGAGTCGGCCAAGGCAAGTATTCTCGCAGAGCATATGCGTCCGGCAGCGCAGGAAGTCAGCAAGCGCATCGACGATCTCGTCGGCGTCGCCAACGAATTCGCCGCGCGCCGCAAGGGCGAGATGCTGGCCGAGTTGGACCGCGTCGCCAATTTCGCTTTGATCGTCGGCCTATTCGTCGTCCTGACGTTGGTCGGCTCCGCAGTCTTTTCCGTCTTGAACGTCGCCCGTCCGATCCGTCGCATCGGCGATGTGCTCCTGCAGCTCGCCGGAGGCAACAAGGCGATCGAAATTCCCTACACCCGCCGTGGCGACGAGGTCGGCGACAACGCCCGCGCGGCACAGACCTTCAAGGACAATCTGATCCGCATCGAGCAGATGGAAGCCGAGCAGAAGAACCATCAAGCCGCTGCGGCCGCTCAGCGCAAGCAGGAGATGACGCGGCTTGCCAACGCGTTCGAAACTGCGGTCGGCGGCATCATCAACTCGGTGTCAACCGCATCCCAGGAGCTCGAATCCGCGGCCGGCACGTTGTCGGGTACGGCCGAACAAACCCAGCAGCTCTCCGGAATGGTCGCCGCCGCCTCGGAGGAAGCCTCGACCAATGTCGGGGCCGTGGCGTCCGCGGCCGAGGAAATGAGCACGTCGGTCGTCGAGATCGGCCGTCAGGTGCACGATTCCAGCCGTATCGCCGGCGATGCGGTCAAGCAGGCCGAGCGCACCGATGCCCGGATCAACGAGCTGCTCAAGGCGGCGGGCCGCATCGGCGACGTCGTCAAATTGATCACGGCGATCGCCGAACAGACCAACCTCCTGGCGCTAAACGCAACGATCGAGGCGGCGCGCGCCGGCGAGTCAGGCCGCGGCTTTGCGGTCGTGGCGAGCGAGGTCAAGGCGCTCGCGGCGCAAACCGCGCGAGCGACCGAGGAAATCAGCGCGCAGATCGCCGGCATGCAATCGGCAACGCAGGACTCCGTCGGAGCGATCAAGGAAATCGGAACGACCATCGGCCGCATCTCCGATATTTCCACGACCATTGCCGCGACGATCGAACAGCAGGGCGCAGCGACGGCCGAGATTGCGCGAAACGTCAGCGAAGCCGCCAAGGGAACGGTCGAAGTCGCAGACAAGATCGCCCAGGTCAGCCATGGCGCGAGCGCGACCGGCGCGGCGTCGGGACAGGTGTTGGCGTCGGCGCGTTCGCTGTCGAGCGAAAGCAGCCTCCTGAAGACCGAGGTCGAGAAGTTCCTCAGCACCGTGCGCGCCGCGTAATGCGCAACGGAGCGGCGAGCACGATTGCCGTGCTCGCCGGACATTCATGAAGCCCCCGGGATTTCCCGGGTTTGACCGGGGTCGTAATCAACACTAGGTTGAACATTGAGCCGTAAGCAACTCGCTTGCGGAACCTGTTCAGCGAGTCCCCCGCCATGAATATCGATGCGTCGTCCCCCGATTCGCTCGAGCGAATCGCCGAACTCGTTCGTCAGCAAGATAGTTCTCTCGACACCACGCTGCTTCCGCCGGTGGAGGGGTTCCAAACCAGGACCGTCGCGCTCGAAACACTGATGCGCGAGGTGACGGAGTGCCTGGCGGACGGCTTCCGGCATCGCTCGCCGCAAGACTTTCCCATGCTCTATTTTGCATGCGGCAAGGCGCGCGTCGGATCGACGGCCCTGAGCAATCTGTTCGGCATGACCGGGATGCCTTCCTACTATCAGCCTTTGAAGGCCATGCTGCGCGATGCGCTCGTCGGCAAGAGGCCGGCGCCGTGGGCCGTGCCGTCGGCAGACGACGAGCCGCACATCTTCAGCAAGGAAACGATCGGGCCCTACGTGCTCGCCGAGAGCCTGTTCAATCCGCTCAAGCTGCTGATTGAGGCGGGCTATCCGCGGCACCGGCTGCATCTCATCATGCTCGACCGTGAGCCGGCGAGTTCACTGGCATCGTGGCTCGACAAGCTGATCTCGCGCGCGCCTGAAGATGTATTGCTGCGGCACTATGTCGTCGCCGCGCTCAGCGCGGCTCAAGTCGCAAGCTACGCCCAGCGACAGGGCGTTGCCGTCACTCACTACGTCTACGAGGTGAGCAAGGAGGCCGTGTCCTCGGTTCGTGTCCTGTTCGAACGGATCGGCCTTTCGGGCAGCTTCAACGAGAATGCCGTGACGTCCTGGCGTGAGCCGGGAGACTCGCACGCGAACAATGCGCGCGTCATCTTCCCGAGCGAAGCGACGATCTACAAGGTGCCCAATTTGCACACCTCCGACAGTGCCTATCGCTACCAGCGCCGTGCGACGGCCTCTCTGAGCGAAGCGCAACGCGAGGCTCTGGAGCGCTGCGGGGTCAATGATGCCTATCGCGTCGCGGTCGCCGCCTGTGTTCGCGATCTCGGCCTGAATGCGGCACTGTCGCAACGTCTGTTCGGCGACTGGTTTGCTGCGGCTGCGTGATGGTCATGCTGGACGTTCCCACCGGAGCCGATTCCGCACTCCGTGAAGGTGCTGGCGGCAAGCAGCGTCACGTCGCCAGCCACCTCCGCCGTCTGGAGGCGGAAAGCATCCACATCCTGCGAGAGACGGCGGCCGAGTTCCGCAAGCCGGTCATGCTGTATTCCATCGGGAAGGATTCCTCGGTGCTGCTGCATCTGGCGATGAAGGCCTTCGATCCCGGCAAGCCGCCGTTTCCGCTGCTGCATGTCGATACGACCTGGAAGTTTCGCGAGATGATCGCGTTTCGGGACCGACGCGCGCGCGAGCTCGGCCTCGACCTGATCGTCCATACCAACAATGACGGATTGAGCCAGGGCATCGACCCTTTCACCCACGGCTCGGCCCGCTACACCGACGTGATGAAGACGCAAGCGCTGCGACAGGCGCTGGACTTCCACGGCTTCGACGCCGCGATCGGAGGCGCGCGGCGCGACGAGGAGAAGTCGCGCGCCAAGGAGCGCGTGTTCTCACACCGCAGCGCTGCGCATCGCTGGGATCCGAAGAACCAGCGGCCGGAGCTGTGGGGCTTGTACAACACGAGGCTCGCGCCCGGCGAGAGCATGCGGGTGTTTCCGCTGTCGAACTGGACCGAGATCGACGTGTGGGACTACATCCTGCTCGAGGACATCCCGATCGTTCCGCTCTATCTCGCAGCGTCGCGCCCCGTGGTCGAGCGCGACGGAGCATTGATCATGGTGGACGACGACCGGATGCCGCTGCAGCCCGGCGAGGAGCCGCAATCGCGCTCCGTCAGGTTTCGCACCCTCGGCTGCTATCCCCTCACCGGTGCAACGAGCTCGACGGCGGCAACCCTGCCCGAGATCGTGCAGGAGATGATGGCGTCGCGCACCTCCGAACGACAGGGACGCATGATCGACCGGGACAGTCCCGCATCGATGGAGCGCAAGAAGGCGGAAGGTTATTTCTGATGTCCTATCACGAGGCACCGGCGATCGCCGCCGCCGATGCGCCGCAGCTCGAGCAAGACGATCGCCCGACGTTGCGTTTCGTCACCTGCGGCAGCGTCGACGACGGCAAGAGCACGCTGGTCGGTCGGCTGCTCTACGATTCGAAGACGCTGCTCGACGACCAGCTCGACGCGCTCGCCTCGGAGAGCAGGACCGCCGGCACCACCGGCGGCGACCTCGACTTCGCGCTGCTGGTCGACGGGTTGCAGGCCGAGCGCGAGCAGGGCATCACCATCGACGTGGCCTACCGCTTCTTCGCCACGAAGCTGCGCCGCTTCATCGTCGCCGACACGCCGGGACATGCGCAATATACGCGCAACATGGCGACCGGTGCCTCCAATGCTGAGCTCGCCGTGGTGCTGGTCGACGCCCGCAAGGGCGTGATCACGCAGACGCGGCGTCACAGCCACATCCTGTCGCTGCTCGGCATCCGCCACGTCGTGCTCGCCGTGAACAAGATGGACCTGATCGGATTCGACGGCGATCGCTTCGCTGCCATCACCGCCGAATACCTGACTCTGGCCGGTCAGCTCGGGATCTCTCAGGTCCAGTGCATCCCGGTCGTGGCGCCCGACGGCGACAACATCGTCGCCGCGAGCACGCGCATGCCCTGGTACGAGGGACCGACCGTTACGGCCTATCTGGAATCCGTGGACGTGGCCGGGGACGCCTCGCAGCAGCCGTTCCGGCTGCCGGTGCAATGGGTGAGTCGGCCGCATGCGGATTTTCGCGGCTTCTGCGGACGGATCGCGAGTGGAACGATCGCAGTGGGCGATGCCGTTCGCGCGCAGCCGTCGGGACACCAGACCCGCATCGCGCGCATTCTCACGCCCGCCGGCGAGCGCAATCACGCAAGGTCGGGCGAGTCCATCACCCTCACGCTCGCCGACGAGATCGACGTCAGCCGCGGCGACGTGCTGACCGCCGGATCTGCAGCGCCGGTGGCGGATCAGCTCGCGGCCCATCTCGTCTGGTTCGATGGCGAGGCCATGGTCGCCGGCCGGCGCTATTTGCTCCGGTGCGGTACCGCCTCGACCGGCGCGGTGATCACGGAACTCAAGCACCGGATCGCCATCGACACCATGGCGCGGGAAAGCGCCGCCACGCTCGACGTCAATGAGATCGGCTATGTCCATCTCGATCTCGACCGCCCGCTGGTGTTCGAGGCCTATCGCGACAACCGCGAGATGGGCAGTTTCATCCTGATCGACCCGATCAGTCATCGCACTGCGGCGGCGGGAATGATCGACATGTCGCTCCGCCGCGCCACCAACGTTCATTGGCAGCGGCTTGCGGTCGACAAATCCGTGCGAGCCCGGCTGAAGCAGCAACGCCCCTGCGTGCTCTGGTTCACGGGGCTGAGCGGCGCCGGCAAATCGACCATCGCCAATCTCGTCGACAGCCGGCTCGCCGAGCTCGGGCGCCATGCCGCGTTGCTCGACGGCGACAATCTTCGTCACGGCATCAACCGCGACCTCGGCTTTTCCAACGCGGAGAGAACGGAGAACGTCCGGCGCGTCGCGGAGATCGCGGGGCTGTTCGTCGATGCCGGCTTGATCGCGCTGGTGGCGCTGATCTCGCCGTTCCGCAGCGAGCGCCAGCTGGCGCGCCAGCGGCTCGAGGCGGGCGAGTTCATCGAGATCCATGTCGCGACGCCGCTTGCCGAATGCGAGCGCCGCGATCCCAAGGGGCTCTATCGCAAGGCTAGGTCGGGCCAGCTACCGGCATTCACCGGCATCGATGCCCCCTACGAAGCGCCGCTGGCGCCCGACATCACCATCGACACCTCGGAGCTGTCGAGCGAGGCGGCCTGCGAACGCATCATCCGCTACTTGCGAGCGCACAACTACCTGTGACGACCGGGACGAGATCTGCCGGCGTTATCCAGCCGCTCCGACTGCAAGCTCAGAAGTCGGAAGCGATGCCCTTGCGCTCCCAATCGCCGTAGCGGGTGGGCTCGGGCCCCTTCGGCCCCTGCAGCTCCTTCGCCTTGGTCTCGTTCTTGGCCTCATCCTTGGCCTTGGCGGCCGCAGCCTGCCGGCGCGCCTCGGCCTCGGCCAGCGCGCGCTGGGCGGCCGGCGACAGCGGCTTGCGATCGGGAACGGGGTCACTCATCGCCGCGCTTTCTAGCGCAGGACCGGGCACAACGCGATGCCCAATAACGCATTCCTGAAATCGGCTCGGAGCGCTGAAAAACCCGCAAGCGATTCTTACATTTGGCATATTCGCGTGTCAGAGATCGCCTTCTCAAGGCATGCGCCCATCGCGGCGGAACTGCCGCTCGTTCAGAACCTTGCTGCCGCATGCCATCTCAACGTTTCGTCCCTCCGTCCGAAGTGCCCGGCCTTGCGGCGCGACGGATTGCCGCCGACATCGTCGACGGCGTGCTGCACAAGCACCGCACGCTCGACGACCAGCTCGACGGCGGCGGTGCCCATCCCGGACTGAAGACGCTGGCCGACCGCGACCGCGCGCTGATGCGGCGCCTGGTCGCCACCGTGCTGCGCCGGCTCGGCACGCTCGGCCATGTGCTGTCCCGCCTGCTCGACAAGGGCGTTCCCTCCGACGCGCCACGCGCGCAGAGCGCCCTTTTGATCGGCGCCGCGCAGATCCTTTGGATGGACGTGCCGGATCACGCCGCGGTCGATCTCTCCGTCCGCCTCGTGCAATCCGACCGCCGCGCCGCGCGCTATGCCGGCCTCGTCAACGCCGTGCTGCGCCGCTGTGCGCGCGAGGGCAAGGCGCTGGTCGAGGAGGTCGCGACGCAATCGCTGGATCTGCCGCCATGGCTGCTCGCGCGCTGGAGCGCTCATTATGGCGAGGCGACCGCACGAGACATGGCATCGGCGCTCGGCCACGAGCCCTCGCTCGATCTCACGGTGAAATCGGATCCCGCCCATTGGGCAAGCCGCCTGCATGGTGAGATGCTGCCGACGGGAACGGTGCGGATGCTGCTGCATGGTGCGGTAACCATGCTGCCCGGCTTCGCCGAAGGACAATGGTGGGTACAGGACGCCGCCGCCGCGTTGCCCGCCCGGCTGTTCGGCGATGTCAAAGGCAAGTCCATTGCCGATCTCTGCGCCGCCCCTGGCGGCAAGACCGCGCAGCTGGTGCTCTCGGGCGCGCAGGTCACGGCGATCGACCGCTCGCCGGCGCGGGTGGCACGTTTGCGCGAAAACCTGGCGCGGCTGTCGCTGCAAGCCGAGACCGTCGTCGCTGACGCCGTGGAATGGGCCGGCCCGGCGGAGGCGTTCGACGGTATTCTGATTGATGCTCCCTGCACCTCCACCGGCACGATCCGCCGGCATCCCGACGTCGCATGGCTGCGGCAGGACTCCGACATCGCGACCCTGGCCGCGCTCCAGCAGCGGCTGCTGCGCAAGTCGGTGTCGCTGCTCAAGCCGGGCGGGACGCTGGTCTATTGCACCTGTTCGCTGGAACCCGAGGAGGGCGAGCAGGCGGTGGCCGCACTGCTCGCCGCCGAGCCCGCGCTTCGCCGCGCTCCGATCGTGGCATCGGAGGTTGCGGGCCTCGACGAAATCCTCAACCGGGACGGCGACCTGCGCACCCTGCCCTGCCATCTGCCGAACGCCGATCCCAGGCTCGGCGGGCTCGACGGATTTTTCGCGGCCCGGCTCGTTAAATCCTGATTTTGCACTGGATTTTGCGACCACGACCCTGATTCGCGCCGTTCAAGGTGGTGTCAGGCGTCAGATTTTGGGATTAATAAGGATTCGTCACTGATCCTCTCCCCCATCAAGGCAAGGCGTGTCGGTCGCTCAACGCAGACGTATCTCGACGCTGGTCATGAACCGCTTCGCGCGGAACATGCTCGCGCGCGCGAGCGGCGGTTCCGTTGTGCTGTCGCGGGTCTGGCCCGGCCGCACCGACCGGCTGATCATCGCGCCGCATGACCTGCGGACCGCGGATGCGACTCGCGCTGCCGAGATCTATGCCGGTCGCTTCGTCTTCGCCGGCAAGATCGTCAATTGCCATGGCCGCTCTATCTTCGACCTCGAGCCGCCGTCGGAGGATTGGGAGGTTGCGCTGCTCGGCTTCGGCTGGCTGCGGCACTTGCGCGCCGCCGATACGGCGCTGACGCGGGCGAATGCGCGCGCGCTGATCGAGGACTGGATCTCGAATCCCGCCAACAAGCGCCGCCCCGTCGCGCGCCGCGCCGACGTACTGGCGAGGCGCGTGATTTCGCTGCTCTCGCAGGCGCCGCTGGTGCTGAGCGAGACCGACAACAAGTTCTACCGCCGTTACTTGCGGGCGCTGGCGCGCGAGATCCGCTTCCTGCGCTACACCATGGTCGACATTCCGGACGGGGTGCCGAAGCTGCAGGTGCTGATCGCGCTGTGCTATGCGTCCCTGTGCCTCGCCAACCAGACGCGTCACATCCGCAGCGCCTCCAAGAAGCTGTCCGACGAATTGCAGCGGCAGATCCTGCCCGATGGCGGCCACATCTCGCGCAATCCGGGCGCGCTGATCGAGCTCCTGATCGACCTCTTGCCGCTGCGGCAGACTTTTGCCGCGCGCAATATCGCGCCGCCGCCGGCCCTGCTCAATGCGATCGACCGCATGATGCCGATGCTGCGCTTCTTCCGGCACGGCGACGGCAATTTCGCCCTGTTCAACGGCATGAGCGCGACCTCGTCCGACCTGCTCGCCACGCTGCTCGCCTATGACGACACCCACGGCGCGCCGATGGCGAACATGCCGCATACCGGCTTTCAGCGCCTCGATGCCGGCCAGACCACTGTGATCATCGACACCGGCCCGCCGCCGCCGGCCGGCGTCAGTCACGACGCCCATGCCGGCTGCCTCTCGTTCGAATTGTCGTCCGGCATCAGCCGCATCGTCACCAATTGCGGCATGCCGACCACCGGCCGCGACAATTGGCGGCCGTTCGCGCGCAGCACGGCGGCGCATTCGACGCTGACCTATCATGAGTCGTCGTCATGCCAGTTCGTCGAGATGTCGGCGATGAAGCGGCTCCTGCACGGCGCGCCCGTCACCAGCGGCCCGGTCGAGGTCGAGAGCTATCGCGAGGTCGTGCAGAACGGCACGCTGCTCACGACCTCGCATGACGGCTATCTCGCCAAGTTCGGCGCGATCCACCGCCGCGTGCTGATGATCGCCAATGACGGCGCGCGCATCGACGGCGAGGACGCGCTGTCGCCGCCGCAGGGCGGACGCTTCAAGGGCGCCGATGCCGATTTCGCGCTGCGCTTCCATCTGCATCCCGCAGTGAAGGCAAGCCGGCTGTCGGATGCGCGCGGCGTCATGCTGGTGCTGCCGAACCGCGACGTCTGGACCTTCGAGGCATTGGACGACAAGGTCGATCTCGAGGACAGCGTATTCCTGGCCGGCAATGACGGCCCGCGCCGCACCGCCCAGATCGTGATCCGTCAGAACGCCCGCCAGGCCCCCTCGATCCGCTGGAGCTTTGTCCGCTCCACCGCCTCGCCCGCAGTGACCAATGCCCGCCGCAACGCCCGGCGCGAGCCGGAACTTCCGTTGTAAACAGGCGCGATCCGGCCCTATCTACCCGTTGAGAGCGACGCCAAAAGCTGCTATCGAGCGCTCGCTCGCGCGACTGGCGACCTTGGATGGAGCACCATCGGGAAGCGCGGGACATATAAGCCGCGCGCCTGGGCATAGACACTCCCTGAACAGAGGATCTTGCTCATGACTGACCATCCCCGCCGCGTCACCCGCGCCCTTCTGTCCGTCTCCGACAAGACCGGCCTGATCGAGTTCGCCAAGGCGCTCGCCGCGCACGATGTCGAGCTGGTCTCGACCGGCGGCACCGCGAGAGCGATCGCGGCGGCCGGCCTTAAGGTGAAGGACGTTTCCGACCTCACCGGCTTCCCCGAGATGATGGACGGCCGCGTCAAGACGCTGCATCCGAAGGTGCATGGCGGCTTGCTCGCGATCCGCGACAACTGGGACCATGCCGAGGCGATGAAAGCGCACGGCATCGCGCCGATCGACCTGCTCGTCGTCAATCTCTATCCGTTCGAAGCCACCGTCGACAAAGACGCGGGCTTCGAGGATTGCATCGAGAACATCGACATCGGCGGTCCCGCGATGATCCGCGCCGCCGCCAAGAATCACGACGACGTCGCCGTCGTGGTCGAGGCGCAGGACTATCAGGCCGTGCTCGACGAGCTCGCCGCCAACAAGGGCGCGACCACGCTAAAGCTGCGCCGGCGGCTCGCCGCGAAGGCCTATGCCCGCACTGCGGCCTATGACGCCGCGATCTCGAACTGGTTCAACCGTCAGCTCGAGATCGACGCGCCCGACTTCCGCGCTTTCGGCGGCAGGCTGATCCAGTCGCTGCGCTATGGCGAGAACCCGCACCAGACCGCCGCCTTCTACGCGACGCCGGACAAGCGCCCCGGCGTCTCCACCGCGCGGCAGCTCCAGGGCAAGGAGCTCTCCTACAACAACATCAACGACACCGATGCCGCCTATGAATGCATCGGCGAGTTCGACGCCAAGCGCACCGCGGCCTGCGTCATCGTCAAGCATGCCAATCCCTGTGGCGTCTCCGAAGGTCCGAACCTCGTCGAGGCCTATCGCAGGGCGCTGGCCTGCGATTCCACCTCGGCCTTCGGCGGCATCATCGCGATGAACCGCGCCCTCGATGCCGATACCGCGCGCGAGATTACCAAGATCTTCACTGAGGTCATCATCGCGCCCGACGCCAGCGAAGAGGCGATCGCCATCATCGGCGGCAAGAAGAACCTGCGCCTGCTGCTCGCCGGCAGCCTGCCCGATCCGCGTGCGCCGGGCCTGACCGCCAAGACGGTGGCCGGCGGCCTGCTGGTGCAAAGCCGCGACAACGCCGTTGTCGACGACATGACGTTCAAGGTCGTCACCAAGCGCGCGCCGACGGATGCGGAGATGCGTGATCTGAAGTTTGCGTTCCGGGTGGCAAAACACGTCAAGTCCAACACCATCATCTACGCCAAGGATCTCGCCACCGTCGGTATCGGCGCGGGTCAGATGAGCCGGGTGGATTCAGCGCGGATCGCCGCACGCAAGGCGCAGGATGCGGCGGCCGAGCTGAAGCTCGCCGAACCGCTCACCAAGGGTTCGGTGGTGGCCTCGGATGCGTTCTTCCCGTTCGCCGACGGCATGCTTGCCTGCATCGAAGCCGGCGCCACCGCCGTGGTGCAGCCCGGCGGCTCCATGCGCGACGACGAGGTGATCAAGGCCGCCGACGAGCACGGCATCGCCATGGTGTTCACGGGAACGCGGCACTTCAGGCATTGAGTCCATCGACTCGTCATTGCGAGCGAAGCGAAGCAATCCAGTCTCTCTCCGCAAGGAAGGTCTAGATTGCTTCGTCGCAAGTGCTCCTCGCAATGACGAGGATAGAGTTGCATGATGCGGGCTAATCCCGCACCCGCACCAACAGCCCCAGTCCCGCGACGAAGAACACCACCAGCACGGCCATGCCGGCCTTCTGGCTGGCGGTCAGCGCGGTGACCAGGCCGATCAGGAGCGGGCCGATGAAGGACGTCACCTTTCCCGTCAGCGCAAACAGGCCGAAATATTGCGCGATGCGATCCTTCGGCGCGAGATGGATCAGCAGCGTGCGGGAAGCGGCCTGGAGCGGGCCGCCGGCTGCACCGATCAGGCAGCCCAGCACGAGATAGGCGCGCTCGGCCGTACTCGAGAACAGGGCAGCGCCCGCTTGCGGCGGCGCGGTCTTGACGAACAGGACGCTGTCCTTGTCGACGAGGAGAATCGCGGCCACCGACAGCAGCAGGACCAGCAGGCTGCCGGCGATGACGCGCTTCGGCCCGAGACGATCATCCAGCTTGCCGCCGAACCAGGCGCCGAGCGCGCCGGCGATCGCGAGCATGATGCCGAACGTCCCGATCTGGATGGTGTGCCAGCCGAAGGTGCCCGCGGCATAGATGCCGCCGAAGGCGAACAGCGACACCAGACCATCGGTGTAGATCATGTTGGCGAGCAGGAATGCCGCGAGCGATTTCTGCCTCGGCAGACTCTTGATCGACTGCTTCAGCTCCGACAGGCCTTCGCGCAACGCCTCGCCCAGCGGGCGCTTCGCCGGATAATCCGGCGTGAACAGGAACATCGGGGTCACGAAGATGATGAACCACAGCGCGGTCAGCGGCCCCGCGGCACGATCGCCCTGACGTGTGAGGGGATCGAGGCCGAAGAGCGGCGTGACGCCGAGCAGCGTGCGGCCGGTCTCGGGATTGGCGGCGAGCAGGCCGAGCACGATGATCAGGCTGACGATGCCGCCAATGTAGCCCGTGGCCCAGCCGGTGCCGGAGAGACGGCCGATCCGCGCCGGCGGCACCAGCGTCGGCATCATCGCGTTGTTGAAGAGCGTGGCAAATTCCGCACCAACGCTGGCGAGCGCAACTGCGGTGAGCACCAGCGGAATGACGGCATGATCGCCGGGCTTGCCGATCCAGAGCGTGCAGGACGCCAGCACCAGCACCGTACCGAAACCTGCGATCCACGGTTTCCTGCGGCCCGAAGCGTCGGCGATGGCGCCGAGCACCGGCGACAACAGCGCGATCGCAAGGCCCGCGGCCGCCATCGCAAAGCCCCACAAGGATTGACCGGCGGCGGGATTTGGCGCAATGGCCGTCGCGAAATAGGGCGCGAACACGAAGGTCGTGATCAGCGTGAAATATGGCTGCGCGGCCCAATCGAAGAAGATCCAACTCACGACGGCGGCGCGCGGCGGATAGGTCCGCGCCACGCCGGCCATGCGCGCATCCGGAGCGATTGTCGTCATCACGCAGCACCCATCACGAACAGTTTTGCCTCTCTTAGAGCAAACGGTATAGCATTACAGTGACGGGTGTGAACCGGTGCAACGCCACGACGGGAATTTGATGATGTCGTCATATTCGACACGGCGGAGATTTTTAGCCGCCATTGCCGTCCTGGTGCTCGGTCTCGCCCCTGCGACCGCTCAGGATGCACGGCAGGGCTATGTTCCGCCCGCACGCGAGGCAGTGCGCGCCGTCGCCGCCGAGCACGGCATGGTGGTGGCGCAGGAGAAGATCTCCGCGCAGATCGGCGCCGACATCCTGCGGCGCGGCGGCAATGCCATCGACGCTGCGGTCGCGACCGGCTTCGCGATGGCCGTGACCTATCCGCGTGCCGGCAATATCGGCGGCGGCGGCTTCATGGTGATCCATTCCGCCGATCGCAATGAAGACATCACGATCGACTATCGCGAAACCGCGCCGGCCGCGACCACGCCGCAGATCTTCCTCGGCGCCGACGGCAAGCCCGACGCGACGAAGTCACGGGATTCCGCGCTCGGCATCGGCGTGCCCGGCACCGTCGCCGGCCTTGCGCTCGCGCTCGAGAAATACGGCTCGGGTCAGTTCACGCTGGCGCAACTGCTGGCGCCTGCGATCGCGCTCGCACGCGATGGCTTCATCGTCAGCGACGACATGGCCGATACGTTGCCGGGCTGGCACCGGCGGCTGGCACGCTGGCCTTCTTCGGCCAGGATATTCTCGCGTCCGGATGGCACGCCGCTGGGCGAAGGCGATCGGCTGGTGCAGGGCGATCTCGCCGAAACGCTGGCGGCCGTCGCTGCACAGGGGCCGCGGGGATTCTACGAGGGGCCGGTCGCCGAGAAGCTCGCCAAGGCCGTGACCGATGCCGGCGGCATCATGACGCCGGCCGACCTCAAGGCCTATCAGCCGGTCATCCGCACGCCGGTGCGTGGCAGCTACCGCGGCTATGACATCGTGTCGATGCCGCTACCCTCATCCGGCGGCGTCGTGCTGATGGAGACGCTCAACATCCTCGAAGGCTTCCCTCTGGCCGATCTGAAGCAGGGATCGGCGGCGTCGCTGCATCTCTTGATCGAAGCCATGAAGCGCGCTTATGCCGACCGCGCCCGCTATCTCGGTGATCCCGCCTTCGTCAACGCGCCGATCGAGACCCTCATTGCGAAGGACTATGCCGCGAAGCTGCGCGCGAACATTTCCCTCGAACGCGCCACGCCGTCAAAAGAGCTCGTGACCTCTCCTGCCGCGCCACGTGAGGGCAGCAACACCACGCATTTTTCCGTCGTCGACACCCGCGGCAATGCCGTCAGCAACACCTACACGCTGAACTTCAGCTACGGCGTCGGACTCGTCGCCGACGGCACCGGCGTGCTGCTCAATAACGAGCTCGACGATTTCACCGCGGCAATCGGCGCCTCCAACGCCTATGGCCTGGTCGGCTTCGAAGCGAATCTTCCCGGTCCCGGTAAGCGGCCGCTGTCGTCGATGTCGCCGACCATCGTGCTGAGGGATGGCAAGCCGGTGCTGGTGACGGGCTCGCCTGGTGGCAGCCGCATCATCTCGACCGTTCTTCAGGTGATCGTGAACGTGCTCGACTACAAGATGGATGTTGCGGCCGCCGTCGCAACGCCGCGGCTGCACCACCAATGGCTGCCGGATGAAGTGCGCGTCGAGCGCGGCTTTCCCGAGGGCGTGCTGCTCGAGCTGAAGGCGAGGGGGCACCTCGTCCTCGAGCCGATGGGGCAGACATCTGCCAACTCGATTCTGGTGACGCCGAACGGAACGCTGGGCGCAGCCGATCCGCGCACGCGCGGCGCGGAGGCGGCGGGGCAGTAACCTGCTCCCGGAATGACGGAGCAAGGGAGCTTACCGCCCGACCTGATACGGCCCGCCCTTCTCCAGCGCGCGCGCATATGCAGGCCGGGCGTGGATGCGCTCCAGGAACGCCATCGCCTTGGGATGGCCCTGCTCGAGGCCGCCGCGAGCTTGGGCGGCTTCGAGCGGAAAGCTCATCTGGATGTCGGCCGCGGTGAACTCGCTGCCGGCGAACCATTCGCTCTTGCCGAGCTCGCCTTCCCAATAGTCCATGTGCTGCTTCAGCTGCGGATTGACCAGCGCGGTCAGCGCCTGGTTGCAGACCTTGCGCACCAGCGGGCGCAGCAAGGCCGGCGCACGTTTCGGCATCAGCGTGAACAGCAGCTTGAGCAGCAGCGGCTGCATCGCGGATCCTTCCGCATAGTGCAGCCAATAGGTGTAGCGCAGCCGCTCCGGCGTGTTCGGCGGCGGGATCAGCCGCCCGTTGCCGTAGGTGGCGATTAGATATTCGATGATCGCGCCTGATTCGGCGATGGTGTTGCCGTTGTCGGTGATGACGGGCGATTTGCCGAGCGGATGGATGGCGCGCAGCTCCTTCGGCGCGCGCATGTCCGGCTGACGCTGATAGCGCACGATCTCGTAGGGAACGCCCAGCTCCTCGAGCAGCCACAGCACGCGCTGCGAGCGGGAATTGTTGAGGTGGTGAACGGTCAGCATCGCGGGTCCTCAAGGCTTGGTCGTGGTCATCGGCCGCGCAGTTGGTGCCAGCCCGGGAACACATTGTCGAGCCGTCGCTGCAGATATTTTCACCCGGGTATATTGACGCGACGAATTTACCCGGGTATTAAACCGGCAACGCGATCAGTATGGCAATGATTCCAATGCAAGGGACCTACACAGCCTTCACCGGCCAGCGCCGGCTGGCCTCCGGCACTGCGGGCGACGTCGCGCTTGCCGTCAAGCGTGCCACGCAGCCGCTGGACCAGCCAATTATCATCTTCGACGACGGCACCGGGCGGTCGATCGATTTCGACCTGCGCGGCGACGACCGCGAGGTGCTGGCCCGGCTAGCAACGCTCATGCCGCAAGCCGAGACGGCCGAAGCACCCGCAGAACCGCGCGGTCGCGGCCGGCCGAAGCTCGGCGTGGTCGCGCGCGAGGTGACCTTGCTGCCGCGGCACTGGGAGTGGCTCAACGCACAGGCCGGCGGCGCTTCGGTCGCGCTGCGCAAGCTCGTCGACGAAGCCAGGCGCGCCAGCGGCGACAAGGACCGCGAGCGGCAGGCGCGCGATGCGGCCTACCACTTCATGTCGACCATGGCCGGCGATCTGCCGCAGTTCGAGGAAGCCTCGCGCGCCCTGTTCGCGGATGACCGGCGACGCTTCACCGGCCTGATCGCCGACTGGCCGACCGACATCCGCGACCACATCGTCAAGCTCGCCTACAGCGACCGCGCTTAAACCGCGCGCCGCTTCTCACGCCCCATCGACGGCCGAGCCGCGCATTGCGCGGCAACGGCTTCGCACGCCCTGATGAAAGGCCAATGCCATGTCTGCCGCAAAGCCGCTCTGGACCACATTCCTCCGCTTTCTCGCACCCCTGATGCTGAGCAACGCGCTGCAATCGCTGTTCGGCACCGTCAGCAACGTCTATCTCGGCCAGATGGTCGGCGTCGGCGCGCTCGCCGCGGTCTCGGCGTTCTTCCCGGTGATGTTCTTCCTGTTCGCCTTCGTCATGGGCCTCAGCACCGGCGCCACCGTGCTGATCGGCCAGGCCTTCGGCGCCGGCGAGCATGGCCGGATCAAGATCATCGTCGGCACGACACTCGCCGTCGGCCTGCTGCTCTCGATAGCGATTGCACTCGTTGGCGGGATCTTCAGCCGGCCCCTGATGGTGATGCTCGCCACGCCCGCGGACATTCTCGATGAAGCCAGCGCCTATGCGCGCATCATGCTGTTGACGATGCCGCTCGGCTTCATCTTCCTGCTGATGACGGCGATGATCCGCGGCGTCGGCGATGGAGTGACACCGCTGCTGGCGCTGGCCTTGTCGACGGCGATCGGCCTGATCCTGACGCCGATGCTGATCCGCGGCACGTTCGGATTGCCGGTGGCCGGCATCACCAGTCCTGCCTGGGCGGCTGCGATCGCGAACACGCTGACGCTGATCGTGCTGGCTGCCTATCTGCTGCGGAGAAAGCACGCGCTCGCGCCGGATGCGACGCTGCTGCGTCACCTCCGACTAAACGGAGCCGTGCTCGGCAAAGTCCTCGGGATCGGCCTGCCGAGCGCGATCGGCATGGTGGTGATGGCGATCGCTGAGCTTGTGCTGCTCGGCCTCGTCAACGGCTTCGGCTCGAATGCCACCGCGGCCTATGGCGCCGTCAACCAGGTGATGGGCTACACCCAGTTCACGGCGATGTCGATTTCGATCGCGGTCTCGATCCTCGGCGCCCAGGCCGCCGGCGGCGGCGACCGGGCCCAGCTTGACGGCATCGTGCGGATGGGCCTTGCGTTCAATATCGTCCTGACCGGCGGGTTGGTGGCGCTGATCTACCTCGCGCCACGCGCGGTGCTCGGTATCTTCATCACCGAGGGCGCCGTGCTGGATCTGGCGAAGGGATTGCTCAACATCGCCTTGTGGAGCTCGGTGCCGTTCGGGCTCGCCACGGTGTTCTCGGGCGCAATGCGCGGCGCCGGCGTCGCGTTGACGCCGATGCTGCTGTCGATCTTCGCGATCGCCGCAATCGAGCTGCCGGCTGCAATCATCCTCAGCCACACGGTCGGCCTGACCGGCGTGTGGGCCGCCTATCCCATCGTGTTCTGCGCCATGTTGATTCTGCAGATGGGCTATTACCATCTGGTGTGGCGCAAGCGGGCGATGCAGCGCCTGATCTGACGGTCAAAGTATTATGACCGTCATTAAACGATAGACCTGTGGCGCGGCCTGCGCCACAATGAGAAAAAGCCGCTCAGAAAGCTAGGCCAGGGAGAATGATTTTGACCCGCACCGCCCCGCAATTCCTGTTCGATTTCGGTAGCCCCAACGCCTATCTCAGCCATCTGGCGATTCCCGCCATCGAACAGCGGATCGGCGTCAAGTTCGAATATGTGCCGATCCTGCTCGGCGGCATCTTCAAGTCGACCAACAACAAGTCGCCGGCCGAGACGCTCGCCGGCATCAAGAACAAGCGGGAGTTCCAGCAGGTCGAGACCGAGCGCTTCATCAAACGCTTCCATGTCCAGCCCTATGTCTGGAATCCGCACTTTCCCGTCAACACGCTGAACCTGATGCGCGCAGCGATCGCAGCGCAGCTCGAGGGCGTGTTCGAGACATATGTCGAGGCCACCTTCCACCACATGTGGCGCGAGCCGAAGAAGATGGACGATCCCGAGATCGCGGCGAAGGCGCTGGCGTCGTCTGGTCTCGATGCGCAAAAGCTGTTCGCCCGCGCCGGGGAACCCGAGGTGAAGGCCAAGCTGATCAAGAACACCGAGGAGGCGGTCGCCCGCGGCGCCTTCGGCTCGCCGACCTTCTTCGTCGGCAATGAAATGTTCTTCGGCAAGGAGCAGTTGCGCGAGGTCGAGGAGATGGTGTCGGGAAAGTGAAGCGCGCGAATGGCGAGTAGCGAATAGCGAGTGGAAATCGCGCCCACTATTCGCTACTCCCTATTCGCCATTCGCCAATAGTAAAAGCGGAGTTCTCCCATGCGCATCCTCGTGGTCGGCGCCGGCGCCATCGGCGGCTATTTCGGTGGCAGGCTGTTGCAGGCCGGCGGCGACGTGACCTTCCTGGTTAGGCCTCGCCGCGCCGACGAGCTCGCGAGCGCCGGCCTCGTCATCAAGAGCCCGAACGGCGATGTGACCTTGAAGAACCCGCCGACGGTTCAGGCCGACGCAATCAAGGACACGTTCGACGTCGTGCTGCTCAGCTGCAAGGCATTCGACCTCGACGATGCCATCAAGTCGTTCGTCCCCGCGGTGGGGCCGAACACCGCAATCATCCCGATGCTCAACGGCATGAAGCATCTCGACACGCTGGACACGAAGTTCGGCAAGGAGCGCGTGCTCGGCGGCCTCTGCGCCATTGCGGCCACGCTGAACGAGAAGCGCGAGGTGGTGCAGCTCCAGCCGATGCAGTCGCTCAGCTACGGCGAGCGCGACGGCGGGATGTCGGACCGGGTGAAGGCGATCGACGAGGCCTTCAAGAGCGGCATCCATGGCGCCAGCGCCAGCCAGAACATCATGCAGGACATGTGGGAGAAGTGGGTGTTCCTGTCCTCGCTCGCTGCAAGCACCAGCCTGATGCGGACTTCCGTCGGCAATATCCTCGCCGCGCCCGGCGGCCGGGAGTTCCTGCTCGGCATGCTGGATGAGACCAGCGCGGTTGCCACGGCGTCCGGCTATCCGCCGGGCGGCCCGTTCTTCGATCGCGTCAAAGGCAATCTCACTACCGAGGGCTCGCCGCTGACCGCATCGATGTTCCGCGACATCAAGGCCGGCCTGCCTGTCGAGGCCGATCACGTCATTGGCGATCTCATCGCGCGCGCCGACTCCGCCAAGGTGCCGGTGCCGAAGCTGCGCATCGCCTATACGCATCTGAAGGCGTATGAGAGGCAGCGGGCGGGGTAGGGCGTAACCACACATTCGGTGTCGTCCCGGGGCTCGCGACTGTGTCGCGCCCCGGGGATGACGAGCTGCGATTGACGAAACAGCTCAGCGCTATTTCAAGTGCGCGAGATAGTGCGAGACGGCGGTGATCTCCTCATCGCTCATGTGATAGGCGACGTCGGCCATCGCGGCGACGCCGCCGCCGACACGCTGGCCGGCCTTGTAATCGTGCAGCGCCTTGACGAGATATTCCTCACGTTGCCCCGCGAGCCGCGCCACCGCCTTGGTGCCGGCATAGCTGTCGGTATGGCATGAGGCGCAGCGGCGGCCGGCGGCCACCTGCGCCCCCTTCTTCGACAGGTCGGGATCCCCGTCTTCGGGTCCCTTCGGCGGCGCCAGCGAGGCGAAGTAAGCGCCGAAATTGCGGATATCCTCGTTGGTGATCCCTTCCACGATCGGCTGCATCTGATCGTTCTTGCGCGCGCCGGCGCGGAAGAACACGAGCTGCCATTGCAGGAATTGATCGGGCTGGCCGGCGAGCGAGGGGATGTTCTCGGTCTGCGAAATGCCGTTCTCGCCGTGGCAGCCGGAGCAGGCGGCGGCCTTCTCCTTGATCGCGGCATTGTCGGCGGCATCGGCTGGAATGAAGGCGATCACTGCTAGCGATAGCGCGCCGATTACGGACCAAGAGAACTGACGGCGCATGATTGGAAATCCGTTCTGTACTGCGTCATTCCGAAGCGCGCCACTTAGCGCGAGCCCGGAGTCCATAATCCCCGTTCGTGGTTATGAGTTCCGGACTTGCGCGCAAGTGGCGCGCAATCCGGGACGACGGCGTGGGGCTTCAAAATGGGAGAAGCCGCGGCCGTCACCCGGTCGCAGCTTTCTCCGTCAGGTCGCGCTACTTCTTGCTGTAGCTGATGCGATAGATCGCGCCGGCCCAATCGTCGGCCACAAGGATTGATCCGTCCTTGGCGATGATGATGTCGTTGGGACGGCCGAGATAGCCCTGGTCACCCTCGAGCCAGCCGGAGGCGAAGACCTCCCGCTTCGGGTTCTTGCCGTCAGGCCCGACGATCACCCGCACGATGCGCGCGCCCTGGTACTTGTGGCGATTCCAGGAGCCGTGCTCCGCGATCAGGATGTTGTTCTTGTAGTCGGCGGGGAACTGGTCGCCGGTGTAGAACTTCATGCCGAGCGGTGCGACATGGGCACCGAGGTTCAGTACGGGCGGCGTGAACTCGGAGCATTTGTGGCCCATCGCGAACTTGTCGTCAGGCAGATTGCCCTGATGGCAATAGGGATAGCCGAAATGCTCGCCGATCCGGTTGATCATGTTCAGCTTGTCCGAGGGCAGATCATCGCTGATCCAGTCGCGGGCATTCTCCGTGAACCAGAGCTTGCCGGTGCGCGGATCGACGTCGCCGCCGACCGAGTTGCGGACGCCGAGCGCCCAGATTTCGGCGTTGCCGGTCTTGGGATCGACGCGCCGGATCTGCGACACGCTGGTCGGCGGAATGCCGATGTTGAAGGGCGGGCCGAACGGCAGGAAGAACCAGCCTTCCTTGTCGACCGAGATGTATTTCCAGCCATGCGCGGCATAGGACGGCATGTCGTCATAGACGACCTTGCCCTGGCCGAGATTGTCGAGATTGGCTTCGGCGTTGTCGTAGCGGATCAGCTTGTCGACGGCGATGACGTAGAGCGCGCCGTCCTTGAAGGCGAGACCGGTGGGCATGTTGAGGCCCTTGAGGACGGTCTTGACCTCCTTCTTTCCGTTGTTGTCCTTGATGGCATAGACGTTGCCGAGGCCGAACGAGCCGACGAACAACGTGCCCTTGTCGCCCCAGGCCATCTGCCGCGCGGCCAGCACGCCCGAGGCGTAGACCTCGATCTTGAAGCCCGGCGGCAGCTTGATCTTCTTGACGATGTTGGCGAGCTCGGCGTCGGAGGCGCCGGTCGGCGGGCCCGACGGCGGCGCGAGGCCCTTCTGCGCCTCGGTCTCGTCACCGAGGAACCAGTCATCCGGCGGATGGGTCCAGAACTCCTTGGTGCTGGAGTCGTATTTCTTCAGCGGCTTGCTCTTGTCCTGCTGCTGCGCGTTGCCGGCGCCGGTCCCCGCGAGAAGGGCCACGGCCGCAAGCGCCAACACGGATCGATGGAACATCGATGTCATCGCATCACTCCCCTAAGGCAGCCGTCAGGGCTGCGCATTTTTTTCTTTTGCTAGTCGAGAGGCGAAGTCTTGAGCCCGTCGGGACGACAGGCGCAAAAAGGTTAGCACATCTGCCCATCGTGAGAAGCGCGTCGGATGCAGCGCGGCTGCGCGCAGCAAAAATTGAGACGGAATGTCAATGAACGGATGAACGCTGCGACGACCGCGCCTCGCGCTGCAACGCGGAATCAACAGCGCGCGCGCAACGTCGTCAGGCGCTCCGCCGGGGTGGGCATACAAAAGTGCGAAAACAACCCCATGCACAGTAGAACTGCGCAAGTTGATCCGCGCGCGGTGACGCCGGACAATCATTTGAAGCGTCGAGCAAAATAATCGCGGCGCTCACGAGGCGACGGGGTAGGGTCCGTCGTCGAACAGCGTGTCGTGATAGCCTTTCGATCCGACCTCACGCGCCAGCGTGCTGCGGAAGTCGCGGCCATCGCGCAGGCTGCGCAGCACATGCGCGAAGTCGAATTCGGGTCGCCAGCCGAGCTCCCGCCGCGCCCGCGCGTTGACATAGACCCGGTCGATCGCGGGGAAGAGCCGCCAGCCGCGCGCTGCATAGAGCTGCGCGCACTCCGGATAGAGCTCGCGCACGACAGTGGCGGCATCGCGCGCCAGCGCTCCGAGATGACGTTGCTCGAACGGGCTCGTCGCCGAGACGATGTAGCGGGCGAAGCCGATGCCGGGCGCACGCTCGACGGCGAGCAGATGCGCGCTCACTGCGTCCGCGATATCCAGCCGGCGGTAGAGCAGCTCGTTGGCCTGCGCGTTCTCCAGCGTGTAGGTCGACCGCATCAAAGGATCATCATCGTCCTCCGGAAAGAAGCGCGAGGTCCGCAGAACCACGATCGGTAGCGCGCGCTCGCGAAAGAACAGCTCGCAGAGGTTCTCGGCCATCAGCTTGGTCGTGCCGTAGATGTTCTTCGGCACCGATGGCAGCTCCTCGCTGACCCACACCGCCGCCTGTCCCGCCTCGGGCCGCAGCTGCGAGCCGAATGCGCTGGTGGTGCTGGTGAAGACAAAGCTCTTCACGCCGGCCGAAGCGGCCGCCTCGAGCAGATTGAGCGTGCCTGAGACGTTGGTGTCGACAAAGTCCTGCTTGGAATGGGTCGCCACATGCGGCTTGTGCAGCGTCGCGGTGTGGATCACGGCGGTGACGCCGTCCATCTGGCGCCGCACGAAATCGGGATCGACGATCGAGCCGACGACGTCGGTGAAGGGGGAGGGCTTGAGATCGAGGCCGCGAGCGGGAAGACCGCGCACCCGGAGCGTCCGCAAGATGGCCTCCCCGAGGTGTCCCGCGCTGCCGGTGACCAGAAGTGTCATTGCAAACCCCACACAGCCACCACCGACGCGGAAAATCGCGGCATTAGATAGCAAACTCACCAAGCCAAGAATGTCAGCATTATTGCCATGACTGGCAGTGCTTTGATTCGCCATGAGTGAATGAGACTCGCAAGAGAGACTCATGACTTATCCACCGAATGATTCGTGGGTGAAAAACGGAACATGACATGATAAAACTCATGGCGGCCTTGACGGAGTCAAGTTCCGCGGCTTATAAAACCATCCTCATGAGCACCGACCCTTACGCAATGCTTTTGCACCGCCGGAAGGAGATCCAGTCCGAACTGGACGATCTCCGTAAGCGGCTGACTGCCTTGGAGACAGAGGATCAAGAATTGGCCTCTGCAGAGAAGGTGCTGTCTCGGTTCGGTGCCGCTCAGCCGGATTTCGTCGCTCTCACAGCGGAGGGGATCACGGTTGGTGAGATCAAGTCATCCGGCAAGCCGGAAGGGACGCCGACAACGCCCAATATGATCTTGGCGCTGCTCAGGGAGGCCCAAGCGCAGGGCAAGCCAGGGCTGGAACCAAAGGAAATGCAGATCGCCATCGCTAGGCGGTGGTGGCCGACCGTCAAATCTGAGGACGTCGGCCCCACGGCTTGGCGGATGTGGAAGGTGGGCCGCCTCGTGAAGGATGGCTCTCTCTACATGCTGCGGAAAAGCGACTTGGAGGAGAGAATCACGCGGGAGCGCCGCGAGGAGGACGAGGCCAAGGCTCTGCTTCCTTGGCTTAAAAAATAAAACCGGAGCCGTAAGGCTCCGGTCTTTAGATCGGGGGTGCATGGTGTGGCCGCGGCCTTCCATCCAACAGCCAGAGGGTTCGATTCCCTCCACCTCCACCGTTAGGCCCCTTCCATAAGGGCCTCCGTCCTACCCCCTCCACAAGGGCCGGGGCGACTTCCAGACTACCCGCGTGACCGGTTTGGGTCCAAACCTCGGCCACGCGGCCCGTAACGCTATAGAATCACACCGCGCGCGGCGCGACAATCCCTAGCTGCTTATCGTCGTCAACGAATGCAATACCACCGGCTCCAGTGCAGCTTTCATTGCCGCTAGATTGTTTCTTGTCGGCTCCCGGCGTCCCGCCTCAAAATTGCGAACGGTCGAAACGCCCACGCTCGGCGGCACCGCCAGCCATGGCTTGGTGAGTTTGCTAACCTAATGCCGGAAAATCACGGTCCGGTCCGGCTTGGCTGGATGCTCTGGGAAAATTTGGAGCGGGCGAAGGGGCTCGAACCCTCGACCCCGACCTTGGCAAGGTCGTGCTCTACCACTGAGCTACACCCGCATCCTGTGTCGGTCGCGTGACGCGCCGGCAACGGCTGTCGTATGCCAAAAGCGGGAGGGGAATGCAACAGCTACGGGCGGCCTCAATTCGCAATTCGGGGCCCATATGGAGCCCGAAGCTGGCCAAATCGGGCGGAAACGTCTCGGAACCGGCGAATCGGGGGGCCTGGATTGAAATTCGGCCCATTCGGCCCAATTTAGGAGCCGACCACAAGCATATGACGCGGCGGCGTGCTAAAGAGCCGCCATTCCAGACATGACGAGGGAATCCCGTGACGATCATCGACCAGGGTAACGGAGCGGCGGGCCCGGCTGCGGCCGACCTGATCAAGGACACCACCACCCAGACCTTCGTGAAGGACGTCATCGAGGAATCGAAGCGCCAGCCCGTGCTGATCGATTTCTGGGCGGAATGGTGCGGCCCGTGCAAGCAGCTCACCCCCGTCCTGGAGAAGGCGGTGAAGGCGGCCAAGGGCAAGGTCAAGCTGGTCAAGATGAACATCGACCATCATCCGGCGATCCCGGGCCAGATGGGCATCCAGTCGATCCCGGCCGTGATCGCCTTCGTCAACGGCCAGCCGGCCGACGGCTTCATGGGCGCGGTGCCGGAGAGCCAGGTCAACGCCTTCATCGAGCGGCTGACCAAGGGCGTCACCGCGCCGGGCGAGGTCAACGTCGCCGAGATCGTGCAGGAGGCCGACGCGGTGCTCGCCGAGGGCGACGCGGCGGCGGCGGCGCAGATCTATGCCGAGGCGCTGCAGCATGATTCCACCAACATCGCGGCGCTTGCGGGCCTTGCGAAGTGCTACGCCGTTTCCGGCGCGATGGAGCAGGCCAAGCAGACGCTGGCCATGGTGCCGGAATCCAAGCGCAACGACCCGGTCGTGAAGGCGGTGCAGACCGCGATCGATCTCGCCGAGCAGGCGAAATCGCTCGGACCGGTTGCCGAGCTGGAACAGAAAGTCGCCGCAAACCCGCTCGATCATCAGGCCCGATTCGACCTCGCCACCGCGCTCAACGCCCAAGGCAACCGCGCGGCGGCGACCGAGCAGCTGCTCGAGATCATCAAGCGCGACCGCAAATGGAACGACGACGGCGCCCGCAAGCAGCTGGTGCAGTTCTTCGAGGCCTGGGGCGGCACTGATGATGCAACCGTCGAAGGCCGCAAACGTTTGTCGACGATCCTGTTTTCGTAACGGCCTTTTTTGAGCATGATCTGTTCGGAAAACCGCTCCACACTTTGCGCTAACGCGGTCCTTCGGATCCGGATCATGCGCTAGCAACGCCAGGGGACCGGGCAGATGCCGATCAACATCGAATATCGCGGGCCCGCCGACCTCCCGGAGATCATTCCGGTCTTCCCGCTGCCGGGCGCGCTGCTGCTGCCCCGCGGCCAGATGCCGCTCAACATCTTCGAGCCGCGCTACCTTTCGATGGTCGACGATTCCTTCCGCGACGGCCATCGCCTGATCGGCATGATCCAGCCCGACATCGCGCACTCGCGGAAGGATTCCGACAAGCCGGCGCTGTTCCGCGTCGGCTGCGTCGGCCGCATCACCCAGCTCGCCGAGTCCGGCGACGGCCGCTACATCCTCGAGCTCACCGGCGTGTCGCGCTTCAAGGTGGTCGAGGAGCTCGAGGTGCTCACCCCCTATCGGCAGTGCAAGGTGGACTTCTTCGCCTACGTCGACGATTTCACCGCGCGCCGCGGCGAGGAGGAGGTCGACCGCGAGGCGCTGCTGGCGGTGCTGGCGGACTTCCTGAAGGCCAACAACCTCAAGGTAGACTGGGAGGGCGTCGAGAGCGCGCCCAATGAAGCCCTCGTCAATGCGCTCGCGATGATGTCGCCCTACGGCCCCGCGGAAAAGCAGGCCATGCTGGAGGCGCCCGACCTGAAGACCCGCGCCGAGATCCTGATCGCCGTCACCGAGATGGACCTCGCCAAGAAGCGCACTAGCGGCGACCCGCCGCTGCAGTGATCGTCAAGCGACCCAAAGCGCGATGCGATTAGGATGAATCCTCATCGCGCTTTGGGTTTTTTGGTTTGAGCATGATCTTTTCGGAAAACCGCTACACACTTTGCGCTGACGCGGCCCTTCGGGTCCGGATCATGCTCTATGCGGCAAACTCGCCGGCCTCGGCCTTTCGATCCGCAAGCCGTGCGATCGTCGAGGCCCGTATCGGCGGGCTGAGGTGGAAGCCCTGGGCCTCGACGCAGCCCTCCTGGCGCAGGATGTCCAGCTGCTCGGCGGTTTCGACGCCTTCGGCGGTGGACGTCTTACCGAGACTCGTGGCGAACTGGACCACGGCCCGCGCGATCCGATGGGGCTCCTCCATCGGACTGGACAGCTCGCTGACGAAGCTGCGATCGATCTTGATCTTGTCGAAGGGAAACTTCTGCAGAAAGCTGAGCGACGAATAGCCGGTGCCGAAATCGTCGAGGGCAATCCGCACCCCGAGCTCGCGCAGCTGGCTGAGTGCTGCGAATACGGTCCCGCTGTCATGCATGATGACGGTTTCGGTGACCTCGAGCTCGAGCCGGTCTGAAGCAATCCCCGACGCCGCCAGTGCGCTCACGATCGTCGACACGAGCTCCTTGCTCCTGAATTGCGCTGGAGACAGGTTGATCGCGATCTTCAGGTCGGAACGCCATTTTGCCGCTTCGGCACAGGCGGTTCTCAACACCCATTCCCCCAGCGGCAGGATCAAGCCAGTTTCCTCCGCGACGGGAATGAATTCGCCGGGCGAGACCAGACCCCGCTCGGGGTGATGCCAACGCAGCAACGCCTCGAAGCCACAGGTCTCGCCGCTCTTCAAATTGACGAACGGCTGGTAGTGGAGCTCGAATTCGCTCCTCGCAAGCGCCTTCCGCAGATCCCGCTCCAGGTTGCGGCGCGCATGCAGGAGCCGGTCCAGCTCCGGCTCGAAGAAGCGGAATGCACCACGTCCGCCGCTCTTGGCCGAGTAGAGGGCAAGATCTGCGCTCCTGAGGATGGTGTCGGAATCGGCGCCGTCTCGGGGCGCAAGGGCGATCCCGATGCTGGTGCCGACAATGACCTGATGATCGCCGAGATCGAACGGCTCGCTGAGCGCGCCATGGATCGCCTCGGCGAGAGAGGCCGCGTCCGCAGCCGGATTGGTCACGTAGTCGACGATTGCGAATTCGTCGCCGCCCAGTCGGGCGACGAACGTCGTCTCCCTGATGCAATCCAGCAAGCGCGCCGCGACTGAGCGCAGCAGCAGGTCGCCCGCCGGATGTCCGAGCGTGTCGTTGACCTCCTTGAAGCGGTCGAGGTCGAGCAGGAGAACCGCCAGATGGAGATTTCCGCCACGCGTATCGGCGAGTGCAGGCTCCAGACGCGCCTTGAGCAGCACGCGGTTCGGCAACTCGGTGAGCGCATCGTGTTCCGCCATGTAGGTGATCTTCGCTTCGGACCGGCGTTGCTCGGTGACATCCAGATGCGTAGCCACCCAGCCGCCGCCGGCCATCGGCTGCCGCGTCACGCAGATCAGCCGCCCATCGGCGAACGCATCGATGCGGCTCGAGACGGCATGGATCGGCAGTGCTTCGAGCCTGGCGATCTGCCGTTCGGCGGCGAAATCGCTGGCCTCGCCTTCGAGTATGCCGCTGGTGACGCGATGACGGATGATGTCGCGGTGCGGAGTTCCCGCACGCAGCAATTCCGGCGGCAGCCGGTACAAACGGGCGTAACGCTCGTTGCAGATGACGAGCCGCTTCCCGGCGTCGAACATGCAAAGGCCCTCGACCATATGGTTGATGGCCGTGTCCAGCCTCAGCTTCTGTTCCTTGAGCTCGTTCTGCGACCCTTCGAGCTGCTGCCGGGCGATGGAGAGCTGGCTGATGATCTCCTCGAACCTGGCGGTTCTGGTCGCCAGACGACGATCGGCCAGCACTCCGATCAGGCTCATGCCCAGCACGGACAATGCGACGCCGGCGATGGCGAGCGCGAGGAAGGCCGGAGACAGCGAAAGCGTATCGGTCGCGAGCGCCGGATCCGGTGTGATCTGCACGGCGCCCATGGCCGTGAAGTGATGCGACACGATGGCGAGCGTCAGCAGGGTGGCGGCTGCCAGCGTGCCGCTATAACCCTGACGGGTGAGCGCTGCCGCCAGCGCAGCGTAGCCAAAACACATGCCCAGAACGATGGAGAGGAGCACGAGGTCCACGGACCAGGAGACTCGGCCCGGCACTTCGAGCGCCCACATTCCGAGATAGTGCATGCTGGCAATGCCGCCACCGATGATGACGCCGCCAGCCGCCGCGCGCCAGCGGCCGGACGTGACGACCGCGACGCCGAAGCCGACCGAGGTCAGCAGCATTGCCGCCGCGAGAGAGGACGCCGTCAACACGATGCCGTAGCCCGTGGAGACCCCGGGCTCGTAGGCGAGCATCGCGACGAAATGCGTAGCCCAGATGCCGTATCCGATGGCCGCGCCGGCAATGGCGATCCAGATCCACCGGGTTCTCCCGCGCGTTGCGATCGCGCGGTGGAAGATGCTGACCGCGACGATGCTGGCAACGAAGCAGACCAGAGCAGCGAGCACGACGAGCCGCCAATCGTGCTCGGCCGTAAGGCAGGAGAAAACGCGGAACATTCAGTCTCGCCCCATCGTCGATATTGTTGATGTTTGTCGATGCTGGACCGGCTAATCGCCCTTCGCGTTAATTTTGTGCCGCGCCTGATCGCATGCTTAGCGGCTTGCCAACACCGTCCGTAAAATTTGATCTGTGGGGCTAACACGTTCCGCGCGCCGGTCGCGCCGGAAGCCCGCTGCGCGCGTTTGCGGATGACTGGAGATGGACGCGGATGCGCTTGCGTCCGGTGATCATCGCGCTGCAGGAGTCCTATCAGCGCCACACCAGCAACGTGGAGCACGACCAGGACGATGACGGCATCCGAAGAATGCCTGGTCGATCGGTAACGGATCTGGTCCGCTTTAGATGAGTTCTAGTACCCGGCAACCGACATCACGACGACCGCACTGAGCGCCATCCAGCCGAAATGCCGGCCCCGCGTCGCCCATGCGTTGGCGAGGGCGGAGCAGCCGAACACGCAGGCCATGGTCGCGACGATCCAGTGACGAGCCGGCTCCGATTGCATCCACGGCGCCGCGATCAGCAGCACGCCACCGCCGATCCAGGCCACGGTCGAGGCCTGCCACACCAGCCGGATCAAGGCGCGGAGGCGCTCCGGCTCGATGCGCGCGCGGGCGAAGACCTTGGCTTCGCCGAGGTAGCCGTGAACGAGCGCAACGGCGATGGTCACGACGCCCGCACACTGGAGCAGCAGATCCCGCATCGACGCCTCCATACACTCATGTATGTTTCGATAGCGTCTGGCCAAGCGCTTGTCAATACACTAGTGTATGGTGCGCTTCCGGGAAACGACATGAACCAACAGCTCTCCGCTGACGATTGGACTGGCCAGGGCCTCAAGGCCCTGGCCAAGAGCGGCTTCACGGCCTTGAAGGCCGAGCCGCTCGCCAAGGCCATGGGCGTATCGCGCGGCAGCTTCTATTGGCATTTCGCCGATCTCGCCGCGTTTCACGCCGCGGTGCTGAGGCGCTGGCGCGAGATCGCGGCTGAGCGGATCATCGCCGACGTCGAAGCCGCCGGCGACGAGCCGGTCAAGATGCTGCTGCGGAGATCCTTCGGCGCGCGGCTCGACCTCGAACGCGCGGTGCGCAATTGGGCGGCGTTCGATGCGAGCGCGCAAGGGGCGGTGCGTGCCATCGATCGCCGCAGGCTCGATTATATCGAGGAGCTGCTGCAGAAGCGGGGACTCGCCCCGGCAACGGCGCAGGCCCGCGCGCAGATCCTGTACTGGACATTTCTCGGTTTCGCCCTGTCAGGCCCGTCAATCCCGGCCGCGCGGCTGCGGACCATGCTCGACGAGCTCCTGGCGATGGTCTCCGCCTAAAGCGCGATGGCGGGCGCGAATTTCTATGCTAAAGGCAAGCAAGTGCCGGAGACTTCCATGAACGCGCCCACCGAACGTCCCGAAGCCAGCGTCGATCCAAAATTGCTGGAGATCCTGGTCTGCCCGCTGACAAAGGGCCCGCTGGAATTCGATGCTGAGCGGCAGGAGCTGATCTCGCGCAGCGCCAAGCTCGCTTATCCCATTCGCGACGGCATCCCGATCATGCTGCCGGAAGAGGCGCGCAAGATCGATTGATAACAGCGAGTGGGGAGTGGCGAATGGCGAATGGGTCCACTCGCCACTCGATACTCACCATTCGCCCTTACAACGCCTCGCCCTTCAACAGCCGCGGCACCTCGCCGGTGAGGCCTGCGGCCTGGCGGATGAAGAGGTTCTTCAGCGGCGGGGCGCGGTCGACGAGGCCGAGGCCGATGTCGCGCACCGTGCGCAACAGCGTCGACTGGTTGGAGAACAGGAAGTTCAGCGAGTTGGTGGCGACGCCCATCGCCATGGTGTCGAACCGGCGCCAGCGCTGGTAGCGTTCGAGCACGTCCGCCCCGCCGATATCCAGGCCGAGCCGCGCGGCATCGACCACCACTTCCGCCAGCGCAGCGACGTCCTTCAGGCCCATGTTGAGGCCCTGGCCCGCGATGGGGTGGATGACATGGGCAGCGTCGCCGACCAGCGCGAGGCGCTCGGCGATGAAGGACCGCGCGACGAAATAAGACAGCGGAAACGCCCGCGGCTTGTCGAGCACCTTGACCTCGCCGAGATGCAGGCCGAAGCGCTGCTCGAGCTCGGCGTGGAATTCCTCGTCGCTGAGGGCGATGATGCGCGCGGCCTCAGTGCGGCGCTCGGTCCACACCAGCGAGGAGCGTTTGCCGGTGAGCGGCAGGATCGCGAACGGGCCGGCCGGCAGGAAGTGTTCCTCGGCGCGGCCCTCGTGATCGCGCTCGTGGCCGACGGTGACGACGATGCCGGACTGATCGTACTCCCAGCCATGAGTGACGATGCCGGCGCGCTCGCGCAGCTTCGACCGCGCGCCATCGGCGGCGACCAAGAGGCCCGCCGCGATCACGCTGCCGTCGCCGAGCGTCACCTCGATGCCGTCGGTGCGCGCATCGTAGGAGGCGACCGGGGTGGCGCGAAGATCGATGCCGTCGGCCTCGGCGCGCACCACCAGCGCGTCGATCAGGCGGCGGTTCTCGATCATATGCGCGAAGGGCTCGCCCGGCGCGACGTCGCCGGCGAAGTTCAGGAACACCGGGCGGGTGGCGTCCTCGAGCTTGGAATCGGTGACGACCATGTCGAGGATCGGCTGGGCCTCGCCCCGGACGTCGTCCCAGGCGCCGATCGTCTCGAACAGGCGGCGGCAGGCGGCGACGATCGCGGTGGCGCGGGGGTCGCGGCTCGGCCGCGTGCCGAGCGCGGGATCGGCGACGATGATTGGGATCTCGGGCCCGAGCCCCTGGCGTAGTGCCAAGGCCAGCGCAAGGCCGGCAAACGCGCCGCCACCGATGACAATGCTACCCTGTACCGACATACCAAAGCTTCCCGGACAATTCTCGGTCTTGCTAGCAGACTTGAGCTGGGCGAAACAGTGCGGTGAAACGAGGACCGCTAGCCCTTCGTTCCGTCATTCCGGGGCGCGCAACGCGCGTACCCGGAATCCGGAGGTTTATCAGCTCGAGATTTTCGGGTTCGCACCGCGTGCGCCCCGGAATGAGGCATCACTGGAAAGCACCATCATGTCCAAAGGACTGATCGACCTCATCGGGATCCTCGACCTCGAGCAGCTCGAGGTGAACCTGTTCCGCGGCAACAGCCCGAAGACGAGCTGGCAGCGGGTGTTCGGCGGCCAGGTGATCGGGCAGGCGATGGTCGCGGCCTGCCGCACCGTGGAGGGCCGGCTGCCGCATTCGCTGCATTGCTATTTCATCCTGCCGGGCGATCCGCAGATCCCGATCATCTATCAGGTCGAGCGCCTGCGCGACGGCAAAAGCTACTCGACCCGCCGCGTCACCGCGATCCAGCACGGCAATGCGATCTTCTCGATCATGGTCTCGTTCCACGCCGAGGAGGAGACTGCGTTCGACCACCAGGACAAGATGCCGGACGTGCCGCCGCCGGAAAAGCTCACGGCGGAGGAGGTGGCGAAGCAGCCGATGTTCAAGGAGATGCCGGACTTCATCCGCCGGTATTACGAATCCGATCGGCCGATCGAGCTGCGCCCGGTCGAGCTCGGCCGTTATTTCGGCCAAAAGATCGACGACGGCCGCATCCACGTCTGGATCAAGACCGCGGCCAAGCTGCCCGACGATCCGGCGCTGCACATGTGCGCGCTCGCTTACGCCTCGGACTTCTCACTGCTCGACGCGATCATGGCGCGCTATGGCCGCACGCTGTTCGACAAACGCATGATGCCGGCGAGTCTCGACCACGCGATGTGGTTCCATCGCCCGTTCCGCGCCGACGAATGGCTGCTCTACGCGCAGGATTCGCCGAGCGCGCAATCGGGACGGGGGCTGACCCGCGGCTCGATCTTCAAGCCGGACGGCACGCTGGTCGCCTCCGTCGCGCAGGAAGGCTCGGTGCGCGAACGGAAGGCCTGATCGCTTCAAGCAGCGCCTGAAGCGTTCGGATCATGCCCCGAGCGAGCCGCGCGGCGCGAGCTCGGTCTGCGAGGCGAACCAATTCATGATCCAGCGGTACACCCACGGGATCGGGATGATGAAGCACATCAGGATGGCGGCCACGATGCCGCGCCAGAGGATATCGAGGCCGCTGCCCTTGAAGACGATCTCGCGCCGGGTGCCCTCGACGTTGCGGCAGAACCAGCGCATCTGGGCCGCGGCCACCCAGGCCCAGCCGATGATGGTGATGATGGAAATCGCAAACAACAGATTCCAGCCGATATAGGCCCAGACCGAACCGGTGAAGCTGAGGCCCAGCGGCTGCTCGTTGGAGGCGAGGTTCGCGACCATCCATTTGATCAGGAGCCAGTAGAGCACGATCTGCACGATGAACAGCAGATTGCTCAATATCTCGCTGCCGACGAAGCCGAGCGCGATGGCGAGAACGATGAAGCCGAAATACCACGGCACCAACGTCATCGCATTGCCGGTGAAGCTGAGGTTCGGCCGCCCAGGGACCTTCACGCAGGAGACGATCCATCTGGTGTACCAGACGAAGGCCCAGGGCGCCGGGATGACGAAGATCATTCCGATCAGCAGGACGATGCTGCGCCAGGTGAATTCAAGGATGCTGAAATCGACCGAGAGCGATCCACCGCTTGCATAGCCGGCAGCGCCGCCATAGCCACTTCCGCCCGTCGGGACCATCGGCGGCGCACCGCCGCCGATCAGGCCGGGAATTTCGGCGGCCTTCTGCCAGCCGGCCATGCCCTCGGTCCAGACCAAGGTGTCCGGACGCACGACGCCCTGGGCAACGAGGTCGCGGAATTGCCCTTCCGGAAAGGGCCCCTGCTGCTTACCCTCGGATGCGTAGAACCAACTCGCCATGGAACGTCCCCCTCGAACTTAGGTATGTACCGGCCGGGACGCTTCGGTTCACGCCTGGGTTCACCGCATCCATGCCAAAAATGCATTGTGAATGATGAACAGCTGCCCTGTACAGAGGCGGCCGTTCACATGATCGCCCTTGGCCAAACGTTTTTCCGCTTCAATCTGCAACTTTTTTGTGCCATTTGCCCGGAAAGATGCCAGATTGACGCAGCGCCGGGGACATACGGCGCGGCGCATCCCGGGGAATAGGCCTGACCATGAAACTCGTCGTCGCGATCATCAAACCCTTCAAGCTCGATGAGGTCCGCCAGGCCCTGACGGCGATCGGCGTGCACGGCATGACCGTGACCGAGGTGAAAGGCTATGGCCGGCAGAAGGGCCACACCGAGATCTATCGCGGCGCCGAATATGTCGTGAACTTCCTGCCGAAGCTGCGCATCGAGATCGCGGTCGCTTCCGACGTCGCCGACAAGGCGGTCGCCGTGATCACCGCGACGGCGCGCACCGGCCAGATCGGCGACGGCAAGATCTTCGTCACGCCGATCGACCACGCGCTGCGCATCCGCACCGGCGAGACCGACAGCGACGCGCTCTGACTTTTGTTTTGACGCGTTTTCTTGTCACGCGAACCGGTATCCACTTCGCTCGAAAACGCTTTGACACGACTGCTTCGATCGCACCGGGCAAATACGCCATGATGTGCGACGCCAATTGATGCCGGGGGGAACGATATGGCGGGATTGTCGCGCCGCGCAGCTGCCAAGGCTGCGCCAATCGGATTTGTGTCCGTCCTAGCTGCGCCGGCGCACGCGGCGGCAAACGAGATCAGCACCGCCGACACCGCCTGGATGATCGTCGCGACAGCGCTGGTGCTGATGATGACGATCCCGGGGCTTGCGCTGTTCTATTCCGGCATGGTGCGCAAGAAGAACGTGCTCGCCACCATGGCGCAGAGCCTGGCCGCGGTGATGCTGATCTCAATCCTCTGGGTGGCGTTCGGCTACTCGCTGTGCTTCGTCGGCGACGGCCCCTGGATCGGCACGCTCGATCGCTGGTTTCTCGCGGGCATGACCATGGACAGCGTCAACCCCGCGGCGAAGACGATCCCGGAATCGCTGTTCATGCTGTACCAGATGACGTTTGCCATCATCACGGTGGCGCTGGTCGCCGGCTCGGTCGCCGACCGCATGCGGTTCTCCGCCTATCTCCTGTTCTCGGTCGCCTGGTTCATCTTCGTCTACATTCCGCTGGCGCATTGGGTGTGGGGTGGCGGCTTCCTCGCCAGCATGGGCGTGCTCGATTTCGCCGGCGGTCTCGTCGTGCATCTGTCGGCCGGCACCGGCGGCCTCGTTGCAGCCAAGGTGATGGGACGCCGTCACGGCTACGGCACCGAGAATCTCTCGCCGTTCGATCTGTCGCTCGCAGTGATGGGCACCGGCCTGTTGTGGGTCGGCTGGTTCGGCTTCAACGGCGGCTCGGCACTCGGAGCGAACTCACGCGCGGTGATGGCGATCATCGCGACCCATCTGGCCGCCTGCGCGGGCGCGCTGACCTGGGGCGCGATCGAATGGGCGACGCGGCGCAAGCCCTCGGTGCTCGGCATGATCTCCGGCGCGATCGCAGGTCTCGGCACCATCACGCCGGCCTCGGGCTTCGTCGCGCCATGGCACGGCATCGTCATCGGCATCATTGCCGGTGCGCTCTGCTACTGGGCCTGTACCTGGCTGAAGCACCGCTTCGACTACGACGATTCGCTCGACGTCTTCGGCGTCCACGGCATCGGCGGCCTGACCGGCACCCTGCTCGGCGGCGTGTTCGCCACCAGCGCCATCGGCGGCACCGCCGGCCTGCTGGAGGGCAATCCGCAGCAGCTCCTGATCCAGTTCTATGGGGTCGCCGTGACCTTCGTCTGGTCGGCGGGCGTCAGCTTCATCCTGCTCAAGCTGGTCGGCCTGTTCGTGCCCTTGCGCGTATCCCGTGAGCACGAGCTGGAGGGTCTGGATATTTCGCAGCACGGTGAAGCCCTGCAGTAGGCGCCGACGCTACGTAAATACCGCCTCGCTGCCCGACACGTGAGCAACATTGTGTCGGGAGCCTGTCTTGCCCTTATTTTCAGCAGGCGTGACCACGTTTTGAGCGCGACGTAATAGCGCACTGCATCGCAGCACCCGCCAAAGGCGAAAACCCCCGTCTTCATAGTCCGTTAGGCAATCCGCCTGATCTGGCACGGCATTTGATTCTAGGGGTCCGGCTGTGCCCGCGTAGTGAAACTTCTCCCTCGTGGCGAACCAGTCGAGAACGCCCGGCCACGTCCGGACCGGGCCCAAGCGGGGATAGGACCCATGAAAATTGTTATGGCGATCATCAAGCCATTCAAGCTTGAAGAAGTCCGTGACGCCTTGACCGCCATCGGCGTTCACGGTCTCACGGTGACGGAAGTCAAGGGGTATGGCCGCCAGAAGGGCCATACGGAAATCTATCGCGGCGCCGAATATGCCGTGAGCTTCCTGCCCAAGATCAAGATCGAGGTCGCTGTCGCCTCCGACCAGGTCGACAAGACCATCGATGCCATCACGTCCGCGGCGAAAACCGGACAGATCGGCGACGGCAAGATCTTCGTCATCAACCTCGACCACGCGGTGCGTATCCGCACCGGCGAGGCCGATGCCGCGGCCCTCTGATTTCGCGCTCAACCTTATCCAAGCAGGAGTAAACAATATGACGTTCAAGCGTCCCTATGGCGCGGGACTGGCGGCTCTCGCAGTCGGCCTGTTCGCTGCGACCGCAGCCTACGCCGAGCCAACGGTCAACAAGGGAGACAACGCCTGGATGCTGACATCGACAGTGCTGGTGCTGTTGATGACGATCCCCGGCCTCGCGCTGTTCTACGGCGGTCTGGTTCGTTCCAAGAACATGCTCTCGGTCCTGATGCAGGTGTTCTACACCGTCTGCGTCGTCTGCGTGATCTGGGCCGTATACGGCTACAGCCTCACCTTCACCGGCGGCTCCGACTTCATCGGCGGCTTCTCCAAGGCCTTCATGATGGGCGTCACCACCGACACGAAGGCCGCGACCTTCTCGGTCGACGCCAACATCTCGGAGCTGATTTACGTCTGCTTCCAGATGACCTTCGCGGCGATCACGCCCGCTCTCATCGTCGGCGCCTTCGCCGAGCGCATGAAGTTCGCGGCGATCGCGCTGTTCGTTCCGCTCTGGGTGACGCTGGTCTATTTCCCGATCGCGCACATGGTCTGGTACTGGCAGGGTCCGGACCTGATCCAGGATGCGGCCAAAGCGTTGGCTGCCGCTACTGACGCGGCGGCGAAGACCGCGGCCCAGGCCAAGCTAGACGAGCTCAACGCAGATGCCGGCTGGATCTTCAAGATGGGCGCGATCGACTTCGCGGGCGGCACCGTGGTGCACATCAACGCCGGTATCGCGGGCCTCGTCGGCGCTCTCCTGATCGGCAAGCGCGTCGGCTACGGCAAGGAGCTGATGGCCCCGCACTCGCTGACCATGTCGATGATCGGCGCCTCGCTGCTCTGGGTCGGCTGGTTCGGCTTCAATGCCGGTTCCAACCTCGAGGCCAGCGGCGGCGCTGCGCTCGCCATGACCAACTCCTTCGTCGCCACCGCAGCCGCCGCGCTGTCGTGGATGTTCGCGGAGTGGATCATCAAGGGTCATCCCTCCGTGCTCGGCGTGATCTCAGGCGCCGTCGCGGGCCTCGTGGCCGTCACGCCCGCCGCCGGCTTCTCCGGCGTCATGGGAGCGATCGTCCTCGGCCTCGTGGTCGGCGTGGTCTGCCTGTTCTTCTGCACCGTGGTGAAGAACGCGCTCGGCTACGATGACTCCCTCGACGTGTTCGGCGTGCACTGCATCGGCGGCATCGTCGGCGCCATCGGCACCGGCATTCTGGTCAACCCCGCGCTCGGCGGCGCCGGCATCATCGACTATTCGGCGATCCCGCCGAAGGTCGCCGATTACGACTTCGCCACGCAGATGCTCGCCCAGATCAAGGCCGTCTGCACCACGCTGGTGTGGTCGGGCGTCGGCTCGGCGATCCTCTTCAAGGTCGTCGATGTGATCGTCGGCCTCCGCGCCAATGTCGAGAGCGAGCGTGAAGGCCTCGACATCACCGAGCACACCGAGCGCGCCTACAACATGTGACCCTCTCCTCCCGGGCGCGGTCTCTTCGGGGACCGCGTCCACAACTACGGTTCGGGCACATACCCGGCAATGCCCTGACCGTTGAGGGGCTCCAGCGCAAGCTGGAGCCCCTTTCTTTTGATGGCTCCGCCTGCAGGCACCTCCAGGGGAGGGTGGACCGTCCATGTACGCCGCTATCTCCGGCCCCATTATTCCCGCTCTGGACGCGGGCGGCGGCCGATGGTTAATCGCGTCTTAACCTCGCCCTATCTATGGTGAACTAACCGCTTCCCGCCGGCGCCTATGGTAGCGACCGGCCGTTCCAAGAGTACTGGCGCCCAACGAATGGCTCTGACCGCTTCATCCCGTGCGCCGCAGGGCGGTAATGGCTCCGATTCCGAACGCTCGCCCTTCGTCCGGCTGAACGAGCTGCTGGCCCCGCATCAGCCGGGCAAGCCCTTGATTTCGCTTGCGGTCGGCGAGCCCCAGCATCCCGTGCCCGACTTCGTCGGCCCGGTGCTGGCCAAGCACATCGCCGATTTCGGCCGTTATCCCGCGAACAAGGGTACCGATCCGTTCCGCAACGCCGCCGGGGCCTGGCTGTCGACGCGCTTCAAGCTGCCGCGGCCGCTCGACCCCGAGAGCGAGATTCTCGTCCTCAATGGCAGCCGCGAGGGGCTGTTCCTCGCCGCGATCGCGGCCGCGCGCTATGTCGGCCCGCGTCCGGGCAAGCCCGCGATCCTGATGCCAAACCCGTTCTATCCGGTCTACGGCGCGGGCGCGCTTGCGGCCGCTTGCGAACCGGTCCATCTGCCGACCACGGTCGAGAACGGCTTCCTGCCCGACCTCGACGCCATCGACGAAGCGACCCTGGCGCGCACGGTGGCGTTCTACCTGGCTTCGCCCGCCAATCCGCAGGGCTCGGTGGCGAGGCCCGGCTACTTCAAGCGCTTGAAGCAGCTCGCCGACCGCTACGGCTTCGTGATCCTCAGCGACGAATGTTATTCCGAGATCTACACCCGCGAGGCACCCGGCAGCGCGCTGGAATGCGCCGGCCCCGACTTCACGCGCGTGGTCGCGTTCCAGTCACTGTCGAAGCGCTCCAACCTGCCGGGCCTGCGCGTCGGCTTTGCCGCCGGCGACAAGAGGTTCATCGGCATGTTCCTCGAGCTGCGCAACATCGCCGCGCCCCAGGTGCCGGTGCCGCTGCAGCATGTCGCGACGGTCGCCTATGGCGACGAGGCGCATGTCGAGGAGAATCGGCGGCTGTACCGGATCAAGTTCGACCTCGCCGACCAGATCATCGGCAATCGTTACGGCTATCGCCGCCCCGATGCCGGCTTCTGCGTCTGGCTCAACACCTCCGAGATCGGCGACGACGTGTCGGTGACGCTCAAGCTGTTCAGGGAAGCCGGCGTGCGCGTGGTGCCCGGCAGCTTCCTGGCGCGACAGCAGCCTGACGGATTCAATCCCGGCGCAGGCTATATCCGCCTCGCACTGGTGCAGGACGGCGAGACCACGGCGCAGGCGCTGCACCGGCTGGTCGAGACTCTGGGTTAGGCGGGGCCCGTGAGCATGTCGGCAATCGAACGCGTCATTCCTCTGGTCGGCCATCTGCCGCCCTCGATCCGCGAGGGGCTGGCGCGGCGCATGCGCGAGCTCGCCGGCCTCGGCCTGATCGCGCTGGCGGGCATCGCCGCGGCGGCGCTGATGACGTGGTCGGTGCAGGATCCCAGTCTCAGCCACGCGACCTCGCGGCCGATCCGCAACATCCTCGGCTATGCCGGCGCGATCGGCGCCGATCTCGCCATGCAGATCCTGGGGCTCGGCGCGATCATGCTGGTCCTGACCGTTGCGGTCTGGGGCTGGCGTATGATGACGCATCGGCCGTTCGACCGCGAGGCGCTGCGGCTCGGCTCCTGGATTCTCTGCACGGTGATCGCGGCAGGCTTCGTCAGTTGCTTTCAGCATGGCGGGGCCTGGCCGCTGCCGACCGGCCTCGGCGGCGTGGTCGGCGATGCGCTGGTGCGCGCGCCCGCGGTGATCTTCGGGCCGGCCGGTACGATCTATCGCATCGTGCTGGGCACGATCCTGTTCGCCGCGATGACAGCGACCTTCCTGATCGCCTGCGGCCTCGGCGCGCGCGAGCAAGACGACGAGATCGCTGAGGTCGCCGATGACGACAAGCCGCTCGACGAAGACGAGGAGAGCGATCGGGGTTCGGTCTCGCTGGGCTGGCTGTTCCATGCATTGATGAGCACCAAGGCGCGGCTGATCTGGCTGTGTGGTGCCGCCTACCGCTCGCTGGTCTCGAGCGGACCGAAGACCAAGGCCGCCCAGTTCAGCCGGCAGGAGCCGAATCTCGGCGGCGGCCGCTCGGCGCCGTCGATCTCGCCGCAGTCTCAAGACGAGGACTACGAGGACGAGCACGAAGACGAATTGGAGGACGAGGAGGAGGAAGAGGAGGAGCCCGCCGCGCGCGCCCCGAAGAAAAAAGCCGCGCCGAAGCCCGCTTCCAAGAAATCCTCCGACAAGTTCGACCTCCCGTCCGTCTCCATGCTGGCCGCACCAAAGGCCGGCGATCGCCAGCCGCTCAGCAAGGCCGAGCTGGAGAACAATTCCCGTTCGCTCGAAGGCGTGCTGCAGGATTTCGGCGTGCGCGGCGAGATCGTGAAGGCCAATCCCGGTCCGGTCGTTACGCTGTACGAGCTGGAGCCGGCGCCCGGCATCAAGTCCTCGCGCGTGATCGGCCTTGCCGACGACATCGCCCGCTCGATGAGCGCGCTGTCGGCACGCGTCGCCGTCGTGCCCGGCCGCAACGCGATCGGCATCGAGCTGCCGAACGCGCATCGCGAGAAAGTGTATTTGCGCGAATTGCTGGTGGCGAAGGAGGCGACCGACACGGTGGCGAAGCTGCCGCTCTGCCTCGGCAAGACCATCGGCGGCGACCCCGTCATCATCGACCTCGCGCGCACCCCGCACATGCTGATCGCCGGTACCACCGGCTCGGGCAAGTCGGTCGCGATCAACACCATGATCCTCAGCCTGGTCTACCGGCTGCGGCCGGACCAGTGCCGCCTGATCATGGTCGATCCGAAGATGCTCGAGCTCTCCGTCTATGACGGCATTCCCCATCTGCTCACGCCTGTTGTGACCGACCCGAAGAAGGCGGTGGTCGCGCTGAAATGGGCCGTGCGCGAGATGGAAGAGCGCTACAAGAACATGGCCAAGCTCGGTGTGCGCAACATCGACGGTTACAACACGCGCCTGCTCGAATTGAAGGCCAAGGGAGAGGAGCCGACGCGCACGGTGCATACCGGCTTCGACAAGGAGACCGGCAAGGCGATCTACGAGGAAGAGAAGCTCTCGCTCGATCCGCTGCCCTACATCGTCATCATCGTCGACGAAATGGCCGACCTGATGATGGTCGCCGGCAAGGACATCGAAGGCGCGGTGCAGCGTCTGGCGCAGATGGCGCGCGCCGCCGGCCTGCACGTGATCCTGGCGACGCAGCGTCCGTCGGTCGACGTCATCACCGGCACCATCAAGGCGAACTTCCCGACCCGTATCGCCTTCCAGGTCACGTCCAAGATCGACAGCCGCACCATTCTCGGCGAGATGGGCGCAGAGCAGCTGCTCGGCCAGGGCGACATGCTCTACATGGCGGGCGGCGGCCGCATCAGCCGCGTGCACGGACCGTTCGCCTCCGACGAGGAAGTCGAGAAGGTGGTGCGTCACCTCAAGACCCAGGGACAGCCGGAATATCTCGAAGCCGTCACCGCCGAAGAGCCGACCGAGGACGAGGACGGTGCCGTGTTCGACGCCACCGGCATGGGCGGCGATGGCGGCGGCGATCTCTTCCAGCAGGCGGTTGCGATCGTCAAACGCGATCGCAAGGCCTCGACCAGCTACATCCAGCGCCGCCTGCAAATCGGCTACAACCGCGCCGCATCGCTGATGGAGCGCATGGAACTGGAAGGCATCGTCGGTCCCGCCAACCATGCCGGCAAGCGCGAGATTCTGGTCGAGGAAGAAGACAGCCATATGTGAGGCGAGGAGCCTCTGAGCAACATTTCACGCAAATTCGATATCTGCTTTTGCCCGAAATCACGGTAAAAGGGCGCCCAGCCACACAGGACGACGCGTTGATCAGACATCCGGACATTCGATTCGCTGCCACGATCGCCGCGCGAAGCGCGCGCATGGCCGGCGTGCTTCTCGTCACCGCCGCGATGGTGACCGCTGCGGCTTTCGCGCAGACCGTGCCGGTGCCGAAGCCCGCGCCGAAGGGGCGTGACGGCGGCGCGACCGCCGGTGGGCCGGCCGTCACCGGCGCGACGCAGGCGCCGCCCAATCCGGTGATCCCGGATCCGCGGCGCAACGTTCCGAGCAGCATCTTCCAGACCTTCGACGCCAACCAGAAAGCGCAGGCGGCCAAGGTCAGCGCCTATCTGTCGTCGCTGCAGACGTTGGTCGGGAATTTCGTCCAGGTCGGTCCCGACGGCAGCAAGACGCAGGGCGACTTCTACATCCAGAAACCCGGCAAGGTACGCTTCGAATATGATGCGCCGAGCCCGATCGACATCGTCGCCGACGGATCCTCGCTCGTGGTGCGCGACCGCAAGCTCGCGACCCAGGACGTCTACCCGCTGTCGCAGACGCCGCTGCGCTTTCTATTGTCCGACCGCATCGACCTGATGAGGGACACCAATGTCGTTGGCGTCTCGGCCGACGACGTCTTCGTCAGCGTCACCATCGAGGAGAAGCAGGCCCTGGTCGGCACCAGCCGCTTGCTGCTGATGTTCGGCGCCAAGGACGGCCAGCTCAAGCAGTGGACCGTCACCGATCCGCAGGGCTACGACACGACGATTGCGGTGTACAATCTGGACTCGAGCAAGAAGCTCGACCCCAACATGTTCAAGATCGATTTCACCAATTACAACACGCCGTCGCGGGGTTGAGCGCTCCGCTGCCGTAGGGTGGGCAAAGGCGCTCTTGCGCCGTGCCCACCACCTCTCCTCACGGCCATCACGGTGGGCACGCTTCGCTTTGCCCACCCTACGAGAGCTCGCTGTGGACAAGCATTTTCCCCACGCCAATCCATGCTAAGACGCATTTCCTATGCGTCTTTCCCTGACAACCTGGAACATCAATTCGGTGCGGCTACGCATCGACCTGGTCGCGAAATTTCTCAAGAGCGCGCGGCCAGAAGTGCTGTGCCTGCAGGAGACCAAGTGCATCGACGATGCTTTTCCGCTGAAGCGCTTCAAGCGGCTCGGCTACGAGCACGTCGCGCTGAACGGTCAGAAGGGCTATCACGGCGTCGCCATCATCTCGAAGATCCCGTTCGAATCGAAGGACATCCGCACCTTCTGCGACAAGGTGGATTCGCGCCACATCTCGGTGTCGTTCGGTGAAAAGGCGGGCATCGCAAAACCACTGGTGCTGCATAATTTCTACGTGCCCGCGGGCGGCGACATTCCCGATCCCGCGCTGAACGAGAAATTCGACCACAAGCTCCGCTTCCTCGACGAGATGAAAGCGTGCGAGCCGCTGCATCCGCGCGGTGAGGACCGCCACATCCTGGTCGGCGATCTCAACGTCGCCCCGCACGAGAACGACGTGTGGTCGCACAAGCAGCTGCTGAAAGTGGTCTCGCACACGCCTGTCGAAACGGAGAAGCTGAAGGCGGCGCTCGCGGCCGGCGAATGGGTCGACGTCGCGCGCGAGCGCATCCCGATGTCGGAGAAGGTCTATACGTGGTGGAGCTACCGCTCCGCCGACTGGACCATCGGCGATCGCGGCCGCAGGCTCGACCACATCTGGGTCTCGCGCGCGCTGAAGGATGCAGTCAGCGATTTCAGGATTCTGCGCGATGCGCGCAGCTGGGAGCGGCCATCGGACCACGTGCCTGTGACGGTGACGCTGGAGGTGTGAGCCGCGGTGGTCATTCCGGGGCGCGCCACTTGGCGCGAGCCCGGAATCCATTCATCAACTGACTCTGCCGCTCAATGGATTCTCAGGTGCGCAATTGCGCACCATAGTTCGCGACTTCGTCGCGCCCCGGAATGACGACGGCTCAGCTCGTCAGCTTCGCACCCGCCATCAGGATATCACTGGCGATCTGGCTGGAGCGCACCGCGAACTCGTCGCGCAGGCGCACCGCCGCAGCGGGATCGCTTTCGAGCACGCGCTGGAACAGGCTGCGGGCGACGCGGATGACGGAGGAATGCTCCAGCGCGACCGCGCTCGACGGCCGCTTCATCGGCACCACCAGCGCGAGCTCGCCGATCAACGCGCCGGGACCGGCGATCATTTCGGCGCCGGCGCCGTCTTCAACCCGGAAGGCGCCGCGCTGGACCACGAAGCCGGCGTCGGCGTCGTCGCCGAGATTGAACAGCACGTCGCCGCGGACGAAATCACGCTGCTCCGAGCCGATCGCCAGCATGCGCAACGAGGCGTCTCCCAACAGGCGCAGTGTCGGGACACGCTCGAGAAGCGCTACATCATCGTCGATTGACATTCAGGTCCGAGGCTCGAAGGCGTGCGATCTAAAACGATTCGCACGCCATCGAAGCGTATCACGGCACCAGCTTGTAGCCACCGGCTTCCGTCACCAGGATCTCCGGGTTGGCGGCGTCCTTCTCGATCTTCTGGCGGAGGCGGTAGATGTGGGTTTCCAGCGTGTGCGTGGTGACGCCGGAATTGTAGCCCCAGACTTCCTGGAGCAGGGTCTCGCGCGACACCGGCATCTGGCCGGCCCGGTAGAGGAAGCGGAGAATCGCGGTTTCCTTCTCGGTGAGGCGGACCTTCCGGGCATTGGCCGCGGTCAGCATCTTCGAGCCGGGGCGGAAGGAGTAGGGCCCGACCGAGAACACCGCGTCCTCGCTGGCTTCATGCTGACGGAGCTGGGCGCGGATGCGCGCCAGCAGCACGGCGAAACGGAAGGGCTTTGCCACATAGTCGTTGGCGCCGGATTCCAGGCCCAGGATCGTGTCGGAATCGGTGTCGTGCCCGGTCAGCATGATGATCGGGGCCTTGAAGCCGCCCTTCCGCAGCGAGCGGACAACCTCGCGGCCGTCGGTGTCGGGCAGGCCGACATCCATCAGAACCAGATCGGGGGAATTGGCCTTCGCGGCGCTGGCGCCCTTGGCGCCGGTATCGACCGCAGAGGCTTCGAATTCTTCGTGTAGCGATAATTGCTCCACCAACGTGTCGCGCAGATCGGTATCGTCATCCACGATCAGGATCTTGCGGGCATTGGCCATGGGGGGTCATCCTTTTGGGGTCCGGCTCGGCGGCACATCCATGCCGCACCCAGCCGCGAGGGGAAGTTTAAGGTCGCCGTGATTATTGTTGTTCGTGTTGAAGTAGTGGGCTGTTACCGATTCACAAGCCAGAAGCACTCTAACTCAGAATAGCAGGACGTTTTGATGAATGTCCTGTAATGAATTCGACATTGCACGTTCACATGAAAAACAAAGCAGCTTCAGTCGGTTACATCAGGAATCGAGGCCCCGGGCCGCTCTCGGCGATCCGCGTTAAGCCTGCTGCCGGCAATCCGCGCCGAGGCTGGCTGACGGCGGGAGCGCTGACCATTCCGGTTGCGCTGGGGCGAGGCGGCATTCTCGCCAACAAGCGCGAGGGCGATGGCGGCACCCCCAGAGGCAGCTTCCGGCCCAGGCAATTGTGGTGGCGGGGCGACCGGCACAGCCGTCCCCGGACGTTCCTGCCGGCCCGGATGATCACCGGCGTGGACGCCTGGTGCGAGGATCCGCGGGACCGCCGCTACAACCAGAGCATCCGGCTCGGCGAGGGGCAGGGCGGCGACCGGCTCCAGCGCGCCGACCATCTCTACGACTTCATCATCGAGATCGACCACAACACCCGACCCCGCATCGCCGGCCGCGGCAGCGCGGTGTTCCTGCACCTTGCCCGCGACAATTTCGGCCCGACCGCCGGCTGCGTCTCCATGACGAAATCCGCCATGCTGCAATTGCTGCGGCGCCTGGGCCCGCGCACAAAGATCATCATCGGGTGAGGCACACCGCCGTCATTGCGAGGAGCCCTTGCGACAATATTGACAGCGTTCGGGCGGCATCGGCCCTCGCCAACGGCAATTACCGATGCCCGAAGATCGCGCTGCCGACGCGCACATGGGTGGCACCCAGCATGATGGCGGTCGCGAAATCGGCGCTCATGCCCATCGAGAGATTCGTCAAGCCATTGCGCGCGGCGATCTTGGCCGTGAGCGCAAAGTGGGCGGCGGGCGGCTCGTCGACCGGCGGGATGCACATCAATCCGGAGATCGTCAGCCCGTAGGTGTCGCGGCAGCTTGCAATGAAGGCATCGGCCTCGCCCGGGGCAATCCCGGCCTTCTGCGGCTCCTCGCCGGTGTTGATCTGGACGAACAGCTGCGGGTGCCTGTTCTGGGATTCGATTTCCTTGGCTAACGCTTGGCAAATGCTCGGACGGTCGACCGAATGGATGGCGTCGAACAGCGCAACCGCCTCTTTCGCCTTGTTGGATTGCAGCGGCCCGATCAGATGCAGCGCGATATCGGGGTAAGCAGACGTGAACGCCGGCCACTTGGCTTTGGCCTCCTGCACCCGATTCTCGCCAAATACGCGCTGTCCTGCGGCGATAACCGGGATAATTGCATCCGCTGCGAACGTCTTGGACACGGCGATCAGCGTGACCGAGGCGCGGTCACGCTGCGCGTCCCTGCAGGCGCGTGCAATTTCGGCTTCGACTGCGGCGAGCGCGTTTGGTGAATGGCCGGTGACCGGCGCGACGTTGGCTTCCGTCATGACGTCTCTTGGTTGTGACCATAGCCCGAGTTAGGTCCAATTTTACCGAGTTCAAGAAACAGTTTTTGAACCCTTCGCTTTACCTTAGCCCGCGGGGTGGGTAGCGAAAATGGCAAGCGTCAGTCTCAACCGCAAGCGCGCGAAACTCAAGCAGGTTCTCGGTATCCGGGCGCGGCTTGCGTTGCTCGCGGTGATTCTCGTGACGCCCTTGATGATCGAGCGCATCCGTTCCCTCGAAGACACGCGCGCGCGGCAAGTTGCGCAGGCCGCGGCTGAATTCACCACGGTGGCGAGGCACAGCGCCGATGCGCAGCGCCAGGTGATCTCGTCGGTCGAGACCATTCTGAAATCGGAGGCCTTCATCCGCGCCTCCGCCGGCGGCATCAGCAAGAGCTGCGACGTGCTGCGCGCGAGCCTGCCGTCGAGCCTGCCCTGGATCCGCACGCTTCTGATCGCCGGCCAGGACGGCCGCATCCAATGCGCCACCAACAACATGTATGTCGGCCTCGATCTCAGCGACCGACCGTACTTCCAGCAGGCCCAGGAAACCGGCCGCTTCGTGCTGAGCGACTTCATCATGTCGCGACCGGTACCGTCGCCAACGGTGATGGCGGTCTATCCGGTCTCCGCCTTCAGCGGTGTGGCTGATGCCGTCGTGCTCGCCACCGTCAATCTCGACTGGATGTCGAAGGTCATGAACAATCTGGGCGGTCGCGCCGGCATCACTGCGGTGCTGGTCGACAGCGCGGGCACCGTGCTGGCGGCCCCGGCCGATCAGCACAGCGCGGTCGGCCGTCCGCTCGACAACATGCCGCTGATGTCCGCGATCGCCGACAAGGCGCTGCGCTCCGATCAGGATGAGGGTTCGCTGTCCTTTCTCGCCGCCGACGGCTCCCGCCGCGCGGTCAGCTATATCCGCATCGCCGGCACCAATGCCCGCCTGATCGCCAGCATCGACGAAGACAAGGTGTCCGCAGCGGTCAGCCGCGACATCCGCACCGCCTATCTGCAGCTCGCCTTTGTGCTCATGTTCGTCCTGCTCGGCGCGCTGATCGCCGCCGAAAAGCTCGTGATCAAGCCGATCGAGATGCTCGCCGACATGGCCAAGCGGCTCGGCGAGGGAGACCTGTCGGCGCGCGCCGCGCGCAATCGCCTGCCCGCCGAGTTCGTGCCGCTGGCCCGCGCGTTCAACGCGATGGCCGCGCAGCTGAGCCAGCGCGAGCGCGAGCTGATCGCAAGCAACGACCGCCTGACGGTGATGGCGTCGATCGACATGCTGTCCGGTCTCGCCAACCGCCGCGGCTTCCAGAGCCGGCTGGATTTCGAATGGATGCGCGCGCAGCAATATGGCAGCGAGCTGGCGCTTCTGATGATCGACGTCGACCATTTCAAGCTGTTCAACGACACGTACGGCCATCTCGAAGGCGATTCCTGCCTGACGCGGCTCGGCGAATCACTGTCCGGCATCGCCGCCGACACGATGGGCTTCGCGGCCCGCTACGGCGGCGAGGAGTTCTGCCTGCTGCTGCCGAACACCGACGTGACGCGCGCCGTCGCGATCGGCGAGCAGGTGCGTTCGGCCGTGCTGAGGCTCTGCCTGCCTCACATCACCTCGAACCACATGATCGTCACGGTCTCGATCGGCGTCGCCGCGACCAAGCCGAGCGAATCCTTGCGTCCCGGCGACCTGATCGAAGCCGCCGACGCCGCGCTCTACGCCGCCAAGCATCGTGGCCGCAACAATGTCGTCGAGCACGGCGTGCAGGCGATCGCGACCAGCACGGCCGAGATAATGATGGTGGCGAGCGCCTAAAGCGCTGGTTCTTCACCTCGCCCCGCTTGCGGCAGGCTATCGCGTATGAGATGTGGGCCATGGGCACCGACTATCTCCACGTCGTCATGGCCGAGCTTGACGCCTCTCGAAAATTGAAATGCGATTGCCCTGCCGCAAGCGGGGCGAGGGAGCATACCGTCGCTGACCGCTAGCCCGCAGCCCCGGCGCGATCGAGCTCGATCTCCGTTACCACACGATTGCGGCCGCCGCCCTTGGCGAGATAGAGCGCACGGTCGCAGCGTTCGATCAGATCCGTGATCGCCTCGCCGACCCGGAATTGCGCCACGCCGATCGACACGCTGATGCCGGGCAGGGTCTCGCCGGTCGATCGACGCGTGAGCGTGCAATCTGCGATCGCGCGCCTGATGCGTTCGGCGATCTCGGCGCAAGCGGCGAGATCGGCGTCCGGCAGCACCGCGATCAGCTCCTCGCCGCCATAGCGTGCCGGCAGATCTTGCGCGCGAACCTTCTCGCGCAGGACCTTGGCCATCAGGCGCAGCACCTGGTCGCCGACACCGTGGCCGAAATTGTCGTTGAACGACTTGAAGTAGTCGATGTCGAGCATCAGCACGCTGAGCGGCTCGCCCCATTCCGCCGTCGTCTGCGCCTTGCGCAGGAATTCGTCGAGGGCCCGCCGGTTCGCCAGCCCGGTCAGCGTGTCGGTCCGGGCGCGCTGCTCGGACCGCGACAGCGAATCGCGGATCACGTCGAGCTCGCGGGTCTTTTCCGCAAAGCCTGCCTCCAGCCGCGTCGCCCGCGTGGCCGCCCGCGCCAGCTCGTTCATGAGCTGGGCAACCAGCAGCTTTGGATCGACGCCGGCCTTGCCCTGGTCAGCCACCTGGCTGATGACCTGCATCTGCGAATGATTGTCGGCGATCGCCGTCGCCAGAAACTCCTTCGCCGTCCCCATCAGCGCCTGCAGCCGCTCGGACGTGTCGACCACGACGGCACCCACCTGCGGCGCGACGTAGGTCTCGAACAGATCCTGATTGGTTTGGGCGTCGAAGGGACGATTGTGGTCGATCAGGAGATCGATCGCGTTGCGCAGATCGTCATGGCTGCCCGCGAAATACTGGAACCAGACGGCAAAGTTGGCCGGGGTCGGTGCAATACGCTGTTCGGCCATGCTCCGCATCGCCCGCCCGGCGACGGACGCGGCATAGTCGTAATCGGGATCGTCGAAGCTGGAATCCATGTGCGGTAACGCGGCCTTGTCGGGCTGCAACTTGGCATCGACGCCTTAATCACACCCCAACGCGGACCCTCGTAGTTATGCGGAGGGGTCAAAGTTCCAAAACGCGGCAACCCATTGACCCCTTAAGGGCTTCTATGGCCTAGTCCGCCGTCTTGAGACGGCCGAACCACGAAAACCCAACGATTCCATGACCTCCGAACGCTATAACGCCCGCGACGCCGAACCGCGCTGGCAACGCCTCTGGGACGAGCAGGCGATCTTCGTCTCCAAGAACGACGATCCGCGGCCGAAATATTACGTGCTCGAGATGTTCCCCTACCCGTCCGGGCGCATCCATATCGGCCATGTCCGGAATTACACGCTCGGTGACGTGCTGGCCCGCTTCATGCGCGCCAAGGGGTTCAACGTGCTGCATCCGATGGGCTGGGACGCCTTCGGCCTGCCGGCCGAGAACGCCGCGATCGAGCGCAAGGTCGCCCCGAAGGCCTGGACCTACGACAACATCGCCGCGATGAAGAAGCAGCTCCGCTCGATCGGGCTGTCGCTGGACTGGTCCAGGGAGATCGCGACCTGCGACCCCTCCTATTACAAGCACCAGCAGAAGATGTTCCTGGATTTCCTGCGCGCAGGGCTTGCCGAGCGCGAGAAGCGCAAGGTGAACTGGGACCCCGTCGACATGACCGTGCTCGCCAACGAGCAGGTGATCGACGGCCGCGGCTGGCGCTCGGGCGCCGTGGTCGAGCAGCGCGAGATGAACCAGTGGGTCTTCAAGATCACGAAGTACTCGCAGGAGCTGCTGTCGGCGCTCGACGGGCTGGACCGCTGGCCCGACAAGGTACGGCTGATGCAGCGCAACTGGATCGGCCGCTCCGAGGGCCTGTTGATCCGCTTCGCGCTGGATGCGGCGACGACGCCGGCCGGCGAGAGCGAGCTGAAGATTTTCACGACGCGGCCGGATACGCTGTTCGGCGCCAAGTTCATGGCGATCTCGGCGGATCATCCGCTGGCGCAGGCCGCCGCCGCAAAGAACCCTGAGCTTGCGGCTTTCGTTGCCGAGATCAAGAAGATCGGCACCGCGCAGGAGATCATCGACACCGCTGAGAAGCAGGGTTTCGACACCGGCATCCGCGCGTTGCATCCGTTCGATCCGTCCTGGAAGCTGCCGGTCTATGTCGCCAATTTCGTGCTGATGGAATACGGCACCGGCGCCATCTTCGGCTGCCCGGCGCACGATCAGCGCGACCTCGACTTCGTCAACAAGTACGCTCTCGGCAACACGCCCGTCGTATGCCCGGAAGGCCAGGACCCGAAGAGCTTCGTCATCACCGACACCGCCTATGACGGCGACGGCCGCATGATCAATTCTCGCTTCCTCGACGGCATGACCATCGAGCAGGCGAAGGAAGAGGTGGCGAAGCGGCTCGAGACGGAGCTGCGCGGCAATGCGCCGGTCGGCGAGCGCCAGGTGAATTTCCGTCTGCGCGACTGGGGCATTTCGCGCCAGCGCTATTGGGGCTGCCCGATTCCCGTCATTCACTGTCCGAAATGCGACGTGGTGCCGGTGCCGGATGCCGACCTGCCCGTGAAGCTGCCGGACGATGCGACCTTCGACAAGCCGGGCAACGCACTCGATCATCATCCGAGCTGGAAGCACGTCACCTGCCCGCAATGCGGCGGCAAGGCTCAACGCGAAACCGACACCATGGACACGTTCGTGGACTCGTCCTGGTACTTTGCGCGCTTCACCGATCCCTGGAACGAGGCTTCGCCGACCACGCCTGCGGTCGCCAACCGGATGCTGCCGGTCGACCAATATATCGGCGGCGTCGAGCACGCGATCCTGCATCTGCTCTACAGCCGCTTCTTCACCCGCGCGATGAAAGCGACCGGGCATATCGCTCTGGACGAGCCGTTCGCCGGCATGTTCACGCAAGGCATGGTGGTGCACGAGACCTACCAGAAGGCCGACGGCAGCTATGTGCAGCCGGCCGAGGTGAAGGTCGAGGTCGGCGGCAACGGACGCCGCGCCACGCTGCTGACGACGGGCGAAGACATCGCGATCGGCCCGATCGAGAAGATGTCCAAGTCGAAGAAGAACACGGTCGACCCCGACGACATCATCGAGACCTATGGCGCCGACGTCGCCCGCTGGTTCATGCTGTCGGACTCCCCGCCCGACCGCGACGTGATCTGGAGCGACGAGCGCGTCCAGGGTGCCTCGCGCTTCGTGCAGCGGCTGTGGCGGCTGGTGAACGATGCCGCCACCCTCGGCAAGGCTGCGCCGGCAGCCCGGCCGGCCAGCTTCGGCCCGGACGCCACGGCGTTGCGCAAGGCCGCCCACGGCGCGCTGGACAAGGTCACATCAGGAATCGAGCGGCTGCACTTCAACGTTTGCCTCGCCCATATCCGCGAATTCACCAATGCATTCTCGGAGGTGCTCCAGCGCGCCGGCCAGCCCGCCCCGGATCTCGCTCCAGATTTGGCTTGGGCGATCCAAGAGGCCAGCCAGATTCTGGTCCAGCTGTTCTCGCCGATGATGCCGCACCTCGCCGAGGAGTGCTGGCAGGTGCTTTTTGAGAATGGTCTTGGCCGAAAGGGGCTGGTTTCGGAGGCCGATTGGCCGCAAATCGAACGCGATTTGCTGGTTGAAGACAGCGTGACCCTGGTGGTGCAGGTCAACGGCAAGAAGCGAGGTGAGGTCACAGTTGCAACAGCGGCCCAAAATCCGGAAATCGAGGCTGCCGTTTTGGCCCTCGATGCGGTAAAGCTGGCCCTGGACGGCAAGCCCGTCCGCAAGGTGATCATCGTTCCCAAGAGGATCGTGAATGTTGTCGGCTAGGACCCGTATCGCAGCCCGCTTGCTGGCAGTTGCCGCGCTGGCGGCGCTGACGGCCGGCTGCTTCCAGCCGATGTATGCCGAGCGCAGCGACGGCACCCCGGGCCTGCGCGAGAAGCTGATGGGGGTCGAGCTGCCCCCGATCAACAAGCCCAATGCGTCCCGCGAGGCCCGCGTCGGCGTCGAGATCCGCAACGCGCTGGCCTTCAAGCTTTACGGCACGGCGACGGGCATGCCGCCGACCCACCGGCTCGACATCCGCTTCACCACCAGCCGCTCCTCCCTGATCGTCAGCTCCGCAACGGGATTGCCGACCAGCGAAAATCTCGGCATCGACGCCCAGTACAATCTGGTCGAAGTCGTAACCGGCAAGTCTGTGATGACCGGCTCGACCTTCTCGCGCGTGTCCTATGACATGCCGGGGTCCTATCAGCGTTTCTCGCGCACCCGCGCCGTGCGCGATGCCGAGGATCGCGCCGCCAACGAGATCGCCGAGAACATCACCACCCGGCTCGCCTCGTTCTTCACCGCGGGAACGTAATACGCTTCCGTCATTCCGGGTTCGCCTTCTGACGAGGCATTCCGGAATGACGAGTATCGGACGATATGGTCGCACTGCGCGGAAAAGAGATCGACGCCTTCCTCGCCCGCCCCGATGCGGGCCGTCCGATCATCCTGCTCTACGGTCCCGATGCCGGCCTCGTGCGCGAGCGCGCCGACGCGCTGATCGCGTCCGGCGTCGACGATCCCAACGATCCGTTCTCGCTGGTCAAGCTCGACGGTGACGAGCTCTCCGCCGAGCCGTCGCGCCTGGTCGACGAGGCCATGACGGTGCCGCTGTTCGGCGGCCGACGCGCCATCCGCGTTCGCGCTGGCTCGCGCAGCTTTGCCTCCGGCATCGAGACCCTGGCCGAGATGAACGTGAAGGATTGCCGCATCGTGATCGAGGCCGGCGAGCTCCGTCCGGAATCGCCGCTGCGCAAGACCTGCGAGAAAGCCAAGACCGCCGTGGCGATCGGCTGTTATCCCGACACCGAGCGCGATCTTGCCAAGCTGATGGACGACGAGCTGCGGATCGCGAATTTGCGCATCGCGCCGGACGCCCGCGCGGCGCTGATGTCGTTCCTCGGCGGCGACCGTCAGGCCTCGCGTAACGAGCTGCGCAAGCTGACGCTCTACGCCCATGGCAAGGGCGAGGTCACGCTGGATGACGTCATGGCCGTGGTCGCCGATGCCTCGGAGCTGAAGCTCGATCCGATCGTCGACGGTGCCTTCGCCGGGCGGCCCGACATCGTCGAGACCGAGTTTGCAAAGGCGATGATCGCCGGGACCTATCCCGGCGTGATCATCTCGGCCGCGCAGCGCCAGGCCGCGTGGCTGCACAAATCCGCGCTGGCGATTGCCGACGGCACGCCCGCCTCCGCCGTGCTCGACGGCGGCTTTCCGCGCCTGCATTTTTCACGAAAGCCCGCGGTCGAAACCGCGCTGCGCAATTTCAGCCCGGCGCGGCTCGCCGCTGTGATCGAGCAGCTGGCGACCGCCGCCCTCGACACGCGCAAGCAGTCCACCCTCGCCGCCGCCATCGCCCAACGCGCGCTGATGGCGATCGCCGCGAATGCGAAACGGCGGGGCTAGACCTCCGCTCTCTCCACGTCATTGCGAGCGCAGCGAAGCAATCCAGAGTCCCTACGCGGAAAGATTCTGGATTGCTTCGTCGCTTCAGCGCAAAATTGCTTCGCAATTTTGTCGCGAGCTCCTCGCAATGACGCGTGGAGAGAGTGGCGTGAAAATGGCTCTACAGCGCGCCCTTGGCCAGCCGCTTCATCACCTCGTCGAGCTGATCGAGGTTGCGGTAGTTGATCTGCACGGAGCCGCCGGGATCGCGGTGATTGACGGTGACCTTGAGGCCGAGCGCGTCGCTGACGCGCTTCTCCAGATCGATCGTGTCGGGATCCTTCTCCTTGCCCCCGCTGGCGCGCGCCTTCTGCGGCTTGCGCTCCGGCACGCCCTCTTCATGCGCAAGCGCCTCGGCCTGGCGGACGTTGAGACCTTCCTCGACGATGCGCTTGGCGGCGGCGAGTGGATCGGGCACGCCGATCAGCGCGCGGGCGTGGCCGGCCGTCAGCTCGCCGGTCGCGATGAAGGCCTGCACCTCCGCCGGCAGCTTGGTCAGCCGCATCATGTTGGCGACGTGACTGCGGCTCTTGCCGACGACCTTGGCGATGTCCTCCTGGCTGCGTTTGAACTCGTTGGCGAGCGCATGATAGCCCTGCGCCTCTTCCATCGGGTTGAGGTCCTCGCGCTGCACGTTCTCGACGATCGCGAACTCCAGCGCATCGCTGTCGCTGATGTCGACGGGCACGATCGGCACTTCATGCAGGCCGGCCATCTGCGAGGCGCGCCAACGCCGTTCGCCGGCAATGATCTCGTAGCGATCCTGCGCGCCTTTCACCGGACGCACCACGATCGGCTGGATCACGCCATGCTGCTTGATGGACTCCGAGAGCTCCTTCAGCTCGGTGTCCGAAAAGGTGCGGCGCGGGTTGCGCGGATTGGCCTTGATGAATTCAATCGGCACCTTGCGCTGCGCGCGCGGACGATCGACATGCTGAGCCTCGCCGCCGACGTCACCGATCAGACTTGCAAGACCCCGGCCCAGTCGCGAACGCGCTTCGTCGGCCATCGCCAGCTCCCTTGGATTCACGGTGCAGCACTCCAGAACTGAATTATCGTAGGGTGGGTAAAGCGAAGCGTGCCCACCGATTGTGTGCGGAAGACGGTGGGCACGGCGAAGACGCCTTTGCCCACCCTACGGCATTGTCAATGCGTGGTGCGCAACTCGCGCTCGCGCTGGATCACTTCGGTGGCGAGGCGCAAGTAAGCTTCGCTGCCGACGCATTTGAGATCGTAGACCAGCACCGGCTTGCCGTAGGACGGCGCTTCCGAGATGCGCACGTTGCGCGGGATCATGGTCTTGTAGACCTTCTCGCCCATGAACTGGCGGACGTCGGCGACGACCTGGTTCGACAAATTGTTGCGCGAGTCGAACATGGTCAGCACGATGCCGTGGATCGACAGGTTCGGGTTGAGCGTCGAGCGCACCTGCTCCACCGTCTGCAACAATTGCGACAGACCTTCGAGCGCGAAGAACTCGCATTGCAGCGGCACCAGGATCGCGTCGGAGGCTGCCATGGCGTTGACCGTAAGCAGGTTGAGCGAGGGCGGACAGTCGATCAGCACGTAGGTGTAGTCGGCGTCCGGCGAGACGTTGTTGTTGAGCGCGCCGATCGCATCGCGCAACTTGAAGGCGCGGCCGGGCGTGGTGCCGAGCTCGAGCTCGAGGCCGGAGAGATCCATGGTCGAGGGTGCGATGTGCAGCCGCGGCACTGCGGTCGAGACCACCGCCTCGCGCAAGGCGGCTTCTCCGACCAGCACGTCATAGGTCGAGCAGGAGCGGTTGCGGCGATCGATGCCGAGACCGGTCGAGGCGTTGCCCTGGGGATCGAGATCGACGATCAGGACCCGCTCGCCGATCGCCGCGAGCGCCGTGCCAAGATTGATCGCTGTGGTTGTTTTTCCAACGCCGCCCTTTTGATTCGCCAAGGCGAGGATGCGCGGATGGCCATGGGGGACCTCGTCGGTCTTTTGGGCCGTCTGTTCTTGCTGCGGTTCGTCAATCACGCTCATCGCAATTCCCCAATCACCCCTCAACGCCTCAGCTGCGCCGTTCGGCGGCATTGAGCTCCACGATCCAGCCGTCGCCCGTGCGGCTTTGGTGGAGCTGTGGCCGAATATTCCAATATTTAGCGGCTTCGGTCAATTCAGCCTCTACATCTTGACCCTTGAGAAACAACGCCTTTGCGCCTTGGCGCATCAGCGGCTCCGCAAAGCCGATGAGTTGATGTAGCGGAGCGAGCGCACGCGCGGTGACGCAATCGACGGGGCCGGTGATTCTATCCACATTATCCCCGATCTCAGCGAGATGTACGACTCCCGGAGATGTGGTGACGCGGATCGCTTCGCGCAAAAAAGCGGCCTTCTTGGCGATTCGCTCGACGAGATGGACGCTCGCGCCAGGTGTGCCGGCCATGGCGCAGGCGAGCACGATGCCGGGAAAGCCGCCGCCGCTCCCCAGATCCGCCCAGCGTTTTGCGGCCGGCGCGAGATTAACCAGCTGGAGCGAGTCGGCGATGTGTCGGGTCCAGAGGTTTGGCAAGGTCGATGGCGCGACCAGATTGGTCTTGGCCTGCCACTCCCGGAGTAGCGCGATGTAGCGATCAAGCCGCTCCTCGGTTTCACGTGAAACGGGAGCGAGCTTAAGGGCAGCGATCTTGTCCGCAGCGATGATGGAATCGAGCGCCTTGTCGTTGGCTGCGGCCTTGCTGATCTTCGGGCTGGCCGCCCCAGGTTCAGTTCGCCGCCCGGCGCCCTCACCCGCTCCGAGTCGCCGCGATGGCGGTCGATCCCCGCCGGGTCCGCGCTGTTTCACGTGAAACGCCTATGCGATTGGCTTATGCGATTGCTTTGGAAGTCTTCCGTGCCTCGCGGCGGAGATAGGCCGCGAGAATGCCGAGCGCCGCCGGCGTCATCCCGTCGATCCGGCCGGCCTGGCCGACGGTGAACGGTCGTGCCTTCTCCAGCTTGGCGCGCACTTCATTGGAGAGACCGGGAACGAGGCGGTAATCGACATCCGCCAGCACCATTCCCTCGTCGCGCCGGAAGGCTTCGACGTCGGCGCTCTGGCGCTCCAGGTAGACGTCGTACTTGGCGTCGATCTCGAGATGGGTCGCGATGACGGGATCGATGGCCGACAGCTCAGGCCAGATCGCGCGGACCTGGCTCCAGCCGATCTCCGGATAGGCCATCAGCTCGAAGGCCGAGCGGCGCTGGCCGTCCCGGTTCAGCGATAGCCCATGCTTGATGGCCTCGTTCGGGGTGATGGTCAGGGACTTCGACAGCGTCCGGGCAGCGTTCAGGGCGTCCATCTTGGCACGATGATGCCTGATCCGGGCGCTGCCGACACATCCCAGAGCGATGCCTTTCTCGGTCAGACGCTGGTCGGCATTGTCGGCCCGCAGGGTCAGCCGGTACTCGGCCCTGGAGGTGAACATGCGATAGGGCTCGCTGATCCCGCGGGTGACGAGGTCGTCGATCATCACGCCGAGATAGCCGTCGGCACGGTCGAACACCGTCAGCGCAGCGCCGCTGGCGGAGAGCGCGGCATTCAGGCCGGCCACGATGCCCTGCCCGGCGGCTTCCTCATATCCGGTGGTGCCGTTGATCTGCCCGGCCAGGAACAGCCCGCGCAGACGCTTGGTCTGGAGGGTCGGATCGAGCTCGCGGGGATCGATGTGGTCGTATTCGATGGCGTAGCCGGGACGAACCATCTTCACCCGCTCCAGGCCGGGAATGCTGGCGAGGATCGCGAGCTGGACCTCCTCTGGCAACGAGGTCGAGATGCCATTGGGATAGACGGTCGTGTCGTCGAGCCCTTCCGGCTCCAGGAAGATCTGATGGCCGTCGCGGTCGCCGAAGCGGACGATCTTGTCCTCGATCGAGGGGCAATAGCGCGGTCCGGAGCTCTTGATCTGGCCGGAGTACATCGGAGAGCGATGGAAATTGGCCCGGATCACCTCATGGGTGGCGGCCGTAGTCCGGGTGATCCCGCACTCGATCTGCGGCGTCGTGATCCGCTCGGTCATCACCGAGAACGGCTCCGGCGGCTCGTCGCCGGGCTGCATCTCGACTGCGGACCAGTCGATGGTGGTGCCGTCGAGACGCGGCGGCGTCCCGGTCTTGAGACGTCCAAGAGTGAAGCCGGCGCGCTCGAAGGAGCCGGAAAGGCCCATCGCAGGAGCCTCGCCGACGCGTCCGGCGGGCCAGTTCTTCTCACCGAGATGGATCAGTCCGCGAAGGAAGGTGCCGGTGGTGACGACAACGGCCCCTGCCCGGAGCTCCCGGCCGTCGGCTAGGCGGAGTCCGGTCACCCGGTTATCGATCACGACCAACTCGTCGGCTTCGCCCTCGATGACGGAAAGACCTTCGGTCTGGCGGATCGCGGCCTGCATCGCCGCCGCATAGAGCTTGCGGTCGGCCTGGGCCCGCGGACCACGGACGGCAGGACCTTTCCGGCGATTGAGGACGCGAAACTGGATGCCGCCAGCATCACCCACACGGCCCATCAGGCCGTCGAGCGCATCGACCTCGCGGACCAGATGGCCTTTTCCGAGCCCGCCGATGGCGGGATTGCAGGACATCGCGCCAACGGTGGAGAAGCGGTGCGTCACCAGAGCGGTCGTCGCACCCATCCGGGCAGAAGCAGCCGCGGCCTCACAGCCCGCGTGGCCGCCGCCGATGACGATGACGTCGAAACTCTCTCGCTCTGATCGCATGGGCGGACTTCTAGCTTAGAGGCGAGAAAGCCGGAAGTGGAAACTCGGGGGTGACGTGTTTCACGTGAAACAGGCGCGGGCCCAGGTCGGAAGCACTTTCGCGAAAACAACCCCATGCACAGTAGGAGGTGCATTGATTCACAAGTTGTTTCACGTGAAACAAGATCGGGGCGGCGAGATGGCCAAGCACACAAGCCCTATCACCTGCCCCTTGCCTGGGCTACCGGAGCTGCCAGCCGAACGCGGGGCACCGCATCATGCTCCGTCATTGCGAGCGCAGCGTCGCAACCAGAATCTCGCGGCGCAGACAGTCTGGATTGCGTCGTCGCAAGGGGTCCTCGCAATGACGAGGTTCGAAGCACGGCCGCCGCCTTGACACTCTCTCCGAAGATCGGAACGGTCGACCGATTGGGCCCGGCGCTGTTTCACGTGAAACAACCAGAACCACCGCGCGGAACCGAACCCCCTTGTTTCACGTGAAACAGACGAAATGGAACAAGCGCTAGTTCTACAATGAAGAACTAGCGCTACTTTCCGATGCAGAACTTCTGAAAGATCGCCCCAAGGACGTCCTCGACGTCCACCCGGCCGAGCAGTCGGCCCAGGGCATAAGCGGCCGCCCGCAGCTCTTCGGCCGCGAGCTCCTCTCCGTCTTCTACAAGGTCCAGACTCCGGCGCAAGCTATCTGAGGCACGGCTCAACAATTCGCGCTGGCGGGCCCGGGTCACCATGGCGCCCTCGGTCGTTCCGAAGAACTCCGAAGCGAATTTCACCAGCGCCTCGACCAGCTCGGGGATGCCGTCGCCCCGGCTTGCCGAGATCCCGAATCCACTCGGCTTGGCTCCTCCGACCCCGCCGAGATCGATCTTGTTACGGACGATCCACACTGAGCCGCCGGGCGAAGCAGCACCGTCCGCCGATGTCCAGCGCGAGCGCGTTGTAGCCGGATCAACGGCTTGCCCGCCCTCCACCAGCCACAACACCAGATCGGCGTCCTCGGCTCGCGCGCGGGCGCGGCGTACGCCTTCCTGCTCGACCGGATCCTCGGTCTCGCGGATACCGGCGGTGTCGATCACCGTGACGGGAAAACCGTCGAGATCGAGCTGCACCTCGATCACGTCGCGCGTGGTGCCGGCATGCGGCGAGACGATCGCGACCTCGCGGCGCGCGAGCTGGTTGATCAGCGTCGACTTGCCGACATTCGGCTCGCCGGCGATGGCAACGACAAGGCCCTCGCGCAGCCGTTCAGAATGTCCCTGTGCCGCAAGCACTTCTGTGATTTCGTCGTGCAGCGCTTTGATCGCTTTGACCGCCGGCGCCCTCAGCTCCGCCGGCACGTCGCCTTCATCGGAAAAATCGATGCCGGCCTCGATCAGCGCGGAGGCCTCGATGATGCGCTCGCGCCAGTCGCGCGCGCGGTCGCCGAGCAAGCCCTGTAATTGGCGCAGCGCCTGGCGGCGCTGGCGGTCGGTGTCGGCGTGGATGAGGTCGTCGAGCCCCTCGGCTTCGGTCAGGTCGAGCTTGCCGTTCTCGAAGGCGCGGCGCGTGAACTCGCCGTGCTCGGCCGTGCGCGTATTCGGGATATCGGAAATCGCTGTGAAGAGCGCCGCCAGCACCGCCCGGCCGCCATGGACGTGAAATTCGGCGATATCCTCGCCGGTCGCGCTGGCCGGTCCTGGAAACCAGAGCACGACCGCATCGTCGATCGGCTGGCCCGCGCGATCCCGGAGCAGCCGGCGGCTCGCCTGTCGCGGCGCCGGCAGCCGGCCCGCAAGCGCCGTCAGCACGAGGCCAGCTTGCGAGCCGGAGACGCGGACCACGGCGATCGCGCTGGGCGCCCGCCCGGATGACAGCGCAAAGATGGTCTGGTCTCGCGGATGCATGGCCTATTTGTCCGGCTGCGGCCGAAAACGCAAACGTCCGTTTTTTGCGGTCGAGCCAACCGGATTTTGCCGCACCAGATTCTGCAGCAAATCGATTTTGCACTGCAATATAACTGCAGCATTTTGCTGCAGTTAACCTGATCGCAGGAGGAGAGGCCGACCAGAATTTCAAGGATTACTTGTTGATATCAACAGCTTAAGGAGAAACGGAAATCGGGGTACCCGCTGCCGCTCATGCTGCACCTTCGCTGCAGCAAAGCCGCAACAAAAAGGGCGCCCGAAGGCGCCCAGAATTCCTTGTTGCAGTGCACTCAGGTGTTCATGGAGTCGAAGAACTCCGAATTGCTCTTGGTCGAGCGCAGCTTGTCGAGCAGGAAGTCGATCGCGTCCATCGTCCCCATCGGATTGAGGATGCGGCGGAGCACGTACATCTTCTTGAGGACCTGCGGATCGGTGATGAGCTCCTCCTTGCGGGTACCGGAGCGCGAGATATCGATCGCCGGGAAGGTGCGCTTGTCCGAGACCTTGCGGTCCAGGATCAGCTCCGAGTTACCCGTGCCCTTGAACTCTTCGAAGATGACTTCGTCCATGCGGCTGCCGGTATCGACCAGCGCGGTCGCGATGATGGTCAGCGAGCCGCCCTCCTCGATATTGCGGGCCGCGCCGAAGAAGCGCTTCGGGCGCTGCAGCGCGTTGGCGTCGACACCGCCGGTCAGCACCTTGCCGGATGACGGCACCACGGTGTTGTAGGCACGCCCCAAGCGCGTGATCGAATCGAGCAGGATCACGACGTCGCGGCCGTGCTCGACCAGGCGTTTTGCCTTCTCGATCACCATCTCGGCGACCTGAACGTGGCGCACCGCCGGCTCGTCGAAAGTCGAGGACACCACCTCGCCCTTCACCGAGCGCTGCATGTCCGTGACTTCTTCCGGACGTTCGTCGATCAAGAGCACGATCAGATAGCATTCGGGGTGATTGTGCGTGATCGAGTGCGCGATGTTCTGCATCAGCACGGTTTTACCGGTGCGCGGCGGCGCCACGATCAAGGCACGCTGGCCCTTGCCGATGGGCGCAACGATGTCGATCACGCGTGCAGACAGGTCTTTCCGCGTGGGATCGTCGATCTCCATGCGGAAACGCTGATTCGGAAACAGCGGCGTGAGGTTGTCGAAATTGACCTTGTGCTTGGCCTTTTCCGGATCCTCGAAATTGAGCGTGTTGACCTTCAGCAGCGCGAAGTAGCGTTCGCCCTCTTTCGGGCTGCGGATGTGGCCTTCGATGGTGTCGCCGGTGCGCAGGCCGAAACGGCGGATCTGCGAGGGCGACACGTAGATGTCGTCGGGGCCCGGCAGATAATTCGCATCGGGCGAGCGGAGAAAGCCGAAGCCGTCGGAGAGAACTTCGACGACGCCCTGGCCGACAATATCGGTCTCGGCGAGCGCCAGCTGCTTGAGGATGGCGAACAGCAGCTCCTGCTTGCGCATGGTGCTGGCATTCTCGACCCCATTCTCCTCCGCGAACGAGACCAGCTCGGCCGGCGTTTTGGACTTGAGGTCTTCGAGTTTGATTTCCCGCATTGGGGTGGTCCTGTGGGGTAACCTGAAAAGAGGGGGTGCGAGGAGGCTCTGAAATGCGGACGCGAGCAGGTGCAGGTAAGGTCCGCAGGTCTGGCAAGGTGAGCGCCGGTGAGGCTTCAATCCTGATGCGGTGTCCGGCCTCTGGAAGGCTCGGACACAACCACATCCGCCTGCGTTGGGTGGGATATCGATAATATAGAAAATCGCCTAGCGCTCCGCAAGCCGAAGCGCTGAGCTAATCGCCGCGCACGCTGCCTAGAACGGCTTCACGATCACCATGATGACGATGACAATCATCAGGACGGTCGGCACCTCGTTGATAATCCGATAGAATTTCTGGCTTCGCGGGCGCCGGTCGGCGGCGAAATCCTTGACCCAGCGGGAAAAAAAGCCGTGGACCGCCGAGAGCACCAGGACCAGTGCCAGTTTTACGTGCAGCCAGCCGAACGAGAACCAATGACCGGACCAGGCGAGATACAGCCCGGCGAGCCAGGTGACCGTCATCGCGGGGTTGATGATCGCCTTGAGCAGCCGGCGTTCCATCACCTTGAACGTCTCCGACTGCTTCGAGCCGATTTCGGCCTCGCAGTGATAGACGAACAGCCGCGGCAGATAGAGCATGCCGGCCATCCAGGAGATGACGGCGATCACGTGCAGCGCCTTGATCCAGAGATAGACGTCTTCGAACATTTTCGGGGGTCCGGCTTGCTGCCCAGCGTGGGAACGCTGGGGATAGTAAGAACCCGTTAAGGTCTTACCCCGCACACATATCCCTCCGTAGCGCCTTCCTCAAATCTAGAATCTTAGATTCTTAAGGTTTGAGTCTATGTGACCGTGGATTGGACTCACGCAATTCCATCCGCGCGTTCGCGCGCGCTTGTTCACATCCATCCACATATTCCGGACAGCATCCGGCGACTTCCGATAAGTCAGCCGGCTTCAAAGACTTGCGCGATTGTATCGGCAGCTTATCAAGGGACTTGTCCGCGCAATCCCGCTTCCCTCTCGGCGAGGCGTCGGATTTGTCCTGACCGGCAGCGGTGTGAAGAAAATCACGCCTTGTCCCGCCCCTGGTGTCGCACATCCCTTTCCGAGAGGTTAAGCTCCACAGAAATCCACAAACCACCCCAACGAAATTCAAAGGGTTTTTGTGCCGACCTCGAACAATTATTTCCATCTCCACCTGGTCTCGGACTCCACGGGTGAGACGCTCATCACCGTGGCGCGCGCGGTCGCGGCCCAATACGCCAACGTGACGCCGGTCGAGCACGTCTATCCGCTGGTGCGCAGCCAGAAGCAGCTCGACCGCGTGCTTGATGAGATCGAGGAAGCGCCAGGGATCGTGCTGTTCACGCTGCTCGAGAAGGATCTGGTCGCCAGACTCGAGGATAAGTGCAAGCAGATCAATGTTCCGAGCCTGTCGATCATCGGACCGGTGATGCAGCTGTTCGAGGCCTATCTGGGAGCAGCGACCACCGGCCGTGTCGGCGCCCAGCACGTGCTCAACGCGGAATATTTCAAGCGCATCGATGCCTTGAACTACACGATGATCCATGACGACGGTCAGCATGTCGAAGGTCTCGACGAGGCCGACGTGGTACTGGTCGGGGTGTCCCGGACATCGAAGACGCCGACATCGATCTATCTCGCCAATCGCGGCATTCGCACCGCCAACGTGCCGCTGGTGCCGGGCATTCCGGTGCCCCCGCAGTTGGAGACGCTGACGCGGCCGCTGGTGGTCAGCCTGCACGCGACGCCGGAACGCCTGATTCAGATCCGGCAGAACCGTCTGCTGTCCATGGGCGCCGAGTCCAGCAGCGGCAGCGATACCTACACCGACAAGCAGTCGGTCACGGAGGAGGTCGCGTTCGCGCGCAAGCTGAGCGCCAAGCATGACTGGCCGCTGCTGGACGTCACGCGCCGCTCCATCGAGGAAACCGCGGCGGCGATCATGAAGCTGTATAGCGATCGCCAGCGCAACCGGCCGTCCGAGTAAGTGTCGCCGATGAGCCTGTGGCGCGGCAAACGTCCGTTGATCCTGGCCTCGCAAAGCAGCGCGCGCAAAATGCTGCTGGCCAATGCCGGGCTCGCATTCGAGGCTGTCACCGCTGATATCGACGAGCGTGGCATCCAGGCCGCGTCAAAGCTCTCCAACCCGCGCGAGATCGCCCTGCTGCTGGCCCGCGAAAAGGCCAAGGCTGTTTCTGCCTGTTATCCCGGACATTATGTGATCGGCGCCGACCAGACGCTGGCGCTCGGGAGCCGTCTCTTCAACAAGCCGGCAGGCCGCGCCCAGGCGCTGGCGCAATTGCGCGATCTCGCCGGTCGGACGCACGAGCTGAATTCCGCCGTCGCCGTGGCGCAGGATGGCAGGATTCTCTTCGAGGACGTTTCCGTGGCGCGCATGACCATGCGGGGAATGAGCGAAGCCGATCTTTCGGCCTATCTCGACGCCGCGGGCGACGCTGTGACCAGAAGCGTCGGCGCCTATCAGCTCGAGGGCCTCGGCATCCATCTGTTCGAGCGCATCGAGGGCGACCATTTCACCATTCTCGGCCTGCCGCTGCTGCCGCTGCTTGCGTATCTGCGCAGCGAGCAGCTAATTGCGGTGTAGATGCGAGAGAAGGCTGGGTGCTGATGCGAATTCTCGGACTGACCGGCTCGATCGGGATGGGCAAATCCACCACCGCGAAATTGTTCGCGGAGGCCGGCGTCCCCGTCTACGACGCCGATGCCGCCGTGCATCAGCTCTATGAGGGCGAGGCCGCCCCCGCGATCGAGGCCGCTTTCCCCGGCACCACCGCGAATGGCAAGGTCGACCGGCAAAAGCTGTCGGCGCGTGTCGTGCACGATCCCGCCGCGATCAAGCAGCTCGAGCAGATCGTTCATCCCATGCTCGGCGCGTCCCGGCAGAAATTCTTTGCCGACGCCGAGGCCGCCAAGGCGCCGGTCGTGGTGCTGGACATCCCGCTGCTGTTCGAGACCGGCGGCGAGAAGCGGGTCGATGCCGTGGTCGTGGTCTCGACCTCGCCCGAGCTGCAGCGCCAGCGGGTGCTGGCGCGCGGCACGATGGACGAGGCCAAGCTCGATGCCATCATCGCCAAGCAGATGCCGGATGCCGAGAAGCGCAAGCGGGCCGATTTCGTGGTGGATACCTCACACGGACTTGACCCCGTGCGGGCCCAAATCGCGCACATCCTGGCCGAGGTCGTTAAGATGCCGCAGCGGCGGACCTGATTCGCCGCCTCACACGGCTTCCAAGAGACATGCGCGAAATCGTCCTCGACACCGAAACCACCGGCCTCGATCCGCTGCGCGGCGATCGGTTGGTCGAGATCGGCTGCGTCGAGATCTTCAACCGCATGCCGACCGGACAGACGTATCACGTCTACATCAACCCCGAGCGGGACATGCCGGCGGAAGCGTTTGCGGTACACGGATTGTCGTCCGAATTCCTGGCGACCAAGCCGTTGTTTCACGAGGTCGCCGACGATTTTCTGGCGTTCATCGGCGACGCCCCGCTGGTGATCCACAACGCCTCGTTCGACATCGGCTTCATCAATGCCGAGCTCGACCGCATCAAGCGCACCGCGATCCCGCGCGAGCGCCTGGTCGATACGCTGCTGCTGGCGCGTCGCAAGCATCCCGGCGTGTCCAACCGGCTCGACGATCTCTGCTCGCGCTATTCGATCGACAATTCACACCGTACCAAGCACGGCGCGCTGCTGGACGCCGAGCTGCTCGCCGAGGTCTATGTCGATCTGGTCGGAGCGCGGCAGTCGCAGCTGCTGCTGGCCTCGGACGCCGAGGAGATCAGGGTCAATAGCGCCGGCGATGCGCCGCGGCGGCAACGCCCGGTGCCGCTCGCGCCGCGGATTTCCGAAGCCGAGCGCGAGGCCCATCGGGCCTTCATCGCAACGCTCGGCGACAAGGCGATCTGGAACGAGTACCTGCCCGCTCCAGTCGCGCTGGCGGCGGCTCAGGCCTGACCGGCCTGTCCGCCCTGAGCGGCCATTTGCCGCTCCATGTTCTGGCGGTAGAGACCGACGAAGTCGACCGGATCCAGCATCAGCGGCGGGAACCCGCCATCGCGCACCGCCGTCGCAATGATCTCGCGTGCGAACGGGAACAACAGGCGCGGGCACTCGATCATGACCAGCGGGTGCAGGTTCTCCTTGGGCACGTTGACGATCCGGAACACGCCGGCATAGGCGAGCTCGAACGAGAACATCACTTTACCGGCGGTCTCGGCCTTGCCCTCGACCGACAACGTCACCTCGAATTCCTGTTCATTGAGATTGTTGGCGTTGACGTTGATCTGGATGTTGATCTGCGGCGGCTGGCTCTGCGGCTGCAGCGAGCTCGGCGCGTTGGGATTTTCGAACGAGAGGTCCTTGGTGTATTGCGCCAGCACGTTGAGCTGGGGAGCCTGGGCCGCCTCGGGAGGGGTACCGTTACCGTTGGTCATGAAAGTGTCTCCTTACCCGATTGGGGCTGAATTTCGCGGCGGTTGGCTAACATAGGGCCGGCTCGTTCCACAAGGACGAACGGTCCCGGACCGGGAATTCGGGCCGCAATCGCGGCTTTGACGTTCCTCCTGCCTTTTCCGCGAAATTTCGCCTTAAACGATTGAAGATGCGCCATTTCCAGGCAGGATCGGGTTTCCCCTTAAGCATAAAACGCGCTACACTTGGCGCTGTGCCAAAAGGCGCCATTGGCCGGGCCAGATTTCGTGCCTACATCCCACGGACCTGACGTGGACCCAAAATGGTGATGTAGACTTGCCGTTTCCGTAAGGAACGGTCTACTGGCCGGATTGATTTTCCCGGCAACGAGCCCTGCAAAGACCAGAAAGCGAATACGACGTGGACATCTACACCATCATATTCCTGGCGCTGGCCGTCTTCATCTTCTTGCGGCTGCGTAGCGTGCTGGGGCAGCGCACCGGCAACGAGCGGCCGCCGTTCGATCGCACCGCCGCCCGCAACGCGCTCGGAGGCGCCCAGGACAACAACGTCGTGACCATGCCGGGCAAGGTGATCGACCAGGCCCCGCTGGCGCCGACGGCCGAGCCGACCGCGCCGGCCGATCGCTGGAAGGGGCTGACCGAGCCGGGCACGCCGCTGGCGCAGGGTCTCGATGCCATCGTCGAGAAGGATTCCAGCTTCGACCCGCGCCATTTCCTCTCGGGCGCGCGCGGCGCCTACGAGATGATCGTGCTCGCTTTTGCCAATGGCGACCGCCGCGCGCTGCGCGATCTGTTGTCGTCGGACGTCTATGAAAGCTTCGACGCTGCGATCAAGGAACGCGAGAAGAACGAGCAGAAGACCGAGACGCGGTTCGTGTCGATCGACAAGGCCGAGCTCGTCGGCGCCGAGTTGCGCGATCGCAGTGCGCAGCTCACCGTGCGCTTCGTCTCGCAGATGATCTCGGCCACCCGCGACAAGGCCGGCAACATCGTCGACGGCAGCGCCGACACGGTCGCCGACATCACCGATATCTGGACTTTCGCCCGCGACACCTCCTCTCGCGATCCGAACTGGAAGCTGGTTGGCACCGGAAGCGCGAATTAAGATCTTCCTGAAGAACGGCGCGACGGCGCTTTGCGCAGCTGCCGTCGCGCTGTCGTCGTTTTCGCTCGGCGCCGAGGCGGCGCGGCGTCACCATCGCAGCCACCACCATCTGCCGCGAACGCCTGCCGCTCCGCCGCGGGCCTTGCCCTATCCGCAGCTCTCCCTGCCGTTCGAAATTCCCGGCGCGCAATATCTGCCGCTGGCCTGGGCGGACGTGAAGGGGTGGGGCGACGACAATCATCTCGCCGCGTACAAGACCTTCCGCGCCAGCTGCAAGCCGATCAATGCGCAGAACGGCGAAGCCAAGGCCGAGCCCAAAGCTTTGGGCACATCGCTGGGTGAGCCCTGCCGCGTCGCTAAAACGCTCGATCTCGCCGACGACGGCAAAGCGAAGACCTTCTTCGAGGAGAATTTCACGCCGCTGCGGATCTCGCGGCTCGGCGAGCCCGAAGGCTTCGTCACCGGCTATTACGAGCCGGTGCTGGAGGGGTCGCGCACGCAGTCCGATGTCTACAACGTGCCGGTCTATCGCCGTCCCTCGAACTTGTTTGTGCGCGGCTACAAGCAGGATGCGCTCAGCCTGCCCAACAAGGGCCCGGTCTATCGCAAGATCGGCCGCCGCAAGCTGGTGCCCTATTACGACCGCGGCGAGATCGAGGACGGCAAGATCGCCGGCCGGGGGCTCGAGATCGCCTGGCTGAAGGATCCGACCGATCTGTTGTTCGCGCAGATCCAGGGCTCGGCCCGCATCAAGTTCGACGACGGCAGCTCGGTTCGACTCAATTACGACGCCTATAACGGCTATCCCTACACGGCGGTCGGTCGCATCCTGATCGAGCGCGGCATCATCCCGAGAGAGGAGATGTCGATGCAGAAGATCAGGGAGTGGATGGCGCAGAACCCCGACGGCGCCAAGGAGCTGCGCCGCGCGAACCGCGCCTACATCTTCTTCCGCGAGGTCAACCTCTCCGACAAGGAGGAGGCAGTCGGCGCGCAAGGCATTCCCTTGACCGCGGGGCGCTCCATCGCCGTCGACAAATCGCTGCATGTCTACGGCACGCCGTTCTTCATCGAGGGCGAGCTTCCGATCGAGTCAGAACGCGCCAAGACGCCGTTCCGCCGGCTGATGATCGCGCAGGACACCGGCTCTGCCATCATCGGGCCAGCACGGGCCGATCTGTTTTTCGGCGCCGGCGCGGATGCCGGCCGTGTCTCCGGCCGGCTGCGCCACCCCATGCAATTCGTGATGCTGGTGCCGAAGAGCCTCGATCCCGCCCCGCGCGCCGCGAAGCTGCCGATCCCGGACCCAAGGCCCGCCGAGAAGATCGCAAAGCTGTTTCCGCAGACCGATCCGGCGAAGACCGGCACGCCCGTCGCCGCGGCGGCGCAAGGCAAGACCGAAACGATTGCCGTCGCCGGCCCGGTTCCGCTGCCGGTGCCGCGTCCCGCGATCGAGCCTGCCCCTGAGCCGCGCCGTCCGGCAAAGAATCGTCCTCATCGCCCGCAATGAAGCGATCGTCCCGTCCGCCCGTGCTGGAGCCTCGCCCCTCGCCGCGCCGTCGCGCGCTGAGCGAGGAGGAGCGCGAGCTGTGGGATCTCGTCGCAAAGCATGTCAAGCCGCTGCGAAAGCATCGCGCGGCCAAGGCGCATGCTATCCCGCGCGCCGAATCTTCGCCCGGGTCCCAGGTGACGAGGACTTCGCCACCGTCGAGGCCGGTTGCCGCTGCACCGGCGCCGCGCGCTGCAAAGCCGTCGATTCCGCCGCTAGCGCCGCTCGGCAAGCGCGAGCGAACCAAGCTGTCGCGCGGCCGCAGCGAGATCGAGGCACGGCTCGATCTGCACGGCATGACCCAGATGCGCGCCCATCGCGCGCTGGCCGGCTTCCTGCACCGCGCCCATCAGGACGGCCTCACCTTCGTGCTCGTCATCACCGGCAAGGGACGCAGCGGCGGCGAAAGCGGCGTGCTCCGCCGCCAAGTGCCGGAATGGCTCAGCCTGCCGGAATTCCGCGCCTTCGTCGTCGGCTTCGAGGAAGCCGCGATCGGCCATGGCGGCGAGGGGGCGCTGTATGTGCGGATCAGGCGGGCGAGAGGGTAGCAGTCTCGGCGCATGCGGCTTCCCTTGCCTCTCCCGCTTGCTGGAGAGGCCGACGCGCGAAGCGCGCGGGTGAGGGTTCTCTCCTCTTGGGGAATCCCTCTGTGGAGACACCCTCTCCCCAACCCTCCCCCGCAAGCGCAGGGCAATCGCATATGACTTGTGGCGGCGGTCTGCGCGCACGCCTCGTCCTTCGAGACGGCGCTGACGCGCCTCCTCAGGATGAGGCTAATCGGCGTCAGTGCCCGTTGAAACTGCCACCGCGCACTCCGACCTCATCCTGAGGAGCCCGCCTCAAGCGGGCGTCTCGAAGGATGGCCGCAGGGAAAATCTCAAATGCGATAGCCCTGCCCGCAAGCGGGTGAGGGAGCTCACCTTCTCTGAGGCTGGGTCTACCTCTAAAACGGTCGGATGATTCCGACGCGTGGGATCAGCGTGAGGATCAAACCGAAAATGTTGGTCCTGCGATCCTCCGCCGGAATCAGCGCAGCTTCCTGCTTGGCCGGCAGCATCTTCACCGCGTGCAGGATCAGGAACATGCAGACCGCCCAGTTCGAGATCCAGCGTGAATAGTCGAACACCATCGCGAACATCACGAGATAGGCTACACTGATGCCGACCAGTGCTGCGATGACGAGCCGCTTGTGCAGATCGCTGGCGAGCGCGCCGATCAGGCTGGCAAAGAAGCGCCACAGCGGCGCGTGCAGCCAGATCAGAGCTGCGAACACGGGCACGCCGAGGATGTTGTGCGGCAGGCGGCCCCAGGTGTCGGCAACCTCCTTCGCCAGCGGCTGGTACCAGATGTAGGCAAATTGCAAGAGGTCGATGCGCGCAGGATCGGCCATCCGGCTTTTGAGATAGGCGACGAAGTCCGCTTCGGGGACCGGCATCGTTCCCAGAAACTGCGCGGCGAAGAACAGCGCGGAGACAATGGCGAGAGCGACCCCGCCGAAGACAACATTGCTGCGGTCACAACCGTAAGCAAGGTAATGCCGGATCACGACGATGGTGATGATCGTCGGCACGTACATCAAGAGATGAATGTGGTGGATCAGCACGAGAACGATCGAGAACAGCGCAGCCGTCGCCACGAAGACCAGCGAGCCCGCCGGCATCAGCAGCAGGATGATCGCCAGCGCGCAGCCATAGATGTCGAAATGGCCGAGCGTGTGCATGAAGTTCTTCAGGAAGAACGGCGAGCCCGCGGTGAAGACGAACAGCGGCAGCGTTTTCGCGGAGAAGCCGAACGTGTTCTGGAAGAGCCTGGCATAGAGACCCAGCGTTGCCAGCCACGTCGCCCCGCCGAGCGCGAACACCGGCCATACCGGCACCTTGTCGGTGAACAGCGCGACGATTGCCCCGATCAGCGCGCGCTTGATGAAGCCGAAATGATAGTCGACCAGGAGATGGATGTAGGGGACGTAGGGCGGCAGCTGGATCTTGTGAATGAGCACGCCGACGATGACCGCCGCGTTGATCGCGAGCAGGAGCCGCCAGGGATTTTGCAGGATGCGTACGGTCACGCCGCATCAATAGCGTGACCGCTCCGAATCACAAAATGAAGCGGCTCAGATCCGCATTCTTGGCGAGGTCGCCGATGTGCTTTTGCACGTAATCCGCATCGAGCCGGACCGTCTCGCCGTTGCGGTCGGGGGCGGTGAAGGAGATCTCGTCCAGCACCCGCTCCATCACGGTCTGCAGCCGCCGGGCGCCGATATTCTCGACCGTTGAATTGACGGCAACCGCAATGTCGGCCAGCGCATCGATGGCGCTGTCGGTGATGTCGAGTGTCACGCCTTCGGTCTGCATCAGGGCGACATATTGCTTGATCAGCGAGGCCTCGGGCTCGGTCAGGATGCGGCGCATGTCGTCGCGGGTCAGCGCCTGCAATTCGACGCGGATCGGCAGGCGGCCCTGCAATTCCGGCAAGAGGTCGGACGGCTTGGCGACGTGGAAGGCGCCGGAAGCGATGAACAGGATGTGGTCGGTCTTGACCGCGCCGTGCTTGGTCGAGACCGTGGTGCCCTCGATCAGCGGCAGGAGATCGCGCTGCACGCCCTCGCGCGAGACGTCGCCGCCGACGCGGCCGTCGCGGGCGCAGATCTTGTCGATCTCGTCCAGGAACACGATGCCGTTGTTCTCGACCGCGCTGATCGCCTCCAGCGTCAGCTGCTCGGTGTCCAAGAGCTTGTCGGATTCCTCGTTGACGAGGATCTCGTGCGAGCTTTCCACTGTCAGCCGGCGAGTCTTGCTGCGGCCGCCGAGCTTGCCAAAGATGTCGCCGAGCGAGATCGCGCCCATCTGCGCGCCCGGCATGCCCGGGATCTCGAACATCGGCATGCCGCCGCCCGACGACTGCGTCTCGATCTCGATTTCCTTGTCGTTCAGTTCGCCGGCGCGCAGTTTCTTGCGGAAGGATTCCCGTGTCGCCGAGCTCGCATTGGCGCCGACCAGCGCATCCAGCACGCGCTCCTCGGCGGCAAGCTGGGCGCGCGCCTGCACGTCCTTGCGCTTTCGCTCGCGCACCTGCGCGATTGCGACCTCGACGAGATCGCGGATGATCTGCTCGACGTCGCGGCCGACATAGCCGACCTCGGTGAACTTGGTCGCTTCGACCTTCAGGAACGGCGCATTCGCGAGCTTGGCGAGTCGCCGCGCGATTTCCGTCTTGCCGACGCCGGTGGGGCCGATCATCAGGATGTTCTTCGGCAGCACCTCCTCGCGCAAGGAGCCGGTGAGCTGCTGCCGGCGCCAGCGGTTGCGCAGCGCGATCGAGACGGCGCGCTTGGCGTCGCCCTGGCCGACGATGAAACGGTCGAGTTCGGAAACGATTTCGCGGGGGGAGAAGTCTGTCATGTCTGATTAGCTAGGGCGAGAGACGGCCAAGGACAAGCCGCATTTTGGGTCAGATGATCGGCGGGCCGGATTGCCACTGCTTCACGGCATCGATCGGATGGATCAGCATCAGGATATTGAGCGTCAGATTGTCGCGAATGTGGAGCGCCAGCACGATCTCGAAGGAGATGCCCAGCAGCACGGTCGCGGTGACAGGCAGCGCGCGAGCGGCCAGGAACCCCAAGATCATGGCCAGATTGTCCGAGACCGAATTGAGGATGCTGTCGCCGTAATAATCCAGCGAGATCGTGCCGGCGCGGTAGCGCTCGATGATGAAGGGCGAGTTCTCGACGATCTCCCAGGCGCCTTCGATCAGGATGGCGATGATCAGCCGTGCGGGCCAGGAGAGAGACAGCAAGGGAAACCGCGCGAACAGCAGCCAGGTCAGGCCGTAGAACAGGAAGCCGTGCAGGACGTGTGAGAACGTGTACCAGTCTGCAATCTGCTGAGAATTCTCCGAGCTGTTCACCACGCCGTGCCACAGCTTGATGGTGCCGCAGGCGCAGATCGGCACCCGCCCCATCGCCAGCAGGATCGCGGCCTGCAGCGCCAGCAGCAACAGCGCGATGCCGGCCCAGGCGAGCGGCGGGAATGTGGTCTTGGCGGCGGGGCTTGCGGCTAGCGTCATGGGTCTCGGATCATCAGGAGTGCGGGACCATCGGGCGTGACGATCTCGTGCTGCGGCACGAAGCCAGCTTTCTCATAGGCACGAATCGCGCGCGCATTGGAAGGACTCGGGTCTATCACGATGCGCGGCACACCGCGCGCGAAGAGCTGGTCGATGAAGGCGCGGATGAAAGCGGAGCCGTGGCCGCATCCGAGCATGTCGGCCTCGCCGATGAACTGATCGAGGCCGCGAGTGCCCACGGGCTGCGGGCCGAAGCTGATATGCCAATCGCCGAGCCGGTAGCACTGCAGGTAGGCGAAAGGCCGGCCGTCAAGGCTGACGATGAACTGCGCCAGGTCAGGATGATCGAGGTCGCCGCCGACGAATTCAAGCGTCTCCGGATCATGCCACCATTCGGCAACATGCGGTGCGGCGAGCCAGCGCCGGATCAGCGGCATGTCGGCCGCGGTCATGGGACGGAAGGCGTAGCTTTGCGTCATCTAGCGTCCACAGCGGTGCTGCTCTCCCTCTCCCGCTTGCGGGAGAGGGTTGGGGAGAGGGTGTTTCCGCAATGGGACAATCCCCCAGAGGGAAGAGCCCCCACCCGGCGCTTCGCGCCGACCTCCCCCGCAAGCGGGAGAGGTTGCACCGACCGTGCGGAGAGGCACTCGGACAAATGACCCCTCCGCCCTACCCCGTAGCCAGGCTCTCGATCGTCAGATTCCGGTTGGTGTAGACGCAGATGTCCGCGGCGATGTCCAGGGAGCGGCGGACGATGGTCTCGGCGTCCTTGTCGGTGTCGAGCAGGGCCCGGGCCGCCGCCAGCGCGTAATTGCCGCCGGAGCCGATCGCCATCACGCCGGCCTCGGGTTCGAGCACGTCGCCGGTGCCTGTCAGCACGAGGGAGACGTCCTTGTCGGCCACGATCATCATGGCCTCCAGCCGCCGCAGATAGCGGTCGGTGCGCCAGTCCTTGGCGAGCTCCACCGCCGCCCGGGTCAGCTGCCCCGGATATTGCTCGAGCTTGGATTCGAGCCGCTCGAACAGCGTGAAGGCGTCAGCCGTGGCGCCGGCAAAGCCGCCGATCACGTCGCCCTTGCCGAGCTTGCGGACCTTCTTGGCATTGGACTTGATCACGGTCTGGCCGATCGAGACCTGGCCGTCGCCGCCGACCACCACCTTGCCGCCCTTGCGGACCGTTAGAATCGTGGTGCCGTGCCAGCCCGGCGAGCTGTTCTGGGAGTCCTGCATGAATACCTCACTGTCCGGCCTGATTTAGGCGGTCGGGACGAAGGGCACAACGGGCCGTTCCGGGCCGAATTTCGCTCACCATAGGCAGAAGTAGAGGTCCGGCCGGCCGTTCCCGCAGTAGCGAAGGTGTCATTTGGCTGTTAAGAGACTGGCGTTTTCGGCTCCCTAGCTAGGATGAAAGCCAGCTTTCAATGCGCACCGCGACGATCAAGCGCAAGACCAAGGAAACCGACATCGAGGTCTCCGTGAACCTCGATGGCACCGGCGTGGCCAATATCGCGACCGGCATCGGCTTTTTCGACCATATGCTCGATCTCCTCGCCCGCCATTCCCGCATCGACCTCACGGTCAAGGCGGTGGGCGATCTGCACATTGATTATCACCATACCACCGAGGACACCGGCATCGCGCTTGGCCAGGCGGTCAAGCAGGCGCTCGGCAACATGGCGGGTATCACCCGCTACGCCGGCGTGCACATGCCCATGGACGAGACGCTGACGCGCGTGGTGATCGACATCTCGGGCCGCCCGTTCCTGGTGTTCAAGGCCGACTTCCCCCGGCACAAGATCGGCGAGTTCGACACCGAGCTGGTGCGCGAGTGGTTCCAGGCTTTTGCCATCAACGCCGGCGTGACTCTCCACGTCGAGACCCTATATGGCGATAACAGCCATCATATCGCCGAGTCCTGCTTCAAGGGTCTGGCGCGGGCGCTGCGCACGGCCGTGGCGATCGATCCGAAGGCGGCGGGCGAAATCCCGTCCACCAAGGGCTCGCTCGGCGGCTGACATCTTCCGTCTTGCGGCGAAGGCTGCTGGCGGCATCACTGATTTTCGAGAACGGGGCATCACCATGCCTGTCTACACAGTCCATGCTCCCTCCCCTGGCGGAGCCGATCTGCGCGCGCCCGACAAGTTCGTGTTCGTGCGCGACGGCTTCCATTTCTGGGCGATGATCTTCGGTCCGTTCTGGCTGTTGTGGAATCGGCTGTGGCTGGCGCTGATCGGCTATCTGATCTTCCTGGCCGCGTTCAACGCGGGGCTGTCGAGCCTCGGCGTCGGGCGCTCCTCGATCTTCTTCGCCGATTGCATCGTCGCGGTGCTGATGGGCCTCGAAGCCTCGAGCCTGCGCCGCTGGACCTTGTCGCGCGGCAAATGGCGCCAGCTCGACATCGTCGTCGCCGACGACAGCGACACTGCGGAGCGCCGCTTCTTCGAACGCTGGAGCCAGAAGCAGAACGGTAGCGCTGGCGATCAATGGGCCGTCGATCGCGGCGGCCCGCCGCCGACCCGCAATGTGCCGGGCCAGCCATTCTCGAACCCGCCGCCCATTCCAGCCGGCGGCATCATTGGGTTGTTTCCAGAACCGGGAGGGTCAAGATGAGCGTCGCCATCATCGATTACGGTTCCGGCAATCTGCATTCCGCCGCGAAAGCCTTCGAGCGCGCCGCGCGCAGCCTGGAGAGCCCGCAAAAGGTCTTTGTTACCAGCGATCCGGACCAGGCTTACGAGGCCGATCGCCTGGTGCTGCCGGGTGTCGGTGCCTTCGCCGATTGCCGGCGCGGGCTCGATGCCGTCAACGGCATGGTCGAGGCCATCACCGAAGCGGTGCGCGTCAAGGCGCGGCCGTTCTTCGGCATCTGCGTCGGCATGCAGCTGATGGCGAGCCGCGGCAAGGAACACGTCGTCACCGAGGGCTTGAACTGGATCGGCGGCGACGTCGAGAAGATCACGCCGCGCGATGAAAGCCTGAAGATCCCGCACATGGGCTGGAATACGCTGGACCTGCTGCAGGAGCATCCGGTGCTGAACAAGCTGCCGCTCGGTCCCAAGGGCCAGCACGCTTATTTCGTGCACTCCTATCATCTCAACGCCGCCGACGAGGCGGATGTGCTCGCGCGCGCAGACTATGGCGGACCCGTCACGGCGATCGTCGGCAAGGACACCGCCATCGGCACGCAATTCCACCCCGAGAAGAGCCAACGCTTCGGGCTGGCCCTGATCTCGAATTTCTTGCGATGGAAACCGTGATTCTCTTTCCCGCGATCGACCTCAAGAACGGCCAGTGCGTGCGCCTCGAGCAAGGCGACATGGCGCGCGCGACCGTGTTCAATCTCAATCCGGCCGCACAGGCGCAGAGCTTTGCCGCGCAGGGCTTTGAATATCTCCACGTCGTCGACCTCGACGGCGCCTTCGCCGGCAAGCCTGTGAATGCCGGGGCCGTCGAGGCGATGCTGAAGACGATCAAGATTCCGGTGCAGCTCGGCGGCGGCATTCGCGATCTCGCGACCGTCGAAGCCTGGCTCGACAAGGGCATCACCCGCGTCATCATCGGCACCGCCGCGGTGCGCGATCCTGAATTGGTGAAAAGCGCCGCCAAAAAATTCCCCGGCCGCGTCGCGGTCGGGCTCGATGCGCGCGACGGCAAGGTCGCGGTCGAAGGCTGGGCCGAGACCTCGCAAGTGACTGTGCTCGAGATCGCCAAGCGCTTCGAGGATGCCGGCGTTGCCGCCATCATCTTCACCGACATCGCGCGAGACGGCTTGCTCAAGGGCTTGAACTTAGAGGCGACCATCGCGCTGGCCGATGCCATTTCGATTCCCGTGATCGCCTCCGGCGGCCTCGCCTCGATCGAGGACGTGAAAGCCATGCTGCGCGCGAAGAAGCTCGCCGGCGCGATTGCCGGCCGCGCGCTCTATGACGGCCGGCTCGATCCCGCCGCCGCCCTCACCTTGATCCGCGACGCGCGCAGGAGCTGACCCATGTTCAAGGTGCGCGTGATCCCCTGCCTCGATGTCAAGGACGGCCGCGTCGTCAAGGGCGTCAACTTCGTCGATCTCAGGGATGCCGGCGATCCCGTCGAAGCCGCCATCGCCTATGACGCCGCCGGCGCCGACGAGCTCACCTTCCTCGACATCACCGCGACCCACGAGAACCGCGGCATCATGCTGGACGTGGTCCGGCGCACGGCGGAAGCCTGCTTCATGCCTGTCACCGTCGGCGGCGGCGTGCGCGAGGTCAACGACATCAAGACGCTGCTGCGCGCCGGTGCCGACAAGGTCTCGATCAACAGCGCCGCGGTGTCGCGGCGCGAATTCGTCAAGGAAGCCGCTGAAAAATTCGGCGAGCAGTGCGTGGTGGTCGCGATCGATGCCAAGCGCGTCAAGCGTCCGGGCGGCGACCGCTGGGAGATCTTTACCCATGGCGGGCGCAACTCGACCGGCATCGACGCGATCGAATACGCGCAGGAGGTGGTTTCGCTCGGCGCCGGTGAAATCCTGCTCACCTCGATGGACCGCGACGGCACAAGGCAGGGATTCGATATTCCGCTGACCCGCGCGATCGCCGACAGCGTTCCCGTCCCCGTGATCGCCTCGGGCGGCGTCGGCAATCTCGACCATCTCGTCGACGGTATCCGCGACGGGCACGCCACCGCGGTGCTCGCGGCTTCGATCTTCCATTTCGGGGAATTCACCATTCGTGAGGCCAAGGAGCACATGGCGCGGCGTGGGCTGCCGATGCGCCTGGATGCCTGACGACTCCGGTTCGTAACGATGCTAACATTGGCGGACGGGGATGGCCGCCGTGGCCAAATCTGTTGCCAAGCTTGCTTTCAAGCGTGTTTCCGAGTGAGTCCGATGCCGCGTTTCACGATCCATGATCTGGCCGAAACCATCGACGTCCGCGCAGCGTCCGGCGGCGAAGCATCCTATACCCGCAAGCTGCTCGACAAAGGCCCCGAGCATTGCGCCAAGAAGTTCGGCGAGGAAGCAGTCGAAACCGTAATCGCTGCAGTCGAAAACGATCGCGCGCATCTGATCGCTGAAAGTGCCGACCTGCTCTATCATTTCCTTGTGCTGCTGAAGGCGCGCGGCATAAAGCTGGAAGAGGTCGAGGCCGCGCTGGACAAGCGGACCTCGATGTCGGGGCTGGAAGAGAAGGCGTCGCGCAAGGGCGGCTAGGCAAGGGCGAATAGATCGCAACGGAAAGGCGGCGTCATGGATATCCGCGCACCCGAGCAGCAGTACAATCCCTACCGCGTTTATACGCGTGAGGAATGGGCGCGACTGCGCGACGATACGCCGATGACGCTCGAGCCGGGCGAGTTCGACCGGCTGCGTTCGCTGCACGATCGCCTCGACCTGCAGGAGGTCGAAGACATCTATCTGCCGCTGTCGCGCCTGTTGTCGATCTACGTCGATGCCATGCAGCGGCTGTATTACGCCGAGCGCCAGTTCCTCAACATCAGGGACCGCAAGGTGCCCTACATCATCGGCGTCGCCGGCTCGGTGGCGGTCGGGAAATCCACCACGGCACGCGTGCTCCAGGCCCTCTTGGCGCGCTGGTCGCCGCGGCCGAAAGTCGAACTGATCACCACGGACGGATTTCTCTATCCCAATGCGGTGCTCGAGCGGCACGGCATCATGCAGAAGAAGGGTTTTCCGGAGAGCTACGATCTGCCGATGCTGCTCAACTTCCTCTCCGACATCAAGGCTGGCCGTCGCCACGTCCGCGCGCCGGTCTATTCGCATCTGACCTACGATATCGTGCCGAACCAATGGGCCGAGATCGACCAGCCCGACATCCTGATCGTCGAAGGCGTCAACGTGCTGCAGACCGGCAAGCTGCCGCGCGATGGCAAGGCGGTGCCGGTGGTTTCCGACTTCTTCGATTTCTCGGTCTATATCGACGCCGACGAGGCGGCGCTGCGGCAATGGTACATCAAGCGCTTCCTGGCGCTGCGCGACACCGCATTCACCAATCCAAAATCCTACTTCAACCGCTATGCTCTGTTGTCGGACGAGGAAGCCACCGCGACCGCGATCGCGATCTGGGAGCGTACCAACCTCGCCAATCTCGAGGACAACATCCTGCCGACCCGGCCCCGTGCGACGCTGATCCTCAAGAAGGGCGCCGACCACACGGTGGAGAGCGTGGCGCTCAGGCGGCTGTAATCGCCTTGGTGCCCGGGCCCTGCCCATTCGCGCAGAGTATCTTTTGATGCAGACCAACGATGGGTATTCCGCTATTCCTTGGAAAACGGCGGGGGCACACCATGGTTGATCGTCTCAGGAGCGCTGCGGAGCAGCTGGAAGCTCCGGTCTGCCCGGACTGTCATGTCGAGATGAAGTGGTTCCGCTCGGAATTGCTCACGGACGAGCCGACCCCGGTCATCGCGCATCTCTTCGTGTGCCCCCATTGCAAGCGCGCCGCGCAGGCAAATACCGTCTTCCGGGGAGGCCAGACGACGCCGGACAAGCTGTCTGCACCGCGCTTTATTGTCTCTGCTGCATGAGATTGCGCATCGGCCGGATCGCCCGCTCCAGGCCCGGCATGACGATCATTTCGGGGCCCCCTGTTTCGACTTCGAGACGACGAAGATGTGCCACGTCGTCAGAAACATTGCAGCGACGAGCGGGCCGATCACGAACCCGTTCGCTCCGAACGTCGCAAGGCCGCCCAGCGTGGCGAGCAGCACGATATAGCTCGGCATCTGGATCGACTGGCCGACCAGGATCGGGCGGAGAAAATTGTCCGCAAGGCCGATCACGAAGGTACCGAAAGCGAGCAGGATGAGGCCCTTCGTGACCGAACCTGCAACAAGCAGGTAAAGCGCAACCGGAACCCAAACCAGCGCGGAGCCGAGCACCGGCAGCAGCGAGAGCAGCGCCATCAGTGCGCCCGCCAGCAGCGGCGCTGTGAGGCCGAGCAGCCAGAAGATGAGCCCACCGAGCGCTCCCTGTATCAAAGCGACGAGAACGATCCCCTTGATCGTTCCACGAACCGCCAGGGTGAAGACATCGAGAATTTCGGCGGTATGGCTCGGGCTCAGCGGGAGCGCCTCGCGAATGCGGGCATTGAGCTCGTCACCGTCGCGCAGCAGGAAGAACAGCAGGTACAGCATCACGAGCAGGCTTGCGACGAACTCCAGCGTCACCTGACCGATGTTGATCGCATGCCCGGCCAGCTGTTGGCCGGCAGGGACGACCAGACCCGACAGGCGCTCCCTCAGGGCCGAAAAATCGATGCCGGCCAGACGATCCCCGAGCGACGCAGCCCAGGCGGGCAGCGCGGATTTCAGCTGCTGCAGGGGATGAGCGAGGCTGATCTCCCCGCTCTGAACGCGCTGATACAGCTCCCCGCCCTGGTCGATCAGCGACGCGATGATGATCGCCACGGGGATCAGGACCATGACGACCACCACGATGACGGTGACGAGGGCGGCAAGGTTGTGCTTTTCGGGCACGGATTTCAGGATCCGTCGATAGAACGGGGCGAAGATGATGGCCAGCAGCGTGGCCCACAACACGGCACCGGAGAACGGCCAAAGCACCCAGACGAACGCGACGGAGATCGCGCCGAGCAGGATGAGGAATGAACGATTCTCCGATGTTCTCACGTGTTCGCCAGCTCTTCGCTCGTTCGCCAGATGATGTCCGTAGCACAACATCGTGGCGGAGCGGCAGGTCCTCACCTGCCCGCTTTTGCGATCCAATCCGCAAGCGTGATGCGCCCTGCGAAGGTGGCGGGACCCGAGCTGCCGGCCTTGTAGACGAAGGCCTCGCCTTCCCCGACGTTGCCGGCGTCCTTGCCGAAGGCATCGGCGATGTTGGTCTTGTGGGTGACCAGGACGGTGTTGGTGCCGGACTGCGGCGGCGCATCGACGAGCTGACGCACGGCCTGCCCGGCCTTGGCGTTGGCGCCGGTCGGGTTTGCCATTCCCGATGCGCTGGCGTTGCTGCTGTCGGTCAGGGCATCGACCGGCTTGACCTCACGGCCGGAGATCAGCTTGCCGGCCTCGACCGCGCGGTTCAGCCGGCTGGTGTAGACGTCGCCGATGGGGATCGCGAGGTCCTTGATCGCCGTCCCGATCTGGCGCGCCGCGTCCCTGCCCTTCTCGCTGAGCTGACGCTGGGCACTCATGTCGTCGAACTTGAAGGGATAGACATCCTTCTGGCTGTCGTCAGTCGCGGTGTGTCGGAAGATCAGGACGTAGCCGCCCTGCTTGAGCGACGAGATGAGGTCCGGTGTGTCGGCGGCTGCGTGGCGGGAGATTCCAGCCAGGAGAACAATCAGGGCGAGGCGGCAAAGCACGTTCATGCGCAAATCCTTTGGTTGCAAAATGCCCCCGGTGGGATCGTGACGCGCAACGCGCTCAATTTCAATTGCGATCGTCAGACGAGATCAGGTTCCCGTGAGATCCGGAACCGTCTGGTGCCGGGATGCGGCGAGGCCCGCCAGAGCCTCCTCGAGTTTCTCACGGTCGACCGGCTTGATCAGAAATCCGTTCATGCCTGCCTCGAAGCAGGCATAACGATCCTCCACCAGCGTGTTGGCGGTGAGCGCCAGGATCGGCGTCCGGGAATCGCCCAGCGCGGCCTCGTGCGCGCGGATGCGCTTTGTCGCCTCGATGCCGTCGAGCTGCGGCATCTGGATGTCCATCAGCACGAGATCGTAGGGCGTGCCGGCCGATGAGGCGGCGAGCCAGGATTCCAGCGCGGCCTCGCCTTGGACGGCAATGACGACGCGGTGGCCGAGCTTGGTCAGCAGCGAGCGCATCAGCAAGGCGTTGATCTCGTTGTCCTCGGCAACGAGGATCGACAGGCCTTTCACCGGCGCGGGGCCGGCGGAGGCCGGCGGCGGCTCCGGCGCGAGATCGGGCGAGGCGACCTCCGGCGTCAAAGCGAGGCGTGCGGCAAGCGAGGCCGCGCGCAGCGGCTTCACCAGAAAGCCGGTGAAGGCCGCCGACAGCTTCTCGTGCCGCGAGCTCGACGTCAGCAGCACGAGGCGCTGCAAGGCATGCGCGCGGGCGGCCTCACCGAGCTGATCGGCCGCGGCGGGGCCGATCGCCCGATCGATCAGCACCGTGTGCCAGGAGCGTTCCGGCAGCAATGCTTCGGCGACCGCCGCATCTGCAACCAGGCAGGTCTGGCCGCCCCAGCGTTCGAGGCGCCGCGCGATGAGCGAGGCTTCGATGCCGTCGGCGACGAGGAGCATCGACTTGCCGGTGAGGTCGGGACTCGGAAATGCGGTCTGCCCGGCGCCGCCTTGCGACGGCGGAAGCGGCACCGCGACCTCGAAGGTCGAGCCCTTGCCCGGCTCGCTCGTGAGCGTGATCCGGCCGCCCATGCGCTTGACGATGCGCTCGCTGATGGCGAGGCCAAGTCCGGTGCCGCCATAGGTGCGGGCGACGCGCTCGTCGGCCTGCTCGAATTCGCGGAAGATGCGCTGCTGGGCTTCGGCTGCGATGCCGATGCCGGTGTCGCGAACCAGGAAGCTGATCTCGTTCGGCCAGATGCCGGGCTCGACGATCAGTGCCACGCCGCCGCTGCTCGTGAACTTGATGGCGTTGCCGGCGAGATTGAGCAGCACCTGGCGCAGCCGCGCGGCGTCGCCGACCACTTCGAGCGGCAGGCGCTCGTCGACATAGGCGGCGATCTCGAGCGACTTCGCCTGCGCGCGCGGCGCGAGCAGCTCGGTGATCTCTTCGACCAGGGTCGAGAGCGCGAAGGGACGTTGATCGAGGTCGAGCTTGCCGGCCTCGATCTTGGAATAGTCGAGCAGCTCCTCGATTAGCGCCATCAAGGCTTCGCCCGAGGTCTTCACCGCCCTGGCATAGGTCGCCTGCTCCGGCGTCAGATCGGTGTCGAGCAACAGGCCGCCCATACCGATGATGCCGTTCAGGGGGGTGCGGATCTCGTGCGAGGCCATCGCCAGGAAGCGCGACTTGGCGCGGTTGGCGGCGTCGGCCTGGTCGCGCGCGTCGGACAATGCGCGCTCGGTCTCGGTGCGGTCGGTGACGTCGCGTCCGACGCTCTGCAACTCGGCGGGCTGGCCGGCATCGAGGCGGACATAGCCCTCGCGCCAGGCGATCCAGCGCGCGCCGAGCGGGGTTGCGATCTTCTGGTCGTGGATGCGCGTGCCGCTGCTCTCGCGGGCACTGTCGCCCTGCTCCAGCACGTCGAAATCGAATCGCGTGCCGACCAGCGCGCTGCGCGCCTGTCCCGCGAGCGCGCAATAGGCCTCGTTGGCAAAGGTGATGCGGCCGTCGGAAGCGCGCAGCACGATGAGGTCGCCCTGCTGCTCGAACAGGCTGCGGGCGCGCTCTTCCGCTTCCTTCAGCTCCCAATTGCGGTCGATCAAGGCTTCGTTGTGGGCGGCGAGCGTCCGCAGCCGCTTATTGACGAAGCGCAGACGCATGCTCAGCGTCGCAAGGCCGAGGCAGGCGAGCGCGAACAGGAAGCTGGCGCCGATCGCAAAGGTGTGGGGATCGTAGCCGGAATTGTCGGACCGGCTGCCGGAGACGAAACCATAGGCGCCGCCGAACGTCGCCGAGAAGATCATGAAGGAGCGGATCGCGAAAGCGAGCCTCGGATGCCGTCGCCTGAAACGACGCATGCGCACCTTGATCCGGAACGTCCGACCCATCGCAACCGACCCTTGCCTGAAACCCCGCCGCCGCGTGCGACGATGGCCCGCCGACCTTGCGAACAAATTGCGGCGGTGGCGCCGCCTCCGAACAGGGTTGACGAGACGTTAACGGGTCAGAGCATGATCCGGACCCGAAGGGCCGCGTTAGCGAAAAGTGTGCAGCGGTTTTCCGATCAGATCATGCTCAAACACAAAGCTCTAAAGCGATGCCGCCTGGAAGCGGCCATGGCCGCCGCGGGCGCCGACGATCAGCGCCGCCGCCTCGCGCGGCGAGAACGTCTTTGAGCGCACATAGATGCGGTAATCCGCCGGTCCTTCGCTGGAGAGATAGACCACCTGGCCGCCGTCGACCGGCTGCGCGGCGATCGAGACGAGACGCGTCGAAGGGCTGGCCTGGCAGGTGTCAGGCTCGGAGCCGAGGCCGTCGTCGACCACGGCAAAATCCGCGGCGTCGGCATCCTCGGTGATCTGAACCCGCACCGTTGCCCGCGCGGGATCGTCGGTGAAGGCGACATGCACACCGGCGGTCCAGAACAGCGAGGTGAGCTCGACCGATGTGTCGCCCAGCGCGATGCAGGGATGCGACACCGATCCGATCTCGGCGCGGGCGAACACCGCAGCCGCCAACAGGGGAACAGCCGAGGCCAGGAACTTGAAACGCAACATGACGCTCTACTCGCTAGGCCCCGGGAACTCACAACCGAAACGCGTCGGGCCTTATGGTTTGCAGAGCGTAAAGGAAAGTCGTTACCGCCGGGTTGATGCGCGGAATGATCAAGCCAGCTGGCGCACATCCTCCGCGAGTGCGCGGTACGACAGCGCTTCGGCGAGGTGCAGCCGGCCGATCTTGTCGGCATGGTCGAGGTCGGCCAGCGTGCGCGCCACCCGCAGCACGCGGTGATAGCCGCGCGCCGACAGGCGCATGGTCTCCGCGGCGTCGCGCAGCAGTTTTTGGCCCTGCGCGTCCGGCTTTGCGATCTCCTCCAGCACGGAGGCGGGGGCTTCAGCATTGGTGCGGACATGGGGCAGGCCTGCATCCGCATAGCGCGCCAGCTGGATGTCGCGCGCCGCCGCCACGCGGGCAGCGACCTCGGCCGATCCTTCCGACGGCGGCGGCAGGATCAGGTCGGCGGCCGTCACCGCCGGCACCTCGATGCGCAGATCGATGCGGTCCATCAGCGGACCGGAGATGCGCGCCTGGTAATCGCCGGTGCAGCGGTCGATGCGGCCGCGCTTGCAGGCATAGCCGGGCTCAAACGCATTGCCGCAGCGGCAGGGATTCATCGCCGCGACCAGCATGAAGCGGGCAGGGTAGGTGACGCGATGATTGGCGCGCGACACCGCGACCTCGCCGTTCTCGAGCGGCTGGCGCAGCGAATCCAGCACGCGCGGATCGAACTCCGGCAATTCGTCGAGGAACAGCACGCCCTGATGCGCCAGCGAGATCTCGCCGGGCTTGGCGCGCGCGCCGCCGCCGGTGAGCGCGGCCATGCTGGCGGAATGGTGCGGCGAGCGGAACGGGCGCCGCGCCGTCAGCGCGCCGCCTTCGATCTCGCCGGCGACCGAGGCGATCATGGAGACCTCGAGCAGCTCGCTCGGCGACAGCGGCGGCAGGATCGAGGGCAGGCGCGCGGCCAGCATCGATTTGCCCGCGCCCGGCGCGCCGATCATGAGCAGGTGGTGCCCGCCGGCGGCCGCGATCTCCAGCGCGCGCTTGGCGCTTTCCTGGCCCTTGATGTCGCGCAGGTCGAGCGTTGAGGCGGCGGCCTCGTGCACCTTCGGCGTCGGCCGCGACAGCACCTGGGTGCCCTTGAAATGGTTGGCGATCTGGATCAGCGAGTGTGCGGCAATGATCTGGATGTCCGGGCTCGCCCACGCCGCCTCGGAGCCGCAGGACGCCGGGCAGATCAGTCCTTCCTCGCGCATATTGGCGCCGATCGCGGCGGGAAGGACGCCGGCCACCGGCGCGATCGAGCCGTCGAGGCCGAGCTCGCCGAGCACGGTGAAGCCGGTCAGCGCATCCGAGGGGATCGCGCCGATCGCGGCCATCAGCCCGAGCGCGATCGGCAGGTCGTAATGGCTGCCCTCCTTCGGGAGGTCGGCCGGGGCCAGATTGACGATGATCCGCCGCGCCGGCAGCGCCAGCCCCGAGGCGATCAGCGCCGAGCGCACCCGCTCGCGCGCCTCCGATACCGCCTTGTCCGGCAGGCCGACGATGGCAAAGGCCGGCAGGCCGGGCGCGACCTGCACCTGCACGTCGACCGCGCGGGCCTCGATCCCCTCAAAGGCGACGGTAGAAACCCGCTGAACCATGCCGAACCAGCCTGCCCATTGCTGCAATTAGGGGTAGCAGAGCGCGGCCGTTTCCGCAAGAACAATACGGGAACAATCGCTTGGCGGCCGGTCAAATCTTAACCAATCGTAAACGCAGCCCAGACACTACGTCTCGAATGCCGCCTTCTCTCCTCAGCACATTCCAACGAATGTCCGCTACTCCTAGGGCTGCGGGATGGGCCGTGGTCTAACGGGTGAACAGTTCAAATGCTTGCAAATCGCCGGAGAAGCGAACGTCGGGTGTGCAGCCGCCTCGCCAAGATCCATTTTGGCGCGGGCTCGCTGCCGCGGGATTGCACGATCACGGACATTTCGGATGGCGGCGTGAAAGTGGTGGCGGAATTTCTGGAAGTGCCGCCGCAATTCACCATCATCTTCGCGCCTGATTATTCCCGCCAATGCCGCCTGCGCTGGCGCATCGGCTGCGAATTCGGCGCCGAGTTCGTCGACTGAACCTCAACAGGCGCGCCTCCTTAACGGGACTTTAGCGTTAATGGGTAAGCATCTCTGATCAGTTGCCGAGTGATCAGAGTATGCCCAAGCGTTCGTTCCTCGCCTTATCCCCGGCGGGATATCTGTGTTCCGCCGTCCTGATCCTCGCCCTCGGCGGCTGTCAGACGGCCGGCATCGACGACGTCACCGGTGCGCTCGGCGGCAAGCGGGAGTCCGCCGCCAAGCTTGACGGCAAGTCCGACAGCAAGGCCGACCCCACGCCGGAGATGGACGCACTTCGCGAGCGTTATCGCGCCAAGCCGAGCGATCCCGCCATTGCTCTCGAATACGGCAAGGCGCTGCGTGGCAGCGGCCAGCGCGCGCAGGCGGTCGCAGTGCTGGAGCAGGCCGTGCTCGCCCGTCCCGGCAACAAGGCGCTGCTCGCCGGCTACGGCCGCGCGCTCGCCGACAACGGCAATTTCCAGCAGGCCTTCGACGTCCTCGGCCGGGCGCATTCGCCCGAGGATCCCGATTGGCGCATCCTGTCGGCGCAGGGCGCTGTGCTCGACCAGCTCGGCCGCAACGAGGAAGCCCAGCAATATTACGCCGCGGCGTTGAAGATCGTGCCGAACGAGCCGACCGTGCTGTCCAATCTCGGCCTGTCCTACATGCTGCAAAATAATCTATCGAAGGCCGAACAGGTGCTCGGCCGCGCCCATCAGCGCAATCAGAACGATGCGCGGGTCCGCGCCAATCTGGCGCTCGTGCTGGGATTGCAGGGTCGCGAGGCCGAGGCCGAAATCCTCGTCAAGGCAGATCTGCCGCCGGACCAGGCCGCGGCCAAGGTCGCGGCGCTGAAGCAGCTGCTGGCGAAAAAGCAGCAGCGGGCGGACAGGTAGTCCGCCCTAGAGCATGATCCGGACCCGAAGGGCCGCGTCAGCGCAAAGTGTGAAGCGGTTTTCCCTCGCGACAAACGCGGAAGGCGTTTGCGCGGAGATCATGCTCAAATAAGCCGCGCCTACGACGCCTTGCGATGCGGGGCCGAGCTGCGCCCCGACTTGCCCTTCAGCTTCTTCAAAAGCGGCTCGAGCAGCGAGCGCTTCGGCTTCTTCACCTCGCCGCGGCCGGCGAGGCGGTTCGCCATATTCTGGAACAGAACGGTGGTGCGGTGGGTCCTGGAGACCTCCGCGATCATCTGGCCGTTATTGGCCGCGGTCGAGAACAGTTTCGAATCGAACGGGATCACCGCGATCGGCTGGCTCTCCATGGTCTTGGCGAAGGCCTTGACCTCGATCTCCGCACGCTTGTGCATGCCGACCTGGTTGAGGCAGTACAGCGGCGGCCGGTCGTTCGGTCGCGCCGCCTTCAGCACGCTCAGCATGTTCTTGGTGTTGCGTAGATTGGCGAGATCGGGCTCGGCCACGATCACGATGTCGTCGGCGTTCACCAGCGCGCGCCGGGTCCAGCCGGACCATTGATGGGGCACGTCGAGCACGATGCAGGGCGTCGTCATGCGCAGCGTGTCGAACACGGCATCGAAGGCTTCAGCACCGAAATCGTAGACGCGGTCGAGCGTGGCGGGCGCTGCCAGGAGGCTGAGGCGATCGGTGCATTTGGCGAGCAGGCGCTCCATCAGCGCCGTGTCCGGCCGGTCCTGCGACAGCACCGCGTTGGCGATGCCCTGCACCGGATCCTGGTTGTAGTCGAGGCCCGCGGTGCCGAAGGCGAGGTCGAGATCGATCACGACGGAATCGAGCGAGAGATCGCGGGCGATGGTCCAGGCCAGATTATGCGCGACGGTGGACGCGCCGACGCCGCCTTTGGCGCCGACCACGGCGATGACGCGGCCGGTGATGATGGCTTCCGAGGCCGAGAACAGGCTGCAGATCGAGCGGACCACGTCGATGGTTTCGACCGGGCCGACCACGTAGTCGTTGACGCCGCGGCGCACCAGCTCGCGATAGGGCGCGGTGTCGCTGGGGCTGCCGATCACGACCACGCGTGTGCCGGGATCGCAGACGCCGGCGAGGTCGTCCAGTCCTTCGAGGATGTCGCGCGTGCCGTCGGACTCGATGACGATCACGTTCGGCGTCGGCATCGATTCATAGGCTTCGATCGCCGCGGCGAGGCCGCCGTCCTTGGCGCTGAGATGGGCCTTGGCGAGCCGGCGATCCTGGCCAGCCGCCGTCACCGCCTTGAGCGTCTGCTCGGTCTCGCAGAAGGCTTGCACCGAAATGCGAGGAACCGGCGCGATGTGTTCCTCGGGGTGCTGCGGATCGTCCGCGTCTTCGTCGTGGATGCCTGTCATTTGGCGGTATCGCTGAGTTTGGCCTTGTCGGATTCGGGATAGGTGGTCGTCGTCGTCGTGCCCTTGCGATAGCGATCGAACGCGATGTCGCGCCGTGCGGTATAGGCGGGCGTCTCGGCGCGCGGTTGCTCGAGGTCAGCCGGGTTGTCGATCATCGCGGCGAGATTGCGCTGGCTGGCGCAGCCCAGATTGAAATAGGGGCGGTTCTCGGTGTAGCCGGGGTTGAGGATGTTGGGGCCGACATCTTCGGGCCACAGCCCGCAGGGGCCGGCGACGGCGGTGATCTTGGAATAGCTCAGGCGGATGGTGGGCAGCAGCCCCGGATCCTCAGGGCGATAGGGCCGCTGGGCGATGGCGCGCGACGGCACGCCGCCGGACGTGAGCACCGAGCGGATCTCCTGATAGGTTGCGGCGGCCGCGCGCGAATTGGCGGTGTCGACCGGCACATCGACGACGACCGAGCCGGTGCCTTCGCGCATCCAGTCCCGCGCGATGCCCGCGACGTCCGAATGCTGCGCAGCCGAGAGGCCGCCTCTGCTCTTGCCGACGAAGATCACGATCGACTTCTTGCCTTCCTGCACCGCAATCGGATGGCGCTGGCGATAATCGGTCGGCACCGTCTGGGTGACGATCTCGGTGGTGTTGCAGGCGCCGAGCATGACGGAGAGGCTCGTCAGTGCCAGCGCGAGCCGCAAATTGCGCCGTCGATCGGCTGATGTTGTCGTCATCCCCTGATCCCTCCTGCCCCTGCCTTGCCCGGTCCCCAAACCGTTCGTCTCAGTCGATGATGAAGCCGAAATCGCCCGGCGTGCCGGCCACCGGATCGACACGGCTCGCGATGCCATAGAGGCGGTTGACCCTGCCGAGCAGCGCCCTCTGTGCGTCCGAGGCCGGCGCGAAGCCGTCGTCGGGCCGCGACAATTCCTTCTGGGCAACCGCGCGCACCACGTAAGGCGTCACGATCACCATCAGCTCGGTCTCGTTGTTGACGAAGTCCTGGCTGCGGAACAGCGCGCCGATGATCGGCACCTGGTCGACACCAGGCAGTCCGTTGATCGCCTGCTTGGTCTGCTGCTGGATCAGGCCGGCCATCGCCATCGAGCCGCCCGAGGGAATTTCCAGCGTCGTTTCGGCGCGGCGGGTCTGGATCGATGGAATGGTGATCGAGTTGGTCGAGGACCCGGTCACGGCCTGCGTTAACGTGATCGAGTTGGTGTTCGACAGCTCCGAGACCTCGGTCATCACGCGCAGGCTGATGCGGCCTTCGCTGAGCACGACCGGGGTGAAGTTCAGCGAGATGCCGAACTTCTTGTAGGTGACCTGGGTGGTACAGACGTGAGTGACGGGATCGCAGGCGTAGCCCCCGGGAATCGGGAATTCGCCGCCGGCGATGAAAGTGGCGGATTCGCCCGAGATCGCGGTGAGGCTCGGTTCGGCCAGGGTCCGCATGACGCCGGCGCTTTCCATTGCCCGCATCGTGGCGTTGACGGTGGCGACGCCCTTGGCGAGGCCGGTGACGCCGAGCCCATTGCTGCTGACGATCGGTCCGCCAGAGACCGAGAACGGATTGGAATTGTTGAAATTCACCACCGCCGTGCCGGCATTCAGGCTGGCGCTGAGATCGACGCCGAGCTGCTTGACGATGTCGCGGCGGACTTCGCCGACCACGACCTTGAGCATGACCTGGTCGCGGCCGCGCACGACGATGTTGTTGACGACCTTGTCCGCGCCGCCGACCAGCTTTGCGGCAACGTCGCCGGCCTGCTGGGCCTCGACCGGGCTCGACACCGAGCCGGTCAGCATCACGCTGTCGCCGACGCCCTCGATCTGCACGCCCGGCAGCGACTGGCGCAGTGCCGAACGCATGCCGTTGAGGTCGCGCTTCACCGCGATGTCATAGGAGGCGACCTGCTGGCCATCGGCCGCGAAGAACACGACGTTGGTCTGGCCGACCTGGCCGCCGATGATATAGGCGCGCTGGGCCGAGCGGATCACCGCATTGGCGATCTTGGGATCGGCCACCAGCACGTCCTTGACCTCGCGCGGCAGGTCGATGACGACGGACTTGCCGATGCCGAGCGACAGAAAGCGCGACCGCGCCGGTGCGATAGTCCCAACCGACGATAAGCCGAGATCCGACGCCTGCATCGGCGCCTGGTCGCCGACCGGCGCCTCCGCAGCACTGAGGACGCCGGAAGCCGCGAGCAGCCCCAGCACCAACATCGTCCCCGCCAGGACCGAGCGCACGCGCTTCCCCCGAATGCGCAAGCCCGTCCGATCACCCCCGTAGTTCATGCTGTCCCCATCACTTCTGTGACGTCAGTTGCCGTGCCTGGACGCCGTAACGGATTACGTTCACGCCGCCTGGGCGCTTGATCGCCTGGTCCTCGGGCGTGCCGTCGACTGCGTTGGCATCGACGATGCTGCGCAGCGCGAGTGTCAGAGTGCCGCCCTGCCGTGCGGCCGAAAGCGTAGCGATCTGGTCGGGCCGCAGCTCGAGCGTGACGGTCTTGCCGACCACCGCGTTCTGGCCCTCCTTTTCCTTCGGGGCCTGGTCGATCGCGAGCACACGGATGTTGGTGAGAATGACCTCGGACAGGATGAGGTCGTTGCCGCCGGTCGGGCCGTTGGTGTTGCCGCCGTCCGGATTCTTCAGCCGGCGGGTCAGGACGATGTCGACGCGGTCATTCGGCAGGATGAAGCCGCCGGCGCCGGTTTCGGCTGAAATCTCGGTGGAGACGGCACGCATCCCGGACGGCAGGATCGCGGCCATGAAGCCGGAGCCTTCGGCCTTGACCAGCTTCTGCTCGCGGATCGGCTCGCCCTGCATCAACGGCACGCGCGCGATCGAGCCCGCGATCTGGGTCGGTGCCTCGGGCCTGCTGTCGCGGCGGATGAAGGCGCTGCTGGCGGTTGCCGCGGGCCAGGCCTGCCATTGCAGGTCTTCGGGCTTGACGGCCTGGCCGAGCTGGATGTCGTTCTTGGCGATAAGGACCTCGACCGTCGGCAGCTTCTCGGCGACGGGCAGGACGGCCGCGGGCGGATTCTGATAGCCGCTCGCCAGATATGCAGCGACGCCGCCGGCGCCGAGAGCGATGACGAGAACGACAATGCGTGCGGTGTTCATACGCTTCTACTCTTACGCGGGGCACTCGAACCGCACCTGGCGTGTTCCCCCGCATCGATGAGTAGGCAGCAAAAGTATAAGGGGTGTTGCGAGGCCGAACGTGATCGCCGGCCGCGATGCTGGTTTTCGGCAGATGGTGAACGCGGCGTTATTGGGTCGGCCAACAGCCCCGTAGTTTCACCTACGCGGGCACGTACGTTCGCACGGCGCGCGCGGCGTCATGGTGAATACGTCGTTAGCATCCCGGACTTCGCTAACGCTCCATCCGGGCTACGCGCAGAGCTCTACTTCTTCCGCTTCGCTTCGATCACGTCCCAGATCTTCGCGGCCACATCAGGCCCGCCGAGCCGCGCGATGGCGCGGATGCCGGTGGGTGAGGTCACGTTGATCTCGGTGAGATTGCCGTTGATGACGTCGATGCCGACGAACAACAGGCCGCGCTCGCGCAGCGCCGGGCCGACCGTGGCGCAGATCTCGCGCTCACGCGGGGTGAGCTCGGTCTCCTGCGCCGCGCCGCCGCGCACCATGTTGGAGCGGAGGTCGTCGGCGGCCGGCACGCGGTTCACCGCGCCGGCGAACTCGCCGTCGACCAAGATGATGCGCTTGTCGCCGTGCTTCACCTCGGGGATGAATTGCTGGATCACCCAGGGCTCCCTGAACGTCACCGAGAACATGTCGAACAGCGAGCCGAAATTCATGTCCTGCGGCATCACGCGGAATACCGCCGCGCCGCCATGGCCGTGCAGCGGCTTCATGACGACCGCGCCGTACTTGTCGCGGAACGCGTTGATCTCATCCAGGTCGCGCGAGATCAGCGTCGGCGGCATCAGTTGCGGAAAATTCATCACGAACAGCTTTTCCGGCGCGTTGCGCACCGAGGCGGGATCGTTGACGACCAGCGTCTTCGGATGGATGCGCTCCAGGAAATGCGTCGAGGTGATGTAGGCGAGGTCGAACGGCGGATCCTGGCGCAGCAGCACCACGTCGAACCCGTTCAGCGCCTCGCGCCTGGGCTCGCCGAGGGTGAAATGGTCGCCGGGCTCGTCGCGCACGGTCAGGAGCTGAACCGGCGCGACCAGCTCCTCGCCGACCATCGAGAGCTTGTCGGGCGTGTAATAAGACAGGCCATGGCCGCGCTTCTGCGCCTCCAGGAGCAGCGCGAAGGTGGAATCGCCCTTGATGTTGATGCGGGCGATGGGGTCCATCTGGACGGCGACGTTCAGTTTCATGGGCTGCCTTTCAGGTCGAGGCGTCGAATGCCGCCAACAGATGGCGCGGAAGCGAGCGCGGCGCAATCAGCATGGCGTCGAATCGCAATTCGAATTCGGCATGCTCGGGATGCGCTGCGAGCCAGCCTTGGGCGGCGTCGATGATGCGCTGCTGCTGGCGCGGCGTCACGGCGAAAGCGGCCTCGTCCAGCGTGGCGCGGGCCTTGACCTCGACGAAGGCGATCAGGTTGCGGCGCCGCGCCACGATGTCGATCTCGCCATGCGGCGTGCGGTAACGTTTGGCGAGAATGCGGTAGCCCTTGGCCATGAGGTAGGCGGCGGCACGGCTCTCAGCGGAAATACCGGTCTGGAACGCTGCGACGCGCTCGGGCGACGCGACCTTCGGTTCCGCAGGAATCTCAGTCTTCGCCATCGCTGCCCCGCGAATCCTTTGCGAGCTCGAGCGCGCGGGCATAGACCTCGCGGCGCGGCCGGCCCGACAACGCGACCGCGTGCGCCACGGCATCCTTGACGCTGTGCGCGGCAAGCTGCTCGCGCAACAGACTATCGAGCGCGTCCGATGTCAGAACCTCGGCGTCGGCCGCGGGCGGAGCGATCACCAACACGAATTCGCCGCGTGTCTCCAGCGTTGCAGCCTCGCGCGCCAGCTCGCTCAGCGTTGCGCGCGAAATCTCCTCATGCAGCTTGGTCAGCTCGCGGCAGATCGCGGCCTCGCGCGGCCCCATGATCTCGGCGAGATCGGCCAGCGTATCCTGCACGCGGTTGCCTGACTCGAACATCACCAGCGTCGCGTCAATGCGGGCGAGCTCGGTGAGACGGCTGCGCCGCGCGGCTGATTTCGCCGGCAAGAAGCCTTCGAAGAAGAAGCGGTCGGTCGGCAGCGCGGCGACCGACAGCGCGGCCAGCACCGAGGACGGGCCGGGCAGCGCATACACCGCATGGCCGGCGGCGCAGACCTCGCGCACCAGCTTGAAGCCGGGATCGGAGATCAGCGGCGTGCCGGCGTCCGACACCAGCGCGACCGAGCCGCCCTGTCCCAGGGCTTCCAGGATTTTGGGACGCGCGGCCTCCGCATTGTGCTCGTGATATGGCTTGAGCTGGGCCTTGATCGCATAGCGCTCGGTCAGGCGGCGTGTGATGCGGGTGTCCTCACAGGCGATGACGTCGACGCCGGCGAGCGTCTGCAGCGCCCGCAGGGTGATGTCGCCGAGATTGCCGATCGGGGTCGCGACCAGATGGAGGCCCGGCGCGGCCTTCGGCGCCGCGAGCCGATGGGCATCGATGGAGAAACCGTGCGAGGCGGCGTCTTGAGCTTCAGGCGTATTTATCGGGGCCGGCTTTGCGCGCATAATGGAGCCAACTTAGGCACGATCGCTAAGGCTGGGAACCGGCTCGCCGAAAAAGATCGTGCCCAAAGATCGTATCCGGGTGAGGGGCGAGGAACGGACGGGAATGTGATCGGTCGAGATCGCGCCGGGAGGCAGGAGGGGCCCTCGCGCCATATTCGCGACGGAAACGCCGCCTTGATGAGTGAATGAGTGACGGCGAAGAGCTGCCGGGACGGGATTGCGGCCGCGTTAAGCGGTTGTTATCCTTTTGTTTTGGTTAACTATTTGCCGACACACTGCCTGAATCCGCGGCCCCCCGTCGCGGAAAGCAATGTCGTGATCAGCCGGCGACGGCGGGTCGGAAGAGAAGCTGCCATGGTCGGCCCGCGTCATCCAAAGTCTCACCTTCCGGGATCCCGATCGCCAGGGGCGACCCGGCGGACTGCGCTCGGCCTGTTGCTCGGCGCGCCCGTGCTGTCGGCCTGCGCCGGCGTGCAGCAAAGCCTCAGCCAGTTCTCCAACCCGTTCTCGAGCTCCGCGCCGCCGGCCCAGCCGGCAGGACCGCAGCAGCAGGCGACGACCGCCGGCACCGGCGGCGTGAAGGTCGGCCTGATCCTGCCGCTCTCCGCGGCCGGCAATGCCGGGCTCGCCGCGCAATCGATGCGCAACGCCGCCGAGATGGCGCTGGCCGAGTTCCAGAACCCGAACATCCAGCTCCTGATCAAGGACGACAATGGCAGCCCGCAAGGCGCGCAGGCCGGCGCGCAGCAGGCGGTCGACGAGGGTGCCGAGATCATCCTCGGGCCGCTGTTCGCGCAATCGGTGCCGGCGGTGGCGCAGGTCGCGCGCACGCGCGGCATTTCCGTCATCGCCTTCTCGACCGATTCCAGCATCGCCGGACGCGGCGTCTATCTGCTCTCGTTCCTGCCGGAGTCCGACGTCAACCGCATCGTCGAATATTCCGCCGGCATCGGAAAGCGCTCCTTCGCCGTGCTGGTGCCCGACAACGCCTATGGCAATGTCGTCGAGGCCGCGGTGAAGGCGGCGGTGCCGCGGCGCGGCGGGCGCATCGTTGCGTTCGAGAAATACGGTGCCGATCGCGCCATGCCCGCGCGCACCGTGGCGCAGCAGCTCGGCAGTGCCGACGCGCTGTTCATTGCCGATGACGGCGATGCCGTCGTGTCAGTGGCGGATGCGATGACGGCCGCGGGCGCGAACCTGCGCAACATCCAGCTGCTCGGCACCGGCCTGTGGGACAATCCGCGCGTCTATGCCAGCGCCGCGCTGCAGGGCGGCCTTTACGCCGCGCCCGATCCGGCCGGCTTCCGCGCCTTCTCCGGCCGCTACCGCACGAAATACGGCGCCGAGCCGATCCGCACCGCGACCCTTTCCTATGACGCGGTCGCGCTCGTTGCCGCGCTGGCGCGCACGCAAGGCGGCCAGCGCTTCTCCTCCGACGTGCTCACCAACCCCTCAGGCTTCGCCGGCATCGACGGCCTGTTCCGCTTCCGTGCTGATGGCACGAATGAACGCGGACTTGCCGTGATGAAGGTGACGCAAGGCGGCGGCGTTGCGGTGGCGGGCTCGCCGAAGAGCTTTGGGGCGTAATGGTTTCGTAGCCCGGATGGAGCGCAGCGTAATCCGGGTTCTGTCCACGCGGTGAGACCGTCCCGGATTGCGCTACGCTCCATCCGGGCTACGAGATCCGCTAAGCCGCGAGATCCGCGACCACGGCATCCAGCACCGGAAAACCGCTGCTGGTCACGCGCAACCGTCCCGTCGCATCGACCGTGATCGCGCCTTCCTCGCGCAAGAGCGCGATGCGGCGGGGGTCGAGAGGGCGGCCGGCGAGGGCCTTGTAGCGCTCGGGATCGATGCCTTCGGCGAGCCGCAATCCCATCAGCAGGAATTCGTCGGCGCGCTCCTCGCTGTTGAGGAGCTCGTCGCTGACGACGCCGTCGCCGTTGGTCTCGACCCGCATCAGCCAGGCCTCGGGACGCTTTTCGGTGGCGGTGGCGTGCCTGATCCCGTCGATGTCGAGACGGCCATGTGCGCCGGGGCCGATGCCGGCATATTCCTCGCCGCGCCAGTACACCAGATTGTGCCGGCACTCGGCGCCGCGCCGCGCGTGATTGGAGATCTCGTAAGCGGGTAGCCCGAGCTTGTCGCAGGTCTCCTGCGTGACGTCGTAGAGCGCGCGGGCGACCGCTTCGTCCGGCGTCTTCAGCTTGCCGGCCTGGTGCAGGCCGAAGAAGGGCGTGCCTTCCTCGATCGTCAATTGATAGAGCGACAGGTGCTCGGCCGCTTCATCGATGGCGTGCCGCAGCTCGCCCGCCCACATCGCCGGCGTCTGGTCGGGGCGGGCGTAGATCAGGTCGAACGAATAGCGGTCGAACGCGCGGCGCGCGATGGCGACGGCATCGAGCGCTTCGCGCGCGCTGTGCATGCGGCCGAGCGCTTTGAGCGAGGCGTCGTCGAGCGCCTGCACGCCGAGCGAGACGCGGTTGACGCCGGCGATGCGATAACCGGCAAAGCGCGTGGCTTCGACGCTGGTCGGGTTGGCTTCCAGCGTTACCTCGACGTCGCCTGCGACGGTCCAGTGCTTGCCGATCGCGTCTAACACCGCGCCGACGGTGGCGGGCTGCATCAGTGACGGCGTGCCGCCGCCGAGGAAGATCGAGGTGACCTCGCGGCCGGGCGCGCGCTCGGCGGTCGTTGCGATCTCGCGCGCGAAGGCGGACGCAAACCTCGCCTCGTCGATCGCGGCATGGCGGACATGGCTGTTGAAGTCGCAATAGGGGCACTTCGACAGGCAGAACGGCCAGTGCACATAGACGCCAAACGCATCCTTGTTAGCGCGGCTCAAGGCAGATCTCCGCCAGTTTCCGAAAAGCGCGGGCGCGGTGCGACAGGCCGAGGCCAAGCGGCGGCAGGCCGTGCTTCTCGATGCTGGTCATCTCGCCGAAGGTGCGGCTGTGCCCGTCCGGCAGGAACATCGGGTCGTAGCCGAAGCCGGCCGTGCCGCGCGGTGGCCAGATCAGCGTGCCGTCGACGCGCGCCTCGACCTCCTCGCGATGATCGTCGGGCCAGGCCACGCAAAGCGCGGAGACGAAGTGGGCCTTGCGCTTGTCCGGCGTGGTGGCGCCGCGCTCCTGCAGCAGGCGCTCGATCTGCGCCATCGCCGCGTTGAAATCCTTGGTCGGGCCGGCCCAGCGCGCGCTGTAGATTCCCGGCGCGCCATCGAGCGCATCGACCACGATGCCGGAATCGTCGGCGAAGGAGGGCAGCTTGGTCGCCTGCGCTGCGGCTACCGCCTTGATCGCGGCGTTGCTGCGGAAATCGTTGCCGGTTTCCTCGGGCTCGTCTAGGCCGAGCTCGCCCGCCGACACCGCCTCGATCCCGTACGGCGCGAGCAGCTCCCTCATCTCGGCGAGCTTGCCGGGATTGTGGGTGGCGATGACGAGCTTGTCGGTGATTCGGCGGTGCATGGGCCTATTGACTACGCCACGGCCAGTTTCTGCAAGTCCACCAGGCGCGCAATGCCCTTCTGCGCCAGGGCGATCAGCTTCAGGAACTCGTCCTGCGTGAACGGCTCGCGTTCCGCGGTGCCCTGCACCTCGATGATGCGGCCATCGCCGGTCATGACGAAATTGGCGTCGGTCTCGGCTTCCGAATCCTCGGCATAGTCGAGATCGAGCACCGGCGTGCCGTTGTAGATGCCGCAGGAGATCGCGGCGACGTTGTCGCGCATCACGTTGGCCTTCACCATGTTGCGCGCCTTCATCCAGTTGAGGCAATCGGCAAGCGCGACCCAGGCGCCAGTGATCGAGGCCGTGCGCGTGCCGCCGTCGGCCTGGAGCACGTCGCAATCGACCGTGATCTGGCGCTCGCCAAGAGCTTCGAGATCGACGATGGTGCGAAGCGAGCGGCCGATCAGGCGCTGGATCTCGACGGTGCGGCCGCTCTGCTTGCCGGCGGAGGCCTCGCGGCGGGTGCGTTCGGAGGTCGCGCGCGGCAGCATGCCGTATTCGGCGGTGACCCAGCCGCGGCCCTGCCCCTTCAGCCACGGCGGCAGGCGATCCTCCAGTGTGGCGGTGACCAGCACATGGGTGTCGCCGAATTTAACGAGGCACGAGCCTTCCGCATATTTGACCACGCCGCGCTCCAGCGTCACGGGGCGCAATTCGTCGGGCGCACGGCGGCTTGGCCGCATGGGAAATCTCCAAAACTCACGGGAATAGGCTGTTCGCGGTGCTTGTAGGTGGGGCGGGGGTGGGCGGCAAGGGCTTATTCACCCCCTGACCGTCGGCCTGCAAACGCAACGCTTGTCAGACGCGGCCCGGATGGACAAATTATAAGGATCCGAGAGGAGTTACCGTCTGTGGCCCATCACGATCCGATCCATCTGATCGCGCCGCGCGCAGGCCTTGCCCAGCTCAACGAGCGTTCCCGCGACATCTTTCGTCAAATTGTCGAAAGCTATCTCGCGACCGGTGAGCCGGTCGGCTCGCGCAACATTTCCCGCCTGATTGCGATGCCGCTGTCGCCAGCATCTGTGCGCAACGTCATGGCCGATCTGGAACAGCTCGGCCTGATCTATGCCCCGCACACCTCCGCCGGCCGGCTGCCGACGGAACTGGGCCTGCGCTTCTTCGTCGATGCCCTGATGCAGGTCGGCGACCTCAACGAGGCCGAGCGGCAGGCGATCCAGAGCCAGCTCTCGTCCGTCGGCGAGGCGCAATCGGTCGAGGCGGCGCTGGACCAGGCCTTGATGCGGCTCTCCGGCCTGACCCGGGCCGCCGCCGTCGTGCTGACGCCGAAATCCAATGCGCGGCTGAAGCACATCGAATTCGTCCGCCTGGAACCGGAAAAAGCGCTGGTGATCCTGGTCGGCGAAGACGGCCAGGTTGAAAACCGCGTGTTGACGCTGCCGCCCGGAGTTCCCTCTTCGGCGCTGACAGAGGCCGGCAATTTCCTCAATGCGCGGATCCGCGGCCGGACCTTGGCCGAAGCGCGGCTCGAGCTCGAGACCGCACTCGGCGAGGCCCGTGCCGAGCTCGATCAGCTGACACAGAAAGTGATCTCGGCCGGCATTGCCAGCTGGTCCGGCGGCGAGAGCGAGGACCGTCAGCTCATCGTCCGCGGCCACGCCAATCTGCTCGAAGATCTGCACGCGCTGGAGGATCTGGAGCGGGTTCGCCTGTTGTTCGACGACCTCGAGACCAAGCGCGGCGTGATCGATCTGCTCGGCCGGGCCGAGACCGCCGAAGGCGTGCGCATCTTCATCGGCAGTGAGAACAAGCTGTTCTCGCTGTCGGGGTCCTCCACCATCATCTCGCCCTATCGGGATGCCGCCGGCCACATCGTCGGCGTTCTCGGCGTGATCGGCCCGACGCGGCTGAATTATGCCCGCGTGATCCCGACCGTGGACTACGCCGCCCGCATCGTCAGCCGCCTGTTGGGGGGCTGACCGGCCTTTCTGCCGATCACGGGCGCTTGATTTTCGCGGGCTTAAGCACGATATCCGGGCCAACATCCCTGAAACGAGTTCGAGATCAGAGCCGATGACCGAGCAAGACCGGCAACCCCAAGACACGACTGCAGCGACCGGCGAGCCCGTGGTGTCGAAACCCTACATCATGCCCGACGATCCCGAGCCGGGTTCGGTCGAAACCCTGCAAAAGGAAGCGGCTGAAGCGCGCGACCGCATGCTGCGGACGCTGGCCGAGATGGAGAATTTGCGCAAGCGCACCGCCAAGGAAGTTGCCGACGCCCGCCTCTATGGCATCACCGGCTTCGCGCGCGACGTGCTCGACATCGCCGACAATCTCCAGCGCGCACTCGATGCCGTTCCGGCGGAGGCGCGTGCTGCGGCTGATCCCGGCCTGGTCTCGTTGATCGAGGGCGTCGAGCTCACGGAGCGCGCGCTGCTCAACGCGCTGGAAAAACACGGCGTGAAGAAGCTGGATCCTCAGGGCCAGAAGTTCGACCCGAACTTCCACCAGGCAATGTACGAAGTGCCTGACGCGTCGGTGCCGTCGGGCACCGTGGTGCAGATCATGCAGGCCGGCTACACCATCGGTGACCGCGTGCTGCGCCCGGCGCTGGTCGGCGTCGCCAAGGGCGGCGCGAAGACTGCGCCCGCGGCGAACAACAACGAATCGAGCAGCGCGGCGAACTGAGTGTTGGCGTCATTCCGGGGCTCGACGAAGTCGAGAACCCGGAATCCATTGAACAGCAGAGACAACCGCACAATGGATTCTCAGGTGCGCAAATTGCGCACCATAGCTCGCGCTGAAGCGCGCCCCGGAATGACGGAAGGATAGCGCGCCGCCTACGCGCTCACCGCGATATCCGCAGACTGAATCCGCTTCACGCCCGCCTTGGCCATGTCGGCCCAGGCCTTGGCGAGCGAGCCCTGCGTGTCGATGCCGCGGCAGGCGTCTTCCACCACATAGACCTCGAAGCCCGCCTTGCGCCCGTCGAGCGCGGTCCAGGCGACGCAGAAGTCTGTCGCAAGACCAGCGACGAAGACGCGCTTGATCTTGCGGCCCCTCAGGTAGCCGGCGAGCCCGGTCGAGGTCTTGCCGTCGGCCTCGAGGAAGGCCGAATAGCTGTCGACGTTCTTGTGAAATCCCTTGCGGATGATGAGCTCGGCGTGCGGGATCGACAGGTCCTTCGACAGCGCCGCGCCCTCGGTGCCCTGCACGCAATGGTCCGGCCACAGCACCTGCTTGCCGTAGGGCAGGTCGACCGTTTCGAACGGCTTCTTGCCGGAATGAACCGACGCAAACGAAACGTGGCCCGGCGTGTGCCAGTCCTGCGTCAGCACCACATTCGCAAATGCCTTCGAGATCTTGTTGATGACCGGCACCACCTGCTCGCCTTCCTTCACCGCGAGGCTCCCGCCGGGCAGGAAGCAGTTCTGCACGTCGATCACGAGCAGCGCGGACGCTTCGTCCGGCTTGATCGGTGCGGCCGCGAACAGCGCGCTTGGCGCGAGCGTCGCCAGCGCCGTCGTTCCAAGCATTGCCAAGACCTGTCGCCGAACCAGCATGTCTACCTCCCCTCCAGGATGATCCAACGGGAGGAAGCCTAGTTCCGTTCGTGTACGAACAGAAGCCCGAAAATGCGGCCGGTTCTGTCCAGCGCGTGGGCTGACAAAGCCCATAGCGCCGTCATCCCGGGGCGCGCAAAGCGCGAACCCGGGATCCATAACCACAGGGAGAAGTTGGGCGAAGGTTCTTCGTGAAACTGCGACCAACCACGATTAGCGCCGGCTTCGCCCTACCCCTTCGGCTGAATCCCGTCGCGCACGGCACGGAAGCGGGTGAAGGCGACTTGCCATTGGTCGCGCGGGGCGCTGGCGATGATGCGCAATGAAGCGCCGCCGCTCGAGAAGCGGATCCACTGCACCACCGTCACCGGGACCTTGTCCTTGCCGCTGACGCCGTCGATCCGGGTCTCGAAGCCTTGCTGGCCGTTGATGCGGATCGGCTCGGACATGGTGATGCGCGACTCGCGCACGCCGGGAATCTGGAGCGCCGCCTCCTGGGCGAAGCGGGCGCGGTCGTCGGCGGCTTGCGGGGTGGCGCCGATCAGGCCGAGGATCATGAACGGCCTCGCCTCGTAGCCCACGCTCTCATCGCCGTCGGCCAGGATGATGCTCGAGCCCGGTGCCAGGGTCTTGATGTCCTTGAAGTCGGCGAGATCGGTGATCTTGAACGGCAGCAGCGCGATCTGCTCCTCGGCCGAGACCTGCCTGCGGGTGGTGGCGCTCGCGAACATCTGTCGCACCGCCTCGTCCGTGTAGATCTTGGTCGCATTCTCCGGGATCTGTACCGCGACATAGCCGGAGAAGCCGGCGCCGGGCACGATCATCGAATACCGCTTCACCGGGGTATCGCCGGCCTTGCCGCTTTCGGTGGTGAAATAGGCAAGGCCAGCGGGGGTCTCGACCTTGTCCTGCTTGACGCCGCCGGTCCCCCCGGGATTGGAATTGAAGGCGCTCACGACCTCGCCATAGGCGGCCGGCGGCAGCTCGGTGACCAGCACCTTGACGTTGCCGTCCTCGCTCTCGAAGCCCGGAAAGGTCTTGGCCGTGCTGAGGCCGATCAGCGGCACCATGCCGAGACGCAAGCCGGGTGGGAAAACGACGTCGGCGGCGAAGGCCGGAAGCGCTGTTACGGCGAGGAGGGCGAGCGCGGCGAGGGGGCGGATCAGCTTCATGGCCACTCTGATTGGTTCACATTGAGGCCGTTCGATGGTCGGCCACGGGGCCGCTTTGTCGCGCGAAGCAGCTGCGCCGGCTGTGCGGTCGGTCCGCCTTTTAGCCGGTTTGGCCTCGCCGCAACAGGGCGGGCGGGCTTGCGGGTGCGGGGGCTTGCCGACGCCCGGACCTGTTAATAATTCCTCACCCGCAAGGGCGGTTGAGCCCGGATATCACCTTCCAAAACCCGATGTTTTAGCGGCAGAAACCTAGCTTCGGTCCTTGCGGGCCCCTCCCCCCCTCCTATATGAGCCTCAATCATCGCAATATCGCGGATGTTTGATCTTAGGGGGTTTCGGTTCGGGTGCCTCTTGGGCCCAGCCAACCTGCCGCAAAAAGAAGGATATCAGGACCATGGGAAAGGTCATTGGGATCGACCTCGGCACCACGAATTCGTGCGTCGCCGTGATGGATGGCAAGAACGCCAAAGTCATCGAGAATTCCGAAGGCATGCGCACGACGCCTTCGATCGTCGCCGTCACGGATGACGGTGAGCGCCTCGTCGGCCAGCCGGCCAAGCGCCAGGCCGTCACCAATCCCGAGCGCACCTTCTTCGCAGTGAAGCGCCTCATCGGCCGCCGCTACGACGACCCGATGGTCGAGAAGGACAAGAAGCTCGTTCCCTACAAGATCGTGAAGGCTTCCAACGGCGACGCCTGGGTCGAGGCCGACGGCCAGACCTACTCGCCCTCGCAGGTCTCGGCTTTCATCCTGCAGAAGATGAAGGAGACCGCGGAAGCCCATCTCGGCCAGAAGGTCGAGCAGGCCGTCATCACCGTTCCCGCCTACTTCAACGACGCTCAGCGCCAGGCGACCAAGGACGCCGGCAAGATCGCGGGGCTCGAAGTGCTGCGCATCATCAACGAGCCGACCGCGGCCGCGCTCGCCTATGGCCTCGACAAGACCAAGGCCGGCACCATCGCGGTATATGACCTCGGCGGCGGTACGTTCGATATCTCCATTCTCGAAATCGGCGACGGCGTGTTCGAGGTGAAGTCGACCAACGGCGATACCTTCCTCGGCGGTGAAGACTTCGACATGCGCCTCGTCGGTTATCTCGCCGACGAGTTCCAGAAGGAGCAGGGCATCAACCTGCGCAACGACAAGCTCGCGCTGCAGCGCCTAAAGGAAGCTGCCGAAAAGGCCAAGATCGAGCTGTCCTCGACGACGCAGACCGAGATCAACCTGCCCTTCATCACCGCGGACCAGACCGGCCCGAAGCATCTGACGATGAAGCTCACCCGCGCCAAGTTCGAGGCGCTGGTCGACGACCTCATCCAGAAGACCGTCGAGCCCTGCCGCAAGGCGCTGAAGGACGCCGGCGTCACCGCCGGTGAGATCGGCGAGGTCGTGCTGGTCGGCGGCATGTCGCGCATGCCGAAGGTCCAGGAAGTCGTGAAGCAGCTGTTCGGCAAGGAGCCGCACAAGGGTGTCAACCCGGACGAAGTCGTGGCGATCGGCGCTGCGATCCAGGCCGGCGTGCTCCAGGGCGACGTCAAGGACGTGCTGCTGCTCGACGTCACCCCGCTGTCGCTGGGCATCGAGACGCTGGGCGGCGTGTTCACCCGCATCATCGACCGCAACACCACGATCCCGACCAAGAAGAGCCAGGTGTTCTCGACGGCTGAAGACAACCAGAATGCCGTCACCATCCGCGTCTTCCAGGGCGAGCGTGAAATGGCAGCCGACAACAAGATGCTTGGCCAGTTCGACCTGATGGGCATTCCGCCGGCGCCGCGCGGCATGCCGCAGATCGAGGTGACCTTCGACATCGACGCCAACGGCATCGTCAACGTCTCGGCCAAGGACAAGGCCACGGGCAAGGAGCAGCAGATCCGCATCCAGGCCTCCGGCGGTCTGTCGGAAGCCGACATCGAGAAGATGGTCAAGGACGCCGAGGCCAATGCCGAGGCGGACAAGAAGCGCCGCGAGGCCGTCACCGCCAAGAACGAGGCGGATGGCCTGGTGCATTCGACCGAGAAGGCTTTGGCCGAGCACGGCTCGAAGGTTGCCGAGACCGAGCGCCGCGCCATCGAGGATGCCGTCAGCGACCTCAAGGAAGCGCTGAAGGGCGACGATGCCGAGGCGATCAAGGCCAAGACCCAGACGCTGGCGCAGGCTTCGATGAAGCTCGGCGAGGCCATGTACAAGCAGCAGGCCGAGGCCGACGCCAAGAAGGATGCGGCCAAGGACGACGTCGTCGACGCGGAATTCACCGAGGTCGACGACGACAAGAACAACAAGAAGTCCGCTTAAGCCCCGAGAGGGTGACGATGCGGACGGCTTGGACCCCACACACGCTACCGGCCTCCTCCCTTGCGGGGGAGGCCGTCGTGTCGGGACGGACGGGCCAGGACTCCTTTCAAGACTCCTTCAAAGTCGGCCCCGTTACGATCGATCAATTCCCAGCCGTTATTCTCAGCGCTGCCAGGCTGCCCTCCGCCGCAAGGTCGAAGGGCGCTCATACCGCCGCATGTCAGCGTTGTTCCGCGCCAACTTGAATCGCGATTGGATAGACCGAGCTCATCATGTCCACGTCCACCAAGCGCTGCTATTACGAGACCCTCGAAGTCGAACGCGACGCCGACGAAGGCAAGCTGAAATCGTCGTTCCGCAAGCTGGCGATGAAATTCCATCCCGACCGCAATCCCGGGGATGAGACCAGCGAAGTCAAGTTCAAGGAAATCAATGAGGCTTACGAGGTCCTGAAGGACAAGGACAAGCGCGCCGCCTATGACCGTTACGGCCACGCCGCGTTCGAGCAGGGCGGCGGCTTCGGCGGTGGCGCCGGTTTCGGTGCCGGCTTCGCCTCCTCTTTCTCCGACATCTTCGAGGACCTGTTCGGCATGGCCGGGCAGCGCGGCCGCGGCGGCCGCGAGCGCGGCGCCGATCTGCGCTACAACATGGAAATCACCCTCGAGGAAGCCTTTGGCGGCAAGACCGCGCAGATCGAGATTCCTGTCTCGGTCACCTGCGAGGCCTGCTCGGGCATCGGTGCCAAGGCCGGCACCAAGCCGAAGACCTGTTCGACCTGCGGCGGCGCCGGCCGCGTGCGGCAGTCGCAGGGCTTCTTCACGCTGGAGCGGACCTGCCCGGGCTGTCAGGGCCGCGGTCAGATGATCGAGGACGCCTGCCCATCCTGCTCGGGACAAGGGCGGGTGACCCGCGAGCGGACGCTCTCGGTCAACATTCCGCAAGGTGTCGAGGACGGCACACGGATCAGGCTCGCCGGCGAGGGCGAGGCTGGCGTGCGCGGCGGGCCGCCCGGCGATCTCTACATCTTCCTGTCGCTGGCCCAGCACCAGTTCTTCCAGCGTGACGGCGCGGATCTGCATTGCCGCGTGCCGATCTCGATGGTGACCGCCGCGCTCGGCGGCGAATTCGAGGTGCCGACCATCGACAAGGGCAAGACCAAGGTGAAGGTGCCCGCCGGCACCCAGTCGGGCCGCCGATTCCGCATTGCATCAAAGGGCATGCCGGTGCTGCGGTCGCGCCAGATGGGCGACATGTACGTTCAGGTCATGGTCGAGACCCCGCAGAACCTCACCAGGAAGCAGCAGGAATTGCTGGCCGAGTTCGAAAAGCTCTCCTCCGGCAATACCCAGCCGGAAGCCGAGGGTTTCTTCGCCAAGGTCAAGGATTTCTTCGGCAATCGGGCGAACTGACGCGTCTTGACCGTATCGCCTCCGGCCTATACGTCTTTATGACCATTTTCTGACACGCCGCGGTCCTGCGGTTCCGTCCGGTCCCGACATGCCATTGCCATCGTCCGCGCGTGCGTTGAAGAAGCCTCGTCTCGATGACGAGGTGCGCTTTCTCAGGTCGTGGATCGAAAAGCCCTTGCACATGGGCGCGGTGATGCCGTCCGGCAAGCTGCTGGCGCGGACCATGGCTCATTATGTCGATCCCGATTCCGACGCACCGGTGGTCGAGCTCGGACCCGGCACCGGCGCCATCACGTCCGCGCTGATCGAGCGCGGGGTCGACCAGAAACGTCTCGTTCTCGTCGAATACAATCCCGGCTTCTGCGCGCTGCTGCGCGACCGCTACCCGCAAGCCAAGGTGGTGCAGGGCGATGCCTACCGCCTGCGCGACACGCTCTGGAATGTCTTGAGCGCGCCGGCCAGCGCGGTCGTGTCCGGCCTGCCGCTCGTCACCAAACCGATGCTGACGCGGCTGCGGCTCATCCGCGATGCCTTCACCGCGCTCGCGCCCGGTGCGCCCTTCATCCAGTTCACCTATGCGGTGGTGCCGCCGATCCCGAAATCGCTATCCGGCGTGTCCACAGAGGCCTCGGAACGGATCTGGATGAACCTTCCGCCGGCCCGCGTCTGGGTGTATCGCAAGCATTAAATCCGCCGGCTCCTCTTTGCGCGGCGGGCTCGTTTCGCCGAATGCATGAGATTGGATGCCAGCCCTCAAGATCCTGATCATTCCCGGCTCGCTGCGCACCGGCTCGCACAATGCGAAGCTGGCGGCGGTGGCTGCTTACGAATTCGTCCAGGTCGGCGTCGACGTCACCCGCATCTCGCTCGCCGATTTTCCGCTGCCGATCTATGACGGCGATCTCCAGGCCAAATCCGGCGTGCCCAAGCACGCGATCAATCTGAAGCGCATGATCGGCGCGCATCACGGCGTCCTCATCGTCTCGCCCGAATACAACGCCTCGGTGCCGCCGCTGCTGAAGAACGCGATCGACTGGGTCAGCCGCGTGCACGAGCTGCACGAGGCGCGCGGAGAGGTGTTCCGCAACCGGGTCTTCGCGCTTGCCGGCGCGTCGCAGAGCCGGTTAGGTGCTGCTCGCGCGCTGCAGGCGCTGCGGCTGATCCTCTCCGCCTGCCACGCCAACGTGATTGCCAGCCAGCTCACGCTCGCCTTTGCCGACCAGGCCTATGACGATAGGGACAGGCTGAAGAACGAGGGCGATATCGCCGCGCTGAAGCAGCTGGTGGCGCAATTGATCGACGTTTCCCAACGCATGATGTGAGGTGACATGACGCCAGCCGAGATCGCCCCGAAGGACCGCCTGATCGTTGCGCTCGATCTGCCGAGCGTTGATGCCGCGGAGGCGATGATCGCGAAGCTCGGCGACAGCGTCACGTTCTACAAGATCGGCTATCAACTCGCTTATGCCGGCGGCCTGCCGCTGATCGGCAAGCTCGCTGATGCGGGCAAGAAGGTGTTCGCCGATCTCAAGATGCACGACATCGGCAACACCGTGACGCGCGGCGTGGAGAGCGTCGCCAAGCTGGGCGCGACCTTCGTCACCGTGCACGCCTATCCGCAGACCATGAAAGGCGCCGTCGAAGGCCGCGGCAGCGCCAGCCTGAAGATCCTCGCCGTGACGGTGCTGACGTCCTACGACGACGACGATTTGCATGCAGCCGGTTATCGGCTCAGCGTGTCGGAGCTGGTCGAGGCGCGTGCGCAGCAGGCGCAGGTGCTCGGTGTCGATGGCCTCGTGTCCTCGCCGGAGGAGGTGGGTAGCCTGCGCAAGATCGTCGGCCACCAGATGAGCCTAGTCACCCCCGGCATTCGTCCGGCGGGCGCCGCCAGCGGCGACCAGAAGCGCATCATGACGCCTAGCCGTGCGATCGCCGCCGGCGCGGATTATCTGGTCGTCGGGCGCCCGGTTGTGGAAGCCGCCGATCCCAAGGCGGTCGCGGACACCATCCACGCCGAGATCGCGCAAGCGCTCGGCTAACCCACTAAACAACAGGGAGAAGAACAATGGCAAAAGGCTACTGGATCGGGCGTGTCGACGTCAGCAATGACGAGGGCTATAAGCCCTACGCCATCGCCAACGGCCCGATCTTCAAGAAATGGGGCGGCCGCTTCGTCGTCCGCGCCGGCAAGTTCACCGCCGTCGAAGGCGCCAGCCGCAACCGCAACGTCGTGATCGAATTCCCTGACTACGAGACCGCGCTCGCCTGCTACAACTCGCCGGAATACCAGGCCAACATCAAGGTGCGCCAGCCGCACTCGATCGCCGACCTCATTGTCATCGAAGGCTACGACGGCCCGCAGCCGCAGGACGGCTGAGGCTCGATCCCGTCTTACCCTCCCTGGAGGGGCCTGGAGGGGAAGGGTCGATCGCGCGCAGCGCGAGCGGGGCGGGGTGATCTCTCCACCGGGCACTGTTCGTCGCGGAGAGACCGTCACCCCACCACGCAATCTCGCTTTGCTCGATCGCGTGCCGACCCACGGGCGAGCTACGCTCGTCCCGGACCCCTCCAGGGGAGGGTAAGAGCGCCTGCGCCCCCCGATTCCCCTCGGTTGCCGGAACTGCCTCCCCCCGCTACAACGGCCTCGAAGAGGATCGCACCATGTCCGACATGCGCTTGATTGTTGCGGGAGCCGGCGGCCGGATGGGCCGGGCGCTGGTGCGGGCGATTGCTGAAAGCGAGGGCGCCGTGCTGGCCGGCGCGCTGGAGGCGCCGGGCTCCCAGCTGCTCGGCAAGGATGCCGGCGTGCTCGCCGGCCTGCCCGCCAACGGCATCAAGCTCTCCGCCGATCTCTGGGCGATGTGCAAGGAGGCCGACGGCATCCTCGATTTCACAGTGCCTGCGGCGACCATCGCCAATGTCGCGATCGCCGCCGAACGCGGCCTCGTGCACGTCATCGGCACGACCGGCCTGTCCGGCTCGGACAATGCCGTGATCAAGAGCGTCACCAATCGCGCCGTGGTGGTGCAGTCGGGCAATATGAGTCTCGGCGTCAATCTGCTCGCCGCCGTGGTCAAGCGCGTTGCCAAGGCGCTCGACCAGAGTTTTGATATCGAGATCGTCGAGACCCATCACCGCATGAAAGTCGATGCACCCTCGGGCACCGCGCTGATGCTGGGGCAGGCCGCAGCGAGCGGCCGCGGGGTTACTCTCGATGACCATTCCGAACGCGGCCGGGACGGCATCACCGGCGCCCGTCGGCCGGGCAATATCGGCTTCGCCTCCTTGCGCGGCGGCACCGTGGCCGGCGATCACAGCGTGACCTTCCTCGGCCCGTTCGAGCGCCTGACGCTGTCGCATCAGGCCGAGGACCGCATGCTGTTCGCCCATGGTGCGCTCAAGGCGGCGCTGTGGGCGCACGGCAAGAAGCCGGGGCACTACACCATGGCCGACGTGCTCGGCCTCGACGATATCTGATCCAATCAAGCAACGGAAAGCAGTCAATGAGCGAACGCCTTCTCGTGCTCGTGCGCCACGGCCAGAGCGAATGGAATCTGAAGAACCTGTTCACGGGCTGGAAGGACCCTGACCTCACCGAGCTCGGCGTGAAGGAAGCCAAAGAAGCCGGCCGCAAGCTGAAGGCACAGGGCCTGGTGTTCGACGTCGCCTACACCTCGGTGCTGACGCGCGCGCAGCACACGCTCGATCTCATCCTCGCTGAGCTCGGCCAGGAGGGTCTGCCGACTTCGAAGGACCTCGCGCTCAACGAGCGCGACTACGGCGATCTCTCCGGTCTCAACAAGGACGACGCCCGCAAGAAATGGGGCGAGGAGCAGGTGCTGATCTGGCGCCGCTCCTACGACGTGCCGCCGCCCGGCGGCGAAAGCCTGAAGGACACGCTCGCGCGCGCGTTGCCGTACTACGTGCAGGAGATCCTGCCCGGTGTGCTCAACGGCAAGCGCACGCTGGTTGCCGCCCACGGCAACTCGCTGCGCGCGCTGATCATGGTGCTGGAGAAGCTCTCGCCCGAAGGCATTCTGAAGCGCGAGCTCGCCACCGGCGTGCCGATCATCTACCGCCTCAACGCGGATTCGACCGTGGCCTCGAAGCTGGATCTGGCGGGGTAGACTTTGCCGCAAGCGCGGTGCCGTAGGGTGGGTTAGACGGCGACTGCGCAAAGCGCAGTCGCTGGCGTAACCCACCACTTCTGTTCTGCGGAAACCAGAGAGGTGGGTTACGCTGCGCTAACCCACCCTACGAAATCCTACTGCATCTTGCCTACTGCAGCCCAAGCTGCCCGGCCTCCCAGCCCAGCATCGCCTGCTTGCGGGTGATGCCCCAATGATAGCCGGTGAGCGTGCCGCTCTTGCCGAGTGCGCGGTGGCAGGGCACGACGAAGGAGACCGGGTTCTTGCCGACGGCGGCACCGACGGCGCGTGAAGCCTTGGGATTCCTGATGTTGCAGGCGATGTCGGAATAGGACACTGCGCGGCCCATCGGAATCTTCAAGAGCGTCTCCCACACCCGCACTTCGAAATCGGTGCCGATCAGCACCACGCGCAGCGGCTGATCCGGCCGCCACAATTTTGGATCGAAGATGCGCGCGGCGAGCGGCGCGGTGCCTTCGTGATCTTCCACATAGGTGGCGTTCGGCCAGCGCCGCGTCATGTCGGCGAGCGCGATCTTCTCCTCGCCGTGATCGGCGAAGGCGAGGCCCGACAGGCCGCGATCGGTGGCGATCACGATCGCGGTGCCGAACGGCGAGGAATGGAAGCCGTAGCGCAGGGTGAGGCCGGCACCGCCGTTCTTCCATTCGCCCGGCGACATCGCTTCATGGGTGACGAAGAGGTCGTGCAGCCGGCCCGGCCCGGACAGGCCGGAGTCGAGCGCCGCGTCAAGGATGCTGGCGGAATCCCTGAGCAGGTTCTTGGCGTGGTCGAGGGTGAGTGCCTGCATGAAAGCCTTCGGCGTGATCGAAGCCCAGCGGCGGAACAGATGGTGCAGCTCATCCGGCGTGACGCCAGCGGCATCCGCCATCGCCTCGATGGTCGGTTGCGCGCGCCAGTTCGCCGAGATGAAGGCGATCGCCCGCCGCACCGAATCATAGTCGCGCAACGCGGCGTTCTGGGTGCCCGGCCTGGCCAGGCGCTGGTCATGTATCGCAAGGGTCATCATGACCGGAAATGTAGGGGAGGCGCTGGCGCGAAACCACCCGATTTCCGACTGTGCTCAGGTCGCCGGATGATAGGTCGGGCCGCGCCGCGCGGCGTTGAGAGCCCCCACCAAGGCATTGTAAAAGCTGGCCTTTTCTGCCGGCCCGAGAAAGCCCGCGATGAGCAGGCGGCGGCCGCGGGAGATCAGATAAAGGTGCTCGATGCCGTATTCCTCATCGACCTCTTGGTCGAGCCGGACCCAGAGCGGATTGAAGGTCCATTCGGAAACCTGGCCACGATGGCTGACGCGCCGCACCCGCAATTCCGACGGCGTCACCACGATTTCCTCGCTGGCCCGTGCGGCGCGAAAATTGACCTTGAAGGCCCACCAGATCACGAGCACGTCGAGACCGAAGAAGCCGAACACCGGCCAGGCGCCCATCATCAGGAAAGTGAGGCCTGTGACGAAGCCGACGGCGCTCAGGAACAGCATCACGGCGAGAAAGCCGGTGCGGTTCAGCGAGCGGTGCGGCGTCAGCAGCGCGGAGAAGATCTGAGGCTCATCCTCGCTCTCAGATCGCGACCGCGCTATTTCGTTGCCTGTGCTCATCGTCCATCAGTATATCCCGATCATGGCGAAAATCACCCGCAAGCCGGTCCCGCGCAAAGCGGCGGTGCCGAAGAGAACGGCAAGACCGGTCGCGACCAAGCCGAAAGCGCCCGCGAAGAAATCACTTAAAGCCACAAGACCGTGGACGCCGGCCGAGGTCCACGAGGTCTTCAGCCGTTTCCGCAAGGCCAATCCGGAGCCCAAGGGCGAGCTCGAGCACGTCAACCCGTTCACGCTGCTGGTCGCGGTGGTGCTGTCGGCACAGGCGACCGATGCCGGCGTCAACAAGGCGACGCGTGCGCTGTTCGACGTTGCCGACACCCCGCAGAAGATGCTCGATCTCGGTGAGGAGCGCTTGCGCGACTACATCAAGACGATCGGACTCTACCGCACCAAGGCCAGGAACGTGATCGCGCTGTCGGCCAAGCTGCTCAATGAATTCGGCGGCGAGGTGCCGCGCACGCGCACGGAGATCGAGTCATTGCCCGGCGCAGGTCGCAAGACCGCCAACGTCGTGCTCAACATGGCCTTCGGCGAGCACACCATGGCGGTCGACACCCATGTCTTCCGCGTCGGCAACCGCACGGGCCTAGCGCCCGGCAAGACGCCGCTGGAGGTCGAGCTTGGCCTGGAAAAGGTGATCCCGGCCGAGTTCATGCTGCACGCGCATCATTGGCTGATCCTGCACGGCCGTTATACGTGCCTCGCGCGCAAGCCACGCTGCGAAGTCTGCCTGATCAACGATCTCTGTCGCTGGCCGGAGAAGACGGTGTGAGGCAACGCCGCCCCGGGCCGCTATCGCACCTGCCGCGCCGGCTCGATCAGCTCGGGCCGGGGGCCTGACAGGCGCTTGTGCATGTGGACCATGAAGGCCATGCCGAAGATCGGTGTCGCCAGGTTCACGATCGGAATCGAGACGAAGGCGGCGATGAACAGGCCGGCGGTGAAGACCGTCGCGGCATTGTCGCGCCGCATCGCCTTGGCTTCCTCCGGCGGGCGGAAGCGCATCGCGGCGAGCTCGAAATATTCACGGCCAAGCAGCCAGGCGGCGGCGAGGAAGAAGATCAGGAAACCGGCGCCGGCGAACAGCACCAGCGGCAGAGCGGCGAGATAGACCAGGATGGCCACGAGCGCGGTCTTGATGCCCTCGAGCATCGCCCGGCTGAACGGCAGTGCCGCGCCCGGCCGCTCGGCCGGATAATGCTCGCGCTCAACGATGTCGGCGACGTCGTCGACGAACAGGCTTGCCACGAGCGAGGTGATCGCCGGCATCAGGAAGATGCCGCCGAACACGACGCCGAGACCCGTCGCGATCGAGACGATCCAGGACAGAACCTCGATCGATGAATGCCAGCCCGGCCCGAGCAGGCCTTCCAGCCACACCTCGCCGGAGGTCGCAAACCAGCTGAGCAGCCGCTGCAAGCCGATCGCCAGCACGGTGATCAGCACCAGCGCAAGCCCGATCGACCGCCACAGGATCGAGCGCATCGGCGGCGAGATCAATTGCGACAGCGCCCTAATGGCGGCATCCAGCATGGGGGACCCTCTGAGGTAGACACTGCGCGAGAGGTAGACACCGGATGCGGCTTCGGCAAGGGCGGTGGGCCGTCTCCCCTTGTCGGTGAAGGTGGCGCGATTTCTTCTTTACCCTCCCCTGGAGGGTAAGATTCAGCCTAGTCGTGTCTATGCCCGTGCTTGCGCGCCTTCGCCGGCTTGCCATTCCCGGTCGGGATCATCACCACGCGGCCGTAGCGCACGCCGCGTTCGGCGATGATGTGGTCGGCGAAATGTCTGACTTCGGAGGCAGCGCCGCGCAACGCCGTCATCTCCATGCAATTGTTGTCGTCGAGGTGAACATGCAGCGTCGCCAGCGCGAGGTCGTGGTGGCCGTGGAATTCCTGCACCAGCCGTTTCGACAGATCGCGCGCCGCGTGGTCATAGACGTAGACGAGGCCGGCGACGCATTGGCCAGTTTGCGCGGTGTCCTCGGCGCTCTGCTGCAGGCCGGCGCGCGCGAGGTCACGGATGATCTCGGAGCGGTTCTGGTAACCGCGCGCTTCGGCCGCGGCGTCGATCTCCGCCAGGAGATCGTCCTCGATCGTGATGGTAATCCGCTGCATCAGATGCTCCCGCTTATGTCCTCTGAACCGTAGCCCGGATGGAGCGAAGCGCAATCCGGGACGGTGCAATATGCGGCAGGACCCCCGGATTTCGCTTACGCTCCATCCGGGCTACACAGCGTCCTTACAGCCGCGTCGCACGCAGCCGCAGCGCGTTGCCGACCACGCTCACCGAGGACAGCGCCATCGCCGCCGCGGCGATGATCGGGGAGAGCAGCAGACCGAACGCCGGATAGAGAACGCCGGCGGCGATCGGAATCCCGGCGGCGTTGTAGACGAAGGCGAAGAACAGGTTCTGCCGGATGTTGCTCATCGTCGCCTGCGACAGTTTTCGCGCGCGGACGATGCCGACGAGGTCGCCCTTGAGCAGCGTCACGCCGGCGCTCTCCATCGCCACGTCGGTGCCGGTGCCCATGGCGATGCCGACCTCGGCCGCCGCCAGCGCCGGGGCGTCGTTGACGCCGTCGCCGGCCATGGCGACGCTGCGGCCGGCCTTCTGCAGCTTGGTCACCACCGCGCTCTTCTGGTCGGGCAGCACTTCGGCCTCGACCTCGGCAATGCCGAGCCGGCGCGCCACGGCCTCGGCCGTGGTGCGGTTGTCTCCGGTCAGCATGATCACCTTGATGCCTTCCGCCGCGAGCGCCTTCAGCGCCTCCGGCGTCGAGGCCTTGACCGGATCTGCGATCGCAAACAGGCCGGCAAGCCGGCCGTCGACGGCCATGTTGATCACGGTGGCGCCGTCACCGCGCAGCCGCTCGGCTTCGGCGGCAAGCGAATGGGTGTCGACGCCGATCGACGACAGATATCTGGCATTGCCGAGCACGATGGTCTTGCCGTCGACCTTGCCCGTCGCGCCCTTGCCCGTCGGCGAGTCGAACTGCTCGACCTGGCCGAGGGTGAGCTGCTTTTCCTTGGCCGCGCGCACGATGGCGTCGGCCAGCGGATGCTCGCTGGCGCGCTCGACGGTGGCCGCCAGCCGGAGGATGTCTTCTTCCGCGAAGCCGGACGCCGGCGCGATCGTCACCACCTTGGGCTTGCCTTCGGTCAGCGTGCCGGTCTTGTCGACCACCAGCGTGTCGATCTTCTCCATCCGCTCCAGCGCTTCGGCGTTCTTGATCAGCACGCCGCCTTGCGCGCCGCGGCCGACGCCGACCATGATCGACATCGGGGTGGCCAGGCCCAGCGCACAGGGACAGGCGATGATCAGCACGCTGACCGCGGCGACGAGGCCGAAGGCGAGCCGCGGCTCCGGTCCGAACCAGGCCCAGGCGACAAAGGCCGCGACGGCGATGACGATCACCAGCGGCACGAACCAGCCGGAGACCTGATCGGCTAGGCGCTGGATCGGCGCGCGCGAGCGCTGCGCATCCGCGACCATCTGCACGATCTGCGACAGCAGCGTCTCGCGCCCGACCTTGTCGGCGCGCATGATGAAGCTGCCGGACTGGTTCAGCGTGCCGGCGATGACTTTTGCGCCAGCCTCCTTGGAGACCGGCATGGATTCGCCCGTCACCAGCGATTCATCGAGCGACGAGCGGCCTTCGAGGATGATGCCGTCGACCGGCACCTTCTCGCCGGGACGGACGCGCAGGCGATCGCCGGCGTGCAGCGTGTCGATCTCGACCTCGTGCTCGCTGCCGTCGGCGTCGACGCGGCGCGCGGTCTTCGGCGCGAGCTGCAGCAGCGCCTTGATCGCGCCCGAGGTCGCATCGCGGGCGCGCAGCTCCAGCACCTGGCCGAGCAGCACCAGGACGGTGATGACGGCGGCCGCCTCGAAATAGACTGCGACCGCGCCCTCATGGCCGCGGAAGGTGGCGGGGAAGATCTGCGGCGTGACCGTGCCGAGCACGCTGTAGACATAGGCAACGCCCGTACCCATCGCGATCAGCGTGAACATGTTGAGATTGCGCGTCAGCAGCGATTGCCAGCCGCGAACGAAGAACGGCCAGCCGGCCCACAGCACCACGGGCGTTGCAAAGACGAGCTGGATCCAATTCGACACGGTCGGATCGATCCAGCTGTGGGGGCCCGCGAGGTGGCCGCCCATCTCCAGCGCGATCGGCGGCAGCGACAGCACGCCGCCGATCCAGAACCGTCGCGTCATGTCGGCGAGCTCGGGATTTGGGCCGGTCTCAAGGCTTGCGACCTCAGGCTCCAGCGCCATGCCGCAGATCGGGCACGTGCCCGGACCGACTTGGCGGATCTGCGGGTGCATCGGACAGGTGTAGATCGTGCCCGCGGGCATCTCCGGTTCGGGCGCCTTGTCCTTGGCAAGATACTTGGCGGGATCGGCGGCGAACTTGGTGCGGCAGCCGGACGAGCAGAAATGGAAGGTCTCGCCGTGATGTGTGATGCGATGCTTCGAGGTCGCGGGATCGACCATCATGCCGCAGACGGGATCTTTGACCTTGGTTGCGGCGTCGCCGTGATGATGGTCGTGGCCGGCATGATCGCCGTGGCCGCCGCAGCACGAGGTAGCCTCGGGCTTCGCCGCCGGCGCTGCAGCTTTCGTGGAACAGCCGCATCCGGAATGCGTTCCCGCGCTGTGACGATGCTCGTGCTCGTTGTTGTTCATTGCCATGTTCCGGCCTTTGCGCTTGGTCTTGAAACCTATACCCGGTAGGGGTATATAGACCCCATGCGCAAGGACATCAAGGCATCCGTCGGAAAACGTCTCGGCCGAATCGAGGGCCAGGTTCGTGGCCTCTCGAGAATGGTAGAGGAAGACCGCTACTGCATCGACATCGTGACGCAAATCGCGGCGGTGCGCGCCGCGCTGCGCCGGGTCGAGGAAGAGGTTTTGAAGGATCACGTCGCCCATTGCGTCGAGCACGCCATCGCGAGCGGCGACAAGGCCGACCAGCGCGCCAAGATCGCGGAGCTGATGGCGGTGATCGGACGGGCGGATCGGTAGCGCGCGCTCTCTCCACCGCCGTTGCTTCGCTGCGCTCGTGGCGAAGTCTCGTAGGGTGGGCAAAGCGGAGCGTGCCCACCGTCGGTCAGTGATCGCGCCCGAACGTGGGCACGGCGCTTCGCGCCTTTGCCCACCCTACGAGACCGTGCGAACCTAAGCCGTCTTCTCCCGCGCCCGCGCGCGATACATCGCGAGCTCGCTCAGCTGCACGAAATGCTCGGAGAAAGCCACACTGGCTCGCGCAGGCGGCGCGCTCACTTCTTGAGCCGGAATTTCACCCGACGTCGCTTCGTCAGCCGCTTCAGGAGCGAGCGGCGGCGCCACGAGCGTTTCTGGAAACACACTAAATGAGCCCGCCACCTCCTCGAGCGGCTTCTGCTTGTCGGCCCAGTGCAAGGCGGTGTAGTCGAACCCGTGCACGATGGTGGGTTTGACGACTTCGAAATAGGGCGAGATATCGAAGTCGCGGGGCATGTAGAGCGAGGAATCGCGGATGTGCAGGATCTCGCGCCGTGCGGCGCGGCTGCCGGCCTTGGTGATCTTCGGCAGGATCGGGTAGCGCACGGCGTCGAAGGCCTGCGCGATCAGCGCCGAGCAGATGATCTTGGTCGGGTCGCCCGAGCCGATCGCGATCATGCGCCGGCGCCAGCGCTGCGGTATCGGCAGCGGGAACAGATAGCGCATGAGGTCGACGATGTTCTTGGTGTCGTAGCCGAAGCCGATGCGGTTGATCGCATAGCGGCAGACCGTGGTGCGATCCTCATAGGACAGCCCGACCGGACGGCAGACGCGGGTGTGATAGGGGAAATATTTCGACAGCGGCGCCGAGGTGACGCCCTCGCCGATATTGGCCTCGATCAGAACATGCGGCTCGCCATTGGGCTCCTCTGCCCCATCGATCGGACCGACATAGAGCGCGGCGTGCGACCAAGTCGACTGCGTCAGGTATTTGATGATGCCGGAGATGCGGTTGTTGCCCTCGACCAGCAGCACGTCGCCGGGCTCGATGATGCCGCGCAGATGCTCGGGGTCGCTCGGCGTGAACGGCTCATAGCCCGGCACCTCCTTTGAGAGGTACGCGGCAATCACCTTGCCGACAGAATCCAGGACCGTCCCCATCTCAACCCCCCACGGCCTTTTCCGGCCGTCTTTTTCCCTTCTCTATCATGGTCGAAACGTGTTGCAATTCGGTTCATCACTCTGTGAGATCAAGCATGGTTGATTCACCATCCTGGTTGCTGCGCAACATCGGATACGGCAAGGTTCGCGGGCTGTTCACGTTCGCCGCAAGTCCCCGGAAACCATGACATGACAATCACGCGCCGCGGCTTTCTTTCGGCGTCGGCGGCCCTTGCGGCGATGCCGGTGCTGCGCGCATCCGCCGCGCCCCTGCCGCGCGAGGCTGACATCGTCGTGATCGGCGCGGGGGCGGCGGGAATTGCCGCGGCGCGGCGTATCTTGGCAACGGGCCGCAAGGTCATCGTAGTGGAAGCGGCCGCGCAAGTCGGCGGCCGCTGCATCACCGACAGCACGACCTTCGACACGCCGTTCGACCGCGGCGCGCGCTGGATGTACAATCCGGACACCAACCCGATGATCCGGCTGGCGCGCAGTGCCGGGCTGGACGTGCTGCCGGCGCCCTCGGGCCAGAAAATGCGCATCGGCCGCCGCAATGCCCGCGCGGGCGAGACCGAGCAGTTCCTGGCCGCCCTAGTGCGCGCCAACCGCGCCATCGACGAGGCCGGGCGGGGCAAGCTCGACACCTCCTGCGCATCGGTGATGCCGAAGGATCTCGGCGACTGGGCCGGCGCGGCCGAGTTCATGCTGGGCGCGAGCTTTGCCGGCAAGGACCTGAAGGAGCTCTCCGCGATCGACAAGGGACGCGCGCAGGACCGCAACGCGGCGATCGCCTGCCGGCAGGGTTTGGGCACACTGATCGCTAGGCTCGCCGAGCAGGCGCCGGTGGCGCTGTCGACGCCGGCGAGCCGCATCGCCTGGAGCAATCGCGACGTCAGCATCGAGACGCAAGCCGGCAAGATCGCGGCGCGCGCCGCCATCGTCACGGTCTCGACCAATGTGCTGACATCGGGCGCGATCAAGTTCGCGCCCGACATTCCCAAGCGGACGCTGGATGCGGCATCGAAGCTCAGCCTCGGTAGCTACGATCGCATCGTGCTGCAGCTGCCGGGCAATCCGCTCGGCCTGTCGCGCGACGATATCCTGATCGAGCAGAGCAATTCGACCCGCACGGCGCTGATGTTCGCCAATATCGGCGGCTCCTCGCTGTGCTCGATCGATGTCGGCGGCTCGTTCGGCCGCGATCTCGCCGAGCAGGGCGAGAAGGCGATGGTGGCTTTCGCCAGGGAATGGATCACGAAGCTGTTCGGCAGCGAGGCCGCTTCCGTGGTGCAGAAGACCAGCGCCACGCGCTGGAACGCCTCGCCTTACGTCATGGGCGCGATGTCGGCAGCCTCGCCGGGCGGCCAGCTGTCGCGAAGGACCCTGGCCGAGCCGATCGGCAATGTGTTCCTCGCCGGCGAAGCCACGCACGAGACGCTCTGGGGCACCGTCGACGGCGCCTGGGAAAGCGGCGAACGCGCCGCCGATGCAGCCCTGCGCAAGATCGGCGCGCTGAAGGACGAGCCGGCCGACGTGCCGACCCAGTCGACGAAGAAGCGGCGCGTGCCGAAGCAGTAAGACGATCAAGCCGCGATAAATTCCACTGTCGTCCGGACAGGCGCAGCGAAGCGGAGCGCAGATTCGGGGCCCATACTCACAGGGAGTGGTTTGGCGAAGACTCGGAGTTGCCACCTTGCCCCATAACCACTCCCCGGGGTTATGGGTCCCGGGCTCGCGCTACGCGCGCCCCGGGACGACAGCGGAGATGTTATCGCAGCACGCCATCCAGCACCGGCAATCCAAAGATCACCGCCATCGCAATCAGCGCGTAGCAGATGCCGCGAAACACCCTCTCGCTGGCGCGGCCGAACAATGAGCTGCCGAACGCAACGCCAACCGCATAGACCGGGCCGACGATCAGCGACAGCACCAGCGATTCGCGGCTGATCAGGCCGGTCGTCGCGTAGCTGACCATCGAGAAGAAATCCGAGGCGCCGAAGAACAGCACGATATTGGCGCGCGCGACCATCGGCGCGATCGGGCGGCCGAGCCAGTAGCCGACGATCGGCGGGCCGCCGGTTTGCGCGAGCCCGCTGCAGAAGCCGGAGAGGCCGCCGATGCCCACCGACAGCCAGGCATGGTCCTTGCCGCGATAGCGCCAGCCCGACAGCAGCAGAAGGAGCAGCGCCGCTACGAAGCAGGAGATGATCCAGCGCGTGGTAACGGGTTCGAGCACGCTGAGGAAATAGGTGCCGATGGGTACGCCGATCAGCGCGCCCAGCACTATCACGGCCGTGGCCTTGCGATCGGCCTTCCGCCATGCATCCGGCAGCAGCGGCGCGGCTGCGACGAAATCGATCACCAGCAGTAGCGCAGCAACGAGCCGCGGCGCCGCGATGCTGCTCGCCAGCGGCATGAAGATCAGCGCCGAACCGAAGCCGGAGAAGCCGCGCGCGGTGCCCGAAATGAAAGCGACGGCGCAGAGCGCCGCCGCAATCGTGAGGCTGACGTCCTTCGGAAGGAAGTCAGCGAACGTCATGCTCTATGACCCTCGAGCATGACGTCGTCCGAAAACCGCTTCACACTTTTCGGCGTCATGCTCGCAAGACGCCGCCGGTCTTCTTCGTGACCTCGGCCACGATCTTCGTTGCGACGGCCTCGATCTCCTGATCGGTCAGGGTTTTCTCGCGCGGCTGAAGCGTGACCGCGATCGCGATCGACTTCTTGCCGTCATCGATGCCCTTGCCTTCGTAGATATCGAAGACATTGACGCCGGTGATCAGCTTCTTGTCGACGCCTTGTGCGGCACGCACGATGTCGCCGGCCTTCGCGCTGCGGTCGACAATGAAAGCGAAGTCGCGCGTAACCGGCTGGAACGCCGAGAGCTCGATCAAGGGTTTTGCGCGCGTCGGCTTCTTCTTCGCCTCGGGGATGCGGTCGAGGATCACCTCGAACACGATCAGCGGCCCGTCGGCGCCGAGCGCCTCGAGCGCCCTGGGGTGCACTTCGCCGAAATATCCGAGCCCGTTCTGCGGTCCGATCTGGATCGTACCGGAGCGGCCCGGATGCAGCCAGCCGGGACCACCCGCCACGATCTGCAGCGCCTGCATCGGCGCGCCGGCGGCCGCCAGCACCGCCAGCGCATCGGCCTTGGCGTCGAACACGTCGGCCTGCGCCGAGCCGGTCCAGTGCCGGCCGAGCCCTTCGGACGAAGCAAGGCCGCGGCGCACGCCACTCGCCGCCATGAACTGGTCCTGCGGGCGATCGCCCTTGAACACCTGGCCGACCTCGAACAGCGCGACATCGCCGAAGCCGCGATCGGCATTGGCCTGCGCCGCCGCGATCAGGCCGGCCAGCAGGGTCGGGCGCATGTCGGAGAGATCCGAGGCGATCGGGTTGGCAACCTCGAGCTCGCGCTGTCCGCCGCCGAACAATTCGGCCGCAGGCTTGGCGATGAACGACCAGGTCACGGCTTCGACCATGCCGCGGCTCGCGAGCGCGCGCCGCGCGCGGCGGTTGCGCAGCTGCAGCGGCGTCAGCACCGGCTTGCGCGGCTCGTCGCCGCGCTCGAACGGCGTCATCGGCACCTTGTCGACGCCGAAGATGCGGACGATCTCCTCGACGATGTCGGCCTTGCCGTGCACGTCGGAGCGCCACGAGGGCACTGCGACCTTTACCACCGGGCCGGGACCCGCCATCATGAAGCCGAGATGGGTCAGGATGCGCTTCATCTCGACCTGCGGCACCTCGATGCCGGAGAGGCGCTTCACTTCCGTGACCGGGAAGTCGATCATGTGGTCGTCGGCGAATGATCTGCCGACCACGATCGTTTCGGACGGCGTGCCGCCGCACATCTCCATCACCAGCTTGGTCGCGAGCTCGATGCCGGGCACCATGAAGGCCGGATCGACGCCGCGTTCGAAGCGGTAGCGCGCGTCCGAATTGATGCCGAGCTTGCGGCCGGTCTGGGCGATGTTGATCTCGTTCCACAGCGCCGATTCGATCAGCACATCGGTCGTGTTCTCGTCGCAGCCCGACGCTTCGCCGCCCATGATGCCGGCGAGCGATTCGACGCCGTGCTCGTCCGCGATCACGCAAATGGCGGGATCGAGATTGTAGGTGCGGCCGTCGAGCGCCAGCAGGCTCTCGCCCTCGCGCGCGCGGCGCACGACGAGATTGCCCTTCACCTTCTTGGCGTCGAACACGTGCAGCGGGCGCGCGCGGTCGTAGGTCATGAAGTTGGTGATGTCGACCAGCGCGTTGATCGGACGCAGCCCGATCGCGGTCAGCCGCTTCTGCAGCCATTCCGGCGACGGCCCGTTCTTGACGCCGCGCACGAGACGGAGCGCAAAGCCCGGGCACAGCGTGGCATCCTCGACCGTCACCTTCACGGGACAGGGGAATTCGCCCTTGACCGGCTTGATGGTGGGATCCTTGAACTTGCCCATGTCGGCGGCGGCGAGATCGCGCGCGATGCCGTGCACGCCGGTGCAGTCCTGCCGGTTCGGCGTCAGATTGATCTCGATGACGGGATCCCCGAGGCCGGCCCATTCGGCATAGGCCGCACCAATGGGCGCGTCCGCCGGCAATTCCATGATGCCGTCATGATCATTGGAGATCTGCAGCTCGGCCGCCGAGCACAGCATGCCGCGGCTCTCGACGCCGCGGATGGTGCCGACACCGAGCGTGATATCCTTGCCGGGAATGTAGGTGCCGGGCGGCGAGAACACGCTGACGAGCCCGGCGCGCGCATTCGGCGCGCCGCACACCACCTGCACCGGCGCACCACCGTCGCCGGTGTCGACCATGCAGACGCGCAGGCGATCCGCATTCGGATGCTGCTCGGCCGAGATCACCTTCGCAATGGTGAACGGCTTCAGCGCCTTCGCCTTGTCCTCGATGTTCTCGACCTCGAGCCCGATCATGGTGAGCTTGTCGGCGAGCTTTTCCAGCGGCTCGTCAGTGTCGAGATGATCCTTCAGCCAGGAGAGGGTGAATTTCACGAGCTCAGCCCTCCGGCAAGCGTTGGCACTTCGAGCGGCTTGAAGCCATAGTGGCTCAGCCAGCGGACGTCGCTGTCGAACAGCTGGCGCAAATCGGCGATGCCGTATTTCAGCATGGCGATGCGGTCGATGCCCATGCCCCAGGCGAAGCCCTGGTACTCGTCGGGATCGATGCCGCAGGCGCGCAGCACGTTCGGATGCACCATGCCGCAGCCGAGAATCTCGAGCCAATCCTCGCCCTCGCCGAAGCGGATCTCGCCCTTGTCGCGGCGGCACTGGATGTCGACTTCGAGCGAAGGCTCGGTGAACGGGAAGAACGAGGGCCGGAAGCGCATGTTGATGTGGTCGACCTCGAAGAACGCCTTGCAGAACTCGTGCAGGATCCATTTGAGATGGCCGAGATGCGAGCTCTTGTCGATGACGAGGCCCTCGACCTGGTGGAATTGCGGCGTGTGGGTCGCGTCCGAATCGATGCGATAGGTGCGGCCCGGGCAGATCACGCGGATCGGCGGCTTCTGGCTCAGCATGGTGCGCACCTGCACCGGCGAGGTGTGGGTCCGCAGCAGCATGCGCGAGCCGTCCTGCTTCGGATGGAAGAAGAACGTGTCGTGCATTTCGCGCGCCGGATGGCCTTCCGGGAAATTCAGCTTGGTGAAGTTGTAATCGTCGGTCTCGATGTCGGGGCCTTCGGCCACCGAGAATCCCATGTCGGCGAAGATGGTGGTGAGCTCGTCCCAGACCTGGCTCAGCGGATGGATGCGGCCGGCCTCAGCCGGCGCATCGCGCAGCGGCAGGGTCACGTCGACGGTCTCGGACGCCAGCCGCGCATCGAGCGCCGCCGACTTCAGCACATCGCGCCGTACCGCGAGCGCCTGGCTGACTTCGTCCTTGGCCTGGTTGATCGCCGCGCCTTGCGTCTTGCGCTCGTCCGGCGACATCTTGCCGAGCGTGGCGAGCAGCGCCGAGATCGAGCCCTTCTTGCCGAGGGCTGCAACACGCACGGCCTCGAGCGCGGCCTCGTCGGCAGCGGCGGCGATGTCGGCGATGATCTGGGCTTGGAGCTGGGCAAGATCGGTCATGGCAATCCCTTTTGGCCAGGATGCTGAGCCGATGATCCTAGCCCGTCACGCCCGGCCAAAAGCGCGAAGCGCATCTTCGCGTTAGATTCGCCGGGCATCCACGTCGGAGAAGTGTATGCGCGAGAGATGACCGCCGGGGCGATGAACGCGCGACACGCGCCTCTGCCCGGGCCATCACAAGCTGAACGCTGCGCAAGTCGCGCAGTGGGGCGGCTTACGCCGCCAGCGCGGCTTTGGCCTTCTCGGCGATCGCTTGGAACGCGGCGGGCTCGCGGATCGCGAGATCCGACAGCACCTTGCGGTCCACGGTGATGCCCGACTTGGCAAGGCCGTCGATAAATCGGCTGTAGGTCAGGCCGAACGGACGGACCGCGGCGTTGAGGCGCTGGATCCAGAGCGCGCGGAAGGTGCGCTTGCGACGCTTGCGGTCGCGGAAGGCGTATTGCTGGGCCTTCTCCACGGCCGGCTTGGCGGCGCGGATGGTGTTCTTGCGGCGGCCATAGAAGCCCTTGGCGGCCTTGTAGACTTTCTTGTGCTTGGCGTGGGCGGTCACACCGCGTTTGACGCGAGACATGACGAAATCCTTCAGAGATGACTTTGGTTATCGGATCGCCGCGGGATGCGCGGCAGAGGTGGCAATGATCGTGGACCCGATCAGGCGTTCGGCAAGAAGTACTTCTTGACGTTGTCGCCGTCGGTCTTGAACAGCACGCGGGTGCCGCGGAGCTGACGGATCTGCTTCTTCGTCCGCTTGATCATGCCGTGACGCTTGCCGCGCTGGGCGTGCATCACTTTGCCGGTGGCAGTCACCTTGAAGCGCTTTTTAGCGCCCGATTTGGTCTTCAGCTTGGGCATTTGGCTCTCCTAATGGCCACAGAGATCCGCCCGCGAAGGCGGCTGGACCGTCAAAAATGCTCGTTAGAGCGTTGATTGTGCTCAAGTTTTGCGAACAGGCGCGAAACCCGCACGAGACACCGCCACGGCAGCCCGTAAATCAGCCGGGCGGTGAAGGCTGGGCTTATGACAGAGGAGAGGCCAATTGGCAACGATGAACCGCCGCAACCTGCCCGCCGACTATTGAACGCTGCCACCCCTCATGTCCAAGCCTTCTCGCCTGAAGCAGGTCCAAAATGGCTCATTTCCCGCAACTTCTGATTTCATTCGCCCGCCCGCGCCCTCTGACGCTGTTCGCCGTGCTCGCCGCGGCTGCGCTGCCACAGGCGGCTGACGCCCGCGCCGGCGGCTATGACGGCATCTGGAACGTCACCTTCGCCACCACCCGCGGCAATTGCAGCTCGGGCTACAGCGTTCCCTTCACCGTGACCGGCACCCGCGTCTCCTCCGCCGGCGGCGGCCGGGTCTCGGGCCGGGTCAACCGTTCCGGCGCTGTCGCCGTGCAGGTCTCGGTCGGCGCCTCCCACGCCAGTGGCGGCGGCCGGCTCGCCGGCGTGAACGGCGCCGGGTCGTGGAAGGGAATTATCTCCGGCGACCAGTGCAGCGGAACCTGGCAGGCGACGAGGACCTGACACACAAAACGGCCCGCCGGGGATCCGGACGGGCCGTTGAATTCTCGAGGTCCTAAAGCGTTGCGCGTCAGCGCGGCGCCAGCACCATTACGACCTGGCGACCTTCGAACCGCGCGTCCTGCTCGACCTTGGCGAGCTCGGCGACGTCGGTCTTGATCTTGTCGAGCAACTTGGTGCCGATCTCCTGGTGCGCCATTTCGCGGCCGCGATAGCGCAGCGTGATCTTGACCTTGTCGCCCTCTTCGAAGAAGCGCTGCATCGCGCGCATCTTCACGTCGTAATCGTGGTCGTCGATCATCGGACGGAGCTTGATCTCCTTGATCTCGACGGTCTTCTGCCGTTTGCGGGCTTCCGCGGCTTTCTTCTGAGCGGAATACTTGTACTTCCCGTAGTCCATGATCTTGCAGACGGGAGGGCTGGTATTCGGCGAAATCTCGACCAGATCCATCCCGACTTCCTGCGCCATGCGGATGGCGACGACGGTCTCGACCGTGCCCTTGTTGTCACCGGTCTGGTCGATCAGCTGGATTTGCGCATTGCGGATATCATCATTGATGCGCGGCCCGTCTTTGCTGGCAGCGGGCGGAGCTTTATTAGGACGGCGAATGGGTGGTTCTCCAAAGTTGTGAAAGAAGCGGCTATTTTGAAGGAAGATGCGTTTGCCGGCAAGCAAGTCGCTGGTGCGAGGCGCGAAAAACCCTCAAATGCGAGGCATTTTGGTCACGGCCCTCGGCACGCTGACCGACATAGACACCTTGCCTCTGTTCCGCAAGCGTCCCAAAGGACCAATAGCGATGCCGGTCGTGCTTTCGGAACAGGTCCGGACAGCTCAAACCGCACAGCCAGAGTAAACGTTCCATGACCGACGCAATTCCCGATGCCGCGCTTGAATTCATCGATGTGGGCGAGGGGCCGTCCGCACGCAGGATCGCGGTGCGCCGCCGTCCCGGAAAAGGCCCCGGCCTGGTCTGGCTGGGCGGATTCAAGTCGGACATGCAGGGCGGCAAGGCCGTGGCGCTGGATGCCTGGGCCCACGAGCGCGGCCGCGCAATCGTCCGCTTCGACTATTCCGGCCACGGCGAATCCAGCGGCGATTTCGCCATTGGGACGATCGGCAGCTGGCTCGAGGATAGCGTTGCGGTGTTCGAACGCTTCTGCGACGGCCCGCAAATCCTGATCGGCTCGTCGATGGGCGGCTGGATGGCGCTGCTGCTCGCCCGCGAGATCAGGAAGCGTGCCGGCAAAGCGTCGCTTGCAGGGCTCGTGCTGATCGCGCCGGCGCCCGATTTCACCGAAGAGCTGATGTGGAAGAATTTTTCGCCCGCAGTGAAGAAGGAAATCGAGACCAAGGGTTTCTGGCTGCGCCCGTCGGAATATGGCGACGGCTCGCCCTATCCGATCACGCGGAACCTGATCGAGGAGGGACGCAACCACCTCGTGCTGGGCAGCGCCATCGATCTCGGCTGCCCCGTCCGCATCCTGCAAGGCGCGAAGGACCCTGATGTGCCCTGGCAGCACGCGTTTGCGCTGACTCATCGCCTGCCGGCCGACGACGTCGTGCTGACCATGATCCAGGACGGCGATCACCGCCTGTCACGCCCGCAGGACATCGCGCGCCTTCTTGCGGCGGTGGCTGAGATCGGGTGATGTGTCCTCTTCCTTCTCCCCTTGCGGGAGAAGGTGGCTTCGCGAAGCGAAGTCGGATGAGGGGTTCTCTCCACGAGCCCGAATGAGAGTTGGACTCGCGGAAGCAACCCCTCACCCGAACGAAATGCGCGTCAACGAGCGGAGCTGCCCTCTCCCGCAAGGGGAGAGGCATAACAACTGGGAGGCAACACCAATGACCACCACCGCCATGCTGCGCGCCTTCTGCGATGCCGTCGAGCAGCGCAACGGCGAAGCCTTCGCCCAGCTGTTCACCGAGGACGGCGTCTATCACGACGTCTTCTACGGCGCCTTCGCCGGCCGCGCGAAGATCGCCGCGATGATCGACGACTGGTTCTACCGCACCGCGACCGATTTCCGCTGGGACATGCATGATCCCGTCACCGACGGCACCACGCTCTATGCGCGCTACACCTTCAGCTATAGATCAACCCTGCCGGAAGCGAACGGCGCGCGGGCGATGTTCGAGGGCGTTGCGATCATGAGGCTGAAGGGCGGCAGGATCGCCTGCTATCACGAGGTCGCCAACACCGCGCCGGCGTTCGTCGATTTGAACTTCGCCCCGGAGCGGATCGCGAAGATCGTCGCCAAGCAGGGTGCCGAGCTGAAGGCGCGGCCGGAGATGCAGCGGCATTTGGACTAGGTCGTCATTCCGGGGCGCGCGAAGCGCGAACCCGGAATCCATTTCAACTCTTGGCCTGCGGCCCGATGGATTCCGGGTCTGCGCCTGACGGCGCATCCCGGAATGACGACCGGAGAGAGGCGCGCGCTCCTACCGCTTCGACGGATTCACCATCGGCTTGCGCTGCGCCAGCGCGGCCACCGTCGCGGTGCCGATCGGACCCTGTTCGTCATAGAGCCAGCATTCGCCGATCGCGACACCGTCGGTGGCGTGGTGGTTCACCACCTCGAAGCCGATCCACTCCGTCGCCGGCAGGCGGTGCAGATAGATCGTGACATCGCTGTTGATGTAGCCGAGCCCCTGGTCGCCGGCATTGGCAAACGGGCTCGCAAAATCGGCGCCGGTGGCGACGCGGACGAACGGCGTCATCGGGGTGCCCGCGACGAGCTCACGCACCTCGCTCATCCACAATCTGCGCGGGCCGAGCGAGCCCATATGGCCGACGATCGGGCGTGTCGCCCATTTGCCGTTCATGCCGAGCCTGGGATCGGTCGGCTTGGGGATCTCGGCCGGCTTCGGTGCGTCCCAGTTCGGCGGCGACCAGACATTGCCATCGGGATTTTGCGTCTTGCGCAGCAACTGGCACGAGGCGCGCGCCATGCTGACCCCGCCGGAGGCGAACTCCGCTTCCACCACGCGGATGCGCATGCCGTCGCGCACCAGCCGCGTCGTCACCTCGATCGGCTTGTCGATGGTCGGCAGTCGGAACATGTCGACCGTGAGCCGCGCCGGTACGAATTCCGGCCCGGAATGGCGCTCCTCGATGACGAAGCCGAGCAGGCCGACGACGACGCGCCCGTGCAGCGATTTCGGATCCCATGGACCGTTGGCGGCTTCCGTCGGATGGAATGTATCACCGTCGCGGGTGAAGAAAGGCATGTTTGTCATGCGCGCGAGATTGCGGGAATGGATGGGGAAATCAAGGGTGGTGAGAGCATGTGCCAGCCACAACACGAGTGTCATCGCCCGGCTTGACCGGGCGATCCAGTACTCCGCGGCAGTTGTGATTGAATCGATAGGCCGCGGCGTACTGGATTCCCCGCCTTCGCGGGGAATGACTACGGTGAGCTAGGAAGCGGCGCGCCACTCCTTGCGCACACTCTCGTCGTGCTCGTTACTGATCGCAGCACCCTTCATCGCCTCAAACTCTTCGCGCGCCAGCAACTGGCCCAGCGCCCACACCGCCGCGCCGCGCACCAGCGGACTTGCGTCATCCAACAATCGCCGCGCCGCCTCAGCCAGCGCCACCTCGCCTGAGTTGCCGATCGCAATCAGCACATTGCGCACGAACCGGTCGCGGCCGATGCGCTTCACCGGCGATTTCGTGAACAGCGCACGGAATGCCGCGTCGTCCAGCCGTGCCAGCTCAGCGAGCGAGGGCGCGCGCAACTCGTCGCGCGCGGCGAGTTTTGCCTCACGCCCCTCTTGCGCAAACTTGTTCCAGGGGCAGGCGGCAAGGCAATCATCGCAGCCATAGATGCGGTTGCCGATGCTCTTGCGAAACTCGTGCGGGATCGGGCCCTTGTTCTCGATGGTCAGATACGAGATGCAGCGCCGCGCATCTAGCTTGTAGGGCGCTGGAAACGCCGCGGTCGGGCAGATGTCGAGGCAGGCTCGGCACGAGCCGCAATGATCGATCTCGGGTTCGTCGCGCGGCAGCTCCAGCGTGGTGTAGATCGCGCCGAGAAACAGCCACGAGCCGAACTCGCGCGAGACGAGATTGGTGTGCTTGCCCTGCCAGCCCAGATGCGCGGCCTGCGCCAGCGGCTTCTCCATCACTGCCGCGGTGTCGACGAACACCTTCACCTCGCTCGACGCGGTCGCGACCAGCCAGCGCGCCAGCGCCTTCAGCCGCTTCTTGATGAGGTCGTGATAGTCGTCGCCTTGCGCATAGACCGAGATCGCCGCGCGCGCGCGCTGCTTCAGGATCGCGAGCGGATCGGAGTCGGGACCGTAATTGACGCCGAGCATGATCACGCTGCGCACATCGGCCCACAGCCCGCGCGGGTCGACGCGGCGCTCCGGCTGGTTCGCAAGCCAATCCATGTCGCCATGGCCGCCCGAGGCGATGAATTCGAGGAAGTGTTGTCCGGCTGCATCGATCGAGCCCGGCGCGGTGACGCCGATGCAGTCGAAGCCGAGCGCGTGCGCTTCGCGCGCCAGCGCCGCCTTCAGTTCAGTCGGGTCGCAGCTCAGAAATCCAGGTCCACATAGGTCCGCGACGCCGGCACGCCGGCCAGCCATTCGCTGAGGAGCGGACGGAACGACGGGCGGGATTTCACCCGCGCGTACCACGCCTTTGCTGCGTCGTCCTCGCTCCATGGCACGTCGCCCAGATAGTCGATCGCCGAAAGGTGCGCCGCGGCGGCGAGATCCGCGTAGGTGAGCCGGTCGCCGGCGAGGAAGTTGCGGGTCTGCGCCAGCCAGCCGATATAGGCCAGATGATAGCGCACATTGGCCTTCGCTGCGCGCATCACGTCGGCCGAAGGCGGCCCGCCGCCGTTCTCCTCGCTCATGAAGCGCTTGTAGATGCGCTCGGTGACGAGTGGATGCGAGACTTCCTCAAAGAACTTTTCGTTGAACCAGGCCATCAGCCGGCGCACCTCGACACGCTCGGCAAGCGTCTCCGGCATCAGGCGCTTGGGGCCCATCCCGGCCCCATAGGCCTCATCGACATATTCGGCGATGATGGCCGCGCCCGGAATCGGCGGCTGCTCGTCGTCCACCAGCACGGGCGTGGTGCCGGCCGCATTGAGCAGCAGAAACGCCTCGCGCCGCTCCCAGCTGCGCTCCTCGATCAGCTTCAGGTCGAGCCCGTATTCACCCGCGATCAGGCGAATGAAGCGCGAATGCGGACAGAACGGATGATGAAACAGCGTAAACATGAAGCCTTTGACTATGTGATGGTGCTTAAGAATCCATCAATGTTTGTGCGGCGCCACACTAGTCCTTCAAAACCTCGAAGCAAGGGCGTGATTTGGCATTTTGCGATTGCGGCATGGGGTCGAATAGGCGAGAAGAGCCCCGCTTTTCCAGCCGAAATGGACCGTAAATATGTCAGACGCTATACGGGCAGTGATCCTCGGCATCATCGAGGGCGTGACCGAGTTCCTTCCCGTATCCTCGACCGGCCACCTCCTGATCGCCGAGCGCTTCTTTCATCTCGGCGAAGGCGCGTTCTGGGATTCGTTTACGGTTCTGATCCAGCTGGGCGCGATTCTCGCGATCGTGGGGCTGTACTTCCGCAAGCTGTGGGACGTCGTGATCGGCCTGTTCACGGGCGATGCCTATGCTCGCCGCTTCGTGATCGGCGTGCTGGTCGCATTCCTGCCCGCTGTCATCGTCGGCCTCGTCGCCGGTAAGTACATCAAGCTCCTGCTGTTCAATCCGTGGGTCATCTGCTTCACACTGATCGTCGGCGGCGCCGTCCTGCTCTGGGTCGACAAGCTCGAGCTCAAGCCGCGCGAGTATGATGCCACCAGATTTCCGCTCTTGATGTATCTCTATATCGGCATCGCGCAGTGCGTGGCCATGATCCCGGGCGTGTCGCGCTCCGGCGCCAGCATCGTCGCCGCGATGTTGCTCGGAGCCGACAAGCGCGCGGCGGCGGAATTCTCGTTCTTTCTGGCGATCCCCACCATGATCGGCGCGTTCGCCTACGACTTCTACAAGAGCCGCGCCGAGATGACGATGGACCACATCAACATCGTCGCGATCGGCTTCGTGGTGTCGTTCATCACCGCGATCATCGTGGTGAAGACGTTTTTGACCTATGTCACCCGGCACGGTTTCCTGCTGTTCGCCTGGTGGCGCGTCATCGTCGGCACCCTCGGCCTGATCGCGCTGGCGCTGGGACGGTAGGCCCTTGGTCCGTAGCCCGGATGGAGCGCAGCGCATCCCGGTCCGTCGTCACTTGGGGCACGATCCCGGAATACGCTGCGCTCCATCCGGGCTACGCTTTCAACGCAATATAAGCTTTTGATCGGTACTCAGTTTCGCAATGCCGGGCGGCGCGCCGGCGCAGGAGCTGAGCCATGACCCTCGTCAGCGGCTGGGGGCGCTTCCCGGTCGTCGATACCGAGATGCTGCGTCCGCGCGCGTTCGCGTCGGTAGCCGACGCCATCGTGTCCGGCACCGTGGCGCGCGGCAATGGCCGTGCCTATGGCGATGCCGCGATCGGGACCGTCACGACGTTGACGATGACGGGCTTCGACCGCATCAGGTGGTTCGATCCGGCGACCGGCCGAATCCGCCTCGAGGCCGGCGTGCTGCTCTCGGACCTGATCGAGACCTTCGGCCCGCGCGGCTTCCTGCCCTTCGTACTGCCCGGCACGCGTTTCGTGTCGATCGGCGGCGCCATCGCCGCCGACGTGCACGGCAAGAATCACCATTGCGAAGGCGGCTTCGGCCGCTATGTCGACAGCATCCTGCTGCGCACGGGCGAGGGCGAATTGATCGAAGCCTCGCGCGAGCAGAACTCCGACGCATTCTTTGCGACAATCGGCGGCATGGGCCTGACCGGGGTCATCCTCGAAGCGACCTTGCGGCTGCGCAAGGTCGAAACGGGATGGATCCGCGAGCGCGTGATCTCGGCATCCGATCTCGATGCCGCGATGCGCGCGCTCGATGCAGGCGATGCCGCAACTTATTCGGTGGCCTGGATCGATTGCGCCGCCCGCGGCAAGGATCTCGGCCGCTCGCTGATCTATCTCGGCGAGCACGCCGGCAAGGACGAGCTTCCTGCCGGCGCCGCGGCGTTTCCCGCCGGCAAGCATCCCGGTCTTGGCGTGCCCATCGATTTGCCCTCGATGACGCTGAACCGCTTCAGCATCCGCGTTTTCAACGAGCTGTATTATCGCATGGGCGCGCGCCGCGCCGGCGGCAGCCATGTGGTCTCGCTCTATCCCTATTTCTTTCCGCTCGACAGCATTGCCGACTGGAATCGCATCTACGGCAAGCGCGGCTTTCTGCAGCATCAATGCGTGATCCCGGAGAACGGCGCGCGGGACGTGGTCGGCGAGATTCTGGGTCGCGTCGCGCGGCGCGGCGATGCCTCCTTCCTCGCGGTGCTGAAGAAGCTCGGCGAGGGCGAGGGCATCCTGTCGTTTCCGCTGCCCGGCTACACGCTGGCGCTGGATTTCCCTGTGCGCGGCGACATCCTGAATTTTCTCGACGAGATCGACCGTCTCGTTGTCGCGGCCGGTGGCCGGCTCTATCTTGCCAAGGATGCGCGCCAGTCGCGCGAGACGCTCGAAGCCGGCTATCCCGCCCTGCCGCGCTTCAACGCGATCCGCAAAGCGCTCGACCCTGCCGGCAACATCCGCTCCAAGCTTTCACAACGTCTGTTCGATGAGGTCTAGGCCGTGACGTCGCGCAAGTCTGTACTGGTGCTGGGCGGCTCATCCGACATCGGCCGCGCCACGGCGCGCGCCTTTGCCAAAGCGGGATACGATGTGGGGCTCGCCGGCCGCGACGTCGGCGCGCTGGAGCCTGACGCCGCCGATCTTCGCGCGCGCTACGATGTCGAGGTCGGTGTTCACACATTCGACGTGCTCGACACCGCCTCATTCGAGGGCTTCGTCGGCGGCCTGCCCGCGCTGCCCGATGTCGTCATCTCGATCGTCGGCCTGCTTGGTGTGCAGCAACAGGCCGAGAGCGATCTCGCCCAGGCCACCGCGATCATGCGCTCCAACTACGAAGGTCCGGCCCTGATCCTCGGCCTGTTCGCGGAGAAGTTCTTGGGCCGCGGCAGCGGCACGCTGGTCGGCGTGTCCTCGGTCGCCGGCGATCGCGGCCGCGCCTCCAACTATGTCTATGGCTCGGCCAAGGCCGGCTTCTCCGCCTTCTTGTCCGGCCTGCGCGCCCGCGCCAGCCGTGGCGGCGTCCACGTCGTCACGGTCAAGCCCGGCTTCGTCCGCACCAGGATGACCGAAGGCATGAAGCTGATCGGCCCGCTCACCGTCGAAGCCCCCGTCGTCGGCGCTGCGATCCTTCGCGCCGTCGAGAGCAAGACCGACATCGTCTATGTCAGCGGCAGATGGCGTCTCGTGATGCTGATCATCAAGACGCTGCCGGAAGCGGTGTTCAAGAAGCTGAAGTTTTGAAAGTCGTGTAACAGGCCAGTCTTCGCTCCAGCGACAGTGCACCCCCTCGCCCCGTTCTTACGGGGAGAGGGTTGGGGTGAGGGGTCTCTCTCCGCACGAGCGGTCTTCGAGAGACCTGTACCCCTCACCCGGATTGCTGCGCAATCCGACCTCTCCCCGCAAGCGGGGCGAGGTAAAGAAGATCCCTCACACGCTCATGCGCTGGAACTGGCCCTGCGGGCGGAAGCGCCAGAGATATTGCGGGGCGATCGCTTCCAGCGAGTCGGCCTGGATGCCGAGGCCTTCCAGCGTCAGCCCGGCCGCCTTCGCCGCGTCCGACACGATATTGTCGCGCTCGAGCAGCGTGACCTGGTCCGGCGTCAGCTTGAACGCGCCCGGCGCGAATTGCAGGAAGTTGGCCTGGAAGCGGGCGAGGCCGAATGTCAGCGGCACCAGCATGCGCTTGCGGTCGGTGATTTCGAGGATCGCCTCGATGATCTCGCGCATGGTCAGCACTTCCGGCCCGCCGAGCTCGTAAGTGGCGCCCGCCTTGGCCTTGCCGTCGGCCGCATCCGCGATCGCGCTGGCGACGTCGCCGACATAGACCGGCTGCATCTTGGTCTCGCCGCCGATCAGGGGCAGCACCGGCGACATCCGTGCCAGCGCGGCAAAGCGGTTGGTGAACTGGTCCTCGGGGCCGAACATCACGGACGGGCGGAAGATCGTGGCGGAGGGAACCGCGGCCAGGACCGCGGCTTCGCCGGCCGCCTTGGCCCTGGCATAGCGTGAGGGCGACTGCGCATCGGCCCCGATCGCCGAGACATGCACCAGCGCGCTACCTGCGGCGGCCGCCGCCTTGGCGACGGTCTCGGCGCCCCTGGCCTGGACGGCGTCAAACGTCTGCCCGCCGCTCTCGGTGAGCACGCCGACCAGATTGATCACGACATGCGAATCACGAAGCGCCGCCTCGACCGAGGCCGGATAGCGCAGATTCGCCTGCACGGTGTGAATCTGCCCGACCCGGCCGAGCGGCTGCAGGTATCCGGCGAGTTCCGGCCGCCGCACCGCAACCCGAACCCGGTAATCCCGCTTGCACAGGGCGCGGACGACGCTGCGGCCCAAAAACCCAGATCCGCCGAAAACCGTGACCAGCGTGTCCAGATTCGATGCCATGGGAGCCATTCCTGCGGAAAAGAGTGCGTCTTGTCAGGCTTGTATCGGGCCGGTTTGCGATGCGCAATCGGCATCCCGACCCCGGCCTCACGCATGAATTGACAACGGCGTCACCGAACCGTAGTAACCGCCTCCGTGCCCCAAACGGCATGCCCAGGTGGTGGAATTGGTAGACGCGCTGGCTTCAGGTGCCAGTGGCTTAACGGCCGTGAAGGTTCGAGTCCTTTCCTGGGCACCATCCCCTGCTCAAGCGATTGAAATCGCTCATCCGCAGGACATCGAGCTGCTGACCGGTCCGCGACACCGAAGCACGGCGCTCATGGCGCCGAATGGCCGTCGTCGCCACGTCGGAAGGTGCCGGCAAGGCCGGTGACCCGAGCCCCCCTAGGAAGCCTCAGTGCTCGTTGACCGCAGCGCCCAGCTTGATGAGGCTCAGCGAGCGGTTCGCGGTCTCGCGCAGGCGGCAGTAGCTCGCGCCGCCCCGGTACATGCCGGGGTCGACGTTGTCGAAGACCGCGCAGAGGCGATCACGCGAGGCGGCGAAAACTTTCTGCGAGTCATTGACGGCCTTGATCGCGTCGGCGAACCCGCCGGCCTGAACCTTCTTCAGCGCCTCACTGGTTTTCTGCGTCCAGACGGCGAGTTCGCGCGCCGCGCAGGCCTTCCATCTGGCGACATCGTCATTCGCGCCCTCTGCCGCCTTGATGCAGGGGTCGGCGACGAGCCCGACGCAGGCGCTGCCGAAACCGCCGGTTTTCTCCACCTTCTTCAGGCAGGCATCGATCACGGCAAGGTCGGCTGGCGCGGTGCTCTGGGCGGTGTCTTGGGCGAAAGCCATCGATGCCAGCGGGAGGCCTGCGGCGAGAATCGCGGCGGCAAGCTTGAATTTCACGGGAGATCTCCGTTCGGGGCATCGATGCAACCTTGGTCACCGGAGGCCCGGCGTGGGTTCACCCGAATGTGGAGCAGGAGCCGTTCCTCACACCACCTTCTTCCCGGTCCGCTCCGCCACCGCCTTCTGCACGTCATATCTGGAAACCATCTGGGCGGCTCCGCAACGACGACCGTGCATTTGACACGCCGGCAGACGCCCGGAGTGTCGCCATGATCCGCTCGATGTCGGCTGGGCGCCGAATACGGAGAGCCACGACGAGCAAAGCGGGCTCGGCTGCTAGGCCGCGACGCGGCTAATCCGACGGCTTGACGCCGAGATCGCCCAGGATGCGGAGCATCACGTCGCTGTCGCGCTTGAAGATCCGATTCGTCGTTTCGAAATCGGCCGGCGATGACAGGATGAAGTTGTTCAGCATCTGCTGAACTTTCGGATCGGTTCCGGCTTGGATCAGCAGCGGCGAGAGGCGATCGACGATATCCCGCGGCGTGCCGGACGGGACCGCAAACGTGGTGAAGGGACGCAGATTGTAGAAGTCGCCGACGGCGCCTTGCTCGGTCATGGTCGGCGTGTCCGGATAGGGCGGCAGACGGGTGCCGACCACGCCGATCAGGTTGCCGGTGCCGGCCTGGATGACGGGCGCGGCTGCGGCATAGCTCCCGGCGGCGCCATCAAGCGTCTGTCCGGCGACGTCATTCCACATCGGCGCCTCGCCGCGATACTGGATGACCTGAACCTTTATGCCGTATTGCTTGGCGATCGTCTCGATCAGGACGTGCGGCGTCGAGCCCACGCCGTAGGATCCCCAGTTCACGCTGCCGACTTTCTTGCAGTATTCGATGAACTCGCGCAGGTTGGTCGCACCGGTCTTCTTCGCCGCCACGACCGGACCGCCAGCGCCGATGACCATCGTCAGATAGGTAAAATCCTTTTCGGGATCGTAGGGCAGGTCTCTTACCGTGACGCGGTTCTGGATCAGCGACGACGAGATCGTGCACAGGATGGTGGTGCCGTCCGGATCGGCGCGTTTCGCTTCTGCCACGCCGATGACGCCGCCGGCGCCGCCCTTGTTCTCGACGATGACCGGCTTGCCCACCTGCCGCGCCAGGAAGTCGCCGAACGCGCGCGCGATGCCGTCGGTCTGGCCGCCCGGTGGATAGGGCACGATGATCCTGATCGATTTGGACGGCCACGCGGATTGCGCCTCGGTCCTTACAGCCGGCGCGCACAACGCGACGGCCGAACCCATCACGAATGTTCGTCGTGTCAGCTTTCTCATTTCCCGCCCTTGGTCTTGTTGTTTCTTGTCGAGTCGCGAGGACCGATCGGATAAAACTAGCGAAGAACGTCGCTGCGTGACGTGTGGCACTGTGTCCACCACAAAGCAGGTGACTTCCATCGCGCGGAAAACGAATTCGCACGGCGGTTTCCGACGCTATTGGGAATTGCAGGGCGTCGTGATCGCTCGAGGGACGGCTGAAAACGACCTGCAAATACAGGCTCTTTCGGTGATGGCGATCCAAACCTTCCAGGGCCCCATTTTGGGTTCCGGATCCGAATAGAGCGATCTCAGATCGGTAGGGATGGCAGGCGGCAATCGCCGCGTCGCCGCGCGTGGGTCCTGTGGCGCTAGATCGGTCTTCTCGTGCCCCTCACACCACCCGCTTCCCCGTCCGCTCCGCCACCGCCTTCTGCACGAAGTACATCATCACCAGCGTGATGATCGTCGTGGTCACGACGACGTAGCCGATCCGGTCGAAATGGAGCAGCGCGCCGTCCGCGCCTTGCGCGATGATCGCGCTGGCGAGCACCGAGCCGAGCCCACCGGAGAGTTGCTGGAGCGAGGCGCTGACCGCGCTGAACGAGCCGCGCTGGCCGGGCTCCGGGATCGCCGACATCAGCGCCTGCGAGGGGATCATGCGCGAGAAGATGCCGACGAACATCAGCACGTTGACGATGATTGCGGTCGCGAGCGAGACGTGGCCGAGATGGGTGTAGATCAGCACCATGAGGACGGTCATGGCGCAGCCGAACACGAAGGTCGGATATTTGCCGAACGCGTCGCTGGCGCGGCCGACCAGCGGTCCCGTGACGATGCTGAACAGGCCGGAGACGAGATAGATCGTTGGCAGATGCGTGATGTCAATGCCGAGATTGTGCACGGTGTAGGCGCTGGAGAACGGCATCAGCATGTAGCCGCCGGTCGCCAGCAGCGTCGTGACGGCGAAGGCGAGCGTGTAGCGCGGCTCACCGACCGTCGCGACCAGATGGCGGAACGGGTTTCTGTCCTGCTTCAGCTTCAGATGCGCGTCGACCGGCTCCATGGCAAAGGCGATGATGGCGATCGTCACGATCGACAGCACCACGATGGCGATGAAGCAGACATGCCAGCTCCAGTAATTGGCGAGAAACAGGCCGGCGGGAATGCCGAGCACCTGGCTGGCGGCGAACGCCGTCTGGATGATTCCCATCACGCGGCCGCGCATCTGCAACGAGAACAGGTCGGTGATGATGGCGAGCACGACCGCGCCGATCACGCCGCCGAACAATCCGGTCACGATCCGGCCGATCAGCAGCACATGGTAGTTCGGCGCCACCGCGCACAGCAGCGTGCCGAGCGTGAAGCCGACATAGAAGAACAGCAGGAGGCGCTTGCGATCGAAACGATCGGCAAAGCCGGCGGCGAGGATGCCCGATAGTCCCGCACTGAACGCGTAGGCCGATACGGCAACGCCGAACTGCCCCGCCGTGATGCCGAGCGCGGGCATCAGGATAGCGCCGAGCGGCGACATGATGATGAAATCGAGGATGATCGTGAACTGCGTCAGCGCCAGCAGCGCGATGAGGAGCGCCTGGTAGCGCGAAAATCCGCGCGGACGCTGGTCGTCGATCGGCGCAGCGAGCGTTGGTTCGGTCATGGCACCTGATCCAGGGTGGGACCCCCGGGGAGGGAAATTGGCAGATAGGGTGGGCCGGGACGATATCCACGGCGCGCGAAGCAAAAGTTCTGCCGGGATAGGAAGCTCGCGCCGGATTGTGGGATCCGGGCAACAGCGCCTCGGGCGGAAGCCGCCCCCATCTCTCCAGGTGAATTAAGCCGCCTTTAGTGAATGTTCCCATAGGGTTGGCCGTCCAATTTCCTGCTCCCCCGGCCGAATGCCGGTCATGTCACGGCAAGTCAGAGCGTTTTCGGATGGAGCAGCGTGCCTCCCAGTATGATCCTGGCCTGTCCGAGCCGTCGGCGGCCCGGACCCTCGTCATCGACCTCGAAGGCGCGCTGCTGCGTTCCGAGCTGCTGATGGAGGCGCTGTTCTCCAGCCCCGGCCGCATGCTGGCGCGCTTCGGTGCGGGCGGACGGGCGGGGATGGCGGCGCTCACGGCGATCCTGGCGCGAGCCGAAATCGACTACGCCCATCTGCCCTATGATTCCGATGTGATGAACCGGGCGCTGGCGGCACGGGCGCGCGGCGAGAAGATCTATCTCGTCGCGGATCGGCTCGCCGCTCATGCCGCGGCGATCGCAGCGCATCTCGGCTTCGATGGCGTCGTCACGCACGCCGATCTCGCGGCGGGGCGCGTGCCGTTCGATTGTGCCTCCATCACGCGCATCGAAAATGGCGAGGTCCGCAGAGCCGGCCTCGCCACCTGGGTGAAGGCGCTGCGGGTTCATCAATACGCCAAGAACACGCTGGTGTTCGTGCCCGCGCTCACGGCGCATCAGCTGAACCTTTCGACGCTCGGCTACGCGCTGCTCGCATTCCTGGCGTTCTCGGCCTGCGCCTCGGGCGCCTATCTGATGAACGATCTGCTCGATCTCGCCGCCGACCGGCAGCATCCGAGCAAGCGCCACCGCGCGCTCGCAGCCGGCGATTTGCCGATCTCGTCGGCGCTGTCGGCCATTCCCGCATTGTGGTTGTTCGCGCTTGCCGCCAGCCTCTGCATCTCGCCGCAGTTTCTCGGCGTGCTCGGCCTCTATCTCGCCACCACGATCGCCTATTCGCTCGTGCTCAAGCGCAAGATGCTGGTCGACATCGTCACGCTCGCCGGCCTCTACACGCTTCGCATCGTCGCCGGCGCAGTCGGCGTCGGCGTGGTGCTGTCGGAATGGCTGTTGATCTTCTCGCTGTTCGTGTTCACCTCGCTCGCCCTGATCAAGCGCTTCAGCGAGCTCAGCATGCGCGAGAGCGTGGGCCTCGCCGATCCCTCCAACCGCGACTATCGCGTCACCGACCTTAACGTCATCGCCGCGATGGCGGCGGCAAGCGCCATGAACGCCGTGACCGTGTTCTCGCTCTACGTCTCGTCCTCGGCGGTGACGCCGCTCTACAGCCGCCCCTGGATGCTGTGGCTGCTCACGCCGCTGCTGCTGTACTGGTTCGGCCGTGCGCTGATGATGGCGCATCGCCGCGAGATGCCGGACGATCCGATCCTGTACGCGTTCCGGGACGGCCCCAGCCGCACCGCAGTCGCGGCGATGATCTGCATCATGCTCGCTGCGATCTGACCGGCTGTAAGGTCATGGCCGCTTGCGTGACCTGCTGCGACTGGCTACATCGCGATCCATTCGACTAAAGCGCGATGCGATTAAGATGAATCGTCATCGCGCTTTAGGTGATTGATTGAGCATGATCTTTTCGGAAAACCGCTGCACACTTTTCCGGATCATGCTCTAGCCTATGATATCGACGCACCGATTCGACCCGAGGTTTTCATGACCGTACGCCTGCACCGCGGCGACCTGCCCGACCTGTCCCGCTACACCGGAGCGGTGGCGATCGACACCGAGACCATGGGGCTGAACCCGCACCGCGACCGTCTCTGCGTGGTGCAGCTCTCTCCCGGCGACGGCAGCGCCGACGTGGTGCAGATCCCCAAGGGCCACACCGACGCGCCGAACCTGAAGGCGCTGCTCGCCAATCCGGCGGTCACGAAGATCTTCCACTTCGCGCGGTTCGACGTCGCGGTGCTGTACCAGACCTTCGGCGTCATGACCGGGCCGATTTATTGCACCAAGATTGCGTCCCGCCTGACCCGCACCTACACCGACCGCCACGGCCTCAAGGACCTCGTCCGCGAGGTGCTCAACATCGACCTCTCCAAGCAGCAGCAGTCCAGCGACTGGGGTTCCGACAGCCTGAGCGAGCCGCAGCTCGCCTACGCCGCCTCCGACGTGCTGCATCTGCATGCCTTGCGCGAGCGACTGGACGCCATGCTGGTGCGGGAAGGCCGCAGCCAGCTGGCGCAGGCCTGTTTCGACTTCCTGCCGACCCGCGCCCTGCTGGACCTCCAGGGCTGGGCGGAAGAGGACATTTTCGCGCACTCCTGAAGGCCCCCCGTGGCGGTTGGCCCGGGATTGCCGCCCCGTTTCGGACACTTTCGTAACGGCCTGTCGCCGGCTGCATATTTGGGCGGCGCCGGATAGAATGGGGTGCGCCCCCTCGACCGGACAAGGCGAGCGATACGTCAGGAGACAGGTAAGCAGGAACCCCGGTGAATTCGGCCCAGAACCCCACCTACGACGCCGCGCTTGCGGCGAAGTTTGCCAGCGCGGCCCGCCACAGCCGCCTGGTGCGGATTCTGCGCATCGCGGTCCCGGGTGCTGTGGTGCTGTCCATGGCTGTCATCGTCGGCGTCTCGATCTTCAATCCGTTCCGCATGCTGATGCCGAAGCTGCCGCTCGACTCCGGTAATCTGGTGGTGTCGGGCACCAAGATCACGATGGAATCGCCGCACCTCGCCGGCTACACGCCGGACCAGCGGCCCTACGAGCTCTGGGCCAAGACCGCGACGCAGGACATCACCGATCCCGATCATGTCGATCTCAATGACCTGCGTGCGAAAGTGTTGATGGAGGACAAGTCGACCCTGTTCCTCGATGCCCGCACCGGCCGCTTCGACAACAAGCAGCAGCAGCTCGATCTGCGCAAGGACATCTTGCTGCGCACCTCGACCGGCTACGAGGCGCGGCTCAATTCCGCCTTCGTCGACATGGGCAAGGGCACGGTCTCCTCGGACGAGCGCGTCGACGTCAAGCTGACCAACGGCACGCTGAGTGCGGATCGCCTGCGAATTACCGAAGGCGGCGACGTCATCCGCTTCGAGGGCAATGTGGTGATGCATCTGGACAAGCTGGATGAACCCGCCGCTGCTCAGCCTGGACCAACCGAGCCTGCGCCGACGAAGACGCGCACGCCTCAGAACAAGTCTGCCAATTCGAAGTGATTTTCATGATGAAGTTCTTCTCGCGCAACGACAACAGGCGCAGCGCGATCGTCAGCGCAGCCGCGCTTGCCTTTGGTGTCTTGATCGCATCCGGTGAAGGCCGCACGCAGAGTTCGGCGACTGCGCCCAACAACGCGCTGCAGGGCTTTACGCAAAACCGCGATCAGCCAATTCAGATCGAAGCGGCCTCGCTCGAGATGCGCGACAAGAAGAAGGAGGCGACCTTCTCCGGCAATGTGAAGGTCGTGCAGGGCGACACCACCATGACCTCGAAGACGCTGGTGGTGTTTTACGATTCGGGCGGCGGCGACAAGCCGGCCGCGCCGCAGCCTGCGGCGAAAGCGACCAAGAGCGCGCCGATGCAGTCGGCGCAGCCGGGTCCGGGCGGCAGCTCCTCGATCAAGCGGCTCGAGGCGCGCGGCAATGTCGTGGTCACCCAGAAGGACCAGGTGGTGACGGGGGAGAGCGCCGTGTTCGACACCAAGACCAACCTGATCACCATGTTCGGCGGGGGCTCGGGCCAAGTCGTCATGACCCAGTGCAAGAACGTCATGCGGGGCGATCGGCTGACTGTCGATATGACGACCGGCGTGTCACGTGTGGAATCCGACAGCGGCCGGGTTCAGGTCCTGCTGCCGCAGGGCTCCAGCAACGATTGCGGTTCGGGCAAGCCCGGCGGCGCGCCGCCTTTGCAGTTACCCGGTGCAAGTAAACCAAAATGAATTCAACGGCTTGGTTCGGATGCGGCCGAACCGAGGGTTGAAGCCTGCCCGGCGAGCCTGTATCTAGCGCGCAGGGCTTTCGAAGCGGGGTCCGCCGCTTTTCGGGCGTGTTTCACTGGGCATGAGACATTCCTTCACCCATGCTGCGTCGGCCAATCGCTCAGGCTGGCGCGACAGATCGCGCGGATTTCGCGCAAGACGACGCCAAAGGCTAGAAGGCGGGGATGGTCGATCTCTTCAGCATGTTCCGTCGGCGCCCCGCCAAGCGCGGCCGGCCAGGATTTGCGCGTCAGGACATCACTGCGCTCGGGGACAGCGTCGGCGGCCTCGTGCCCAGTCCCGTCAGGGACACGCCGATTGCCCGCGACCAGCCCCGCGGGCCCGACCAGTTCCAAGGTGACTACACGGGCGACTACGAGGCCGACTATCAGGCCGAGCCGCGTCCGCAGGCGGTTCATCCCGTCCGAACGGCCGCCAGGTCCAACGGTGCCGGCGCGCCGCAGCTGTTGAAGCGGCCCGGATTCCTGGCTGTGCATAGCGTGGAAAAGGCCTTTGGCAGCCGCCAGGTGGTGCGCGGCGTCAGCATCTATGTGCGCCGCGGCGAGGCCGTCGGCCTGCTCGGCCCGAACGGCGCCGGCAAGACCACCGTGTTCTACATGATTACCGGCCTGATCAAGGCCGATCGCGGCGCGATCGAGCTCGACGGCCACGACGTCACCAAGCTGCCGATGTATCAGCGCGCGCGGCTCGGCATCGGCTATCTGCCGCAGGAAGCCTCGATCTTCCGCGGCCTCACCGTCGAGCAGAACATCCGCGCCGTGCTCGAAGTGGTCGAGCCCTCGCGCAAGAAGCGCGAGCAGCAGCTCGACTCGCTGCTCGACGAGTTCAACATCACGCGGCTACGGAAATCACCGTCGATCGCGCTGTCCGGCGGCGAGCGTCGCCGCGTCGAAATCGCGCGCGCGCTGGCGACGCGGCCGAACTACATGCTGCTCGACGAGCCCTTCGCCGGCATCGACCCGATCGCGGTCGGCGACATCCAGGACCTCGTCCGCCATCTCACCAATCGCGGCATCGGCGTGCTGATTACCGACCACAATGTCCGCGAGACGCTCGGCCTCACCGACCGTGCCTATATCGTCTATGCCGGGGAAATCTTGACCGAGGGAACCCCGGATGAGATCGTTGCCGATCCGGACGTGCGCCGCCTTTACCTTGGCGAGGAATTCCGCCTCTAGCCCTTTTTTCCAATTCGTCAAGCCGTGTACATCGGGCTGAGACTAGGATAAGCAAAAATCGGACCAACTTTTGGGATCGGTTCTTGCTTCATGGCGCTTACGCAGAGATTAGAGTTCCGGCAATCGCAGTCGCTAGTCATGACGCCGCAGCTGATGCAGGCGATCAAGCTGCTGCAATTGTCCAATCTCGATCTCACGACCTTCGTGGAAGAGGAGCTCGAGCGAAACCCGCTGCTGGAACGGGCCAGTGACGAGGCCCCCGCGGGCGAAGCTTCGGCCGAGGCCGGCAGTTACGGCGATTCCGGGGGCGGCCAAGGTGACGGTCATGGCGATGGCCAGGGCGAGGACGGCTTCGGCGGCAGCGCGGAAGGCTTCGAGCCGGGCCAGGAAGAATGGATGAGCAAGGATCTCGGCACCCGCGCCGAGATCGAGCAAACCCTGGACACCGGCCTCGACAACGTCTTCTCCGAGGAGCCGGCCGAGGCGGCCGCGCGCAACGCGCAGGATGCCGCGCCAACCACCTATACCGAATGGGGCGGCGGCGCCTCCGGTGACGAAGACTACAATCTCGAAGCTTTTGTCGCGGCCGAGACGACGTTGTCGGGCCATCTCGCCGAGCAGCTCTCGGTTGCCTTCACCGCGCCCGCGCAACGCATGATCGGCCAGTACCTGATCGACCTCGTCGACGAGGCCGGCTATCTGCCGCCCGATCTCGGCCAAGCCGCCGAGCGTCTCGGCGCGTCGCAGGCCGAGGTCGAAAGCGTCCTCGCCGTGCTGCAAAAATTCGATCCGCCCGGGGTCTGCGCGCGTTCCTTAAGCGAATGCCTGGCGATCCAACTGCGCGAGCTCGACCGCTACGACCCCGCGATGCAGGCGCTGGTCGAGCATCTCGATCTGCTCGCCAAGCGCGACATCGCGGCTCTTCGCAAGATCTGCGGCGTCGACGACGAGGACATCGCCGACATGATCGGCGAGATCCGCCGCCTCAATCCCAAGCCCGGCATGAAGTTCGGCTCGGCGCGCCTGCAGACCATGGTGCCCGACGTCTATGTCCGCCCGGGTCCCGACGGCGGCTGGCATGTCGAGCTCAACAGCGACACCTTGCCGCGCGTGCTCGTCAACCAGACCTATTATTCCGAGCTGTCGAAGAAGATCGGCAAGGACGGCGACAAGTCCTATTTCACGGATGCGTTGCAGAACGCGACCTGGCTCGTGCGCGCGCTCGACCAGCGCGCCCGCACCATCCTGAAAGTGGCGACCGAGATCGTGCGCCAGCAGGACGGGTTCTTCACCCACGGTGTCGCCCATTTGCGCCCGCTCAATCTGAAGGCCGTCGCCGACGCCATCCAGATGCACGAATCCACGGTGTCGCGTGTCACCGCCAACAAATACATGGCGACCAACCGCGGCACGTTCGAGCTGAAATATTTCTTCACGGCCTCGATCGCCTCGGCCGACGGGGGCGAAGCGCATTCGGCGGAAGCGGTGCGTCACCACATCAAGCAGCTGATCGATTCGGAGGAGCCCTCCGCGATCCTGTCGGACGACACCATCGTGGAACGCTTGCGCGCCTCGGGCATTGATATTGCCCGCCGCACGGTCGCGAAGTACCGCGAAGCCATGCGCATACCTTCCTCGGTGCAACGCCGCCGCGACAAGCAGAGCGCTCTTGGTAACGTCCTCTCTACCGCCTTGTCCGATCGCTCCCGCAATCCCGAACCGGCCTGATTGCGCTGGCGCCAAATCGCGCTACTCTCGATGCCCCATCGAGACCGATCCAAGCTGGGCACCAACCAAGCGAGGCATCACATGACTCTCAGAATCTCGGGAAAGAGCATCAGCGTCGGCGAGGCGCTGCGCGGCCGCGTTGCCGACCGCACCGACGAGGTGCTGCGCAAATATTTCGACGGCAATTATTCCGGCCACATCACGCTGAGCAAGGACGGCTTCGGCTTTCGCACCGATTGCGCCCTGCATCTCGATTCGGGAATCACGCTGGAAGCCGATTCGAACGCACCGGATGCCTATGCCAGTGCCGACCAGGCGCTGGTGATGATCGAGAAGCGGCTGCGGCGCTACAAGAACCGGCTCAAGGACCGCTCCGCGCGCAAGGCCCATGCCGCCTCAGAGGCGATGGCTGCGCTCGACGCCACCAGCTATGTGCTGGAAGCGCCCGGAGAGGGCGAAGAGGAAGTCGCCGGCTACAGCCCCGTCATCATCGCCGAGCAAACCACGTCGCTGAAGCGGCTCTCGGTCAGCGAAGCCGTCATGGAACTCGACCTCAGCGGGGCACCCTGCCTGGTATTCCAGCATGGCTCGTCCGGTCGGGTGAACATCATTTACCGCAGGGCGGACGGCAATGTGGGTTGGATCGACCCGCCGGGAGCCAAGGTGGACGGCCAGGGCGGTGGCTAGGCCCGCCAGCCGGCGCCCGTACCATCCCGACCCTTAACAATGACGGGGGCAAAGCCGCACGCGGGAGTTGGCACCGGGATTGCGTTGGAGTAGAAGCCCCCCACATCTGGATCGGGGCTAAGTCCGCCTCCTGCTTCATGTTATTGACGCCGGCCGAGCTTGGTCTATCAAGCTGGCCAAATCGGAACCTGACGGTTTAATTCACCTCGGAAAGCTTCCATGCCGATTACCGATCTGGTCGCACCCGAGGCGATTCTCCCGGCATTGAAAGTCAACAGCAAGAAGCAGGCGCTGCAGGAGCTGGCGGCCAAGGCCGCCGAGCTGACCGGGCAGAACGAGCGCTCGGTGTTCGAGGTGCTGCTGCAGCGGGAGAAGCTCGGCACCACCGCGGTCGGCTATGGCGTCGCCATTCCCCACGGCAAGCTGCCCAAGCTGGAGAAGATCTTCGGCCTGTTCGCGCGGCTCGATCGCCCGATCGACTTCGAGGCGATGGACGGCCAGCCGGTCGATCTCGTCTTCCTGCTGCTGGCCCCCGAAGGCGCCGGCGCCGATCACCTCAAGGCGCTCGCCCGCATCGCCCGTCTGCTGCGCGACCAGGACATCGCCAAGAAGCTCCGCGCCTCGCGCGATGCGCAGGCGATTTATTCCGTGCTGGCGCTGCCGCCGGCAACGGCGGCGTAACCGTTCTTTTTTCCCGCCCGGCAAGGGCCCAATCGTGTCTCGCACCTGATTGTGAGGGCGGCGTCCCGTCATGCCACCTTGATCTCAAAGGTAGAAGGTACGACAATCTTCCCGCCTGAGACGCACGGCACAGTGGGCGGCGCCAAAATCCGCTGAGAGCCGTTCGAAGCCGTGGACCGAGCGGACGTGACTGGGAATGGAATGACGCCGTTGCGCCTCGCCGCCGCGGCGGGAGAGCGGCTCTGGGAATCAGGCCTCGACCGGCCGATGCCCGCGGCAGGCGCGCGTGCGAAGGCGCCCGTGGTGCGCGGTGAGGCAAGATTTGCCGCGCGTCAGGCGGTCAGCTCATGACCAGCCTGCACGATTCCGAGGAGGACGACAGCGCGATCTGGCAAGCGCCCGGCGTCGGCGTGGAAAAGCTCGCCAGAATCGTGATGCGTGGCTCGATCACCGTCAATGTGATCGCGTCGATGGGTGTCTTCAACCCCGCGCTGCTTCCCGCAGAATGGAGCTTCGTGCAACAGGCCGTTGCGCTGTTGATGTGGGTCATCCTGATCTACGCCAGTGCCTTCGTGCGACCCAGCCTGCGCGTGCAGCCCAATCCCGATTTCATCGCGCTGGTCGCATTCTATGCTCTCGCCGCTGTTTCTGTGCTCTGGACCGGCCTCGCCACCGCGGCGATCATGAAGAGCGCGGCCCTCGTGATGACGACCTTTGGTGCGTACTGCCTGATCACGCGGATCGACATCGACGAGATCGTCGGAGCGACGGCGCTGGGACTCTTCATCTTGGTCGCCGCCTCGGCCCTGTGCGCGGTTTTCGTGCCCGAGATCGGCGTCGATCAGAGCTGGATGCACAACGGCCAGTGGCAGGGAATCTACGAATCGAAGCAGACCCTCGGTTTCATCAGCGCCTATCTGATGTTCTTTGCCTGCTATCAGAAGATGACGGGCCAGGGCTGGACAGTTTTTCTGCTGACGTTTCTCCTGGCATCGACATGCGTCATCGCCTCGGAATCCCGTGGTGCCGGTGCCGTTGCAATTGCCGCCGGTGCACTGCTCATGACCTCGCTATGGTCGATCCGCTGCATGAGGATTTACGCGGTGCTGCCGGTCGTCATGTGCATCCTGGCTGCGCTCCTGATCCTGTATTTTTATGTCACGGGCTACGATTCCATCCATCTCGGCGAATCGACCATCAATTTGACCGAGCGAACCTTCATCTGGCAGTACGCCATCGGCCATTTCGACGATGCGCCGCTGCTGGGCTTCGGCATCAACGGGTTCTGGACGCGCCCTGCCATTTACGACTACTTCAACCAGAACCACGGCTGGGTGCTGGACAATTATCATAGCGGCTACATTGCGGTGGCGATGGAAACGGGATTCCTGGGATACGTGCTTTTCGTGGCGAGCGTCTATCTGTTCTCGGAAAAGGTCCTGTACCTGATCGCCACGCGGACGATCGACCGCCGCCACTGCGCTCTCATCATCGGATTCGTCGTCCTCAGCTTTCAATCGAATTTCACGGAGACGATGTTCCTTCGCTCGACGATGTTCACTTCGGTGCTGCTCGTCGCATTCTTCTTCGCGGTGTGCAGGCCGGTGCCACAGCAAGGCCTGCAGCAATGATGGGGCAGGCGGGATGAATGCCATCTGCGTCCGCTGGGCTGTAACTTTCGGTCTCGCAATGACGCTATCCGTGCTTGCAATCTGCTCCCCGGCAGAAGCAGCCGGACAGGCCGCGTCCGCGCCCCCAAAACTGGGGCGCGGCATCAACATCCTCGGCTATGACGGCATTTGGGAGGGAGGCCGGAACGCGCCATTTCGTCTGGACAACCTCACCACGATCAGGCGCGCCGGGTTCTCGCACGTCCGGATCAATTTCTTCGGCTTCAAGTTCATGGACCCGGAGAATGCGCTGGATGAGATCGTCTTGAGGCGGCTCGATGCGGTGATCGAGGAGGTGCTCGCCCGAAATCTCATCCCCATCCTGGACGAGCACGATACCCATATCTGTCAGCGCGACGTCTCCGAGTGCGCCGGGAAGCTGAAAGCGTTCTGGACGCAAATCGCCGCGCGCTATGCCGGAAAATATCCGAGGCTCGTCTTCGAGGTGCTCAATGAGCCGGGCGGGCAGATGACGTCCGCCGCCTGGAACGCCCTTCTGAACGAATGTCTCGGCATCATCCGCTCCACCAACCCCCGGCGGCCGGTGATCGCCGCGGTTCTCAACGTCGACGAGCTTCCCGTCGAGGACCTGGTCCTGCCGTCAGATGACCGAAACATCATCGTCACGTTCCACTATTACGCGCCGATCCGCTTCACCCATCAGGGCGCACCGTGGTCGCCGACGTTCTCGCAAATAGGCGCGCTCGATTGGGGCACGCCGGAGGACGAGCAGAAGGCGCGCGCCGATTTCGACAAGATCCGGTCCTGGTCCGAACGGGAGAAGCGTCCGATCTATCTCGGTGAGTTCGGCGTATACGAGGCCGCGCCAGCCGAAGCACGGACGAGATATCTGTCGTTCGTGGCGCGAAGCGCGGAGCGGCTCGGCTGGGCCTGGGCCTATTGGCAATTCGATCATGATTTCGCAGCCTTCGACAGCGCGCGTCAAAGCTGGAAGCCGGAGATCATGCGGGCGCTGATTCCGGCGGGGCGGTGAGGCAGGGGCGTGACCTGAACTCGGCCGCGCCGGTGCGAAGCCATCCGACGATCGGATAGTTCAGCCTGGAGCGCCGTCATCAGGCTTAAGGCGCCGTGTTGCGGCGCGTTGTGATCAAACAGTATCGAAGTACCAAATGTATCGGAGTGTTGCTCCTCGAATACAGCGCGCGGAGGCCGGCCGATGTACCTTACCGGAGATTTCTATCGCTGATTGCTTCGGGGGTGACGAATGAAACGACTGCTGCTGGCGACGTCGGCTCTGATTGTCGCAGGCTCCGCTCAAGGTGCCGATCTGGGAGCTCGTCCCTACACGAAAGCGCCGGTTGCGGCGGCCGTGCCTTTCAGTTGGACCGGCTGCTATGTCGGGGGTCATGTCGGCGGCGGTGCGAGCCGAACGGGCTTCACGGATCCCGGCATCGGAACGGGGGCGGTCATCTCGCCTGCAATGACTATAGGCAGTGTGCCTGGTGATCGCATTGGGGTGAACGGAGACGTCGGAATTGTAGGAGGCGTTCAGGTAGGTTGCGACTACCAATTTGCCAGCAATTGGGTGCTCGGGATTGCCGGCGATTTCACGGCCACCGATCTTCACGGCACCGCCAACGATCCCTTCTTCGCCGGAAAGACCGGCGCGCCCGCCACTCTATCGAGCCGCACCGAGTGGGTCGCCAGCGTCACGGGTCGGGTCGGCTACACATGGGATCGCTTGCTCGTTTATGGCAAGGGCGGCGTCGGGTTTGCGCATGACCGATACAATCTGAACAATTTCTCGTCGATTGGCGGCTTCTTTTGTCCCGGTGTGGGATTCCTCGTTTTTGAGCCCTGCAATTCAAGCGCCAGCACCGATCGTGTCGGCTGGGTGGCAGGTGCCGGTGTCGAGTGGGCCTTCGCCCCGAACTGGTCGGCCTTGGTCGAGTACACTCACTACGGCTTCGACAGCAAGCGCGTGGGATTCGCCAATCCAGCCGCCGCCACCACCGCGTTGATCGATATTCGTCAGGACATCGATATCGTGAAGGTAGGTATCAACTATCGGTTCGGCGGGTCACCCGTCGTCGCGAAGTACTGATTGATCGCTTAAGCAGACAAAGGGAGCGGCCGGGGCTCAACCTCGCGCCGCTTCCATGCGATTCACGATCCGCTGCCCGATCGGGCTCTTCAACCAGGCCTGGAAACCGGGCCGGTCCCAGATCATCCGACGCAATACCAGAAGCGATCCATCCGTATGCGATCGCACCGGTTTTTCGGGTTCGGGCTCGAGCGTCCATCCGAGCTTGGACAGATATTGAATGGTCGTCTGATTGCGCTCCAGCACGAACGCGCGGATGCGGCTCAGCTTGAGATCGTCGAACACGAATCTGAGCAGCGGAATGAAGGTGTTCACCGTCGCTCCGGCATTGCGGTGCTCCTTTTCTCCGATCACGGCGCTGACGAGCGCCTCGCTCGCCGCCGCGTTGATGTCGAGGCGGATGAAGCCGACATGGATGCGGCTGCCGCGCTCGAATATCCCGAGCAGGAGCCGTTCGCGCTGATCGAAGGATTTGATGTAGTCGGCGATCTCCGCCTTGGTCATCGCGCGCGGTGACGTGTTGAGGACATGCACGGTCCAGGGATCGGACAACCAGTCCGCCCAGCGCTGCGAGGCGTCATCGCGCTTGATGGTGCGCAGAAAATAGCGCCCGGCCGGAAACCACAATTGCTGCTTGGGCAGACGTTCGACTTTCGGCGGCATGCCGCATCTAAGCAGTTTCGAGTCGGACGATCAATTTGGATGGCGTAACGTGCAGGCCTCGAGCGGCGACGCCTTCGTGGGCGCCACTTCCGCGCTTCAGCAGACCGTCGGCAGCAGGCGCCGGACTTCGTCGAGCAGTTCGGGGACCGCCCTCCTGTCACCCGCGAGGTGCTTGAGCAGCGCACTCTGGAACAGACCGTCGAACAGCGCGTAGAGCGCGCCTGGCGACGACGCCGGCCGCTTGCCGCCGAGCTCGGCATAGCGAGAGGCAATGCGCCAGATCATCGCCTCCAGGCTCTTGTCGATCTCGAGGACATCCTTGCGAAACGCCGCCTCGAACATCGCCTGCGAGCGCAAATCGTACCAAAGCCGGTGCATGCGGGCTTCGTTCTGCAGCGTTGCTGCGAGCTTGGCGAGGAAGCCTTCCGTCAACTCGTCGCGGCTCGTTGCCGTCGCGACGACCTCGTCATAGCGCGTCACGCACTTGGCCTTGTAGTGGCGAACGCAGCAGCAGATCAGGTCGAGCTTGTCGCTGAAATAATAGTGGAACACGCCGTGCGTGAACGCCGAGTTCTGCGCGATCTCCCGCAGGCTGGTCCGGGCGAAGCCGAGCTCTCCAAGCGTTTCGAGCGCCGCCTCGGCAAGCTCGATGCGTCGCGCGTTGAACTTGTCGTCCCGCACGATCTCCGCCACGGCCTCTCGCTTCGCCGCTCCTGTCGCTTGCCGCGCCATCGTCGCGCTGTCTCCCGTCTCTTGGTCACCACGATCACGTCGTCGGTCATCGTCTACAGACCATCCTCTTTGACAACTGTCAAATTTTTTCCTTGACAACTGTCAAGTTCCAGGAGGAGTGTGCGCGCCAAGAAATTTGGACAGTCGTCAAGACGTCAGCAAATGGAGGAAATGCACCCGCCGGCGCCGCGCCGCCGGAACGGACTCGCATGCCGTTGCGCAACCGCGCCGGCACCGTGCTGCCAATCGCAGCGCGCACCGATCATCAGCGAACAGATCAGTCCAACAGATCAGTCCAAGCAAAGGGAGGACGTGCGATGAGTGAGAAGAGTCTTGATGGCCGCAAAGCCCTGGTCACCGGCGGAGCCCGCGGGATAGGAGCGGCTATTGCAGAAGCACTGGCGCGCTCCGGTGCGGCGGTCATGATCGGCGACATTCTCGATGACGCCGGCAAGGATAGCGCCGGCAAGATCGCCAGGCTCGGAGTGAAGACCGGCTTCGTGCATCTCGATGTCGCCGACGATGCGCAGTGGGAGAAAGCGACTGCTGCGACGGTCGCCACCCTCGGCGGCTACGACATCCTCATCAACAATGCCGGCATCGAGATCACGTCGCTGGTCAGCGAGATCAGGGCCGAGGATGCGCGGCGGATGTGCGACGTCAACATCGTCGGCACCGTGCTCGGCATGAAGCACGCCTTCCGCGCGATGCGGCCGGGCGGAGCGGCGGGCAAAGGTGGCGCGATCGTCAATATCGCGTCTGTCGCGGCGACGATCGCCTTCCCGAGCATCGCGGTCTATTCCGGCACGAAATCTGCGGTCGATCGCATGACGCGGGTCGCGGCGATGGAGGCCGGCAAGCTCGGTTATGGCGTCCGCGTCAACTGCATCTATCCTGGCTTGATCCCGACCGACATGGGCCTGCAGCTCGCCAACGACATCGTCAAGATCGGTCTCGCGCCCGACGTCAACGCCGCGGTCGGCTCGGTGGTGGAGCAGACGCCTCTCGGCAAGCTCGCGGAGGTCGGCGACATCGCCAATGCTGCGGTGTTCCTGTGCTCGAACGAAGCCCGCTTCATCACCGGCATCGGACTGCCGGTCGATGGCGGCATGGGAATGTGAGCTGCAAACCCGACAACGAACATTTCGGAGGAACGAGAATGAGCGCGAAGAAGCCCGTCATCGTCTATGGCGCGTCCGGCTACACCGGCCGCCTGGTCTGCGAATACTTACGCGAGTACAACATCCCCTTCATCGCCGCGGGGCGCAGCGCGGAGAAGCTCAACGCCGCAATGAAAGCGAACGTGGCCGGTATCGAGACCGCCGACTACGAGGTGGTGGAAGTGCCGCACACCGTGAGCGCACTGACGGAGCTGTTCAACGGCGCCTCGGTGGTGCTCAACACCGTGGGCCCCTTCGCCAGGTTCGGTGCCGAGGTGGTGCAGGCTTGCTGGGCGTCCCGATGCCACTACACCGACACGACAGGCGAGCAGGACTGGCTGATCACGCTCGAGCAGGAATGGGGCACCAAGTTCGCCAATGCCGGCCTGCTGCTCGCGCCGGGCATCGCGCAGATGTACACCACCGGCGAGATCGCCGCGCAGCTGTGCCTGGAGACGCCCGGCCTCGACACGCTCGACATCGCCGTGTTCTGGGGCGGCAGCCCGACCATCGCCTCGACGCAGACCATCCTGGTCAACGCCGCGATGGCCAAGGCCTACTATCTGGAGCAGAACAAGTATGTCGAGCATCAGGCGGATGCCGGCCTCTACAACCTCGCCATCCCCGGCCAGCATGAGCTCGCCCTGGCGCTGCCCTGGGGCGGCACCTCGCACCCGGTGTGGTTCAAGCGCGATCCGCGCGTGGCCAACGTGAAGGTGCTGGGCGGCGTGTTCAACCGCGCGCTGATGCTGGGCGTGCCGCAGATCGTCGCCGCCGCGCTGGACGCGACCAAGAACATGAACCCCGACGACCGCTACACTGCTTTGGCGCAGACCGCCGCCGGCGTGATGAACACCATGCCGCCGCGCGAGAACCCGCGCGTCAACAAGTCGCTGGATTCGGTGCATGCCTCCGGCCCGCTCGGACGCGCGCACTGCGTCATCAACGGCAACAGCAATTACAAGCAGACCGGCTTGTTGCAGGCCTATGCCGCGGCGCATCTGCTGCAGCAGCCGCCCAAGCGCGTGGGTTTCGCCTCCGGCTGCCAGGCATTCGGTCACCACGAGCTGCTCGGCCAGCTGCGCAGCTTCGGGCTGGTCAGCAGACCGATCCTCACCGTGCACGACTGAGCAAGATCACGGGTGGCGCGGCCGCGCGCCACCGGCCAGCTGCTTCCGGGATTGATCATGCGCTTCATCGATTACCTCGACAAAGGTGCCTCGCTCGGCGCCGATGCGCCGTGCCTGACCATGGACGGTCGCGATCTCAGCTATCGCGAGGTGCAGCAGCTGAGCTACCGCGTCGCGCGCGGGCTCGCGCGATCGGGTATTGCTGCCGGCGAGAAGGTCGCAATCCTGTCCGGCAACGATCCGGTCGCGTTTGCATGTGTGTTCGGCATTTCCCGCGCGGGCTCGGTTTGGTGCCCGATCAATCCACGCAACGAGGCTGCCGAGAACCGGCTCGTCCTCGACCAATTCGACTGCAGCCTGCTGCTGTTTCACTCGAGCTTCGCGCCGATGGTCGAGGCGGTGCGTGCAGAGCTGCCGAAGCTGCGCGTCCTCGTCTGCCTCGATGCCGAGTTGCCCTTCGCGCCCTCGTTCGACGGCTGGCTCGCTGGCCTTGCCACCGACCAATATCAACGCGAGACGGTCGACGATCTCGCGATGCTTCCGGGCACCGGCGGCACCACCGGAAAACCGAAGGGGGTCATGCTGTCGGGCCGCAACATCGAAGCCATGACGGCGCTGACGCTGATGGGCTATCCCTTCAGGGGGCGTCCGATCTATCTCGCGCTCGCGCCGTTGACCCATGCGGCCGGTGTGCTGTGTTTCCCGATTATGGCGCTCGGCGGTCGCATCGTGATCATGCATCGCCCCGACATCGCGGAATTCCTCGAATTGATCGAGCGCTACCATGTCACGCACACCTTCCTGCCGCCGACATTGATCTACATGCTGCTCGATCATCCCAAGCTCGACTCGGCGAAGCTCGGGTCTCTGCAATGCTTCTGGTACGGCGCGGCACCGATCTCGGCCGCACGGCTTGCGGAGGCGCTCCGGCGCATCGGGCCCATGGCGCAGTTGTTCGGTCAGACTGAAGCCCCGATGATGATCTCGATGATGGCACCGGATGAGCATTACAATGCCGATGGCACGATCGCGATGGAGCGCCTCGCCTCGGCGGGGCGGATCAGCCCGTTGGTGCAGGCCGGCATCATGGATGGCGACGGCAATTTGCTGGCGACCGGCTCACGCGGCGAGATCGTGGTTCGCGGCTCGCTGGTGATGGAAGGCTACTACAAAAATCCCGAAGCCACGGCGGAGGCCTCCGCGCATGGCTGGCACCACACCGGCGACATCGGCTACATCGACGACGATGGCTACCTCTACATCGTCGATCGCGCCAAGGACATGATCATCACCGGCGGGTTCAACGTCTATTCGATCGAGGTCGAGAACGCGCTGCGGGCGCATGAGGCGGTACAGGATTGCGCCGTGATCGGCCTTCCGGACGAGAAATGGGGTGAGCGTATCGTTGCCGTGGTGCAGCCCCGTGCCGGCCAGAGCGTCGATGCGACGGCGCTGGCGGCCTTCGTCAAGCAGCGGATCGGCAGCGTCAAAACACCGAAGCAGATCGAAGTCTGGGACGATCTGCCGCGCTCCAAGGTCGGCAAGGTGCTGAAGCCGGATATCCGTGGGCGGCTGGCAGGTCGCTCAGGCGGCTAGCTAAAGCATGATCCTGAAAAGTGCGAAGCGCTTTTCCGGAGAGATCATGCGTGAACAACAACCTAAAGCGCGATGATGATTCATCCCATTCTCATCGCGCTTTAGTCCGAAAGCCGCTCTAGCACGTCGCGCACCAGCCCTTGCAGGAGATCGAGCTTGTAGGCCGTCATCGGCAATGGCTTGGCACCTGAGCTCGCCGCTTTCGCCGCCTCTGCGATCGATGCCGCATTGGCAAGCTTGCCGCTGAGCTGGACTTCCACGGCGGTGAGGCGAAGCGGCACGGGCGCGACGCCGCCGGCAGCGAGACGCACCAGCTGGAACTTGCCGCCGGCGATCACGACGCGGGCGCAGAGTTCCACCAGCGGCCATTCGGCATAGGTCCGGCTGATCGCCCGCTTGTAGGAAGCGCGCTCGCCTTGATGCGGAGCAGGAAGCGCAATGCTCTTGATCATCTCGCCTGCTGCGAGTGCGTGATCGGCGTGTGAGAGCGAGCCGTCGCCGAGCAGGCCGGCAATCGTCAATCCGCTGCGCCGGTCGGTGGTGATGGTCGCATCATAGGCGAGCAGAGCCGCCGCCATGGTCGAGGGATGCGGCGCGATGCACGGTCCGAGATCGAAGGCAACGCCATAGAGATGATTGCCGGAACGGGCAGGGCAGGTGCTGCCGCCTTTCTTCAGGCAATCGATGTCGGCCCGGCGGAAATACCAGCAGCGTGAACGCTGCGCGAGATTGCCGCCGAGCGTTGCAACGTGGCGCACCTGTGGCGTGGCGAGTCCCTGCGCGCTCGCCGCAATGCCGGGATAAGCGGCGAGGATGCGAGCGTCGGTCGCGATCGTGGCGATGGTGGCGAGCGCGCCGATCCGGGCCGCTCCATCGGCTCCCCAGCTGATCGTCTTGTCGCCGCTGGTCGAGATATCGATCAGCATTCCCTGCGACACGCCGCTGCGGCGGCGTTCGCTGAAGTCGGTGCCTCCGGCGCGGAATTCAGGCGTGGGATTGGCGGTGATGACGGCGACACTCATGCTGCATCCCTCCCTTTCAGCGCGGCCACAAGACGATCGGGCCGGAACGGAATTTCAGTCAGTCTCACGCCGATCGCATCGCGGATGGCGTTGGCGATCGCGGGCGAGGTCGGCACGGTGGCGACTTCGCCGATGCCGACGCTGCCACCCGGCACATGCTCGAAACCGGCCTCGTCGAAATGCACGTCCAGTTTCGGCATGTCGGCAATCCCCGGGATGCGGTAATCCTCCATGCTGCCGCTCAAGATGTGGCCGCTCGAGGGATCGGTCTCCCGCGTCTCATAGAGTGCGTAGCCGATGCCCTGGATCACCGCGCCCGCGGCCTGGCTTCGCGCCAGCGCCGGCGCGGCGAGCTTGCCGACCGCGAGGCCCGTATAGGCGTTGAGCACGCGCACATGGCCGAGCCAGGTATCGACCTCGACTTCCATCACCTGCACCGAGCTCGGCACGCCGGCGCCGACCACCATGTGATTTATCAGACGCAGCACCCAACCGAACACCCGGCCCATGATGCCCGCCTCGTGCAGCGCGGGCCTGACGCCGGGCGGCGGCTTGCCGTCCTCCTGGCGTTTGGCCGACACGGCGATATCAGGGGAGGCCGCGATCATCTCGCGCCACGGCGCGTTCGAGCCCGGAGCAGGTGTGCGAGACGCCGTGCGCCTGATTTCCGCTTTCAGCTTGTCGATGGCGAGCAAGGTCGGCGGCACCACTGAGGCGGTGACGCGGCTGCCGCCGGAGCCCGGTCCGCGCGGCAGGCTGGAGCGGCCGATGCGAACGTCCACATCATGCGGCTCGAGATCGAACGCCTTCGCGACGGTGTTCGCGATCACGCTGCGTGTGCCCGTGCCGATATCCTGGACCGCGCAGCTTGCGACGATGCGGCCGCCCTTGATCGCGAGTTCGACCGAGGAGCCGGTCTGCCACAGATAGAGCCAGTAACCGGTGGCGACGCCGACGCCGCGCCGGTAGCGGCCGGTCTGCGATGCGGCCGGCTTGCGGTTCTTCCAGACGTCGAGGCCGGCAGCCCAGTCGTACAGTCGCTGGCGGTTGGGATCGGGGTCCCAGAGCTTGCGCAGCTGAATCGGATCCATCTTCATGCGCTGCGCCGCTTCGTCGACCGCCTGCTCCAGCGCAAACGACATCGGCGGACCGCCGGGGCCGCGGAACGGCGCGCCGGGCGGCAAATTGCTGAGCACGTCGAAGTCGACGAGCTCCTTTGCTTCGGCCGGATAGATCAGCCGCGCCAGGCCCGCGATCAGCGAGTTCACGGCGGCGCCGGTGTCTGCATGGGCAGTGAGCGACAGCGCCTTGAGGCGGCCTTCCGCAGAAGGCAGCAAGGACAGCTTCAGCTCGGCGGCCGGACGATAGCCGGTGACGGAAAGCTCCTCTTCACGATCGAAGGCGACGCGCACCGGCGCTTTCGCGGCGCGCGCAAGCTCGATCGCGGCGATGGTCTCCAGCCCAACGCTGCCCTTGGAGCCGAACCCGCCGCCGACATGATCGGCGATCACACGCACCTTGTCGTGCGGAAGGCCATAACGCTTGGCGATCTTCTCCATGCTCTCGTGGATGGCTTGGGTCGAGATGTGCACAATGAGCTGATCGCCATCGAACCTGGCCACGGCGGCATGTGGTTCGAGGCTTGCGTGCTGTTGCGTCGAGACGCGAAAGGTCTCCTCGACCAGCAGCGGATTGCGTTGCTGGCGCGCCTCGTCAAGCCAGCTCTTGGCGCGCTTGGCTTTCTGCGAGAACGGCGCAGAAGGCCCGCGCACATTGCCCTTCCACGACACCGGAGCGCCACCTGCGCCCTCGGACACGTTGCCGGCACGCTTGCGGTCCTTCTTTTCGAACACGACCGGTGCATCGTCGCGTCGCGCTGCATCGAGCCCGATCACAGCGGGCAAAGGCTCGGGCTTGAAGCTGATCGCGGCGATGGCCTGCAGTGCGGTGCGGCGATCCTTGGCCGCGACGGCTGCAATCGGCGCGCCGACGAAGCGGACCATGTTGTCGTCGTCGAGCAGCGGAACGACCGCGGCAACACCGGCAATGGCGCGCGCCGGCGCCAGATCAAGGCCGGTGATCCTCGCATGCGCGACGTGCGCGCGCAGGATGACGCCTTCGAGCTGGCCGTCATGGTGGACGTCGACGGTGTAGCGGGCGAGGCCCGTCACCTTGTCGCGGGCTTCCAGCCGCGGCGCGATCGGCTCGATGCCGTCGAAGCGGCCCGAACAAGCCTCCGCCACAGCGCGAAAAATGCCTTCATAGGCGCCGCAGCGGCAGAGATGTCCAGATAGCGCGGCGGCGATCTCCTCGCGCGAGGGTGTCGCCGCGCCCCTGGTCGCGCGCCAGCCGTCGTGGAAGGCGGCGGCTTCGACGACGAAGCCGGGTGTGCAGAAGCCGCATTGCAGGGCATCGTGCGCCATGAACGCCTTCTGCACCGGGTGCAATCCGGCGGCTCCGACGCCCTCGACGGTCGTCAGCGATTTGCCCGCGGCCGCCTGCGCCGGCAACAGGCAGCTCACGACCGGCGTGCCGTCGAGCAGCACGGTGCAGGCGCCGCAGACGCCGGAGCCGCAGACGAGTTTGGTGCCGGTGAGGCCGCCATCGCGGATCACGTCGATCAAAAGCGCATCCGGATCGTCGGGCAGCGCCAGAGGCCGTCCATTGATGGTCGTGCTGGTCATTTTCGAACTCCCGTTTTGCGTTGGGACTTCTTTGCGGACGGCGCCATCGCGCCGGCGATCAGCATGCGCAGCATGGTCTCGAGCTGTTTCAGGAACGCGTCAACCGGCTGCATGGCAGGGAAAGCGGATTTGGTGCCGTGGATCGCCATCTCGACGCAGCGCGCGAGCTCGCGCACGCTGACGCCGCTTTCGAGGTTAAGCTTTCGCTTGCGGCACACCCGCGCGATCGTGGTTGCGATCTCTTCGGCGAAACGGCTGGAATAGCTCTGGTAGAGGTCGCGCGCCTGCGCGAGGTGCTCGGAAAACAGCTCCTCGGTATGGGGCGAGTCCTTCAGCGAAGCGAGCAGCGACTGCATTCGCGCGCCGATCTCGGCGACCAGGATGTCGGCAAGCTCGAGGCCCGCTTCTTCCGCCGCCTTCGCGGCCGCGATTTCCGCAGCGAGCCCCTGCGCGTAGATCCGCTCGAGCACGGCGCGAAACAGCGCCTCCTTGGAGGCGAAGTGATGATAGAGCGCCTGCCGCGTCAGTCCGGCTTCCTCCGCCGCCAGCTCGATCGAGGAGCGGCGGAAGCCGTGGCGCCGGAACACGCGCAAGGCAGCGTCGAGGATCCGGTCCTGGGGAGGGGCCTTGGCCTGCATTTTGTCAGATTTGACAAACGCGAACGAAATGTCAAATCACGGATTGATGACGGGTCTCGTGTGTGAGTAAGCCGGGTGCTTCGCCGGGGTGGTCATCTGGCTTGACTCCCCATCGCGCCGTTCTACGCTGGTTGCATGGGGGAGACAGATAAAGCGGTACGCGAGTGCCGCATTCAGATTGCAGTCGAGATCGAGCGCCAAGGCGGTGACAGCGATGCCTTCGCTGCCGAGTTCCTATGCGCGATGATTGCCCAATCTCACCGCCAAGGCGAGCGTACCATACGGGCGCTTGCCAATGAGGTTGATGCGTGGCGCCGAGCCCGCCGTACCTCGCGGCATCATTTTTCGAGTTGGGCACCGGTTAGGCGCTAATGAGTAGGTGGCTCGCCATATTGGTGGTAGGGCTCGCGTTAGGCGGTTGTGGTGCGGTCAACACGGTCATGCCAGTGAACGCAGACGACGTATCTGCCTGTCTTCAGCAAGGAACCTATTACGATCGCGCCACTCGACAGTGCGCACCGGTCCGGCCCGCACCTCCGCCAACGGCCGAGGAGCAAGCGGCACAAGCGGACTTCCACAGACGGGTGCAGGCTCGTGCGGCGAAATGCACGACCGGCTCTAAAGAGATGTGTCGCGTCTACGCTGAGCAAGAAGAGATCGGAGCGCGGGATTTCTGCCTAGGGTCATACGGCTCAGCGGCGTACAACATCGTTGGTTATCGGACTATTGGCTGGCCGGCGGAGATGACTGCCGAAACCATTGCTAAGGCCGATGCGAGGTTTCCGCCCGATCTCCTCGCGCGACTTGTTCGCGCGGGTTACGCGGACAAGGCGAGATCGGCGGAAGACTTCCAGCGCGAAGCGCGGCAGCGATGTACGGACGGCAATCCTTTTTGATCGGTGACGAGGGCGCTAGAAATGGCATTTTGGGTTGTGAGGGCCGGCAAGCACGGCGTCAACGAAGACTACGCGGTTGAAAACAACGTTGCCGTCATCGGTTGGGACTCGGTAGGCGATCTGTCTGGTATCGCCACAAAGGAGGCGATGCTAGCGCACGTTCAAGGCGTGTATCATGAGAAGTCGCTAGGTGTGCAACGCATCTGGGCGGGCGAGCTATGGGCATTCAAAGACAAAATTCGCAACGGCGACTGGATCGCAGTGCCTCTAACATCGCGCTCGGCAATCGCCATCGGTCGGGTCGCGGCATCGTATCGATACGTTGCGGATGCGCCAGCGGGCGCTGGTCATCAACGTCCTGTGGAATGGGTCCGGACTGATCTACCGCGATCAGAGATTGACCAAGACCTTTTGTATACTCTTGGCTCAACACTGACGGTGTTTCAAGCCAAGCGCAACAATGCCGAAGAGCGACTTGCCGCGCTGGTGCAAGGGCGTACATCCGCGAGCAGCCTTCCAAGAAATGCCGTTGACGCCGAGCCGACAGACACAGCGGACGATGGCGCAATTGATATCGAGCAGTTCGCTGCCGATCAGATTACAAAATTCATTGGTCGAAATTTTGCGGGCCATGAACTAGCACGCCTTGTCGGCGAGATTCTGAAGGCAGAAGGCTATCAAGTTCAAGTCTCAAAGCCGGGCGCGGATGGCGGCGTTGACGTGATAGCAGGAACCGGACCGATGGGTTTCGGTCAGCCGCGCATCGCAGTTCAAGTTAAGTCCGGGGCGACACCGGCTGATGTGAGCGTTTTGCGTGAGCTTCAAGGCGTCATGCCGCGCTTTGGTGCCGATCACGGTCTGATCGTGTCTTGGGCAGGCTTCAAGGATTCTGTTATTCGCGAAGCGCGACAATTGTTCTTTGAAGTGCGGCTTTGGGATGCGGGCGACCTTGTCGCAGCGCTTCAGAAGAACTTCGATGCCCTGTCGGAAGAGCTGCAAGCGGAGCTGCCGATCAAACGCATCTGGCTATTGGTCGAGCCGGAGTCCTGATGCACCTCTCAGTCGATCTATTCCCGCGCGACCCGTCTTTAGAGGCTTTCGTCAACCATTGGTCACGCGGCTACCGGGATGCAGACCGCGATGCATCGCTCTACGAACCCAACATCTTGAAGGACCTTGAGACGGAACGCCTCGCGCTATGGCCTCTGTTCGAGTGGAAAAACGGCACGCGTCTGTCCGATGCGAAGCGAGAGACCGTGCGCATCAATTACGTTGAACGTTGGAAACTGGAGCAGAACCTTGAGCAGTGCTATCTCGATCCCGCCCAGCCGGGCCATCGAGCGGTTTGGAATATTTTCTATCTGCATTGCCGGCGCCCCGACGTTTATCCGATCTATGATCAGCACACCTATCGGGCGATGCGCTACATGACAAAGCAGTCGATCGCCGAGATACCCGGAGCTCAGGCCCAGGTTTACGCGACCTACTCGATATATCGGGGCTTCGTCGATCAACTGAGCGCGTCGTTGCAAACCATGATGCGCGAAACGCCATCCGCATAATCGATCAGGCGCTCTTCTCGTTCGGCAAGTTTTTGAAGGTTGCTAAAAGGTATGCGATCGAGTCGTTGGTCGTCCCGGAGGGATAAGTCCCACACATTCACGGTTCTTTCGCGCGCAAGCGAGTCGCCGCTAGGCCGAGAGAGGTTCACACCGTACTACGTTGAGGGCGTGAGAGGAGAACTCGCCATGACCAATAGCGAAGACGAACAATCGGAATTCGAGCGACGGCAGTTGGAAGACGTTTACGCTTCAGTTGCTGCCGACCTCCAGCGTGCCGAGCCGATCTACAGCCACGCAATCAACGCATTGTGGGCCGGTAACGGTGCTGCAAGTCTTGCTGTTGCGACCGCGATGAAGGGAGGCGGACTGGGCAAGGCTGCACTTCTGCCACTTGCCTGCTTTCTACTAGGTCTGATTTGCATGTGTGCCGGATCAATGGAGTCGCTTATCCGGCTGTCCAGCACCGTCAGGCGCAAGGAGCGGGCGTCCTCGATCCTGCAATTCCGCATCGATGATTTTAAGTCGCCATCCGAAACTGCCGGCCTAAGCCTGCGTCATCCGCGAACACGTTGGGCTCTGATCGCTGGCTCGTTGTTCATTCTTGGCTGCATCTTTGGCTTTCTTGTGTTGGCCTTCGATGCTGGGACGCCAACGATCGCGTCTATTCCGGCAGAAAAATGATCCGAGCCGATTTGCGCAGCGTCGCGACCTCTCATTTGGATAGATTTTTCAAAAACGGACTTCACAACATAGTTGCGATCAGGAGCTAGGTATGATCCGGACCCGGACGGCCGCGATAGCGGAAAGTGTCAGCGGTTTTCCGAAAAGATCAAAGGGCGAGGCCGCATTTCACAAATGATAACGGGCACGCCTTCGTGCGAAGGCATGCCCGCCAAAACTCTCTTCGCGCGACGCTTGCGCGCTTCAGTGCACGCTCACCGCTTGCAGCTCGTTGCTCCAGGCGTTGGCGATCGCAGCTTCGCGGCTGTCGGTCAGCATGATCGGCGTGCCGTCGGCGGCGTGGAGCGCGAAAAGCTTGAGGCCCGGCGCGATCTTGGGCGCCTCGGGGAACAGGCCCGGCACGTCCTCGGAGCGGATCTGCTTCACATAGGCGATATGGCCTTCGCCCAGGGTTGCCAGTGTCTCCGGAGAGACGTTCTTGGCTTCGTATTCGAACGCAACGTGACCTTCACTCATGGTCTCGACTCCTCTGGAACACTAAGCGGTCGAGTCCGCTACTCGTTCCATTATTCGTGCTCATTGATAGCGATTGTCTTAACGATCCGCTCCGGTTCAGGCCGGGCCAGATCGATCGACAACAACCCGTTCTTCAGATCCGCACCCAGCACCAGCATCCCCTCCGCCAGCACGAAGGTGCGCTGGAAGTGGCGCGCGGCGATGCCGCGATGGATGTATTGCCGGGTCTTGTCGTCCTGCTGCCGCCCGCGGATCACGAGCTGGTTTTCCTCAATGGTTACATCGAGTTGGTCGCGCGTAAATCCGGCGACCGCCAGCGTGATGCGCAAACGCTCGGGCTGGCCGTCCGTGCGGTCGCACCTCTCGATATTGTAGGGAGGATAACCGTCGGCGCCTTTGACGACCCGATCGAGCACGCGCTCGATCTCGTCAAAGCCCAGCAGGAAGGGACTGGAGAGCGTTGGAACACGAGACATAGTTTACAAAGTCCTCTCGAAGCGACTTTGGTGCATCAGGGCCCGCGAGCGGCGCCCCTTGATCAGCAATATGGGCATGTTCCCCTGTGGGTTCAAGCAGGTAGCGGGGGAGGCTGTGGACGGACCACTTTCCGCCATCGCCCGAATGCCTGGTTCGTCATGGTTGGCATGACGCGTCGTGCGAGGCGATTTATCCCAACGAAAACAGAGCCCCTTCTACTGTGCATGGGGTTGTTTTCGCACTTTTGTCGTCGGGCCCCGGAGCCGCTCAGCCCTTGAGCCGCGTCCGCCCGTCGTCACTGAACAGATGCAGCTTCGCCCGCACCGCCGCGACACGGATTCTCGCGCCGATGGCGGGCGCTTGGGTTCCTGGAATGCGGACGATGACCTCGCCGGGCGGCAGCTCGCCGGGCGTGGCGGCGACGCCCTGGTCCTCCTGCTCGCGGGAGCCGTAGACGAAGGTCTCGGCGCCGACGCGCTCGATGGCTTCGACGGTGAGCGGCAGGGCGAGGCCGCCGGCCGGCGTCTCGTCGGTGATGACAAAATCCTCCGGGCGGATTCCGACGATGCCGGCATCGGCCGCGGCGCTGCCGGCGAGCTGCGACCGGATCTCCTCGGGCCGCGTCGACATCAAGTTCATCGGCGGCGCGCCAATGAAGGAGGCGACGAAGGTCGTCGCCGGTTTCTCGTAGATATCAAGCGGATTGCCGACCTGCTCGACCTGGCCGCCGTTCATCACCACGAGGATGTCAGCCAGCGTCATCGCCTCGAGCTGGTCATGGGTGACGTAGATCGACGTCGTGTTGAGCCGGCGCTGCAATTTGCGGATCTCGACCCGCATCGCGATGCGCAGCTTGGCGTCGAGGTTGGACAGCGGCTCGTCGAACAAAAACACCTTCGGCTGGCGCACGATGGCGCGGCCCATGGCGACGCGCTGGCGCTGGCCGCCGGAGAGCTGGCGCGGCTTGCGCTCTAGCATGGCGGAGAGCTCGAGCACGCGCGCGGCTTCCTCGACGCGGGTCTTGATCTCGGCCTCGGCCATGCCGCGGTTGCGCAGGCCATAGGCCATGTTGTTGTAGACGGTCATATGCGGATAGAGCGCGTAGTTCTGGAACACCATCGCGATGTCGCGATCGGCGGGCTCTACTCCGTTGACGACGCGGCCGCCGATGTCGATCTCGCCGCCGGTGACCGTCTCCAGCCCCGCGACCATGCGCAGCAGCGTGGACTTGCCGCAGCCGGAGGGGCCGACCAGCACGCAGAACTGTCCGTCGCCGACATCGACATCGACGCCCTTGATGGCCTCGAAGCCGCCGGGATAGGTCTTGCGGACGCTGCGCAGGGTGACGTTAGCCATGGGTTGCACCGGCGAGTAGCGAGTAAGTAATGGCGAATGGGGACTTGTTAGCACGCAAGGCGGACGCCGCGACCCCATTCGCCGCTCGCCCTTCACTATTCGCCATCTTCACTTTTCCGTCTCGACCAGGCCGCGCACGAACAATTTCTGCATGGCGACGACGACGAACACCGGCGGCAGCATGGCCAGCACGGCGGTTGCCATCACGATCGGCCATTCGGTCAGCGCGTCGGTGGTGGTGATCATCTTGCGGATGCCGATCTGGATGGTCTGCATGTCGTCGCGCGTGGTGATCAAGAGCGGCCAGAGATATTGATTCCAACCGAGGATGAACAGGATCACGAACAGCGCCGCCATGTTGGTGCGCGACAGCGGCAAGAGCGTATCCCAGAAGAAGCGGAAGGGGCCGGCGCCGTCGATGCGCGAGGCCTCCAGCAGCTCGTCCGGCACGGTCATGAAGAACTGGCGGAACAGCAGCGTCGCGGTGGCCGATGCGATCAGCGGCAGCGACAGGCCGGCATAGCTGTCGAGCATGTGCAGGTCGGCGACGATCTTGTAGGTCGGATAGATGCGGACTTCGACCGGCAGCATCAGCGTGATGAAGATCAGCCAGAACAGCGCCATCCGGAACGGGAAGCGGAAATACACGATCGCATAGGCCGAGATGATCGAGACCGCGATCTTGCCCAGCGCGATCAGCAGCGCCATCACCAGCGAGTTCAGCATCATGTTGCCGACCGGCTCGCGGGTCGAGCCGCTCGTGCCGATGAAGATGGTCTGGTAGTAGGTCTGGAAGAAATGACCCCCGGGCAGCAACGACATCTGCCCGTTGGCGATTACCGCGTTCTCCTGGGTCGACGCCACGAAGGCGAGATAGACCGGGAAGGCGACGATCGCGATCCCGATCCAGAGGATGATATGGGCAATGTAGCGCCGAAAGCCTTCTTCCTCGACCATCAGTAGGTCACCTTGCGTTCGACGAAGCGGAACTGGATGCCCGTCAGCACGATCACCATGATCATCAGGATCACCGATTGTGCCGCGGAGCTGCCGAGGTTTCCGCCGAGCAGGCCGTCGGTATAGACCTTGTAGACCAGCGTCTCCGTCGACTTGCCCGGACCGCCGCGGGTCATGGTGTCGATGATGCCGAACGTGTCGAAGAAGGCGTAGACGATGTTGACGACCAGGAGGAAGAAGATGGTCGGCGACAGCAGCGGGAAGATCACGGTCCAGAACCTGCGCATCGGGCGGGCGCCGTCGATCGCAGCCGCCTCGATCACGCTTCTGGGGATGCTCTGCAGGCCGGCGAGGAAGAACAGGAAGTTGTAGGAGATCTGCTTCCAGGCGGCGGCCAGGATGATCAGCGCTGCGGCCTGGTCGCCGTCGAGCAGTGGATTCCAGTCGATGCCCAGCGCCCGCAGGTAGCGCGAGAGCACGCCGAGCGAGGGATGCAGCATGAAGATCCAGAGCACGCCGACGACCGGCGGCGCCACCGCATAGGGCCAGATCAGCAGCGTGCGGTAGAGCATCGAGCCGCGCAGCGGCTTGTCTGCCATCACGGCCAGCAGCAGCGCGAACGACAGCGACGACACCGCGATCGCGAATGAGAAGAAGAAGGTGCGCAGGATCGCCTCGAAATAGGCGGGCTCCTTGAACAGCTCGATGTAGTTCTCGAACCAGACGAAGCTGGTCGACAGGCCGAAGGCGTCCTGCAGCAGGAACGACTGGATCATCGCCTGCAAGGCCGGCCAGTAGAAGAAAATCAGGACGATCGCGAGTTGCGGCGCAACCAGCGCATAGGGCAACAGCTTCGATTGGAAAATGGCTTGCTTTTGCATGATGCCCCAGCGCGGCAGGCCGGGGGACCGGCCTGCCGCTTGTCGCCTTACTTCACGGCGGTCTTTTCGAACTGGCGCAGCATGGTGTTGCCGCGCTCGACGGCCGCGTCCAGCGCCTGCTTGGCGGTCTTCTTGCCGGCCAGCGCCTGCTCGATCTCCTCCGCCCAGACGTCACGGAGCTGCACCATGTTGCCGAGGCGCAGGCCGCGCGAATTCTCGGTCGGCTCCTTGTTGGTCAGCTCGAGCAGCGGCGTCTCCAGATAGGGCTGGTCCTTGTAGAAGCCATCCGCCTTGGCCTTCTCATAGGCCGCCTTGGTGATCGGCAGATAGCCCGAGGCCTTGTGGATGTAGACTTGGCGATCGGTGTCCGAGAGGAAGGAGAAGAATTTGGCGACGCCCTTGTAATCGTCCGCCGGTTTGCCGCCCATTACCCAGAGCGAGGCACCGCCGATGATCGAGTTCTGCGGCGCGCCCTTAGCGTCCGGGTAATAGGGCATCGGCACCGCGGTGAAGGCAAACTTGGCCTGCGCCTTGACGTTGCCGAAGAACGCGGACGAGGTCAGATAGAGCGGACATTCGCCCGACGTGAAGCGGCCTTCGCCGGTGTTGGTGCGGCCGGCATAGTCGTAGGTCTTGTCCTTCTGGAGCTCGACCAGATTTTCGAGATGCTTGACCTGGAGCGGACCGTTGAAGGACAGCACGGTGTCGAAACCGTCGAGGCCGTTGGCCTTGCTGGCGAGCGGCACGTTGTGCCAGGCGGAGAGCTGCTCGAGATTGACCCAGGTGACCCAGGAGTTGGAGAAGCCGCAGGTGGCGTGGCCGGCCGCCTTCAGCTTCTTGGCGGCGTCGAACACTTCGGGCCAGGTCTTCGGCACCTCGACATTCGCTTTCTTCAGTGCGTCGAGGTTGACCCACATCACGGTCGAGGACGAGTTGAACGGGAAGGACAGCATCTCGCCCTTCGAGGTCGAGTAATAGCCGGTGATCGCAGGCAGATAGGCCTTCGGATCGAACTTCTCGCCGGTCTCGGCCATCAGCTTGTAGACCGGCTTCACGGCGCCGGTCGCGGCCATCATGGTGGCGGTGCCGACCTCGAACACCTGCATGATGTGCGGCGCGTTGCCGGCGCGGAACGCGGCGATGCCGGCGTTCATCGTGTCGGCGTAGTTGCCCTTGTAGGTCGGGATCACCTTGTAGTCGCTCTGCGTGGTGTTGAAATCGTTGGCGAGCCTGACGATGACGTCGTTGTTGGCGCCGGTCATCGCGTGCCACCACTGGATTTCGGTCACGGCAAGCGCCGGCGACGCCCCGAGACCAATTGTGAGTGCGACGGCCGCCGCCGTGCCAAAATGTCGAAGAGCCATCAAGAACCTCCCTTGCCCGTCACTAAAGAAGCGCTTGCGCTAGCAGCGCCATATGACGTTCACATGACTGTGTAAGCGGGAGAAACGAAAGCAGCAAGCGCGGCCAAATGGGAAGTTGTCAAATAGGCCAAGACGGAGCCGTCAGCCAACTCGTTCGCGCTGCACATGCGTGCGCGCGCCGCAGTGCGGCATTGAGATGAGGCACTATCGCGCCGCGGGCTCCGAACCTCTCCCACTTGCAAGCGGGAGAGGGAGCGCACCACCGTTGACGCTCGCCTTAGCTCAGCGTTTCCGCTCGGGACCGCAGACCGTGCCTTTTTCGACCATCGCGTCGATCTCGGCCTTGGAGTAGCCGAACTCGCCCAGCACCTCGGCCGCATGCTGGCTGAATTTCGGCGGCACGCGGCGCAGGCTCGGCTTGCTGCGGTCGAGCCGGATCGGCGAGGCAACGCCCTTGTACCAGTCCTTCTCAATAATATCGCCACGCGCGATCGTGTGCGGATTGGTCAACGCCTGGTCGATCTTCTGCACGGGACCTGCAGGCAGGCCGGCCGCGAGCAGGCGGTTGCACAGCGGCTCGGCCTCGTGCTGGCTGAACACGGCGGCAAGCTCGGCGCGCAGTGCCTCGCGATTGGCGATGCGGTCCTTGTTGCGGGCAAAGCGCGGATCGGAGCCGAGCTCGGGCTTGCCGATCTCCTTCGCCAGCTTGCGGAAGGTGCCGTCATTGCCGACGCCGATGAAGATGTTGTCGGTCTTGGTCGGGAAGATCGCGTAAGGCACGAGGTTCGGGTGCTCGTTGCCGGTGAGACCAGGCGGCTTGCCATGCATGAAATAATTCGCGGTGTGCGGATGCATGATGGCAAGGCCGGTCTCGTACAGCGTCGTCTCCAGGAACTGCCCCTTGCCGGAGCGCTGCCGCTCCGACAGCGCCATCAATATGCCGATTGCCGCATAGAGCCCGGTGGTGATGTCGACCAGGGGCACGCCGATCCGCATCGGCCCGCTCTCGGGCGAGCCGGTCGCTGCGATCATGCCGGTCATGGCCTGGATGATGGCATCGTAGCCGGGGTTGCCGCCGCGCGGGCCGTCGGCGCCGAAGCCGCAGATCCGGCAATGCACGAGGCTGGGATATTTCTTGCTGAGGACGTCGTTGCCGATGCCCCATTTCTCCAGCGTGCCCGGCTTGAAATTCTCGATCAGGACGTCGGCGGTCTCCAGCATCTTGAGCAGCACGATTCGGCCGCCCTCGGAGGCGAGGTCGAGGCCGATCGAGCGCTTGTTGCGGTTGATGCCGACGAAATAGGCCGCATCCTCCTCGTGGAACGGAGGGCCCCATTCGCGCACCTCGTCGCCCGCGGGCGGCTCGACCTTGATCACGTCGGCGCCGTGGTCGGCGAGGATCTGGGTGCAGTAGGGACCGCCGAGCACGCGCGTGAGATCGATGACGCGCAATCCGCTCATGGCGCCCGTTGCTGCTTCAGTCATGCCTTCGCTTCCCTGTGTCGATCATTGGATCACAGGCCTAGCGAGGTTTGTTTGCGCCAGCAATGGCGCCGAGCGTGGAGCCGTATGCGCCGCCGAGCAGCCATGCCGCGGGGTGGCAAATTCCCTCGTAAGCGGCCGGCCCGAGGGGGCCCCGGGCCAGCCGATCCGCGCTGCCGATCAGACCACCGTCAGGCGAACGTCGACATTGCCGCGCGTGGCATTGGAGTACGGGCACACCTGGTGCGCCTTCGCCACCAGCGCCTCGGCGTCTGCGCGGGTAAGGCCCGGCAGCGAGACCGCGAGGTCGATATCGAGGCCGAAGCCGCCCTCGGAGCGCGGGCCGATGCCGACGGTCGAGGTGACCGAGGCGTCGGCAGGCACCTTCGGGCCGCCCTGCGAGGCCACGAACTTCATCGCGCCGATGAAGCAGGCGGCATAGCCGGCCGCAAACAGCTGCTCGGGATTGTTGCCAGCGCCGCCGCCACCGCCGAGCTCCTTCGGCGTGGTGAGCTTGACGTCGAGCGCGCCGTCGAGGGTCGCAGCATGGCCGTCGCGGCCGCCGGTGGCCTTGGCGCTGGTCTTGTAGAGGACGTTCACGGACATTGTCGTCTCCTCGGGTCTTTCCGGGTTGGGGTGTAAGCTTTATCGCAGACAATTAGATTGCGCGCAATCTAATTCGTCGCGCCTCACATTTAATTGTTCGCAATTGAATGTGGCGCCGGCCGGGCCCAGAATGGGAGAAACGCGCAGGATTCTTCATGGCCCGGAAATCAACGGCGGTAGACCCGCTTCGTCTCGACAACCAGATCTGCTTCGCGGTCTATTCCGCTACGCACGCCTTTAACCGCGTCTACAAGCCGCTGCTCGATCGGCTCGGCCTGACCTATCCGCAATATCTGGTCATGCTGGTGCTGTGGGAGCGCGACGACGTGCCGGTCAAGGAGATCGGCGAGAAGCTGTTCCTGGATTCGGGCACGCTGACGCCGCTGCTGAAGCGGCTCGAGGCCGCCCATCTCGTCAGGCGCACCCGCTCGCGTGAGGACGAGCGTCAGGTTCTGATCGCCCTGACGCCGCAGGGCCATGCACTGAAGGAGAAGGCCCGCAGCGTGCCGCAATCGATCCTGGCGGCATCGGACTGCTCGGTGTCGGAGCTGGTCGCGATGAAAGACGAGATCGTCGCGCTGAGGGATCGGCTGAATGCGGTGATCGGGGAGTAGGGGCTAAAGCCGCTTCTTGGCGAAGGAGCCGCCTGATGCTGACTTCAAGTACTTTTCGAATGCGACGGCCTGCTTCTCGTCGCTGAATGCGACGTAAGTCTTGAGCCGCCAAGGTCCGTATTTCGAAGTGTGGGGCACCTCGCCAGCATTGTGCTTTGCCAGTCGGGCGCGGAGGTCGTCAGTGATCCCGACATAGAAGTGGAGAGAATCAAGGCTCTCAAGGATGTAGACGTACTTCACGGGCACACTCCTCGGTAGGCGAGGAGAGCTTACACCCGCTCTTGTTTTGCTGAAGCCCGGCTTCGCCCTTCGGGCTTCGCCGCGGCAGCCTTCGCTAGCTTCGCCACGAGGGAGCGGAGCTGGCTTGCCGAGCCGTAGCTGGCGAAGCCAGCGAAGGCTGGTGGAGCCAGGCGGGATCGAACCGCCGACCTCTTGCATGCCATGCAAGCGCTCTCCCAGCTGAGCTATGGCCCCTTAGTCCAAATGGGAGGATCCTGGGGGACCCGTCCCGGCCGGCGAGCGCTCTAGGCGACTCGCGCGGTGCACCCTTTTTCACAGATCAGGGCTGATCTCAAGTCTCTTCATCACCGCCGACATCACCAATGATGTCGGTCACGTCCTCATCGCCCTCTTCCTCGTCGGCAATGAAGGTCGAATCGTCGTCATCATCGTCGTCGAGGGTCTCGTCGACCTCGATATCGTCCTCCGATTCGGGCACGACCGCCTTGACCTTGCCGGTGTTCTCCTCGGCATCGGCCTCCTCGAGCGAGACCAACTCCTCGGTCTCCGCCGGCTCCGGCGCGTTGTCCTGGGCCATGTTGCGGGCCTCGGCCGCACGGGGGCCGCGGGCAGGAGCGACCGGGGCGATCGGCACCACTTCGCCGGTATAGGGCGAGATCACCGGATTCTTGTTGAGGTCATAGAATTTCTTGCCCGTGGTCGGGCAAATACGTTTGGTTCCGAGTTCGGACTTGGCCACGGCAGGAATCCTGGGAATGTCTGAAAAGCGGTGCTTCACTTGGCTAGTTGGCGGCCCGCTGTCAATAGCGCATTACGGGAGAACGACATGCCCGTGACGGGGCGCGGACCATGTGGTACCTGCGCGCCAGCCCACCGGGCCTATTCAAGGACACAATCTTGACCCATTCCGATCAACCGAGGCCGCTCCAGTCTCGCGCCAGCGGTCCCCTGACCGGGAAAGTACGGGTGCCCGGCGACAAGTCGATCTCCCACCGCGCCCTCATCCTGGGCGCGCTGGCGGTCGGCGAGACCAGGATTTCGGGCCTGCTCGAGGGCGAGGACGTCCTCAACACCGCCAAATCGATGCAGGCGCTGGGCGCCAGCGTCGAGCGCACCGGCGATTTCGCCTGGACCGTCAACGGCGTCGGGGTCGGAGGCTTCGCCCAGCCCAAGGCAGCACTGGATTTCGGCAATTCCGGCACCGGCTGCCGGCTGGTCATGGGCGCCGTCGCCGGCTGCCCAATTTCGGCGGTGTTCGACGGCGACGCCTCGCTGCGCAGCCGTCCGATGCGCCGGATCCTCGATCCCCTGGAAAAGATGGGTGCCAGAGTCACCGCCGGCGGCGAGGGCGGGCGCCTGCCGCTGACCCTCCAGGGCGCGCGCGCCCCCCTGCCGATCGTCTACAAGACCCCGGTCGCCTCGGCCCAGATCAAATCGGCCGTGCTGCTGGCGGGCCTCGCCGCTCCCGGCACCACCACGGTCATCGAGACCGAGGCCAGCCGCGACCACACCGAGCTGATGCTGAAGCATTTCGGCGCCGACATCACCTCGGTCCAGGAAGGCCGGCACGGCCGCCGCATCACGCTGGTGGGCCAGCCCGAGCTGCATGGCGCCAATGTCGTGGTGCCCGCCGATCCCTCTTCGGCCGCCTTCCCGATCGTCGCGGCGCTGATCGTGGAGGGCTCCGATGTCGTGCTGTCCGACGTCATGACCAATCCGCTGCGCACCGGGCTGTTCACCACGCTGCGCGAAATGGGCGCCTCCATCGAGGAGAGCGAAGTGCGCGGCGATGCCGGCGAGCCGATGGCGCGCTTGCGCGTGCGGGCGTCGAAGCTGCGCGGCGTCGAGGTGCCGCCGGAGCGCGCGCCGTCGATGATCGACGAATATCTGGTGCTGGCGGTGGCGGCGTCGTTCGCCGAAGGCACCACGATCATGCGCGGCCTGCAGGAGCTGCGTGTCAAGGAATCCGACCGGCTTGAAGCCACCGCCGCCATGCTGCGCGTCAACGGCGTCAAGGTCGAGGTCTCCGGCGACGATCTGATCGTGGAGGGCCGCGGCCACGTCCCGGGCGGCGGCACTGTCGCCACCCATATGGACCATCGCATCGCGATGTCTGCGCTGGTGATGGGCTGCGCCTCCGATCAGCCCGTGACCGTCGACGACACCGCCTTCATCGCCACTAGCTTCCCGGACTTCATTCCGATGATGCGTTCGCTAGGGGCCGAGTTTTCATGATCATCGCCATCGACGGGCCCGCGGCTTCGGGCAAGGGCACGCTCGGCAAGCGTCTCGCCCACCATTACGGCTATCGTCATCTTGATACCGGCGTGATCTATCGCGCGGTCGCCTACGCCTTGATGCAGTCGGGGCACGATCTCAACGATGAGGCGGCCGCGGTGCAGGCCGCGTTGGAGCTCGATCCCGAAAAGTTCGGTAATCCTGCGCTGAAGACCCAGAAGGCCGGCGAGGGGGCCTCGATCGTCTCGGCAATCCCTCGGGTTCGCGAGGTCCTGGTCAATTTCCAGCGCCAGTTCGCCGCCGATCCGCCCGGCGCCGTGCTCGACGGCCGGGATATTGGAACCGTGATCTGCCCCCATGCCGACGTGAAGATCTTCGTGGTCGCCGACCCCAAGGTCCGCGCGCGGCGCCGCACCATGGAGGCCAAAGCGCGGGGCGAGGAGGCGGACGAGGCGGCCGTGCTCGCCGACATCCTCCAGCGTGACGAACGTGACAAGAATCGGCCGATTGCGCCTCTGAAACCGGCCCCGGATGCTTACTTGCTAGATAACTCCCAACTGGATATAGAAGGCGGCGTCCGGGCCGCCATCGACATTATCGAGGCTGTCCGAGCGGGCCGGTCGCGGGGTTAAGCCGCCGCCGTCATTGGAGGAAGTGCCCGCTCCCGCTCTTTGAGGTCGATACGCTTCGTCCCGGTTTCGGGACCGGCGCGATCCAGGTTCCGGACAAGCTTTCAACGTATCGAACGCGCGGGCCTCAGCCGGCCCGCTTCCGCTGTTCTGGTCGCTAGATCAGGGCAACGAGCGGTCGCTCGAAGGTCTTGCGGACCTTCCGACACTGCGCGCGCGATGCGCCCATGAACCCAACGGCCGGCAAGACATCCGCAACTGGAGAACAAATGGCTTCGACTTCTGCTGATACCTATAGCCCGTCGCGCGACGATTTCGCCGCGATGCTCGACGAGTCCTTCGCAGGTGGCAACCTGCAGGAAAGCTCCGTCGTCAAGGGCAAGGTGGTTGCAATTGAAAAGGACATGGCCGTCATCGACGTCGGCCTGAAGACCGAGGGCCGCGTCGCGCTGCGCGAATTTTCCGGCCCCGGCCGTGAGAGCGACCTCAAGGTCGGCGACGAGGTGGAAGTGTTCCTCGATCGCATCGAAAACGCTCTCGGCGAAGCCGTGCTGTCGCGCGACAAGGCGCGACGCGAAGAGAGCTGGGGCAAGCTGGAGAAGGCGTTCCAGAACAACGAGAAGGTCAACGGCGTCATCTTCAACCAGGTCAAGGGCGGCTTCACCGTCGACCTCGACGGTGCCGTGGCCTTCCTGCCGCGCTCGCAGGTCGACATCCGGCCGATCCGCGACGTTGCGCCGCTGATGAACAACTCGCAGCCGTTCCAGATCCTGAAGATGGACCGCCGCCGCGGCAACATCGTCGTGTCCCGCCGCACGGTGTTGGAAGAGACCCGCGCCGAGCAGCGCCAGGAGCTGGTGCAGAACCTCGAAGAGGGTCAGGTCATCGACGGCGTGGTCAAGAACATCACCGATTACGGTGCGTTCGTCGACCTCGGCGGCATCGACGGCCTCCTGCACGTCACCGACATCGCGTGGCGCCGCGTCAACCACCCGACCGAGGTGCTCTCGATCGGCCAGACCGTGAAGGTCAAGATCATCAAGATCAACCACGAGACGCACCGCATCTCGCTGGGCATGAAGCAGCTGCTGGACGATCCGTGGCAGGGCATCGAAGCCAAGTACCCGCTGGGTGCCCGCTTCACCGGCCGCGTCACCAACATCACCGACTACGGTGCGTTCGTCGAGCTCGAGCCGGGCATCGAAGGCCTGATCCATGTCTCCGAGATGTCGTGGACCAAGAAGAACATGCACCCCGGCAAGATCGTGTCGACCTCGCAGGAAGTCGACGTGCAGGTGCTGGAAGTGGATTCCGTCAAGCGCCGCATCTCGCTCGGCCTCAAGCAGACCATGCGCAACCCCTGGGAGGTCTTCGTCGAGAAGCACCCGACCGGTTCGGTGGTCGAGGGCGAGGTCAAGAACAAGACCGAGTTCGGTCTGTTCCTGGGCCTCGAGGGCGACGTCGACGGCATGGTCCACCTCTCCGATCTCGACTGGAAGCTTCCGGGCGAGCAGGTGATCGACAACTACAAGAAGGGCGACATGGTGAAGGCCGTGGTGCTCGATGTGGACGTCGAGAAGGAGCGCATCTCGCTCGGCATCAAGCAGCTCGAAGGCGATCCCTTCGCCGAGCCGGGCGATGTCAAGAAGGGTGCGGTCGTGACCTGCGAAGTGCTCGAAGTGAAGGAAAGCGGTATCGAGGTGAAGATCGCCGGTACCGACTTCACCACCTTCATCAAGCGCTCCGAGCTCGCCCGTGACCGCAACGACCAGCGCGCCGAACGCTTCGCCGTCGGCGAGAAGGTCGATGCCCGCGTCATCCAGTTCGACAAGAAGGCCCGCAAGGTCCAGGTGTCGATCAAGGCGCTCGAAGTCGCCGAAGAGAAGGAAGCCATCGCGCAGTACGGCTCCTCGGATTCGGGTGCGACGCTGGGCGACATCCTCGGCACCGCGCTGAAGAACCGCGACAGCAAGTAAGCGAAACGTCCGTTTTGCGACATCAAGGCCCCGGCGCAAGCCGGGGCTTTTTTGTTGCTGTCTCCACGAACTCCGCTGTCGTCCCGGACAAGCGACGCGAAGCGGAGCGCCGATCCTGGACCCATAACCCCAGGGAGAAGTTTGACGAAGACTCGGAGTTGCCAGCTCGCTCGACGACTCCTCCTTGGGGTTGTGGGTCCCCGCCCCCGTGCGCAATTGCGCACTAGGCGGGATGACGACCGAGTCTGCGACGACTTGCTTGCCCCACACGAGGCCTTGTTTTCTTCAAATTGCGCCGCAATTGATGTATCGAGATAGGCCAATGGTCACGCCGTGACGGCACAACGCGCCTGATCTTTCATTTGGAGATATTCCGATGTCGCTCGATTCGGACATCATCGTCGATCGCCGCAGGATCCGCCGCAAGCTGACGTTCTGGCGGGTGATGGCGGCGCTGATCGCGATCGCGGCGATTGCAAGCTTCGCGCTGATTGCGACGCCCGGTGCACGCGGCACCCTCGCATCCGCCGGCTCGATCGCGCGCGTCCAGATCGAGGGATTGATCCGCAGCGATTCCGACCGCACGCAGGCGCTGGAGCGGCTCGAGAATTCGCAGGCCGCCGCCGTCATCGTTCACATCAACTCGCCCGGCGGCACCACCGCCGGCTCCGAGCAGCTCTATGACTCGCTGGTCCGTCTCAAGGCGAAAAAGCCGCTGGTGGTGGTGGTGGAGGGGCTGGCCGCCTCCGGGGGCTACATCACCGCGATTGCGAGCGACCACATCGTCGCCCAGCAAAGCTCCCTGGTCGGCTCCATCGGCGTGCTGTTCCAGTACCCCAACCTCTCCGAGCTCATGAAGACGATCGGCGTCAAGGTCGAGGAGGTGAAGTCCTCGCCGCTGAAGGCGGCGCCCAACGGTTTTGAGCCGACCAGTCCCGAGGCGCGCGCCGCGCTCGATGCGCTGGTGAAGGATTCCTATGCCTGGTTCAAGGGGATGGTGAAGGAGCGGCGTGGCATGGATGACACGCAGCTCGAAAAAGTCGCCGATGGCCGCGTCTTCACCGGGCGCCAGGCGATCGATCTCAAGCTGATCGACCAGATCGGCGACGAGAAGACGGCCGTGACCTGGCTGGTCGAGCAGAAGGGCGTCAAGAAGGGGCTACCGGTGCGCGACTACAAGCTCCAGCCGCGCTTCGGCGACCTGCCGTTCCTGAAGACGGCGGCCGCATTGACGCTGGAAGCGCTCGGTTTGGGCTCGATCGCGCACCAGATCGGGCAAACCGGCGTCGCGCAGGCGGTAGATCGGCTCGGAATGGATGGAATGCTGGCCTTGTGGCAGCCGGCTGCGTCCAACTAACCGTCGGCAGGCGAGTTTCAGAGCTTTTTCGCGTCTGACGCGTGCTGGCGCAGCCTGCTTTTTCGGCATTTGTCACGCATTTTCACGACGCCCATCCTTGATTTAGCGTCTTGACAGATCACGGTATTTTCACGGAAATGGTCATCCGCACGCTCCCGGGTCCTATCTCTCGATGATCAAATCCGAACTTGTTCAGCGTATCGCCGAGCACAACCCGCATCTGTACCAGCGGGATGTCGAGAACATTGTGAATGCGATTCTCGAAGAGATCGTAGCGGCGCTTGCACGCGGTGACCGCGTCGAGCTGCGCGGCTTCGGTGCCTTCTCGGTCAAGCATCGCCCTGCGCGCGCAGGGCGCAATCCACGCACCGGCGCCCATGTGCCCGTCGATCAGAAGAGCGTTCCGTTCTTCAAGACCGGCAAGGAAATGCGCGAGCGGCTGAACCGCGACCATCCGGATCCCGGCGGCGTAGACTGAAGCGCGACGTGAGCGCGCTTTGGGGTTTTTCGCGGTCGCACAGGATGCGGCCGCAAGCTTGATTCAAGGCGAGCGAAGCCAGATGCGAAAGTTCCTGACCGCGCTGATCGTACTTCCGCTGGGCCTGATCCTGGTGGCGTTCGCCGTCGCCAACAGGCATTTCGTCACGGTCTCCTTCGACCCCTTCATTGCCGACGACCCCTCGCTGTCGATCACCCTGCCGCTGTTCCTGTTGCTGATCCTGGCGGCGGCCCTGGGCGTTGTCGCGGGCGGCTCCGCCGTCTGGCTCGGCCAGCGGCGCTGGCGGCGCGCCGCGCGCCGGAATGACGCGGAGGCCCGGGCCGTCAGGGCCGAACTGGCCGATCTGCGGGCCCAGGCGACGGCAGCGAAGGCGGAGTCCCAGCGCCTTCCCGTTCCCTCCGGGATGGGCCTGTACGGGCCCGTCGGGCGAGACAAGCAGCGCGCGACGTTGTAGAAGCGGCCCCGACCGAAAAGCCCCGTTTTCCGGCCGCGGACCCGCGGCCTCTACCCGCTTTGAGACCATGTCCCTGCTCGTCAAGATCTGCGGCCTGTCCACGCCCGAGACGCTCGAAACGGCGCTCGAGGCGGGCGCCGACATGGTCGGGTTCGTGTTCTTTCCGCCGTCGCCCCGGCACCTGTCCCTGGAACTCGGCCGTGACCTCGGCCGTCAGGTCAAGCGGCGCGCGCTCAAGGTGGCGCTCACGGTCGATGCCGATGACGCAACGCTCGACAACATCATGGACGCGCTGTCGCCGGACATCTTCCAGCTCCACGGCGGGGAGAGCGTGGCGCGGCTGCGCGACCTCAAGCAACGCTTCGGCCGCCCGGTGATGAAGGCGGTCCCGGTCGCGACAGCGGCCGATCTCGCGGTGCTGCCCGGCTACGCCGCGGTCGCCGATCGCATCCTGTTCGATGCGCGCGCGCCGAAGGACGCGACGCGGCCCGGCGGCCTCGGGGAGCCCTTCGACTGGCACCTGCTCGAAAAGCTCGATCTGAAACTGCCCTATATGGTTTCGGGGGGGCTGCACGCCGAGAATCTCGCCGAGGCCCTTCGTGTCACCCGCGCCAGCGGCGTCGACGTGTCCTCCGGTGTCGAGAGCGCTCCCGGCGTGAAAGACCCAGAGATGATCAAGGCCTTCGTCCGCGCCGCGCGCGCAAGCAAAGATGCCAGTCAAGAGTTGAGCGTCCGATGAACATTGCCAAGCCAAATTCCTACCGCAGCGGCCCCGACGAGCGCGGCCATTTCGGCATTTTCGGCGGGCGCTTCGTCGCCGAAACCTTGATGCCGCTGATCCTCGACCTGGAGAAGGCCTACACCGCGGCCAAGGCCGATCCGGCGTTTCAGGCCGAGATGAACGGCTATCTCAAGAACTATGTCGGCCGGCCCTCGCCGCTCTATTTCGCCGAGCGCCTGACCGAGCATCTCCGCGGCGCCAAGATCTACCTCAAGCGTGAAGAGCTCAACCACACCGGCTCGCACAAGGTGAACAACGTGCTCGGCCAGATCATGCTGGCACGGCGCATGGGCAAGAAGCGCATCATCGCCGAGACCGGCGCGGGCCAGCACGGCGTTGCCACCGCGACGCTGTGCGCGCGCTTTGGCCTCGAATGCGTGGTCTATATGGGCGCCGTCGACGTCGAGCGGCAGCAGCCCAACGTCATCCGCATGGAGATGCTGGGCGCCAAGGTGATGCCGGTGCAGTCGGGCACGCGCACGCTGAAGGACGCCATGAACGAGGCGCTACGCGACTGGGTCACCAACGTGCACAACACGTTCTATTGCATCGGCACGGTGGCCGGTCCGCATCCCTATCCGACCTTGGTGCGCGATTTCCAGTCGGTCATCGGCGACGAGACCAAGGCGCAGATGCAGGAGATCGAGGGGCGCCTGCCGGATTCGCTGGTGGCCTGCATCGGCGGCGGCTCCAACGCGATGGGCCTGTTCCATCCGTTCCTCGATGATCCCTCCGTCGAGATCTTCGGCGTCGAAGCCGCCGGCCATGGCCTGACGCAGCTGCATGCGGCCTCGATCGCGGGCGGCCGTCCCGGCGTTCTCCACGGCAACCGCACCTATCTCTTGATGGATGCCGACGGCCAGATCCAGGACGCGCATTCGATCTCGGCCGGTCTCGATTATCCCGGCATCGGCCCCGAGCATTCCTGGCTGCACGAGGTCGGCCGCGTCAATTATCTCTCCGCGACCGATGACGAGGCGCTCGCCGCGTTCCAGCTGCTGTCAAAGCTCGAAGGCATCATCCCCGCGCTCGAGCCCGCGCATGCCATCGCCAAGGTGATGGAGCTCGCGCCGAAGCGGCCGCGGGACCACCTGATGGTCGTCAATCTCTCCGGCCGCGGCGACAAGGACGTCCCGCAGGTCGGCGACATCCTGAGGGGCAAGAAGTGACCACGCGTATCGATACCCGTTTTGCCGAGCTGAAAAGCCAAGGCCGCGCGGCCTTTGTCACCTATGTGATGGCCGGCGATCCCGATCCCGCGACCTCGCTCGAGATCGTCAAGGCGCTGCCGAAGTCCGGCGCCGACGTCATCGAACTCGGCATTCCCTTTACCGATCCGATGGCGGACGGTCCTTCGATCCAGGCTGCAGGCCTGCGTGCGCTCAAGATCGGCATGACCTTGAAGAGGACGCTGGAGCTGGTGCGCGACTTCCGCAAGGACGACAATGTCACGCCGCTGGTGCTGATGGGCTATTACAATCCGATCTACATCTACGGCGTCGACAAGTTCTTGGCTGATGCCAAGACGGCCGGCGTCGACGGCCTGATCATCGTCGATTTGCCGCCGGAGGAAGACGACGAGCTCTGCATTCCCGCGCTGAAGGCGGGGCTCAACTTCATTCGCCTGGCGACGCCGACCACCGACGACAAGCGCCTGCCTGCGGTGCTCGCGAACACATCAGGCTTTGTCTATTACGTCTCGATCGCCGGCATCACCGGTGCAGCGGCGGCGGACGCCAATGCCGTCGGCGAAGCTGTCGCGCGCATCAAGCGGCATACCAGGCTGCCGATCTGTGTCGGTTTCGGCATCCGCACGCCGGAGGCGGCGCGCGCCATTGCCGAGAAGGCCGATGGGTCGGTGGTCGGCACCGCGCTGGTGGACGCCCTCAAGAACAGCCTCGATGCCGAGGGACGGGCGACCGCCAAGACCGTTAACGCCGTCGCCGAATTGACGGCCGCTCTGGCCCAGGGCGTCAAGGGCGCGCAGCAGGCGGCGGAATAGGCCATAATTCCGCTGTAGCTCTTTAGTTTGGGCATGATCTGGTCGGAAAACCGCTTCACACTTTTCCGGATCATGCTCTAACGCGGGCGACACGGCGGCTTGCCGGGCAGATGTCCGGCCGCCATATATCCTTCAGGCGATTCCCGGCGGGATCGCACATCGGAGCAAACCATGAACTGGCTTACCAACGTGGTCCGGCCGAAGATCCGCAACATGCTGCGGCGGGAGACGCCGGAGAACCTGTGGATCAAGTGCCCGGATTCCGGACAGCTCGTGTTCTACAAGGACGTCGAGGCCAACCAGTTCGTCATCCCCGGCTCGAACTATCACATGCGCATGGGCGCGGTCGCGCGGCTCAAGTCGATCTTCGACAACGAGACCTGGTTCGACGTGGCGCTGCCCGAGGTCACCCCTGACCCGCTCAAGTTCCGCGACGAGAAGAAATATGTCGACCGCGTCAAGGATGCGCGGGCGCGGACCAATCTGAACGATGCGGTCAAGGTCGGCTACGGCAAGCTCGAAGGCTCCGCCGTCGTCGTCGCCGTGCAGGATTTCGACTTCATGGGCGGCTCGCTCGGCATGGCCGCGGGCGAAGCCATCGTGCGCGGGATGGAGCTCGCGGTCGAGAAGAAGTCGCCGTTCATCGTGTTCGCGGCCAGCGGCGGCGCCCGCATGCAGGAAGGCATTTTGTCCCTGATGCAGATGCCGCGCACCACCGTAGCCGTGCAGATGCTGCGCGAGGCAAAGCTGCCCTACATCGTCGTGCTGACCAATCCGACCACCGGCGGCGTCACCGCGTCCTATGCGATGCTCGGCGACGTCCAGATCGCCGAGCCCGGCGCGCTGATCGGCTTTGCCGGTGCGCGCGTGATCGAGCAGACCATCCGCGAGAAGCTGCCTGAAGGTTTCCAGCGCGCCGAGTACCTTAAGGAGCACGGCATGGTCGACATGGTCGTGCATCGCCACGAACTGCGGCCGACGCTGGCGCGGCTCTGCCGCCTCTTGACCAAGGCGCCGGCGCAGGAGGGTGCATCGAAGTCCGTGCAGCCGGTCGCAAGCCCGGCGCAGATCGTATCGGCCGCCGACACGGCGCCGGCTGCGCCGCACGCGTGAACGCCTCCCCTGACAGTGCAAAGACACCGCTCGATGAAGTGATCGGGCGGCTGTCGGCCCTGCATCAGAAGCGAATCGATCTCGGGCTGGAGCGGATGCACCGCCTGCTCGCTCGGCTCGGCCACCCCGAGCGCAAGCTGCCGCCGGTGATCCACATCGCCGGCACCAACGGCAAGGGCTCGACGCTCGCTTACCTGCGCGCGACGCTGGAGGCTTCAGGTCTGCGCGTCCACGCCTATACGTCCCCTTATCTCGTCCGCATCAACGAATGCTTCCGGCTCGGCCGCTTCAGTGGCGGTGTGCTCGTCGGCGACGACGAGCTGCGCGCGGCGTTGGAAGAGGTCGAGCGCGTCAATGCCGGCGAGGCCGCGACATTGTTCGAGCTGAAGACGGCGGCCGCTTTCCTGCTGTTCGCGCAGAACCCGGCCGACATCGTGCTGCTCGAAGTCGGCCTCGGCGGCCGGCTGGATTCGACCAACGTGGTCGATCAGCCGGCGGCCTCTGTGATTACGCCCGTCAGCATGGATCACATGGATTTCCTCGGCGATACGTTGGCGTCGATTGCCGGCGAGAAGGCCGCGATCATCAAGCGCGGCGTGCCCGTGATTTGCGCCGAGCAGATGCCGGAGGCGATGGCCGTGATCGAAGCGCAGGCGAGGCGCATGCGTGCGCCGCTGTTCGCCGCAAACGAGAGCTGGCACGTCAATGTCGAGCGCGGGCGTCTGGTCTATTCCGACGACCGCGGCTTGATGGATCTGCCGGCGCCGCGTCTGTTCGGCCGCCACCAATTCGCCAATGCCGGGCTTGCGATCGCGACGCTACGTGCGCTGCCGACCATCAAGGTCAACCACGCCGCGTTCGAGGCCGGCATCGTCGGTGCCGACTGGCCGGCGCGGATGCAGCGCCTCACCTCGGGCGAGTTGCTGTCCTGGGGTCCGCAGGGCTCGGAGATCTGGCTCGACGGCGGCCACAATGCCGAGGGCGGGCGCGTTGCGGCGGCCGCGCTCGGCGACCTCGAGGAGCGGGTGTCGCGGCCGCTGGTGATCATCGCCGGCATGATGGCCAACAAGGATGCGCACGCCTTCCTCGCCAATTTCGCCGGCCTCACCCGTCACATCATCGCAGTGCCGATTCCCGACACGGAGAATGCGATGCCGGTCGACCGTCTCGCCGATGCCGCGCGCAGCCTCGGCATGCGCGTCGAGCCCGCCCCCGGCGTCGAGGCCGCCCTGCGCGCGCTGGCGCAGCTCGCCTACGAGTTGCCGCCGCGGATCCTGATCACCGGCTCGCTGTATCTCGCCGGCCACGTGCTGGCCATCAACGGCACGCCGCCTGCATAGAGGTTGCCGTAGCCCGGATGGAGCGAAGCGCAATCCGGGATCGTGCCACAAGCAAGGAAGGTCCCGGATTACGCTGCGCTCCATCCGGGCTACAGGAAATGCCAATGCGCTTCGCCGCGATTGCCGATGTCCACGGAAACTATCTCGCGCTGGAGGCCGTGCTCGCCGACATCCGCGCGCTCGGTATTGCCGACATCGTCAATCTCGGCGACATGCTGAGTGGCCCGCTCGATGCGCGCCGCGCCATCGAGATCCTGATGCCGCTCGATGCCGTGCACGTCCTAGGCAATCACGACCGCTATCTGCTCGACCGTCCGCCGGAGAAAATGGGCTCGTGGGATCGCCCCGCTTACGAACAGCTCGACGCTGTGCACCTCGACTGGCTGCGCGCGCAGCCGATGGCACGGGTCTTCCGCGACCAGGTGTTCCTCTGCCACGCGACGCCCGGCAGCGATGAGGTGTACTGGCTCGACAGCGTGCATCCCGACGGCACGGTGGCGCTGTCCGCGCTCGACCACATCGAGCCACTCGCCCAAGGCATCACGCAATCGCTGATCCTGTGCGCCCACACCCATCTCGCCCGCGCGGTGCGCCTGCGTGATGGCCGGCTGATCGTCAATCCCGGCAGCGTCGGCAGCCCTGGCTTTCGCGACAAGCATCCGTACCCGCATGTCGTCGAGGCCGGCACGCCGCACGCGCGCTATGCGATCCTCGAACGCGTCGATGCTGCCTGGCAGGTGACGTTCCGCCACGTCGCCTACGATCACGAAGCCATGGCCGCGCTGGCGCGGCGCAATGGTCAGCCGGAGCTTGCGAACGCGCTGGCGACGGGGTGGATCAAGTAGGTGTTGCTGCGTAGCCCGGAGGGAGCGGAGCGCAATCCGGGGCCATCGTTGCTTGGGGCATGATTCCCGGATTACGCTCCGCTCCATCCGGGCTACGGGCTACTTCAACAGCTTCATCGGATCGGCCGCCTTCTGCTTCAGCTGCTCGAATGTGCATTGCCGCGGCGCCTTGTCCGGGCGCCAGCGCAGGATCGAGGTGCCGTGGCGAAAACGTTCGCCGCTGAAATGGTCGTAGCAGACCTCGATCACCAGCTTCGGCTTGAGCGGACACCACTTTGCGGAACGCTCGGTCGACCAGCGGCTCGGCCCGCCCGGCGCGTTGCCGGTGAAGCCGGGCTCGCCGATCAGTGCTTCGAGCCGATCGGTCATACCAGGCTTCGCCTCCGCCTTGATCGCCGAGGTGAAGCCGACGTGATGCAGCAGGCCGTCATCGTCGTAGAGCCCGAGCAGCAGCGAGCCGACGACGTTCCGGCCGGCGATCTTGTTGGTGGCATAGCGGAAGCCACCGACCACGCAATCGGCGCTGCGGAATTTCTTGATCTTCTGCATGCCGTCGCGATTTCCCGCCTGATAGGGCAGATCGATGCGCTTGGCGATGACGCCGTCCGAGCCGCCGCCGGATTGCGCGAGCCACTTTTTGGCTGTGGCGTAGCTCGTCGTCGTCGGCGAAAGACGGAAGAGGCTGCCCTTGAGGTTGGCTTTCGCGAAGGCTTCCAGCGCCGGCCGCCGTTCGCGCAGCGTCTTCTCAGCCAGGCCCTTCTGTCCGGATGTCGCGAGCAGATCGAAGACGAGGTAGAGCGCCGGTGTCTCCACCGAGAGCTTCTTCACGCGGCTTGCCGCCGGATGAATGCGTTGCAGCAGCGCGTCGAAGGAAAAGCTCTTGCCGTGCGGCACGACGATTTCGCCGTCGAGCGTGAAACGGTCGGCCTTCAGCTCCAAGGCAGCAGTGACGACTTCCGGGAAGTAGCGCGCGAGGTCTTCGCCGGATTTGGAGCGCAGGTCGACGTTGCTGCCGTTGCGCGCCAACAGGCAGCGGAAGCCGTCCCACTTGGGTTCATATTGCCATTCACCGCCGCGCGGGATCGCGTCGACCGAGCGCGCCTCCATTGCGGCGAGAGCGGTGGGCTTGCGGTCGCGCTTTCGGGGAGGAGCAGGCAAGGGCGGGACTCGTCATACGCTGAACACGTCCCATCAACGCCAAACGGCCGGCTTTCGCCGGCCGTTGTCGAAAATAATCTTGCGCCAATAATCCTGGCCAGTTGATCAGACCGCGGAGGTGATCCACTGCTGCAGCTTCGCCTTCGGCGCGGCGCCGACCTGGCGCGAGGCCATCTCGCCGCCCTTGAAGATCATCAGGGTCGGGATCGACATCACGCCGTACTTCGAGGCGGTCTTCGGGCTCTCGTCGACATTGAGCTTCACGATCTTGACCTTGTCGCCCATCGCGCCGGCGATCTCGTCGAGCGCGGGTGCGATCATGCGGCAGGGGCCGCACCATTCGGCCCAGAAATCGACGACCACGGGGCCGTTCGCCTTGAGCACTTCGGCTTCGAAATCGGCGTCGGAAACCTTGCTAACGGCCATTGGGAGTACCTCACTCGGTTGAAAGAGAATCGGCGCGACCTGGAATCGCGCCCGGGATCATGCGGTCAACCTATGAACGGCCCCTTGCCGGGTCAAGGACGCTCACACCGAGATGAAGGGATGCCAGCGCCGCGTCCAGCGCGGGGGGCGAAATCTCCATATATTCAAGGGCCTCGGTCCAGAGCAGGACGGCCCTGACCGGCTTTTGGGGATAAAGCCGCGACAGCACCGCCCGGTACAGCGCAAGCTGGAGGACATAGGTCGCCGGCGCCTCGGCCGCGCTTTTGGGCGCTGCCTGGTTGGTCTTGAAGTCGACGATCAGGACCTCCTCGGGGCGCACGACCAGCCGGTCGATCTGCCCCGACACCAGGGCCGGCGTGCGGCCCGGCCGCTCCAGCCGCCCGGCGATCGCGACCTCCGCCCGGCTGCCGGCGGCAAAGACGGGCGCGAAACGCGGCTCCGTGATCAGGGCGAGCACCTTGTCGGCCAGTGCGATGCGATCGGCCTCCGGCCAGTCCGCGGCGTTGCGCGCCATGAAGCCGAGCGCGGCCTCGCGCCGGCGCTCGCCGGCGATCTCGGGCAGCGATTGCAACAGGCGATGCACCAGCGTGCCGCGTTGCAACGCCAGCGCGCGCGACTGCACCGATTCGCCCGATCGGACGCTGCGGCCCTCCTCGGCAGGCTGGCCCGAGGGGCGCACGGGATCCTCGTCGATGGTCTCGCGCGGGGCCGGTGTCCGCAGCCACTCCGGCAGCGCGATGGTCTGGTGCACGGAGGCCGCCGGCGCGCCCAGCGCCGCGACGTCCTCAGGACGGGCGAACCGGGTGACCTTGCCGAGCGGCGTCTCGATCACCTGCTTGTCGAGGCCCGAGCCTTTGAGCCCGGTGTCGACGAGGTCGTACCAGCTCAGCTTGCGCACCGTCTTCATGTTGCCGGGCATGCAGCCGCCGACGATCAGCCGGTCGGCCGCGCGCGTCATCGCGACATAAAGCAGGCGGCGATATTCGTCCTCGGTCTCCTCCAGCATCGCCTTGCGCGCCTCGGCGACAGGCTTGGGATCGTCGGCCTTGCGTCCGGCCCAGACCACGACCTCGCCGCCATTGCCGCGCGGTACCTGGATCAGCCGCAGCCGCTGCGAGTCCGCGGGCGAAGACGTGGTGTCGACCATGAACACGACCGAGGCCTCCAGGCCCTTGGCGCCGTGTACGGTCATGACCCGCACCTCGTCGCGCGAGATCTCCATGTCGCGCTTCACTTCGGTGTCGGCCGAGCGGAGCCAGGCCATGAAGCCCTGCAGCGAAGCCGGCGCCTTGCGCTCGTAGTTCAGCGCGAGCTCCAGGAATTCGTCGAGCGCGTCATTGGCCTCGTGGCCGAGCCGGCGCAGGATGCGCGCACGCCCGCCATCGCCGCCCAGCAGCCAGGCGTAGAACGCGAACGGCGTCTCGTCGCGGGCGCGGATCTCGCAGGCTTCCAGGCGACGCAACGCCGTGGTGAATTTTTCGCTTGTGGCCGCGTGCTCGCCGAGCGCGCGGCGCAGCGAGCCCTTGCGGTCCCAGGCGAGAGTGAACAAATCGTCGTCATCGAGCCCGAACAGCGGGCTCTTCAGCGCCACCGCGAGCGCGAGATCGTCCTGTGGCAGCAGCAGCGCGTCGGCCAGGTTCATCAGGTCGATGATGGCGATGTGCTCGGTCAGCTTGAGGCGGTCGGCGCCGGCGACCGGGATACCAGCGTGCTTCAGCGCCTGGATCACGGCGTCGAATGCGTTGCCGCGCCGGCGCACCAGGATCAGCATGTCGCCATAGCGAAGAGGACGACGCTCGCCCTCGTGCCCGGTCAGCGTGCCGCTCTCGACCAGCCGCTTGATCTCGGCCTGGATGCGTCGGGAAAGCTTGACCTCGGGGCTGGTGACGGCGACGCCGTCGAATGGCGCACGCCAGCCCTCGATGTCCTGCCGATCGTCGGCCTCGGCGAGATCCCACAGCTCGATCACGCTCGGGCCGGCATCGCTCAGCGAATTGTGCAGGGGATGGCCGATCTCGACCGAATGGATGCTCTTGTAGATCGCGGGATCGCGGAAGACGTGGTCGACCGAATGCAGGATCGTCGCGCCCGAGCGGAACGAATAGGTGAAGGCGACCGGATCGAATTTCAGGCCGGCGGCGGTGAACTTGCGATGCAGCTCGCGCCTGCGCGCGTCGAACTCGTGGGGAGCTGCGCCCTGGAACGAGAAGATCGACTGCTTCTCGTCGCCGACGGCGAAGATGGTGCGGTTCAGCCCCTCGCGCGCGCCTTCGCCGGCGGTGAACTCGGAGATGATGTGCGCGATGATGTCCCATTGGCGCGGGCTGGTATCCTGCGCCTCGTCGATCAACACGTGATCGACGCCGCGGTCGAGCTTGTAATGCACCCAGCCCGAGGCGATGCGGTCCAGCATCGCCAGCGTCTTGTCGATGAGGTCGTCGTAGTCGAGCAGGCCGCGCTCCTGCTTCTCGCGGCGGTAATTCGCGGCGGCCGCTGTCGCGATATGCAGCAGGGCCGCGGTGCGGTCCCGAACCGTCACGGCGCGGCGCTTTTCGATCAGCCCTGCAAGGCGCTGCGCCTCGGCTTCGAACAGGCGGGCCACGGAGGGATTGTGATCGCAGAACTTCTTGGTCAGCACTGCCTTGCGCGGCAGCTTGTCGTCCGTGAGGAAGACGGACAGATAGGCGTCGACCTGATCGCTGCCGGAAAACACCTTTGCCGCGCGCAGCCGCCCTGCCTGGTCATTGTCGGATTTGCTGCCGTCCTCCAGCGCGAAGGCAATGTCGTCCCAGCGCGCGCGCGGCAGGAACGGGCCGTCGAGAATTTCCGTCTCGACGGCTTCGATACGGTCGCCGATGTCAACGCCCAGCACCGCAGCCATCTGCGCCGCTGCGGCTTCCGCATTGCCGGCCTGGTCGGTCCAGGCCATGAAATGATCGCGGCTGAGGCACGCCTCGCGCACGACCTCCTTGAAGGTGACATCCGCGGCGCTCGCCATCGCCGTCAGCAGCGCGCGGCCGGTGACGCTCTCCGGATCGCGTGCGGCTTCCAGCAGCACCTTCAAATTGGCGCGTTCCATCATGTCGGTCTGGTCGCGCTCGTCGATCACGGCGAAGCGTGCGGGAACGTTGGCCTCGAACGGAAATTGCTGGAGCAGGCGGGTACACAGTGCGTGGATGGTCTGCACCTTCAGCCCGCCCGGCGTCTCCAGCGCGCAGGCGAACAGTTTTCTCGCGTCGCGGCGCAGTTTTGCGCCGGGATGCGGGATGCCGACCGCGCGGATCGCCGCGTCGAGCGCGTCATCGTCCAGCGTCACCCAATGACCGAGCGTGGTGAACACGCGCTCGGCCATGTTTGCGGCGGCAGCTTTTGTGAAGGTGATGCAGAGAATTTTCTCCGGTGGCACGCCCGAGAGCAGCAGGCGGATCACGCGCTGCACCAGCACATGCGTCTTGCCCGAGCCGGCGTTGGCCGAGACGAAGGCCGACGCGGTCGGATCGGATGCGCGCGCCTGCCGCGCGCGCACCTCGTCGGGGATGGGACGCGGCGCCTTCACCATTCCTCGATCCCCAACCCGCCGGCCGCCGACCATTCCTTGATCCGGGCAAGGTCGTCATAGGTGCCGTAGCGATTCGCCCACATCGGCAGGTTCAGCGATGTATAGGCCTGGTTCTCGTCCTCGAAGGCGCGGATCAGCGCTTCCAGCTTTGCCCTCGCCTCGGCGGCCGCGGTGTCCGGCGGCTGCGGCTCGTCGCCCGGCTTGAACTTGAGCTCGAGGATGCGCTCCTCGCCGGGTGGATTGTTGCCGCTGAGGCGGACATAGACGAGCTGGCTCACGGAGGCGCCGGCGTCGATGTCGGGAAAACCGCCCTCGCGCAGGATCGCGGCTTCCAACGTCAGCTGCGGCGACAGGCCCATGCGGACCTGCTTGCCGGTCGGCGGCTGGCCGGTCTTGTAGTCGAGGATGGCGTAGCCGCCGCCCTGGCGGCGTTCGATGCGGTCGGCGCGCGCGGAAAGGCGGAAGCTGCGCTGAGGATCGAGCATGAACGAGATCTCGCCACGGGTCTCCGCGACGATCGCCGCGATCGCCTCGCGCCGCGCCGTCTCCCATTCGCCGAACCAGCGCGCGATGCGCTGGAAGCGCGGCCACCACAGCGCCCGTGCTTCGGGCCGCTCCATCAGCGGTGCAAAGTGCTTCTCGCCGATCGCGCGCAGCACCCGCGCGGGATCGTCGGGCAGACGCGCCGCATAGCTTTCCGTGAATTCGCCGATGGCATCGTGAATCGCCGATCCGCGGTCGGCGGCCGAGAGCGGCATGTCGACGGGATCGAGCGCATCGAGCCGCAAGATGCGTTTGGCGTAGATCGTGTAGGGGTCGCGCAGCCAGTCTTCGATCTCGGTGACGGACATTTTGAGCGGGCGTGTCGCGCGCGGCGGCCGTGGTTCCGGCTGCTTGATCGGCTTGACCTCGTCGGGCTGGTCGAGCGCCGAAGCGAACTGCACATATGTCTCGCCGGCGCGAACGGCCGCCTGCCAGAGCTCATCGCCGGCCACCGCCTCCAGCCGATGAAGGAAGCGCGAGGCCACCGCCGGCGCGCCGCCGGCCTTTGCGGAATGAGTGAGAATGACCTCGTCGCCGCCGAGCAATTGCGCGAAGTCATGGGCGGACAGGCCGATGCGGCGCTCCGGCAGATCGAGCCCGAGCTCGTGCCGCATCGGCCGGCTCAGCCAGGGATCGATGCGCGGCGCCGGCGGCCAGACACCTTCGATCAGGCCGCCGACGATGATGCGGTCGGCCTGCATCAGGCGCGATTCCAGCGGGCCGTAGATTTGCAACCGTGCGCCCGGCCTGTCGCGCCGCCGCACCGCGCGGTCCCCGAAGGCGGTCTGGAACACGCCCGCGTAGTCCGCTAGCTGCACCATCAATCCGCTGGTCGTGCCGCCGCGCAAGAGATCGTCGAAGGCGCCGGCGAGCGCGAGTCCATCGCGATCCTCGAAGGCGAGCGGAATGCCCTGATCGTCGCGCGACAGCTCGATCATGATCTCGCGATGCCGATGCGCAAGCTCCGCGAAATCATACGGCTTCGCCGGCGGCAGGCTCTCGATCGACGCCAATGCCTTTTGCAGGGCGTCGATCAGAGCCTGGATGCGATCGAGATCCTCGGCCTTGAGACGCGCCCGCGGCTCGGCGCGATGCAGTGCGGAGACCTCGCTGCGCCACAGCTTTGCCAGCTCCTCGCGGAAGCGGTTGAACTCGCGCAGGAGGCCGGCCGTGCCTGCCGGCGGGCGCGTGCCGCGCAGCAGCGCAAGCTCCAGGCTCTCGATTGCCATCTTCCACGCGCCCGGCGCGCGGCCGAGCCGGCACAGCGGATGCTTCAGCATCGCCAGCAGCGTCGGCGGCTCCAGGCCCTTGGTCGCCGCCTCCGCCGCAAGGCGCGCAAACGTGCCAGCGGATGTCTCCATCAAGACGTCGCCGCCGGAATCATCGAAGGCGAGATCCCATCGGGTCAGCGCCGCCATCACCCGCCGCGCCAAGGCGCGGTCGGGCGTGACCAGCGCCGCGGATTTGTCCAGGTGTCTGGCCTCGCGCATGGCGATGGCGATGGCGAGCGCTTCCATTTCAGGATTGGGCGCTTCGACCACCGCGAGGTTCTTCATGCCGCCCGCGATCTTCGCGGCAACATCGGGCTGCTTCAGCCGGTCGTGCCAGACCTCGGTCTTGGCGGACGGCCGCATCGATTCCGACGCGAGCAGGTCGCGGCCGTCTTCCGCCGGCGGCTGCAAAATCTCGACATCGCTGCGCTTGATGCCGAAGCGATCGAGCAGCGCATGCATCGCATATTGCGGATGGTTCGACGCCGGATTCTCGGTGATGCCCAAGAGGTCCCTGCTGCCGCCGATGCTGCGCCAGGCATCCTCGTCGAGATCGGTGTCCAGACCGGGCAGCACCACGGCGCCATGCGGCAGCGAGGCGACCGCATGCAGGAACTTTGCGGTGGCCGGCATCGAGCCGGTCGAGCCCGCCGCGACCACGGGTCCACTTGGATGCGCGGTCAAGCGCCTCGCTTCCGCTGCGATCAGAAGATCGCGCCGCGCGGCCGGCTCGATCCGGTTGATCTCGGCGAGGTGATTGGGCCAGGCGATGCGGGCAATGCGCAGGAATTCGAGCGAGTGCTGCCAGTAGCGGTCGAGGTTGTCAGGCACGAGGCCGTCAAGGGCGCTCCAGTCGACGCCGCGCGTCACCATGTCGTCGATCAGGCGCGCGAGATCGGACGCCAGCGCCAGCGTCGAGGCGGGGCCGCCGACGACCAGCGGCGCAAGCACCGGGCCCTTGGCCCAGGCGGCGACGAGCTGCGCCAGCGTCAGACGCCGTTCGAGCTCGCCCAGGCGCGGCGGAATGTCGAGCGGCGCGGTCCCGGAAAACTGTTCGCTCTCGCCCGCGAAAGCGAGCTCGTCCTCGTCGATGTCGCCGAGCGCGACGATGCGCGGCAGCACGACGGCATCCGCCTTCATCTCGTCGAGAAAGATCTCGCGCACGATCCGCATGGCGCGCCGCGTCGGCAGATACAGCGTGGCGTCCGCCAGCCGCGCCGGTTCCTTGCGCGCCTCGAATCCCTCCACCAGCCGCCCATCGAGCAGGGCGGTGACGACCGTGCGCAGGAACGGAACTGAGATGGGAACGCTGAAGACGCGCATGGGCTGCCTGATTCGAAGGATCAGGCAATATAGGGAGGCGGGGTCAAATGGTCATGGGTGGAGGAGGAGTCGTCCCCGCTGTTCGCCGAGGTTCGTAGCCCGGATGGAGCGCAGCGCAATCCGGGATGCTGCTCCGCGGCGAGAGGCCCCGGATTACGCTACGCTCCATCCGGGCTACGGCCTCTTCGAGGCAGCCCCTACGCCACGCTCTCCAAAAACGCCTCTTCCGCGGCGTGCACGGCATCGGGCGTGCCGACATGCATCCAGACGCCGTCGAGGCGCAGGCCGAACAACCGTTCCTGCTCGCCCGCGCGATCGAACATCTTCGTCAGCGAGAATTCGCCCTTGGGTGCGTCCACGAAGATCGCGGGCGACATGATCGCTGCGCCGGCATAGACGAACGGAACGACCTCCTTCTCCTTGCGCTTGCGCAAGGCGCCGTCGGGCAGCATGCCGTAATCGCCGCGGCCGCCATAGCCGATGCTGGTCGCCGTCGGCGCCATCAGGAGCAGGATGTCCATTCGATCGGGATCGAAGTTTTCGGCGAGCCGCGTCAGGTTGGAGCGCACGCCGTCGATCCACAGCGTGTCGGAATTGACGTGGAAGAACGGCGCATCGCCGAGCAGCGGCAGCGCCTTGACGACGCCGCCGCCGGTGCCGAGCACCTGGTCGCGCTCGTCGGAGATCGTCACGCGCGGAAGCTGGCGTGATGCGACGTGGTCGATGATCTGGTCCGGCAAATAGTGCACGTTGACCACCGCCTCGGTCACGCCGGCCTGGCCGAGCTTGTCGAGCACGTGGTCGAGCAGCGGCTGGCCTGCGACCGGCACCATCGGCTTCGGCATCTTGTCCGTCAGGGGGCGCATGCGCAGGCCAAACCCTGCGGCGAGCACCATGGCTTTGGTCGGCTTGACGGACATCCTTCCCCTTCTCAGGACCTTTCGCGTTCGCGGCAATCCTAACACGAGGCTCGATCTGCCGCACCGCATCTCAACCGCCTTAACCACCCGCCGTGACGGTTGTACGACGGGTGTTGCCGTCACGCCCCAACGGCTGTGGAACGTAGCTTTTTCTTCTTGTCGCCCACTTTCAGGAAATTGACACCGATCTGGTCGCCATTGACCCAGGCCAGCTCGCAACGCCGGTAGGCGAGCCCCGTGGAGGACAGCAGGAGAAAGAATTCCTTCAGATGCAGACCTTCGACCGAGCCGTCGATGGTCAGCTTGGCGCCGGTCTCGGAGACGTCCTCCATGGTGCAGTCGCGCCGCCAGGTGCCGTCGATTCCCATCATCTGTGCCGAAAACCCGCGCTCGAAAATAACCCGGCTATTTCCGCGCTGATCCGCTTTCGCTGCCATCTGCCCCGCTCCAGCCCCGCAATGTTCCGGCTCCCTCGGCGCCAGAATAGCGACATCTTGGCTAACGGCCGGTAAATCGGTCCTGAATCAGCCCGGCGGCGGGACGTTGGCGAGATACCAGTCGCGCAGATGGGCGAGCGCGGGATGCGCCAGCGAGCGCTGGAGATAGGTCCAGATCCGCGGCTGATGGCGCAGGTAATGCGGCTTGCCATCGCGGCGGTTGAGCCGGGCGAAGGTGCCGAGCAGGCGCGTGTTCCGCTGCGCCGACATGATCGCGTAGAGCTCGGCGAAGCCGGCGGCGTCGAAGCTCGTGTCCTGCGCCCGCCGCGCCTTGATGTAGCGCGACAGCAGCGTCAGCTCGATAGTCTCGGGTACGTCGATGCGAGCGTCCTGGAGCAGCGACACCACGTCGTAGGATTGCGGCCCCAGCACGGCATCCTGGAAATCGATCACGCCGACGCGTTCGATGCCGCTGCGGTTGCCGAGCCAGATCAGGTTGGGCGAGTGATAATCGCGGATGATCCACGTCCTCGGCGCCGCCAGCGGTCTCTTCAGCAATTCGCGCCACATCGCAAAAAATTCCGCGCGCGTCTCATCGCTCAGCGGCGCGTTGCGATCGGGCAAATACCATTCCGGCATCAACCCGATCTCGATCAGCAGCGCCTCGACGTCGAAGACGGGGATCGCGTAGGTCTGCCCGTCCAGCGGCAGCGTCTCCGGCAGCGCCTTGCCGTGCAGCATCGCCAGCACGTCGGTGGCGGCTTCGTAACGCTCGAGAATCGGCCGCGGCGGATCGCCCTCGATCACGCCCTCGCTGCCGAAATCCTCGGAGATCAGAAAGCCCTGGTCGAGATCAAAATGATGGATCGCAGGCGCGGAGATCCCCTGCGCCCGGAGGCCTTCGTCGATGGCGACGAAGGGTTTTACGTTCTCGGCCAGATGCACCGCGGCGCTGTAGGATTTGCCGTTGTAGAGCGCCGCGCCGTCGGGCCGCTGCGGGAAGTTCATGAGGATGACGATCTCCTCATCGCGCACGAGCCGCGCGTAGGAGCGCGTCGAGGCGTCGCCCGGCATGCGCCTGCGCGTCGCATCGATGTAACCGGATGCGTCGAGGAAGTCGCGCAGCGCCTTCAGCCGCGCAACTATAGCTGCGCTCTTGCCGTGGCCGGTGATGTCGGCGGCACGCGCGTTCGAGCCCAGCGCCGGCCGATGCGTCAGCGCGATGTCGATGCGGTTCTCGGGCATCGCCGACGGGGCGCGCTCCGGCCATTCGATCAGCACCAGCGTGGCATCGGGCAGCGGCGACAGCCCGATCTCCTCGAGCTCGCTCTCGTCCTCGACACGGTAGAGATCGGCATGCAGCACCGGGAAGGGTGGCAGCTCGTAGCCCTGCACCAGCGTGAAGGTCGGGCTCGGCACTTCCAGCGCATCGTCTCCGGCGAGATAGCGGATCAGGCTGCGCGCCGCCGCGGTCTTGCCGGCGCCGAGATCGCCGGTCAGCGTAATGACGTCACCGGGACCGACCAGCAGCGCGAGGTCGGCCATTAATTGCGCCGTGGCCGTCTCGTTGTGAAGCGCGACGGAGAATGTGGTTGTTTCCGTCATTCGGCGGCGTCGCGATGCGCCGCCTGGTCGGTCGGGAAATCGCAGATCACGACCGTGCCCCGGCCGACGATCGAATCCACCCGCACCTTGCCGCCATGCAGCTCGACGAAGGAGCGCACCAGCGACAGGCCGAGCCCGGCGCCGCGGTGACGCGAGCCCTGCGAGCGGCTTTCGAACCAGTTGAACACCTTGTCTTTCATGTCGGCAGGTATTCCAGGGCCCGAATCTGTCACGGTGAAGACCACGCTGCGTTCGGTGCGCCGCGCGCTGATGCCGACGGTGGAATCCTGTGGAGAAAACCCGACGGCGTTGGCGAGGAGGTTATAGAGCACCTGCACCACGCGCTTCTCGTCGCCGACGAAGCTGCCGACGTCGGGCGCGATCTCGACCTTGAGGCGGATGCGGTCGGTGGCGAGCCGGTCCTGGATGCCCTCGGCGGCAAGCTCGATGGCCTTGCTGACGTCGACCTGCCCGAGTTCCAGCTTCATCGCGCCGGCGTCGATGGTGGCGAGATCCAGGATGTTGTTGGTGAGCGCGAGCAGAGCGTTGGTCGATTTGGTGACGTAGTCGAGATATTCGGCCTGCTTCGGCGTCAGCGGTCCGGTCGAGGGATCGCTGAGGAAATGCGCGAAGCCGATGATAGTGGTGAGCGGCGAGCGCAGCTCGTAGGAGACGTGGTGGACGAAATCCACCTTCATCTGGTCGGCCGCCTCCAGCGCCTCGTTGCGCTCGCGCAGCGCGCGCTCGACATTCTCGGTGTCAGTGATGTCCTGGAAGGTCAGCATGGTGGCGCCGTCCGGCAGCGGCCGGATCATGCCGTCGAGCACGCTGCCGTCCTTGCGCTCCAGCTTCAGCGGCAGGTCGGCGCGGTTCTCGATCGCGGTGATGGCCTCGCGGATCTGGCGCCAGACTTGCGGATCGTCGAACAGCTGATGGCACCAGCCTTCGACGGTCTGGATATGCGGCTCGTCGCGCATGGCATCGCTCGACAGCTTCCACATCCGCACGAAGGCCGGATTGAACAGCTGCGCCTTGCCGTTGCTGCCGAACACCGCGACCCCCTCGGCGAGGCTGTCCAGCGTCTCGCGCTGGACGCGGATCAGGCCGTCGAAGCGGCGGGCGAGGTCGAGGCTTTCAGTGACGTCGTCGAACAGATAGGTGACGCCTCCTTCCGGGTTCGGCGTGGTGACGACCGAAAGCGCGCGTCCGTCAGGCAGGAACCAGGTGTCCTTGGCGGTCTCGACCGCGCGATAGGCCTCGTGCAGCTTGGCCTTCCAGGCGCGGAAATCCGGCTGCTCCGGCAATTTGCGCGCGGCGCGGAGCTGGTCGAGCACGCTGGAATCGTCCGGATGGGCGTCGAGGAAGTTGCGATCGAGATCCCACAGCCGGCGATAGGAATCGTTGTAGAAGGCAAGGCGCCGCTGGCCGTCGAACACGGCAACGCCGGAGGAGAGCTGGTCGAGCGTGCGGCGGTGCGCCTCCGCCATGCGCACCAGCGCCGAGCTCAGCGCATCCGCCTCGCTGGCATCGATGGCGACGCCGACGCTGCCGCTGCCGACATTGACGGCGCGCACGTCGTAGATGCGCCGTTCGCCGCCGACCACGATCGGCAGCCGCGAGGTGAAATTGGCGGCTTCCTTCAGCCCCCGCTCCATCGCATTGCGGTCGTCGCTGTCGAGCAGCTCGAGCTTGCGCTCCTGGGCATCGATGGCGCTGGTCGCTTCGGTGGCGCGCACATAGGCCGGGTTGGCGTAGGTCAGCGCGCCGTTCTCGCCCTTTGCCCAGATCGGCCACGGTGCGGCCGCGGCAAAGCCGCGAAGCATCTCGGTCTCGTTGGAGAGCGCCTTGTAGCGCAGATTGGTTTCGGCCAGATCACGGCGCAGGCCCGAGAGCTCGCGAATGCGGACGATGGCCTGGCCGCCGATGGCGCGCCCGATCGCTTCCAGCATATGGCCGTGCGCGGTGGTCAGCGTCAGCTGGAACCCGTCGCCGCGCTCGCGCAGCGCATCGACCGCGTGGTCCATCAGCAGCGCCGGTTCCGGCGGCAGCCAGGTTCCGAACGCCAGCACGCGCTGCGGCGAGGAATCGCGCGGCAGCACCAGCGCGATATCGCCGGAAATCTGCGCGCGGTTGTCGCCCGCCGGCCATGAGATCAGTATCTGCGGCTCGGCGAACAACAGTGCGCCGAAGCGGTCGGCCTGGAGCTGAAGTTCCCCGATCCGCGCGCGCAGCCGCGCCTCGTTCTTCGCCGTGCGCACCCGCGTCCGCATCAACAGGATCGCGGCCATCACCGAGAAGCCGAGCAGGGCCAGCGCGGTGGCGAGCACCGCGAGTTCCTGCCGGTTGAGATCCATCACGAGGGCGAGGGTGTCGATGAGGTCGGCGGCCTTGGCCGGCGCAGCCGGCAGCAGCGCTGCGAGAGCGCCTCCCACCAAGCCGTTGCGCGCCAGCGATGTGCACGACAACAGCGTCCGACGCATCGACACGATCACGCCTGACATAGTTGCCCCAAGACGCGGAAATTCAAGACCGCACGAATCTGCGCGCGGCGACCCCCGTCGCGCGCGAATCAAAAGACAATACCCTCACCGCGACTCCGCCGGTAAGAGTCCAGATCGTGAACGCAAAGGCGGCCCCAAAAAAATGCGGGCCGCGCGGTTCCAAGGCGCGTGATTCTGCGGATGATTCGGCTGGAGTTGTCTTGGGTTAGCGCCCGGTCGAACCAAAACCGCCGGCGCCGCGGTCGGTCGACGACAATGTGGCGACGGGAACCAGCGCGGCCTGCAGCACCGGCGCGATCACCATCTGGGCGATGCGCTCGCCGCGCTTGATCACGAAAGGCGCGGTGCCGTGGTTGATCAGGATCACCTTGATCTCGCCGCGGTAGTCCGCATCGATCGTGCCCGGCGAATTCAGCACGGTGACGCCGTGCTTGGCCGCCAGCCCCGAACGCGGCCGCACCTGCGCCTCGTGTCCGGGCGGCAAGGCGATGGCAAGGCCTGTCGGCACCAGCGCGTATTGGCCTGGTGCGAGCGTCATGGGCTCGTTGTCCGGCACCGCGGCCATCAGATCGAGGCCGGCGGCCTCGCTGGTCTGATAGGCCGGCAGCGGCAGGCCCTCAGCGTGGGCGAGGCGTTGCAGCTCGACGGTCATCGTGCTCAAGATGCGGACTCCAGGGATTTGCCGGTCACGCTCTTCGCGATCTGCGCGACCAGTTCGATCGCGACCTGTTCCTTGGTCATCGCCGGCCAGGAATCAACTGCAATCTCGCCGTCCGGCGCACCGGTCTTGCGGCTGAGCAGGTGGACCGTGTTGCGGTCGCCGCCCATCACGCCGGTGGCGGGCGAGACGTCGTTGGCGACGATCCAGTCGCAGCCCTTGCGCGCGAATTTTGCTTTGGCGTTGTCGATCAGGTGCTCGGTCTCGGCGGCGAAGCCGATCACGAGCCTCGGGCGCTTGTCGGTGAGCTTGGAGATCGTGGCGAGGATGTCGGGGTTCTCGACCAATTGCAGCGGCGGCATGCCGGCCGCGGTTTTCTTCAGCTTCTGCTCGCCTTCATTGGCGACGCGCCAGTCGGCGACTGCGGCGGCGAAGATCGCGACGTCGGTAGGAAGCGCGGCCTTGACCTGCTCCAGCATCTGCCGCGCCGATTCGACATGCTTCACCGTCACGCCCGGGGGATCGTCGAGGTCGACCGGGCCGCTCACCAGAGTAACCTCGGCGCCCGCGGCCTGTGCAGCGGCGGCAATGGCAAAGCCCTGCTTGCCGGAGGAACGGTTAGCGATATAGCGCACCGGGTCGATCGCCTCATGGGTGGGACCGGCGGTGATCAGCACGCGCGTGCCCGCGAGCGGCTTCGGCGTCGGCGGCCGCAGCAGGCGCTCGGCGGCATTGGCGATCTCGATGGCTTCCGACATGCGGCCCGTTCCGGCTTCGCCGGCCTCGGCCATCTCGCCCGCGTTCGGGCCGATCAGCACAACGCCGTCGCCCTGGAGCTGGGCGACGTTGCGTCGGGTCGCCGCGTTGCTCCACATCAGCGGATTCATCGCCGGCGCCAGCAGCACCTTGCGGTTGCTCGCGAGCAGGATGGCGCTGGCGAGATCGTCGGCATGACCGTTCGCCATCTTCGCCATCAGGTCGGCCGTGGCCGGCGCCACCACGATCAGGTCGCAGTCGCGCGCGAGGCGTATATGGCCGGCATCGAACTCGCTCTGCGGGTCGAACAGGTCGGTATAGACGCGCTCATGCGACAGGGCGCTCGCGGCCAGCGGCGTCACGAACTGCTGCGCCGCCTTGGTCAGCACGCAGCGGACCTCGATACGGCGCTCCTTCAGCCTGCGGATCAGGTCGAGCGACTTGTAGGCCGCAATCCCGCCGCCGATGATCAGGGTGACGCTTGCCTCGGGAACGGCGCCACTGCGCTGCGGCGTCGGGGCGGCGGAGGGCACCGCAAACGGCGTCAGCGGCTCCTCGCGGCCCTCGATCAGCTCCCGCAGGATGACCCGGACCTCCTCCTCGACCGACCTGTGGTTCTTGGCCGAGCGCAGCCGCAAATAGGTTTTGACGGCGTCGTCGAGCTTGCGGATGGTCAGGCTTGCCATGACGCCCTCCGGCACGGAATGATAGCGATGCTATCACTCCAGTGATTGCAGTGCAATCACAGATTCCGGACGGCGATCAGAATCCCGATGAAGGTCGCGGCGATGATCCAGAGCGCCACGGTGCGCCAGCGGTTCTTGCGGCCCTCGCTGCGTCCCATCGCCGCGATGCTCTCCGGCGACAGCCTGATGCCCTCCCGCGTCATGGTCTCGAGCTGCTCGAGCACCTTCACCGACCGCTCGGCGATCTCAGGCAGGCGCATCAAGACCCGCGCGATGTCCCCGGTCCCTGTGAGGGCGCCCTCGATGCGGCCGATCGGTCCGAGGTTGCGCTCGATCCATTCGCGCACCACGGGGTCGGCGATTCGCCAGATGTCGAGCTTGGGATCGAAGCCGCGCGCCACGCCCTCGACCACCACCATGGTCTTCTGCAGCAGGATCAGCTCGGGCCGCGTCGTCATATCGAACAGGCCGGTGACCTCGAGCAGCAGCGTGAGCAGCCGCGCCATCGAGATCTCTTCCGCCGTGCGGTTGTGGATCGGCTCGCCGATGGCGCGGATGGCTTGGGCAAAATTCTCGACCGAATGATGCGCGGGCACATAGCCGGCCTCGAAATGCACCTCGGCCACGCGGCGATAATCGCGGGTGATGAAGCCGAGCAGGATCTCGGCGAGGAAGCGCCGCTCCTTCATGCCGAGCCGGCCCATGATGCCGAAATCGACCGCGACGAGGCGGCCGGCGTCATCCAGGAACAGATTGCCCGGATGCATGTCGGCGTGGAAGAAGCCGTCGCGCAGCGCGTGGCGCAGGAAGCTCTGGATCACCTTGCGGCCGAGATCGGGCAGGTCGACCCGCGCCTCGGCGAGGCGCTTGTGATCGTTCAGCGCGATGCCGTCGATCCATTCCATCGTCAGCACGTTGTGCGTGGTGCGGTCCCAGTCGACGGCGGGCACGCGGAAATCGGGATCGTCGCGCGTGTTCTCCGCCATCTCCGACAGCGCGGCAGCCTCTAACCGTAGGTCCATCTCCATCGCGACCGAGCGCGACATGGTGTTGATGACCTCGATCAGGCGCAGGCGCCGCGCCTCGGCCGAATAGGCCTCAGCCTTGTGCGCGACGTAGAAGAAATCGGAGAGATCGCGGCGGAAGCGCGCGGCGACGTTGGGTCTCAGCACCTTGATCGCGACGGACTTGCGGATGCCGTCGCGCACCACCTCGCCGCGATGCACTTGCGCGATCGAGGCCGCCGCGACCGGCGGGCCGAAGCTCACAAAGATGTCCGTCAGCGGCCGTTCCAGCGAGGTCGCGATCGTGGCCTCGGCTTCCTGCTGCGGAAACGGCGGCAGGCGGTCCTGCAGGCTTTCGAGGTCGCGCGCCATGATGACGCCGACCACGTCGGGGCGCGTGGCCAGGAACTGGCCGAGCTTGAGATAGGCCGGGCCCATCCGCGTCAGCGCGCGCGAGATCCGCGGTCCCTGCTTGGCGCCACGGCGCTCGATGATGCGCGCCAGCTTCAGCGCGAGCTGTCCCGGCGGCGGCACCAGGCTCGGATCGACCGCGCCGAACACGCCTTCGTGCGCAAAGACGAACGCGGCGCGGATCAGGCGCGCAATGTGGGTGACGGCAGAGATCACAAACGCCAGCCCGAATGCAGTGCGACGATGCCGCCGGAGAGTGTCTGCCAGCTGACGCGGGCAAAGCCGGCCTCGCGGATCATGTCGGCGAAGGCGGCCGGCTTTGGAAATCTGCGGATGGACTCGACGAGATACTGGTACGATTCGGCGTCGCCCGTGACCATGCGCCCGAGCGGCGGGATCACCTTGAACGAGAACAGATCATAGAGCTTGTCGAGGCCGGGCATCTCGACAGTGGAGAATTCCAGGCACAGGAAGCGGCTGCCGGGTCTCAGCACGCGATAGGCCTCGCGCAGCGCAAGGTCGATCCGGGGCACGTTGCGGATGCCGAAAGCGATCGTATAGGCATCGAAGCTGCGATCGGCGAAGCCGAGCGATTCGGCATTGCCTTCGACGAAATCGACCTGGGTGTCCAGATGACGCTTGGCGGCGCGTTCGCGCCCCACGGCCAGCATGTCCGCATTGATGTCGCACACCGTGGCGTGGAAGCCGGGGCCGGCGGCCTTGGCGGCGCGGAACGAGATGTCGCCGGTGCCGCCGGCGACGTCAAGCAGCGCGAACGGCCGGTCGCCCCTCGGCGGATCCAGCGCGGTGATCATGATGTCCTTCCAGACCCGGTGCAGGCCACCGGACATCAAATCGTTCATCAGGTCATAGCGCGACGCCACGCTGCGAAACACATCGTTCACCAGCGTCTGCTTGTCCCCGAGGGGAACGTCCCTGAAGCCAAAATGCGTGGTTTCGCCCGGCCGATCCATTACTCTACTCCACTCGGCGGACCATAGCCCGCCCGCCGCAATGGCGCTATCACACCGCCTTCATAAGGTGAATGCCCGACCATGCCTGAATTGCCCGAAGTCGAGACCGTCCGCCGCGGCCTTCAGCCCGTGATGGAGGGCGCGAAAATCCTCGATGCGGAGGCCCGCCGGCCGGATTTGCGCTTTCCGTTCCAGCCCGACTTCGTGGCCCGGCTCAAGGGGCAGGTCGTCACGGGCCTCGGGCGCCGTGCAAAATATCTCATGGCCGATCTCGCCTCCGGCGACGTGCTCTTGATGCATCTGGGCATGTCGGGCTCGTTCCGCGTCATCAAGCCGGACAACGAGGCTCAGCCCGGCGAGTTTCACTATCCGAAGGCCAAGGATTCCGCCCACGACCACGTGTTGTTTCGGATGTCCTCGGGCGCCGACATCGTCTTCAACGATCCGCGCCGCTTCGGATACATGAAAGTGATTGCGCGTGGCGCGCTCGAAGACGAGCCGCTGCTGCGCGGGCTCGGCCCCGAGCCGCTCGGCAACGAATTCGACGCCGCGATGCTGGCGCGCTCCTGCCAAGGCAAGACCACGAGCCTGAAGGCCGCGCTGCTCGACCAGCGCGTGGTGGCCGGGCTCGGCAACATCTATGTCTGCGAGGCGCTGCACCGCTCGCATCTGTCGCCGCGGCGCATTGCTGCGACGCTATCCACCAGGAAGGGCGAGCCGACGGATCATGCGCAGCGCTTGGTCGGCGCGATCCACACCGTGCTGAACGATGCCATCAAGGCCGGCGGCTCCAGCTTGCGCGACCATCGCCAGACCTCGGGCGAGCTCGGCTATTTCCAGCATTCGTTCAGGGTCTATGACCGCGAAGGCGAAAAATGCACGACGCCGCGCTGCGGCGGCACGATCAAGCGGTTCGTGCAGAACGGTCGTTCGACGTTCTGGTGCGCGAAATGTCAAAAGTGACCGTCGGGATTGCCGCAGCGTCGTAGCCCGGATGGAGCGCAGCGTAATCCGGGGCCGGCCTCTCCGCGGAGAGACCTTCCTGGATTGCGCTTCGCTTCATCCAGGCTACGGGAGCCCTCGCTACAACGCACGAGGCGAAGCAATCCGGCCGGGCTGGTGGCCGAACTGCTTCGTCGCTTGGGCCCGTTCACCGGATGGCGAAGAGCCCGACTGTCGTCCGAGCGATCGCCCCCCTCAGGACGCCAGTGCCGTGGTCTCGTCCGCCGCCTGTTCCGCAGCGATCTGCAGCATGCCGTGCGCAGCCGAGATGACCTGGTCGATCAGGACATTGGTGGTGGCTTCGAGCTCGAGCCGGGTCTCGATCCAGCGCCAGAGGCCGCGGATCTCGTCCGCCGATTTGCCGTTCGGCGCGAATTCACTCACGGCAAGGCCGCTCGCAAGCGCGTCCTGGTGATCGTTGCGCATCACGATCAGCGGACGCGCGAGCACCTCGGCAAGATCGAGCGCGGCTTCCTCGGCGAGCGCGGTCGCGGCGTTGTCGATGCGCTGCCCGCGGATCGGCGTCTGGTTGAGCACGAAGCTGTAAGGCCGCTTCCAGGCGCGGGCGACGCTGAGCGTCGAGACGGTCGCCTCGATGTCGGCGACGCTGGGACGGGCCGGGATCACGCAGAGGTCGGAATGGCGGATCGCGGCGGTGGTGGCGGCGCTGAGGCCGGCGGCGGTGTCGACGATCGCGAGCTGGAGGCCGCTGTCGGCGAGCATCTTGAGACGCGGCGCGATATCGGCGGCGTGATAGATCGGCTCGACGACGAGATCGTCGGTAGAGCGGCGGCGCTGCCAGTTGGAGAGGGTGCCCTGCGGGTCGGTCTCGATCAGGCGGACGGTGAAGCCGGCCTGCTTGGCGGCCAAGGCGAGGCCGACGGCGAGCGTGCTCTTGCCGCTGCCGCCCTTTTGGGTGGCCAGTACGATCGTGTGCATTGAAGGTCAATCCTTTGGAGTGCTGGGTCAGGGATACGCCACGCGAACGTGCATCGCTTCTGGATGCTGAGCGCTTCTCGCTCAGGACGTGCCGGCCCGATCCAAAGGGGATCGCGGAGGTCCGAATCAACGGCAACGATGATGGCGGAATCGCGAATGCCAGCGAATCCGTACCATTACCGGCTCCGTAATCGTACGTAAGGTGGCCCGCACGGCCGTGCCCCGGCTCTGCGCGGCAGCGCAAGCGCTGCAACGCGTCCAGGGGCACGAGACCTACTTGCGCACGCAGATCACGCGCACGACGGCGGCTTTGGCGTCGGTCGACGTGCCATTCGGGCTGACGCCCTTCGCCTTGAGAAACCCGCGCACCGCCTCGGCAGAGACCATCATCGCCTGTGATGCCGGCACCGACGTCGCGGGTCCCGCGACCACCGCCGGCTTCAGCAGCGCGATGCCGGCGAACTTGCCGTCGCCGTCGACGGCTGGGCTGCCGGAGAAGCCGACCGCTGGCGGCGGCGAGAGCGCGGAATTGCTGCTCATCGCCGGCGTCAACGCGGCCTTGAGGTTCGACACGGCGGCGGCGCCGCCCTGGCTTTGCGGATCGGCGATGCCGACGACATCGACATTGGTCTTCGCGGCCCCTCCGGCGAGGCTGAGCGGCCTCAGGTCGCGCGCGCCGTAGATGCGCAGCAGCGCGAGATCGTGCTCCTTGTCCTCGGCGAGACGGTCGGCGCTGCCATGGCCGGCGATCGTGATCGCAAGGCAGCCGTCGGTGACGAGGCGGTCGGTGACGATCGCGCCGTCCTCGCTGACGACGATGCCGGTGCCGTATTCAACGGTCTTGCGCGGCGGCGGCCCGGCCAGCGGTCCCGACGGAAACGCGTTGAACGCGCTCGACATCGCGATCACGACCGGCTCGACCGTATTCTCTGTCGCCTGGTCGTAGAGGATCGTCATGGTGCGGACCTCGTCACCCTTGAAGGTGCCGCGGACGTAGAACTTCTTCTGGCCCTGCAAGCCCGACAGCACGAAGAAATCCGGCTTCACCACGGTGTAATCGACCTTGCGGCCGGACGGCTCCTTCTCGAGATCGGCGAGCTTGGCCGAGGTCGGGCTCACTTCCTTGCGGCGGCTGAGAACCACCTGCACCGTCCCTGTCGGCGAGGTCCATTTCGAGCCGTTGGCGTCGCTTGCCTGCTGCGGCACCAGCTTGCCGGGAATGCCGAGCCGGGCGCCGCTGGTCGGCTCCGTCACGATCTTCCAGCCGACGCTCTCCTGCTTCTTGCGTGCCGCCTCAGTGAGCGCGGTGCGCTCCTGCGGATTGAGCACGCCGGTCGGCTTGCCGCCCTTGGCCTTCTGGTACTCCTTGATGGCGTTGACCATGCGCTCGCTGACGTCGCCGGTGATGGCGCCGTTATATTGTCCGACCCAGGCGAGGTCGGACTGGAGCGCCAGCCGCTCGGCTTTGGCCATGCCATCGGCCGTCGCGGACGGCGTCTGCATCGCAGGGGGCTTGACCGGAACGGTCTGGACCGTTTTCGGGGTGGCGCCTGGCACTTGGGGCGTCCTCATCTGGGCGTGCGCGCCCGTGGCGGCCGCAAACATCAAGGTTGCCGCAAGCATCGATCTCATGACAAATCCAGCCAGCCCGTTGAACGCCAAAACATTGAAAATCATGCGATTGAAGCACATCTCGTTGGTCGCGAACAATGACGGTGCGGTTCAGGAGTAAGAGAAGGTGCTTAGCCCGGACGAACTCGAACGCTATGCCCGCCACATCGTGTTGCGCGATGTCGGCGGCCCCGGCCAGGCGGCGCTGAAGCGGGCCTCGGTGCTGGTGATCGGCGCCGGCGGGCTCGGCGCGCCCGCGCTGATGTATCTGGCCGCCGCCGGCGTTGGCACGCTCGGCGTGGTCGACGACGACGTGGTGTCGCTGTCCAACCTGCAGCGCCAGGTGATCCATACGACGCCCGACATCGGCCGGCACAAGGTCGAGAGTGCGGCCGAGCGGATCGCGGCGCTCAACCCGCATGTCCGCTTCGTCGGCCATGGCACCTGGCTCAACGCGGATAACGCGCTCGGCCTGATCGGCGATTACGACCTGGTGCTCGACGGCTCCGACAATTTCTCGACGCGCTATCTCGTTTCCGATGCCTGCTTCTTCGCCAAGCGGCCGCTGATATCAGCGGCGCTCGGCACCTTCGACGGCTCGCTGACCACCATCCGCGCGCATGAGACGAACGAGCAGGGCGAGTTCAATCCGACCTACCGCTGCCTGTTTCCGGAAGCGCCGCCGCCCGGCACGGTGCCGGCCTGTGCAGAGGCCGGCGTCATGGGCGCGCTCGCGGGCGTGCTCGGCTCGATGATGGCGCTGGAGGCCATCCGCGAGATCGTCGGCTTCGGCGACGGCCTCGTCGGCCGCCTCCTGATGATCGATGCGCGCGCGATGCGCTTCGAGACGCTGCGCTATTCACGCGATCCCGCCAATCCGCTCAACGGCGACGGGCCCGTGTTCGAAGACTTGAGCATCCACCGCGAGTAGGACACCGGCCCAAAATTCGAGCGGCACCGAGAGCACTATGCGAACAGTAGAACTCGACGCCAGTACTTGGAAAACAGCTCAGGATTTTCGATCGAGTCTCAAGGCAGCGATAGGGGCGCCGGAGTGGCATGGCGACATTGTGGCTGCCTTTTTGGATTCCATCTTCGGGGGCGGAATGAACGCACTCAAGCCCCCTTACATCATCAAGATCGTAAACACGGCCCGCCTCGCACCAGACGTTATGGAGCTGATCCGAGACCTTTCGTCACGCATGGAGGAGACGCGAAGACGTCGATTTGCACGTACGGGTGAGGACGTGGCGGCTAGTCTTGAAATCGCGAGCTAGGTTCAATTTGCCCGGAAGCACGTAGGAGAAACCATCCGTCCGCCGGAGCACCGCCTCACAGCATGCTCGGCAGCACGCGGTCCGGCGGCTTGTGGGCGTCGAGGAAGGTGCGGATGTTGATGATTACCTTCTCGCCCATCTCGACGCGGCCTTCGATCGTGGCCGAGCCCATATGCGGCAGCAGCGTCACCTTGCCAGCCCTGGCGAGCCGCACCAGCTTCGGATTGACCGCGGGCTCGTGCTCGTAGACGTCGAGGCCGGCGCCGCCGATCTCGCCGCCTTCGATCAGCTTGATCAGCGTGTCCTCGTCGGTGACCTCGCCGCGCGCGGTGTTGACGATATAGGCGTCTTTTCGGATCAGCTTCAGCCGCCGCGCCGAGAGCAGGTGATAGGTCGCCGGCGTGTGCGGACAGTTCACCGAGATGATGTCCATCCGCGCCAGCATCTGGTCGAGGCTTTCCCAATAGGTCGCCCCTAACTCCTCGGCGATCACGGGGGCGACGGGACGGCGGTTGTGATAGTGGATCTGCAGGCCGAAAGCGCGGGCTCGGCGCGCCACCGCCTGGCCGATGCGGCCCATGCCGATGATGCCGAGGCGTTTGCCGCCGATGCGGTGGCCGAGCATCCAGGTCGGCGACCAGCCGGCCCAAGGCTTGCCTTCGGTCAGGATCGAGGCGCCTTCGATCATTCGCCGCGGCACCGCCAGGATCAGCGCCATGGTCATGTCGGCGGTGTCTTCGGTCAGGACCTTCGGCGTGTTGGTGACGGTGATGCCGCGGGCATGGGCGGCGGCGACGTCGATATTGTCAACGCCGTTGCCGAAATTGGCGATCAGGCGGAGCTTGCAGTCGGGCTGGTTCACGACCTCGGCGCTGATGTGATCGGTCACGGTCGGAACCAGCACGTCGGCGGTGCGGGCGGCTTCCGCGATCTGCTCGGGCGACATCGGCGTGTCGTCGAGATTGATCCGCGCATCGAACAGCTCGCGCATCCGCGTCTCGATCGAATCCGGCAGCTTGCGCGTCACCACGACGAGGGGCTTTTTCTTCACCGACATGTCCTGCTCTCATGAGACATCGCAGGCCGCCTCTGTCGCCAAAGGCCGGTCGTTGAGGCCTCATTAACCCGGTTGTTCGACACTGCCCTTGCCGTGTCCGTCCCCGGCGTTTCCTCCAAGCTCACCCGACATTTCCGGCCGGAAAATCGGGGCCAATTGGTTGCTTAAGTGCCCGCTCTCTCTAGCAGAAGGCCGGGCCAAGACAAGAACCACGGCTTTGGGCTTGGAACCCGCGTTGGGCGGGGAGAAGGGGCAGGCGCGGCAGGGTTTTTGGAATTTGGGGTGAGGGCCCGGTCTGCCGGGTCTTCGAAGGAGACGGGTTGATGGCGTTGGGGCGTTTTTGTTCGGTGATGGCGCTCGTTTGCATGTGGTTGAGCGCCTCGGTCGACCCCTCGCATGCGGCGAAGGACAACACCCCGCAGACCACCAGCGGCCTGCCGGTGCCGCGCTATGTCAGCCTCAAATCGGATCACGTGAACGTCCGCGCCGGCCCGACCAAGGACAATGACGTCGCCTGGGTCTACACCCGCGCCGGCCTGCCGGTCGAAATTACCGCCGAGTTCGAGAACTGGCGCCGGGTGCGCGATTCCGAAGGCGCCGAGGGCTGGGTCTATCATTCCCTGCTGTCGGGCCGCCGCACCGCGGTCGTCACCATGAAGCACAAGGACGATCTGGCTCCGATCTATGACCGGCCCGATCCCGACAGCGCGGTTGCGGCCAAGCTCCAGGCCGGCGTCGTCACCCAGGTCAAGAAATGCGCCGCAGGCTGGTGCCGCGTCATCGGCAATGGCTTCGACGGCTGGATCCAGCAGGAGCGCCTCTGGGGCGTCTATTCGGACGAGCAGGTCAACTGACGCCGGGCGGCGGAGCAATCTGCCGCCCCAACGTCATGCCCGGGCTTGTCCCGGGCATCCACGCTCTTCTGACTAGTCCCAAAACGTGGATGGCCGGGACATAGGCGAGCGCAAGCGACGCCGTCCCTTTGGACGGCTATGCCCGGCCATGACGACCAAATCAGTGATGCAGGATTAGCTCAGCGCTTCTTGCGCAGGCGCACGACCATGTCGATGCGGGAGATCTCGTAGCCCTCGGGCACCTCCGGCATCTTGGACAGCGCCAGATGCGGATCCTCGATGTCGACCAGCTCGTGGCTGTTCTCGAGATAATAGTGGTGGTGGGTGGTGACGTTGGTGTCGAAATAGGTCTTCGTGCCGTCGACGCTGACCTGGCGCAGCAGGCCGGCATCGGTGAGCTGGTTCAGCGTGTTGTAGACGGTCGCCAGCGACACCGGGACCTTGGCGAGGGTGGCTTCCTCGTAGAGCATTTCAGCCGTGAGGTGGCGTGCGCCCTTGCCGAACAGCAGCCAGCCCAGCGCCATGCGCTGGCGCGTCGGCCGCAACCCCGCGGACTGCAGCATTTCGTTGACGTCGTGCCAGGGACACCCGGTCAGGGCCGGCTGGCGGCCGGACAGGAGGGCCGCGGCATGGTCGTCGTCGTGTTGGGACGCGGTATTCTCGTTCATTTCCAAGATTTCGGGCACGCGTGAACAATATCTCCCTGTAACATAAGAAGAGAAAGATGCAGATGCAAGTTTCTCGCAACTAGAGACGTTCTAATTAGGCTCGGAACCGGTTGGGGGAGCCCGTCATTTTACCTTCATCTCTGCGCTTTGCTACCCGAAATGGCCTGTGTTAGAGAGCGCGCGGTTCCGCTTAGCCGATTTTGGCGCAGCCGGGCATGGAGGTCCGGTTGGCAATCCATGCGAAGCTTGCGCAAGTCGCGGCCGGCGGTGGCGATTGGCGGTCCGATCGAGACGGGCCCATTTTCGCCAGGAACGCCGCTCAATCGGGATTTGAACAGAGGCTCGTGAATGCTGAACAGGCGCAACGGTTACGACTATGAAGATCTGCTGGCCTGTGCCCGCGGCGAGATGTTCGGCCCAGGCAACGCCCAGCTGCCGCTGCCGCCGATGCTGATGTTCGACCGCATCACCGACATCAACGACAATGGCGGTGAGTTCGGCAAGGGTCTGGTGCGCGCCGAGCTCGACGTGAAGCCCGACCTCTGGTTCTTCGGCTGCCATTTCAAGAACGATCCGGTCATGCCCGGCTGCCTCGGCCTCGATGCGCTGTGGCAGATGGTCGGCTTCTACCTCGGCTGGAGCGGGGGGGAAGGCCGCGGCCGGGCGCTTGGCCTGAGCGAGCTGAAGTTCGGCGGCCAGGTGCTGACCGACGCCCGCAAGGTTGTGTACAACGTCGATATCAAGCGCGTGATGCGTTCGAAGCTCGTGCTCGGCATCGCCGACGGGTGGCTTTCGGTCGATGACCAGATTATCTATCGCGCCAAGGATCTGAAGGTCGGCCTGTTCAAGCAGGGCACGAGCCTGGGCTGAGCGCATCACTAAGAAGACAACGATTGAGGCGAGGCTGTCATGAGGCGGGTTGTGGTCACCGGGATGGGCATCGTCTCGTCGATCGGAAACAACACCCAGGAAGTGCTTGCGAGCCTTCACGAGGCGAAGTCGGGCATTTCGCGGGCTGAGAAATATGCCGAGCTGGGCTTCCGTTCGCAGGTGCAAGGCGAGCCGTCGCTCGATCCGTCGACGGTGGTCGACCGCCGCGCGATGCGCTTCCTCGGCCAGGGCGCGGCGTGGAATCACATCGCCATGGAGCAGGCGATCCAGGATTCCGGCCTGTCGCCCGACGAAGTCTCCAACATCCGCACCGGCATCATCATGGGCTCCGGCGGCCCCTCGGCGCGCACCATCGTCGAAGCCGCCGACATCACCCGCTCCAAGGGACCGAAGCGCGTCGGCCCGTTTGCGGTGCCGAAGGCGATGTCCTCCACGGCATCCGCGACGCTCGCGACCTGGTTCAAGATCAAGGGCGTGAACTATTCGATCTCATCGGCCTGCGCGACCTCGAACCATTGCGTCGGCAATGCCTATGAGACCATCCAGATCGGCAAGCAGGACGTCATCTTCGCCGGCGGCTGCGAGGAGCTGGACTGGTCACTGTCGGTGCTGTTCGACGCCATGGGCGCGATGTCCTCGAAGTACAACGACACGCCGGCCACGGCCTCGCGTCCCTACGATCTCAATCGCGACGGCTTCGTCATCGCCGGCGGCGCCGGCGTGTTGGTGCTGGAAGAGCTCGAGCATGCCAAGGCGCGCGGCGCACGCATCTATGGCGAGGTGGTCGGTTATGGCGCGACCTCTGATGGCCACGACATGGTGGCGCCGTCGGGCGAAGGCGCCGAGCGCTGCATGCGCATGGCGATGTCGACGGTGAAGACCAAGGTCGACTACATCAACCCGCACGCGACCTCGACGCCGGCCGGCGATCCGCCGGAGATAGAGGCGATTCGCAAAGTATTCGGCGTCGGCGAGAAGTGCCCGCCGATCTCGGCGACCAAGGCGCTGACCGGCCATTCGCTCGGCGCCACCGGCGTGCAGGAAGCGATCTATTCGCTGCTGATGATGAACAACGGCTTCATCTGCGAGAGCGCGCACATCCAGGAGCTCGACCCCGTGTTCGCCGACATGCCGATCGTGCGCAAGCGCATCGACAACGCCAAGATCGGCACCGTGCTGTCGAACTCCTTCGGCTTCGGCGGCACCAACGCCACGCTGGTGTTCAGCCGGCTGGATGCGTGATCTCTGACTTTGTCATGCCCCGCGAAGGCGGGGCATCCAGTACGCCGCGGCTTCTCTATTTATCACGACGGTCTCTGGAATACTGGATCGCCCGCCTGCGCGGGCGATGACGTCGAAAATAGGAGCGATGGCGGCAATGGAAGCTTTGATGAAAGGCAAGCGCGGTCTGATCATGGGCATCGCCAATGATCATTCCATCGCCTGGGGCATGGCGCGGACGCTTCATGCCCATGGCGCCGAGCTTGCCTTCACCTTCCAGGGCGAGGCGCTCGGCAAGCGCGTCAAGCCGCTGGCGGAGCAGCTCGGCGTCGATCTGGTGCTGCCTTGCGACGTCGAGGACATCGCCAGCGTCGATGCCACCTTCGCGGTGCTCCGCGAAAAGTGGGGCAAGCTCGACTTCGTGATCCACGCGATCGGCTTTGCCGACAAGAACGAGCTGAAGGGCCGCTATGCCGACACCAGCCGCGAGAATTTCTCGCGCACCATGGTGATCTCCTGCTTCTCGTTCACGGAGGTCGCAAAACGCGCCGCCGAGCTGATGACGGAGGGGGGCAGCATGATCACGCTGACCTTCGGCGCCTCAGAGCGCGCGATGCCGAACTACAACGTGATGGGCGTGGCCAAGGCGGCGCTGGAGGCCTCCGTGCGCTATCTCGCCGCCGATTTCGGACCGCGCGGCATCCGCGTCAACGCGATCTCCGCCGGCCCCATCCGCACGCTCGCCGGCTCCGGCATCGGCGAGGCGCGGGCGATGTTCGCCTTCATGCAGAAGCATTCGCCGCTGCGCCGCGGCGTCACGCTCGACGACCTCGGCGGCTCGGCGCTATATCTGTTGTCGGATCTCTCCGGCGGGGTGACCGGCGAAGTCCATTATGTGGATTCCGGCTACAACGTCATCCTGATGCCGCGGCCGGATGATCTGAAGTCATCGGAATAGCTTCGTAGCCTGGATGGAGCGCAGCGAAATCCGGGACGGGCTCATCCGCGGATGCGATTGCCCCGGATTGCGCTGCGCTCCATCCGGGCTACTGCAGCTACTTCGCTTTGCCTACCCTACGAGAGCTTGCTTAACCCGCCGCGATCTTCTCCGCGCGCTGGAACGCCGGCCGCGCCGTGCAGCGCGCGAGGTAGGCGTCGAACGCGGGGCGCGACGGCACCATCTTGAACAGGCGCACCGCGAAATTCAGGCCGGAGCCGATGACGACGTCGGCTGCGGAAAATTCCCCGCCGAGAATCCACGGGCCCTTCTCGAGCGCGGCCTCCAGCACGTCGAACACCTGCGTCGCGCTGCCCCACGCCGCGGTCGAGGTCGGGATCTCGATCTTGGTGAAGATCTGGATAATGGCGGGCTCGATGCAGCCCGGCGAGAAGAACAGCCATTGCAGGTAGCGCGCCCGGCGCGGATCGGTCAGGGCTGGCGCGAGCTTGGTTTCGGGATAGCGGTCGGCGATGTAGGCGCAGATCGCCGCGGCTTCGGCGAGCGCGGCATCGCCGTCGGTCAGCGCCGGCACCTTGCCCATCGGATTGATCTTCAGATAGTCCGGCGCTTTCTGCGCGCCTGTCGAGATGTCGGTCAGCACGCGCTCATAGGGCAGGCCGCTCTCTTCCATCAGCCAGAGCGTCGTGAACGAGCGCGAGCGGGGCGACCAATAGAGTTTGATCATGGCGGCGAACCTTTATTGCTGGAGCAGCTGAGGTAGCGTTTTGTCGAGACTCGTCGTCAGCAGCGTGCGGACACCATCGCGCAGCGCTTGGTTGCCCGCCACCTCGTTGGCAGACGCCGGAAAGGCCGTCTCATCCAATTCCTTGTTGGGGCCGCTGATCGGGTTGATCCCGATCAAGCGTGATATCATGGGTTCGGCATCCGTTGACGCCGCGCCTTTCTTGACGACCTCGAACGACTGTCCGCCGTACACGGTGATATAGGTCAGCGCGAACAGGAAAGTGCGTCGCTTGATGGGATTGCCCCACTTCACGATGCCAAATCCTTCGACCGATTGATTCGTGTTGCTGAAGCCGTTCTGAAATCTCTCGACCAGGACATAGAGCTGACATTTGGTGCCTGCCGCGCTCTGCTGAACGAATTCCTGCCGCTCCTGGTTTCGTCTCAGCATCGGCGATCCGGATCCGCCGGCCTGCGTCCAGGCGCTCGGTGAATAAGCGAGGCGCTTGACAGATTTGCCGGCCGCGGCCGCGCGAACCCGCGACATGACGATGTCATCAAGTCCCCAGCCATCGATCGCGACGGGCACGTACTCGTTGCCAAACATGGTGAAGCCAACCTGCTGAACACCGAACCGGTTGCCGACGACGGAAATGAGACCAATCCCGCACGGTCCTGCATCCGCAGCGGCAGCCTGTTTGGAGCTCGGGGCGGCTTTGGGCGTGGTGCTCTTGGCTGGCCGAGCCGGCGATGGAGCGGATTGGGCCGCCGCGCCGGCGATGAGCCCTAACAGAAAGATCGTAGTCAAGCAGATGCGAAACATGGGACGGCTGATGCGGGTTGCGGCTTCCAGGATATTCTCATCGACGAGAGACATCTACTAGTGCGCGCCGATGACAACCGCAAGGTGAAGACCCGCTCGTCCTACCCGCCGCCTGGCCGTTGCCGCTTCCACCGATAACACTTCATCACGAACCCGTTCGACGGCTCGATCTCTTCCTTCTCGAGCACAAAGCCCTCGCGCTCGTACCAGCGCCAGGCCTTTTCGTTCTCGCGGACGCAGCGCAGATACATCTCGTCGGGCATTTGCGTGCGCGTGAAGGCGAGCAATTTCCGGCCGAGCGATCGGCCCTGATAGGCGGGCGCGACGAACAGCATGTCGAGATAGAGCTTCGGCAAATGCAGCGCGAGCATCGCTCCGATCGTGCCGCGATCGTCGGCGACGAACAGGCTCCAGCCGTTCTCGATCTCGCGCTTGATGCGCGCACGCAAATTGGCCAGCAGGAAGTCGCTGGCTTCGCCGAGCCCGGTCGAGACCCAGCTCTCCATCCAGACGCGGCCGATCTCATCGTATTCGTCGGAGCGGGCGAGGCGGATGACCGGATGCGACATGAGCCAGTCAAGCCTTCTGGCCGCGCAGGGATTGCCGCGCGCGCACCTTGCCCGCGGACAGGCACACCACCTCGGAGATCTGCAGCAGCTGCCGCGACAGCGGGCTGGTCTTGCGCCAGACCATGCCGATGGTGCGCGACGGCTCGGGGTCGCGGAAGCGCGCCAGCGAGACCGAGGCGGAGCGCGTCTCCACCGGCACCGCCATCTCCGGGATCAACGTGACGCCGATGCCGGCGCTGACCATCTGCACCAGCGTCGATAGCGAGTTCGCATCGAGCATCTCGCGCGGCGGCGCGGCCTGCATGTTGCAGAAGGAGAGCGCCTGGTCGCGGAAACAGTGCCCTTCCTCGAGCAGCAGAAGCCGCATCTCGCGCATCATCTCGCGCGACGGCACCGGCGTGCCTTCATCGGCGCCCGGCCGCACCAGCAGAAACTTCTCCTCGAACAGCGCGACCTCGGTGAGCGAGGGCTCCGACACCGGCAGCGCCACGATGGCGGTGTCGAGCCGGCCCTCCACCAGCTCCTGGATCAGCCGCGGCGTCATGGTCTCGCGCACGCGGATGTCGAGCTCCGGGTGCATGCGCGTGAGGTTCTTGGTGATCTTGGGCAGCAAATAGGGCGCGATGGTCGGGATCATGCCGATGCGCAGGCGGCCGGCGAAGCGGTCCTGCGAAGCGCGCGCGAAATCGCCGAGCTCGTCGACCGAGCGCAGGATGTCGCGGACCCGTTGCGCCAGCTCCTCGCCGAACCGGGTCAGCGCGACCTGGCGCGCGCTGCGCTCCAGCAACAGGCCGCCGAGCGTCTCCTCCAGTTCCTTGATCTGCATCGACAGCGCCGGCTGCGAGATCGAGCAGGCCTCGGCGGCACGGCCGAAATGGCCGTGGCGCGCCAGCGCATCGAAATACCGGAGCTGGCGCAGCGTCAGATTGATCATCAGAAAATCCTATCGCAGCGATCACTAAAGTCAACTTCCCCTGATAGGACGCGACGCTTAGAGTGGTTCTACCTGGCCAAGGGCGCGAGTTCGACGCCGCCAGAGGAGGTATTCATGGACGACACTTCGAAGTGCCCGTTTTCGGGCGGAAAACCCACGCGCTCAAACCGCGATTGGTGGCCGACGCAGCTCAACATCGAGGTGCTGCACAAGAATTCCGACAAGTCCGATCCGATGGACAAGGACTTCGATTACGCCAAGGAGTTCAAGTCGCTCGACCTGAACGCGGTCATCAAGGACCTGACCGCGTTGATGACGGATTCTCAGGAATGGTGGCCGGCCGACTTCGGCCACTATGGCGGCCTCATGATCCGCATGGCCTGGCACAGCGCCGGCACCTATCGCACCACCGACGGCCGCGGCGGCGCCGGCGCCGGTCAGCAGCGTTTCGCCCCGCTCAACAGCTGGCCCGACAACGCCAATCTCGACAAGGCGCGCCGTCTGCTCTGGCCGATCAAGCAGAAATACGGCCAGAAGATTTCCTGGGCCGACCTGATGGTGCTCGCCGGCAACGTCGCGCTCGAATCGATGGGCTTCAAGACCTTTGGTTTCGCCGGCGGTCGCGTCGACGTCTGGGAGCCGGAAGAGCTCTATTGGGGGCCGGAAGGCACCTGGCTCGGTGATGAGCGCTACAGCGGCGAGCGCCAGCTCGCCGAGCCGCTCGGCGCGGTGCAGATGGGCCTCATCTACGTCAATCCGGAAGGCCCGAACGGCAAGCCGGATCCGGTCGCCGCGGCCAAGGACATCCGCGAGACCTTCGCCCGCATGGCGATGAACGACGAGGAGACCGTCGCGCTGATCGCTGGCGGCCACAGCTTCGGCAAGACCCATGGCGCCGGCGATCCCTCGCTGGTCGGTCCAGAACCGGAAGCCGGTGCGCTTGAAGACCAGGGCCTCGGCTGGAAGAGCAAGCATGGGGCGGGCCACTCCGCCGACTCCATCACCAGCGGTCTGGAAGTGACCTGGACGAAGACGCCGACGAAGTGGAGCAACAACTTCTTCGAAAATCTCTTCAACTTCGAATGGGAGCTGACGAAGAGCCCGGCCGGCGCTCAGCAATGGACCGCCAAGAACGCCGAAGCGATCATTCCGGACGCGTTCGATCCGTCGAAGAAGCATCGGCCGACCATGCTGACGACCGACCTCTCGCTGCGCTTCGATCCCGCATATGAGAAGATCTCGCGTCGCTTCCTGGAGAACCCGGATCAGTTCGCGGACGCCTTCGCCCGTGCCTGGTTCAAGCTCACCCATCGCGACATGGGTCCGATCCAGCGCTATCTCGGCCCGCTGGTGCCGAAGGAGACGCTGATCTGGCAGGATCCGATCCCCGCCGTGAACCACGAGCTGGTCAGTGAGCAGGACATCGCGGCCCTCAAGTCGAAGATCCTGGCCTCGGGCCTGACGGTGCCGGAGTTGGTCTCGACGGCCTGGGCCTCGGCCTCGACGTTCCGCGGCTCGGACAAGCGCGGCGGCGCCAACGGTGCGCGCATCCGCCTTGCTCCGCAGAAGGACTGGGAGGTCAACGAGCCGGCTCAGCTCGCCAAGGTGCTCGGCAAGCTCGAAGCGATCCAGAAGGACTTCAACGCCTCATCCGGCGCCAAGAAGGTCTCGCTCGCCGACCTGATCGTGCTCGGCGGCACCGCCGCCGTCGAGAAGGCTGCCAAGGATGCCGGCGTCGACGTCAAGGTCGGCTTCACGCCGGGCCGCATGGATGCTTCGCAGGAGCAGACCGATGCGGCCTCCTTCGCCCCGCTGGAGCCGCGAGCCGATGGCTTCCGCAACTACATCGGCAAGCGGCATCAGTTCATGCAGCCCGAAGAGGCCCTCGTCGACCGCGCCCAGCTGCTGCGGCTGACCGGTCCGGAGATGACGGTGCTGGTCGGTGGCCTGCGTGTGCTCGGCGCCAATGCCGGCGGGTTGAAGCACGGCGTCTTCACCTCGAAGGTGGGAACGCTAAGCAACGACTATTTCGTCAACCTGCTCGACATGAGCACGCAGTGGGCACCGCCCGGTGCGGACGGCGTCTACGAAGGCCGCGACCGCAAGACCAACACCGTCAAGTGGACCGCAACGCGCGTCGATCTGATCTTCGGCTCGCACTCGCAGCTTCGCGCCTTCGCCGAGGTCTATGCCACCTCGGACTCCAAGGAGAAGTTCGTGAAGGACTTTGCGAAAGCCTGGACCAAGGTGATGAACCTCGACCGCTACGACATCGCGGCGCGATCCTGATCGGGGGCCCGCAAACAAAAGGGCGGCCGAGAGGCCGCCCTTTTTTCATCATCCCGGATCGGCGTTACACGTCGAGTGTGCCGGCCTTCGCGGCAGCGTAGCGCTCGCCCACCGCCTTCCAGTTCACCGTATTCCACCATGCCTTGAGATAATCGGCGCGCCGGTTCTGGTAGTTCAGATAGTAGGCGTGCTCCCAGACGTCATTGCCGAGCAGCGCCCGCTTGCCGTCCATCATCGGATTGTCCTGGTTGGGTCGCGTTTCGATGGCGAGCTTGCCATCCTTGCTGACAGTCACGAACACCCAGCCCGAGCCGAAGACCCGTCCGCCGGCAGCGTTGAAGTCGGCTTGCAATTTCTCCATGCCACCGAGATCGCTGTCGATCGCGGCGAGCAGGGCGCCTTCCGGCTTGCCGCCGTTCGGTCCCATGATCTGCCAGAACATCGTGTGGTTGGCGTGGCCTCCCATGTTGTTGCGGACGCCGGTGCGGATCGCGTCGGGTACGGCGCCGAGATTGCCGAGCACCTCGCCGACCGGCTTTCCAGCGATCTGCGGATTGTCCTTCGCGAAATTGTTCAGGTTGGTAATGAACGCCTGGTGATGGCGGCCGTGATGAATCTCCATCGTCTTGGCATCGATATGCGGTTCCAACGCGTTCGGCGGATAGGCCAGCGGATCGAGTTTGAACGGCCCTGTGGGCGCCATGGCCGCCTGCGCAAACGCCAAGCGCGGGGCAGCGGCGGCCGCAACGAGGCCGGTGGCTGCGAACATGAGACGGCGCCGGGATATGGATGACATCTGGTTCTCCTGTCTGGGACGATCCGCTGAGTGAAGCGTATGGCGGTAGACGTAGATACGCGGTTGCAGCCACTGCGGGTTTCGAACGAAGTGGCTGTGATGGTGCGACGGAATCGCGCATGGCGTTCGACGAAGCAGGTAGCAAACGGCCAAAAAAAGAAGGGCGGCCTTTCGGCCGCCCTTGGTGTTCAGATGTTCCGAGAGGTTACTCGCCGGCGGCTTCGCGCGGGGCCTTTTCGCCCTCGGCGGCCTTCTCCTTGCCCTCGAGATCCTCACCGGTGGTCTGGTCGACCACCTTCATCGACAGGCGGGTCTTGCCGCGATCGTCGAAGCCGAGCAGCTTGACCTTGACCTTGTCGCCTTCCTTGACGACGTCGGAGGTCTTCTGCACGCGGTTGGCCGCGAGCTGGCTGATGTGGACGAGACCATCCTTGGAACCGAAGAAGTTCACGAAGGCGCCGAACTCCATCACCTTGACGACAGTGCCGTCATAGATCTGGCCGACTTCCGGATCGGACGCGATCGACTTGATCCACTTGATCGCCGCCTTCATCGCCTCGCCGTCGCTGGAGGCGACCTTCACGGTGCCGTCATCCTCGATGTTGACCTTGGCGCCGGTCTTCTCGACGATCTCGCGGATCACCTTGCCGCCGGTGCCGATCACCTCGCGGATCTTGTCGGTGGCGATCTTGAAGGTCTCGATGCGCGGCGCATATTCGCCCAGCTCGGCGCGGGCCGCGGTGAGGGCCTTGGCCATCTCGCCGAGGATATGGATGCGGCCGTCCTTGGCCTGAGCCAGCGCGACCTTCATGATCTCTTCGGTGATGCCCTCGATCTTGATGTCCATCTGGAGCGAGGTGATGCCCGCTTCCGTGCCGGCGACCTTGAAGTCCATGTCGCCGAGATGGTCCTCGTCGCCGAGGATGTCCGAGAGAACCGCAAAGCGCTTGTCTTCGAGGATCAGGCCCATCGCGATGCCGGCGGTCGGCCGCTTCAGCGGCACGCCCGCATCCATCAGCGCCAGCGAGGCGCCGCAGACCGAAGCCATCGAGGACGAGCCGTTGGACTCGGTGATCTCCGACACCACGCGCGTGGTGTAGGGGAATTCATGGTGCGGCGGCAGCACCGGACGAATCGCGCGCCAGGCCAGCTTGCCGTGGCCGATCTCGCGGCGCTTGGTGCCGCCGAGGCGGCCGGTCTCGCCGACCGAATAGGGCGGGAAGTTGTAGTGCAGCAGGAACGTTTCCTTGTAGGTTCCGGACAGCGCGTCGATGTACTGCTCGTCCTCGCCGGTGCCGAGCGTGGTCACGACCATCGCCTGGGTCTCGCCGCGGGTGAACAGCGCCGAGCCGTGGGCGCGGGGCAGCACGCCGACTTCGGCGACGATGTTGCGCACCGTCTTGCTGTCGCGGCCGTCGATGCGCTTGCCGGTATCGAGGATATTCCAGCGAACGATCTTGGCCTCGAGCTCCTTGAACACGCCGGCGACACGGAGCTTGTCGTATTTCGGCTCCTGGCCCTCCGGGAAGTAGTGGGCCATCACCTTTTCCTTGGCGACGCCGACGGCGGCATAACGCTGCTGCTTGATCGGAATCGCATAGGCGGCGCGCAGCTCCTGCTCGACCAGGCCGAGCATCTCCTTCTCGAGTGCGGCGTTGTCGATGACGGTGACTTCGCGCGGCTCCTTGGCGGCCTTCTCGGCGAGCTCGATGATCGCGTTGATGACAGGCTGGAAGTGGCGGTGACCGAACATCACCGCGCCGAGCATGATGTCTTCGTTCAGTTCCTTGGCTTCCGATTCCACCATCAGCACGGCGTCGGCAGTGCCGGCGACGACGAGGTCGAGCTGGGTGTCGACCATCTCGTCGAGCGTCGGATTGAGAATGAACTCGTCATTGGCGAAGCCGACGCGGGCCGCGCCGATCGGGCCCTTGAACGGCACGCCGGACAGCGTCAGCGCCGCGGAGGCTGCGACCATCGCCACGACGTCGGGATCGTTCTCCATGTCGTGCGACAGCACGGTGACGATCACCTGGGTCTCGTTACGCCAGCCGTCGACGAATAGCGGGCGGATCGGTCGGTCGATCAGGCGGGAGACCAGCGTCTCCTTCTCGGTCGGACGGCCCTCGCGCTTGAAATAGCCGCCGGGAATGCGGCCCGCAGCGTAGGCCTTTTCCTGGTAATCGACGGTCAGCGGCAGGAAGTCGACGCCCTCGCGCGGCGCCTTCGCCGCGACGACGGTGGCGAGCACCACGGTCTCGCCATAGGTGGCGACGACGGCGCCGTCGGCCTGGCGGGCGATCTTGCCGGTTTCGAGCTTGAGTGGGCGTCCGCCCCAGTCGATCTCGACTGAATGCTTATTGAACATAGAGGTCTTCTTTCATGGGTTCTCGAAAGAAGGGACGGCTCTCGAAAAACAAAAACCATGCGCAAGATTGCGGGACGCTGATCGGAGCGGATGATCAGCGTCCTGCGATCCTGCCATGGTTTTTGGATGTCGGATGGCGTCCATCCTTTCGGGTCATACGGGCGCCTTGCCCGTTGTGCCCAGCCGCCGGATTGCTGCTGGACTGTCAGTCGGCACGAATGCAAACACCGAAACTTCGATCTTCGCTCATCATGCCCGGACGCGAATCAACAATCCGCATCCGACGCGCACGCAACCTCGATCAAAAAGCTTAAAAACAAGCGCTTTCGTTCGAAACCACGCGCGAAAACGCGCGCCGGTGGCGCGCGCAGGAACTCTTAACGACGGATATTGTGCTTCTCGAGCAGCGCCTTGTACCGCGCCTCGTCCTTCTTCTTGAGGTAGTCGAGGAGCGAGCGGCGGGTCGAGACCAGCTTCAAGAGGCCGCGACGCGAATGGTTGTCCTTCACGTGGGTCTTGAAATGGTTGGTGAGGTTGTTGATGCGTTCCGACAGGATCGCGACCTGAACCTCGGGCGAGCCGGTGTCGCCGGCCTTGGTGGCATTCGTCTTGATGACTTCCGCTTTGCGTTCTGCGGCAATCGACATCGTCAATTTCTCTCGTTGCGACCGGGGCTGGCAGTCAGGCCGGTCAGGTTGAACACACGCTTGGGGATGATTTCGCCATTGCCAACTTCGGCAAGCGCCAAAAGACGGCCTGCCACCGTGACATAGACTGTGCCGCTACAAGTGGGCGCATCCCGTCCGCGCAACAAAACGGCCTGGCCCCGATGGAGCCTTGCCGCATCAGCCCGAGTGACGGCCAGTGCCGGGATGTCGTCCAGCGCGGTCTCAACGGGCAAAAGCGCGTCGGCGAGGCTGCCCTCGCCGGACGCGGCTCTATCGCACAAAGCCTCCAACTGATCCAGCGGAATCATGTCGTTTTCGCCAAATGGGCCGACCAGGGTCCGCCTCAGCGCGCAGATATGGCCGTAAGTGCCGAGAATCCGGCCCATATCGCGGGCGAGCGCCCGCACATAGGTGCCCTTGCCGCATTCGGCCTCGAACACGGCCCGGTCGTTATCTGGTTGATCGACAAGGGTTAAATGGTGAATCTCGACCGGGCGGGGCGCCAGTTCCACAACCTCGCCGTCGCGGGCGAGATCATAGGCGCGCTCGCCCTGGACCTTGATCGCCGAATAGCGCGGCGGGATCTGCTCGATCACCCCGGTGAAGCGGGGCAGCAGCGCCAGGATCGCCTCCCGGCTCGGGCGCTGGTCCGAGGTCGCGGTCACCCGGCCCTCGATGTCGTCGGTGTCGCGCTCCTCGCCCCAGCAGACCGTGAAGCGGTAGCGCTTGCGGCCGTCCATCACGAAGGGGACGGTCTTGGTGGCTTCCCCGAGCGCGATCGGCAAGCCCCCCGAGGCGAGCGGATCGAGCGTGCCGGCGTGTCCGGCGCGCTTGGCGTTGAACAGGCGCTTGAGCACGGCGACGGCCTGCGTCGAGGTCATGCCGATCGGCTTGTCGAGCACGACCCAGCCATGGACGTCGCGGCGGTCGCGGCGGACCTGGTTGCCCTTCTGCTGCTTGGCGCGCGGATCGTTGTTGACGCGGCGCGGCTCCTGATGCGGCTGCGAATTGCCGCCCATCTCCGCGAAATCGTTGGTCTGCGCGTCGCGCTGATCGGTGTCGTTGCCGCCGATCGTGCCGTGAGCGGGGTCCATGGTCATTGCTCTTCTTCCCGATCCGAATGCGGATCCTGTTCCAAATCCTTCTGCACCGCAGGCGTTCGCAAAAGCTTCTCGATCCGTTCCGCTTCGTCGAATCGTTCGTCGACGCGGAAGCGAATGTCAGGTGCAAATTTCAGGTTAACGCGCCGCGCGACCTCGCCGCGCAAGAACTTCTTGTTGCGCTCGAGCGCAGCGATGACGATCTCGGTGTCGCGGCCACCGAGCGGCATCACGTAGACCGTCGCGAGCTTCAGGTCGGGCGACATCCGCACCTCCGGCACGGTGATGATGTGACCTTCGAGGTCGGCATCATGCACATTGCCTTGCGCCAGAATATCGGCCATCGCGTGGCGAACCTGCTCGCCGACGCGCAGCTGACGCTGCGAGCCGCCGGGCGCGGAACTCTTCTTCTGATGATGCCGTGGCATTTTTTCGAAAATCACCTCGTCATGCCCGCATCTGGGACACGGGCATTGTCATTTGTCCTGTTGAAACGAAGAGGGGGTGGATGGCCGGAAAAAACCGGCCATCGCACTCCCGCAATCTCAGTTCAAAAAGATCCGAACGCTTCGGTAAGATTTGGACTTACAGGGAGCGCTGGATCGTCTCCACGCGATAACACTCGATCACGTCACCGGCACGCATGTCGTGGTAGTTCTCGAAGGCCATGCCGCATTCCTGGCCGGATTGGACTTCCTTCACTTCGTCCTTGAAGCGCTTCAGCGTCGACAGCTTGCCTTCGTGCACGACGACGTTGTCGCGGATCAGGCGCACATTGGCGCCGCGTTCCACGGTGCCATCGGTGACGCGGCAGCCGGCAACCTTGCCGACCTTGGAGATGTTGAAGATCTCCAGGATTTCGGCATTGCCCAGCATGGTTTCGCGCAAGGTCGGCGCGAGCAGACCGCTCATCGCCTTCTTCACGTCGTCCACGAGGTCGTAGATGATGTTGTAGTAGCGGATCTCGATGCCGTTGCGCTTGGCGGCCGCAGCGGCCTCCTTGTTGGCGCGAACCGAGAAGCCGATGATCGCGGCGTTGAAGCCTTCGGCCAGCGTCACGTCGGATTCCGAGATGCCGCCGACGCCGGCATGCAGGATGCGGGCGGCGACCTCGTCGGTGCCGAGCTTCTCCAGCGAGCCGAGGATGGCTTCCAGCGAGCCCTGCACGTCGGCCTTGACGATCAGCGGGAATTCCTTGCGGCCCGCCGTCTTCAATTGCGACATCATCTGCTCGAGCGAGCCGCGCATGCCGGAGATCGAGGCTGCCGCGTTCTCGCGCTTCTGGTGCGCGCGGTAGCTGGTGACCTGGCGGGCGCGGGCTTCGTTCTCGACCACCGCGAGACGATCGCCGGCCTCGGGCGGGCCGTTGAAGCCGAGCACCTCGACCGGCACCGAGGGGCCGGCCTCCTGCACGGTCTCGCCCTGATCGGAGATCAGCGCGCGGACGCGGCCCATTTCGGCACCGGCGACGATGATGTCGCCGACGCGAAGCGTGCCGCGCTGCACCAGCACGGTCGCGACCGGACCGCGGCCGCGATCGAGCTTGGCCTCGATCACGGTGCCTTCGGCGGGACGCTCCGAATTGGTCTTCAGGTCGAGGATTTCGGCCTGCAGCGCGATCATCTCGAGCAGCTTGTCGAGATTGGTCTTGTTCTTGGCGGACACCTCGACGTCGACGACTTCGCCGCCGAAGGATTCCACCTGCACCTCGTGCTGGAGCAGCTCGGTGCGCACGCGCTCGGGCTTGGCATCGGGCTTGTCGATCTTGTTGATGGCAACGATGATCGGCACGCCGGCCGCCTTGGCGTGATTGATGGCTTCGACCGTCTGCGGCATCACGCCGTCATCGGCCGCGACCACCAGCACGACGATGTCGGTGACCTTGGCGCCGCGGGCGCGCATCGCGGTGAACGCTGCGTGGCCGGGCGTGTCGATGAACGTGATCTTCTTGCCGGTTTCAGGCGATGTCACCTGATAGGCGCCGATGTGCTGGGTGATGCCGCCGGCTTCGCCGGAGACCACGTTGGCGTGACGGAGCGCGTCGAGCAGCGAGGTCTTGCCGTGGTCGACGTGACCCATGACGGTCACCACGGGCGAACGGGTCTCGGTGTCGGTCGAATCGTCGGTCGCGTCGAACAGACCTTCTTCAACGTCGGAGGCGGCAACGCGCTTGACGGTGTGGCCGAGCTCTTCGGCAATCAGCTGCGCGGTGTCGGCGTCGATCACGTCGGTGATCTTGTGCATCGCGCCCTGCTTCATCAGCATGCGGATGACGTCGACCGCGCGCTCGGACATGCGGTTGGCGAGTTCCTGGATGGTGATCGCTTCCGGAATGACCACTTCACGGATGAGCTTTTCCTTGGGCTCGTTCGAGGCGTGGCCCTTCAGGCGCTGGGTGCGGCGGCGGAACGAGGCGATCGAGCGCTCGCGCACCTCATCGGCATTGAGCGCGGTGACGACGGTCAGGCGGCCGCGCTCCTTCTGCGGGCCGGGCTTGTGGGTGGGCTTGGGGGCTACCACGGGACGCGCGGCGCCGCCGGGACCGCGGCGGATCTGGCGCGGCGCCTCGTCGTCGTCAGCTTCGGCCGCAACGGCGGGGCCGCGGCCAGCCGGTCCACCCGGACGCTGCGCGGTCGTGGTTGCAGGGCGCGCCGTCGTGGTTCCCGGACGTGCTGTGGTGGTGGTCCCAGGCCGGGACGCAGGCGCACCGGGGCGCGGTGCGGAGGCGGCCGGTGCCGCGGCGGCGGGACGCGGTGCGGACGGCTGCTCGCCTTCGCCAAAACGCTTCTTGGCCTCGGTCTCGGCCTTCCGCTTGGCTTCGTCCTCGTGACGGTGGCGCTCTTCCTCGGCCTTGCGGCGGGATTCGGCGGCTTCGCGCTCGGCGCGCTCGGCAGCCTCACGGGCGGCGCGGCGCTGGGCCTCTTCCTCGGCCTGGCGGCGTTCCTCGACCTCGCGCAGCTTGGCGTCGGCGAGCGCGCTGGCACGGGCCGAACGCTCATCCTCGGTGAGGGTGCGAAGCACCACGCCGGAACCGGCGTTGCGCGGCGGGGGCGGAGCCGGACGCGGCGGCGCGGCGGGTGCGGCCGGCGCCGGCTTTGCCGTCACCTCGGGCGCGTGCGGCTCGGGTCCATCGCCAATGCGGCGCTTGCCGCGCTTCTCGACCACGACCTGCTTGCTGCGGCCATGGCTGAAGCTCTGGCGCACGGTGCCCGTTTCGACGCGCGGCTTGAGCGATAGCGTCTTGCTCGGAACGCTCAGCTTCTTGTCGCCAGGGGTCTTGGTATCAACCATTCAGCAGTCCTAATCCTGATTTATCAGTGTTGTGCGTTGCCGCACCATCCAATCGGGTCGTCGTTGTCTCTCAGAAATCCTGGCCGGGTTTTTCGGCAGTCTTGTCGTCGTCCGCCATCCGGTATCGGACCAGGATCTGGCTACGTGACAGGAATGACTTGCTCGCCGGGCCCGCGAGCAGGGCAGCATGTATCACATTTGACCGGGTCAGTGCCAAATCCAATTCTACCGATTTCAGAGCGGTGACGACGGGAATCTGCGCCTTAGCACCGCGATTCCCGGCATTCTGACGCGCCAGCATGTCCAATTTGCGGATTCCGTCCGCGGCCCCGTCGCTGGCATGGATCAGGACCTCGACCGTTCCTTCCCGGAGGGCGCTCTCGACCTTGCCGAAACCGGCCACGACCTGGCCCGCCTTGGCGGCGATCCCAAGGGCTTCGGTCACGCTCCGGACCAGGAGCGCCTCGATGTCGGTGGGAAGCGTCTGAGGGATGCGCAGCTCGCGCTTGAAGGCCTTGCTAAATTGGTGACGCCGCACCGCTTCCGCAACCGTCTTGCGGGAGGCGGTGAGCCACATCCCGCGTCCAGGCAGCTTGCGCTTGAGATCGGGAACTATTTGTCCGTCAGGCGATGCGACGAAGCGGATCAGCTCGTCGATCGGCCGGACCTCGCGGCTGACCGCGCACATGCGCATGGTCGCGGACCTTTCGGTCCGCGGGCCATGGTCAAGTTCGAGGTCGGAATCTGCAAGCATCCGGGCGACATTCTCCTTTGTCCTTAAGCCGGCTGATCTTCGGTCGCCTCGGCCTCCTCAGTGGGCTTGGCGAGATCGGCCTCGGTGATCCAGCCGGCCTTGACGCGGGCCTGCATGATCATCGCTTCGGCGTCGTCACGGGAGATGTCGATGCCATCCAGCGCACCGGCGTGCTTGGTCGGCTCGCTGCCTTCCTTGCGCTCGGTCCAGCCGACCAGATCGTCGGTGGCGCAGCCGGCGAGGTCCTCGACGCTCTTGATGTCGTTCTCGCCGAGCTTCACCAGCATCTTCGAGGTCACGCCGGGCACGTCCTTGAGCGCGTCCTCGACGCCGAGCTCCTTGCGCCTCGCCTCGAGCTCGGCTTCCTGCTGCTCCAGATATTCGCGGGCGCGGTTCTGCAGCTCCTGCGCGGTCTCCTCGTCGAAGCCCTCGATGCCGGCGAGCTCCTTGACGTCCACCATCGCGAGCTCCTCGACCGAGGTGAAGCCCTCGGACGCCAGCAGCTGGCCGACCACTTCGTCGACGTTGAGCGATTCCATGAAGACCCGGGTCGAGTTCTCGAAGTCGGCCTGGCGGCGCTCCGATTCCTCCTGCTCGGTCAGGATGTCGATATCCCAGCCGGTGAGCTGCGAGGCCAGGCGCACGTTCTGGCCGCGGCGGCCGATCGCGAGCGAGAGCTGGTTGTTGGTGTCGGGCACCACGACCTCGATGCGCTCGCGGTCCTCGTCGATCACGACCTTGGAGACTTCCGCCGGCGCCAGCGCGTTGACCACGAAGGTCGCGATGTCGGGCGACCACGGAATGATGTCGATCTTCTCGCCCTGCAGCTCGTTGACCACGGCCTGCACGCGCGAGCCGCGCATGCCGACGCAGGCGCCGACCGGATCGACCGAGGAATCGCGGGAAATCACGCCGATTTTCGCGCGCGAGCCCGGATCGCGGGCCACCGCCTTGATCTCGACGATGCCGTCATAGATCTCCGGCACTTCCTGCGCGAACAGCTTCGCCATGAACTGAGGATGGGTGCGGGAGAGGAAGATCTGCGGGCCTCTCGTCTCGCGGCGGACGTCGAAGATGTAGGCGCGAACGCGGTCGCCGTTGCGGAATACTTCGCGCGGCAGCATCTCGTCGCGGCGGATGATGGCTTCGCCGCGGCCGAGATCGACGATCACGCTGCCATATTCGACGCGCTTGACGACGCCGTTGACGATGTCGCCGATGCGGTCCTTGAATTCCTGGTACTGCCGGTCGCGCTCGGCCTCGCGCACCTTCTGCACGATGACCTGCTTGGCCGATTGCGCGGCGATGCGGCCATATTCCAGCGGCGGCAGGGTGTCGGCGATGGTGTCGCCGACCTGGGCGCCGGGATTGGCGCGCTGCGCGTCCACCAGCGAGATCTGGTTGGAGTGATTCTCGACCTTGTCGACCACCAGCATGTGGCGCGACAGCCGCAGCTCGCCCTTCTTCGGGTCGATCTCGGCATGAACGTCAGTCTCGCTGCCGTAACGTGCCCGCGCCGCCTTGGCGATGGCGTCCTCCATCGCCGCGATGACGATGCCGCGGTCGATCGACTTTTCGCGTGCGACGGCGTCGGCGATCTGAAGCAATTCGAGTCGGTTGGCGCTGACTGCCATGGCTAGTCTCCTTGGTCAGGCTCGATCTCGCCGCGCCGCGCGCGTTCGGCGGCAAGGCGATGTTTCTTCGTGTTGGTCGGGGCCGGCTTCTTCTTCGGCTTGGTGTTCTTGGTGATCTTCGCACTGATCTCCGCGTGCGGTGCAGCCGGCGGCTCCAGTCCGAGATCCCTGCGCATCTTGCGCTCCTCGGCCTTGCCACGGCGCATGGATTCCGCGATCAGCTCATCGGTCAGCACCAGGCGTGCCTCGCCGATATCCTCCATGGTCAGGAGAACGTCGGCATCATCGCCGGCCTTGGCATCGTCGCGATGCAGATGCACGCGGTCGCCCTCGACCGGGCCGAGCGTGCCGCGGAAGCGCTTGCGCCCCTCATGCGCGACCGCCATCTCGATCTTCACCAGGTGCCCGGAATAGCGCTCGAAATCGGAGCGGCGCACCAGCGGGCGATCGATTCCCGGCGAAGAGATCTCGAGGCGATAGGCGCGGTCGATGGGATCGGCGACGTCGAGCACAGGCGACAGGGCCCGCGAGATCGCCTCGCAATCCTCGATCTGCATCGAGCCGTCCGGCCGCTCGGCCATGATCTGCACGGTGCAGCCGGCCTCGCCGGAAATGCGGATCCGGACCAGGCGGTAGCCCATGCCCTGCAGCACGGGAGCTGCCACCGCGGACACCCGTGCCGCGACGCCGGGCTCGACCACGAGCCGCGGCTCGGCCAGCAATTCGGCATCCGTGGAACCAGGGTTCGGTTCGGTCATGTCCAGGGTCAGAGCGCTCGTTGGTTAAGGCTTGGGTTAAGGCTTGGTTACGATTTCAAAGCCCGCTTCGGAACTTTCCCGACGACACGTCGGGCGCATCTCCCGCCGAGCCGCGTTCAGGTAATAAAAAAGAGCGGGTCCTTGCGGGCCCACTCTCACTACGCGGATCGTATGAGAAGATGAATTGGCGCTGATATAGCCCTTTCCGCTTCTCCGGACAAGGCCCATTGCAGCGGGAACGGGGCCTTTTTGCGCCCGTCTGCGGGCCCTGCAACGCTTCCTTCATCAAGCAGGCCTAGATTTCCCGATTGTGGGGCGGCTTGGACCTAGGGCGCACCCGCGGCGTGCCCCGTTCGAGTTGCGTTTTCATGACCGTTGCCACGTCGCTCATTCCTGGACTGGACGATATCGTCAAGCGCGGCGATCCGCGCCGCCGCGGCGAGATCGCGCGTGCCATCTCCCAATTGTTCTTTCGGGATGCGGACAAGCTCCGCCCCGAGGTGATCGATCTCTTCGACAATCTCCTGATCGATCTCGTGCCCCATGCCGAACTCGCCTCGCGCGCCGATCTGGCCGAGCGCTTCTCGCACCTGAACAACGCGCCGCCGCACCTCGTCAACCAGCTCGCGCGCGAGAACGAGATCATGGTGGCCGGCCCTGTGCTTCGCCGCTCGCCCGTGCTCGAGGAGGCGGCGCTGGTCGAGATCGCGCGCTTGAAGGGCCAGGGTCATCTGTTGGCGATGACTGAGCGTCCAGCTTTGTCTCCCGCCGTCACCGACGTGCTGGTCGAGCGCGGCGATCGCGACGTGGTGCGCCGTGCCGCCGCCAATGCCGGTGCGGTGTTCTCGCCGGGCAGCTATTCCGAGATGATCAAGCGCGCGGCGCAGGACGGCGTGCTGACGCTGAAGATCGGCCAGCGCAACGACCTTTCCGGCGAGCACCTGAAGCAGCTGCTCGATGGCACGCTCGACGTCATCCGCCGCCGCCTCTCCACCGTGGTCAATCCCGCGCGCCAGGTCGAGATCAAGCGCGCGATGGCGGCGATCGAGGAGGCCGCGCTGCCGCCGGGTCCGCGCCGCGATTTCTCCGCGGCACAGCGCACGGTGCTGACCTTGAATGGCGAAGGCCATCTCGGCGAGAGCGCGCTGCTCGGTTTCGCCAAGGCGCACAAATACGAGGAATCGGTCGCCGCGCTGTCGGCGATGTCGGGCGTTCGCCTCCAGGTCCTCGACCGCCTGATCGCAGGCGACCGCTACGATCCGCTGCTGATCCTCGGTCGGGTGCTGAACCTCGGCTGGCCCACGGTACGCGCGCTTATCCTGCTCTGGTACGGCTCGAACCGCACGCCGGCCGACGCCGACATCGAGGCCGCCCGCATCAACTTCACGCGCCTGATGCCGACGACCGCCGAACGCGTCGTGAATTTCTGGCGCAACCGGCAGACGATTTGAAGAACAGGCTTTGTCGTCATGGCCGGGCATAGCCGTCCGAAGGACGGCGTCGCTCGCGCTCGCCTATGTCCCGGCCATCCACGTTCTTCGTCACACGGAGAGGAAGTGCGTGGATGCCCGGGGCAAGCCCGGGCATGACGACTGCGGATGGAGTGCACGCGAAATCTACACGCGCCTGAACCGCAGATAAGCCGCCTTGCGTCCCTCGCGCGCGGCCTTTCGGCCGTAGCGCGTCATGGTGTAGCCCGGCCATGGAAGCCGGAAATCGTCGGCGCATTCGGCGAGCCAGACGAAGTCCTGCGAGCGCGCAAGATGCGACAGTGTCCAGGCGCAGTAATCGTCGATGTCGCAGACGAAGCGGAATTCGCCGCCTCGCTTGAGCACGCGCGCCATCGCCGCAATGGTGCGGTCCTGGACGAAGCGCCGCTTCCAGTGTCGCCGCTTCGGCCAGGGATCGGGATGGATCAGGTCGATCCGCGACAGCGACTCCTTGGGAAGCCAAGCCAAGAGCTCGGCGGCATCGCCCGCGAACAGGCGGATGTTGCCGATGTTGGCCGCCTCGATCTGCGCGAGGATCTTGGCCATGCCGTTGACATAGGGCTCGCAGCCGATGAAGCCGGTGGCGGGGAAGTTTTGTGCCTCGGCCGCGAGATGCTCGCCGCCGCCGAAGCCGATCTCGAGCCTGACGTCGTCGGCTGCGGGATCGAAGATGTCGCGCGCGTCCTCCGGCGCCTCACCGTCGATATCGAGGGCAAGATGCGGCAGCAGCTGCTCGATCAAGCCGGCCTGGTGCTGCCGCAGCTTGTGGCCCTTGCGGCGCCCGAAGAAGGCGCGCTCGCTGTCGTCGCGGTCGGGGCCTGATTTACGTTCGCTCATCGCAGCGTCTGATAAAGCCGATGGAGCAGCCGCGCGCGCGGGGCGAGCGAGGAGACATAGAGCTGCTCATAATGGGTGTGTGCACCCTTGCCGTCGACGCCGAGCCCGTCGAGCGTTGCGGTGAAGGGAGCGGTGAAATTGCCGTCCGAGCCGCCGCCGGTGTGGGTGTCGATCAGCTCGAAGCCGATCTCGCCGGCGAGCGTCTTGGCATGCTCGTACAGCGCGGCGCCTGCATTGCTTTTCTCGTAAGGCGGCCGGTTGAGCTCGCCCGTGACCGTGACGGTGACGCCATCGGTCTTCGAGGTCAAAGAGAGAATCTTGCCGACGAACTCGTCCGCGTCCTTGAGGCTCACGACGCGCAGATCGACTTCGGCATAGGCCTCCTCGGGCGTGACGTTGGGGCGCGTGCCGCCGCGCACCACGCCGACATTGACGGTCACGCCGCGCGCAACATCGTTCATTCCTTCCAGCGCCAGGATGACGTTGCCGAGTTCGCGGACGGCGCTGCGGCCGTCTTCGGGCCGCGAGCCGGCATGCGCGGGCACGCCCTTGATGAATACCCGGAAGCGTCCGACGCCCTTGCGCCCGGTGACGATCTTGCCGCCGTCGCGCGCCGGCTCGGTCACCAGCACGTATTTGGCGTTGCGCCCTTCCTGCTCGATCAGCGCGCGCGAGGTCGGGCTGCCGATCTCCTCGTCGGACGTGAACAGATGCGTGATGCCGAGCGGCGAGCGATCGCCTGTCGCGCAAAGCGCGCGGAAGGCGTGGTGGGCGATGTAGGCGCCGCCCTTCATGTCGTAGATGCCCGGACCGAACGCGACGTCGCCTTCGACCTTGAACGGCAGGCGCTCGATGAAGCCGATGGGATGGACGGTATCGAGATGGCTCAGCACCAGGATGCCCGGCCGATCTTGCCCCCAATTCGTGCGCGCCACGAGATGATCGCCGCAGCCGTCCGTGCCGGCGATGCGCTCGAGCGTGACGGGCAGGTCGCCGTATTGCTCCGCGACCACGGAGACCAGCTTGTTGACCTGTTCAGGTGCTTCCGTCGGCGTCTCGATCTCCACCCAGCGGCGGATGCCATCTAGAATAGTTTGTGAATCGAACCAATTGGAGCCGGTCATGGACGCATCTGTGCCTTTGAATCGCATCATCGAAGCGGACGCGCATCAAAGCGCGGTCGTAAATGACGACATAGGCCAGATTTGATGCAGTCTCAAATCGCGGGGGACATGAGCTTCAACGCTTGTCCGGACCTTCGCGGGCCGCAATCTGCTCGACGAGATCGACGATCGAGCGGCGCATCTTCGAATCAGTGATTCGCGTGAACGCCTTGGTCAAAGCGAGCCCTTCGGAGGTGGCGAGAAAGTCCGAGACGTAAGAGGGCGAGGCGCCTTCGCTGAAGCCATCCGGACCCGGCACGCCGCTCGGGCCGCCCTCGAACAGGAAGGACACCGGCACCTGCAGAATCTCCGCGATCTGCTGGATGCGGCTTGCGCCGACCCGGTTGGTGCCCTTCTCGTACTTCTGAATCTGCTGGAAAGTCAGGCCCAAAGCTTCACCGAGCTTCTCCTGGCTCATGCCCAACATGATGCGGCGCATGCGCACGCGACTGCCGACATATTTGTCAACAGGGTTGGGCGCTTTCGACATTTCCTCAGCCCTCCAAACACCACCTTCGGCGCAATGATCAAGCATGCCTCGGGTGCAGCACCGTCAAAATCAAACCCTGTTATTGGGAAACATTGCGGAGAAATTTAGCAATGCACCGCCATCTTTCGCAGCCGGTGCAGAATGGGGAGCCCGCGTGCAGTCTGTCAACCGTGGGACTACGGTTGTCAAAGGATTCCGGCCGCTGCGGCGGCGGTGCGATCAGGGCTGGCGTTTGCCTATTCGTCGGCGGACCGCCAACAGCACGGCCACCGCGACGAGCATGATTGCGGGCACATCACCCACCCGTGCATAAACCGTCGGTGGGATCGCGGCCGGCAGGTTTGCGTCCAAAATGCCTTCGAGGCCGAGACCGAGGCTCGCGACGGTGCGGCCGACCGGATCGATCACTGCGGAGATGCCGGTATTGGCCGAGCGGACCAGCGGCAATCCGAGCTCGATCGCGCGCATCCGCGACTGTTCCAGGTGCTGGTAGGGACCGGTCGAGATGCCGAACCAGCCGTCATTGGTCAGGTTCACGATCCAGCCCGGACGTTCGTTGCGTACAGCCACTTCGTCGGGAAAGATCGCCTCGTAGCAGATCAGCGGCAACGCGGGCGGCGCGCCGGCAACGGGGAGCGCATGCCGCACGGTGCCTGGAATGAAGCCGCCGCGCACACGCGTCAGTTGCTCGAAACCGAGCTTCTCCATCAACGACTGGTACGGAAGAAATTCTCCGAACGGTACCAGATGCAGCTTGTCGTACACGGCGAGCACGCTGCCGTCGTGATCGATCACGTAGATCGAGTTGTAGGCGCGCGTGATCGGCGTGCCCCGCGGCACATCGGGCGCGCGGACCGATCCCGTGATCAGCACCGTGCCCTTCGGCAACAGATCGGCGATTTGCGCCATCGCGTCGGCTTCGCGGGTCAGGAAGAACGGAAAGGCGGATTCCGGCCAGATCAGGATGGTGGCATCGCGCACGCCGGTCGATTGCGGGCCGGAGGCGCGGTCCGACAGCGCAAGGTACTTCTTCATCACCTCCGGCTTGGCGGCATAGTTGAATTTCTCGTCCTGCTGCAGGTTGGGCTGCATCAGGCGCAGCTTGGCGCCGGATACGATCGTGGTCGGATGCAGCGACAGGCGGATTGCGCCAAAGATGCTCATGACGAGCAGGAGCGCGACGGCCGCGGCCGGCACCCGCCATTGCAGGCGCCGATCCGGCGTGCGGTCGATCAGCGTCGCCGGGCTCGCGAAGATCGCAATCGTCAGGAACGTCATGCCCCACAGGCCGATCAGCGAGGCCGTCTGCGCCAGCGGCAATGGCTCGGACAGCGCATAGCCGAACGTGTTCCAGGGAAAGCCGGTCAGCGCATGGCCGCGCAGCCATTCGCTGATGGTGAGGCTCGCTGCGAGCGCCAGCACGCGCGTGGCGTTCTTGCTCCAGAGCAGGCGCGCCAGCGCAAAGCCGATCGCCGTGAACATCGAAAGATAGGCCGGCAGGCCCAGCACCGCGAACGGCGTCAGCCAGGCGAATGTGTCGGCTTCGACGAAGAAGGCGTAGCCGATCCAGTAGAGGCCGGGCACGAAATAGCCGAGCCCGAACCAGTAGCCGGTCAGGGCGGCGGCGGGCACGCCGCCATAGCGGCCGGCCCCGGCGCCGTCGATCAGCCAGATCAGCACCGGGAAGGTGACGAACAGCACCAGAAAGAGGTTGAACGGTGCCAGCGCCAGCACCGACAGCGCTCCGGCCGCCATGGCGACGACTGCGCGCTGCCATCCCCAGGTGAGGATGATGGCGAGCGCAATTTGCCGAAGGCGCTGCGATGGGCTCACTGCGAGGCGGCCCCGTCGCGCGGCGGCGATGTCGGCGTGTCGCTGGCCGGCGCTTGTCCGCTCTCCGGCGTGGCTTCACGCCGCCGGCTCTCGCGCTGGGTGCGGGGCGCCGGGCGTTCCTTCCGCGTCGCGATGCGCAGCCGCTTGACGCGGCGCGGATCGGCATCGAGCACCTCGACCTCGTAATTGCCGGGGCCCGAGATCACCTCGCCGCGCACCGGCAGGCGCCCGACGAAGCTGACGAGATAGCCGCCCAGCGTCTCCACCTCCTCGCCGGCCTCGCCGGTGACGAAATCCTCGCCGATCACCGAGCGGACGTCGTCGAGGCTGGCGCGGGCGTCGGCGATGAAGGCGTTGTCGGGCAGGCGCACGATCGAGGGCGGCTCGTCGCTATCGTGCTCGTCGTCGATCTCGCCGACGATCTGCTCGACGATGTCCTCGATCGAGACCAGCCCGTCGCTGCCGCCATATTCGTCGACCACCAGCGCCAGATGGATGCGCGAGGCCTGCATCTGCGCGAGCAGGTCGATCGCCCGCATCGACGGGGGTACGTAGAGCAGCTTGCGGATGATGTGCGCCTCGTGAAGCGGCAGCGCGAGATCGACCGCGCGCAAATCGAGCCCGGCCGGCAGCGGCTTCTTGCGCTTGGTCTTGGTGGCTTCCGACACGCGGGCGCGCGCGGTCATGAAGGCGAGCAAATCGCGGATGTGGACGATGCCGACGGGATCGTCGAGCGTCTCGTTGAAGACGACGAGGCGCGAATGGCCGGCGCTCTCGAAGCGGTCCATCAATTCCCCGAGCGGGATGTCGCGCTTCACCGCGACGATGTCGGCGCGATGCACCATGACGTCGGCGATGCGGCGCTCGTGCAGGCTGAGGATATTGCGCAGCATGGTGCGCTCGACCGCGGAGAAGCCGGTGTCGTCGGGCGTCGAGGCGTCGAGCACGACCTGGAGGTCGTCGCGCACCGACCCCGCCTTCCAGCCGAACAGCGTGCGGATGGCGCGCAGCAGCCAGCTTTCGGCGCTCGGGCGCAGCACCTCGCCCGGCGTCACCACAACCGGCAAATTGGCCGTGGTGCGGGGATTGTCGTGGGTAGGCTCGGAATCCGGCATCTCAGTGCGTCCCCGGGCGGTCGGCATACGGATCGGGGATGCCGAGATGGGCGAGGATCTCGGTTTCGAGCGCTTCCATCTCCTCGGCGTCGCCCTCGTTCTCGTGGTCGTAGCCGATCAGGTGCAGGAAGCCGTGCACGGCGAGGTGGCTCAGATGATGGTCGAACGGCTTGTGCTCCTCGTCCGCCTCGCGCCGCATGGTCTCGTAGGCGATCGCGATATCGCCGAGCATGCGCGGAGCATCGCCCGGCTTCCACGCGCCCTCCGGCTGCAGCGCCGGGAACGACAGCACGTTGGTCGGCTTGTCGATGCCGCGCCAGTTGCTGTTGAGCGTGCGGATGCCGGCATCATCGGTCAGCATCACGGCCACTTCGGCGTCGGCAACATCTTCGTCGACGCTCTCCGCGGCCGCCGCCAGTGCGCGCTGGATCACGGCTTCGGAATCGGGCTCGCGCTGCCAGCAATCGGCGACGACGAGGACCTCGGTCATGGGAAGGTTGGAATGGGACATTGTGTTGTCTCGGACGAAGGGCGCGGTGCTCGCACCCTCTTTGGTCCGGTGCTGCCTCGTCAGGATTGACCGGTGGCCGGCCGCTGCGGCGGCCCTTCATAGGCGGCGACGATCCGCGCCACGAGCTCGTGGCGGATCACGTCCTCCGCCTTGAAATGAACCTGGGCGATGCCCTCGACGCCGCTCAGGAGGCGGGTCGCCTCGGCCAGGCCCGAGGTCTGGCCGTTCGGCAGGTCGATCTGGGAGGGATCGCCCGTCACGATCATGCGGCTGTTCTCGCCGAGACGCGTCAGGAACATCTTCATCTGCATCGACGTGGTGTTCTGGGCCTCGTCCAGGATGATGGCGGCGTTGGTCAGGGTGCGGCCGCGCATGAAGGCGAGCGGCGCGATCTCGATCTCGCCGGTCTGCAGCGCGCGCTCGACGATGCGCGCATCCATGAGGTCGTAGAGCGCATCATAGATCGGCCGCAGATAAGGATCGACCTTCTCGCGGAGATCGCCGGGCAGAAAGCCGAGCCGCTCGCCGGCTTCCACCGCCGGGCGCGACAGGATGATCTTGTCGACCTCCTTGCGCTCGAACAGCTGCGCGGCATGCGCGACGGCGAGCCAGGTCTTGCCGGTGCCGGCGGGGCCGATGCCGAACACCAGTTCGTGCCGCTTCAGCGCGCGGATGTAGGAATCCTGCGCCGCCGTGCGTGCCCGCACCGGACGCTTGCGCAAGTTGATGCTGTCGAAGGTCGATTTGGCCGATTTGGCGTCGAACTCGAACAGCGAGCCCTGCGCGATCACGGCGCGGATCGCGCCCTCGACCTCGCCCTGGTCGAGATCGTGCCCCTTCGCGGCCTGCGCGTAGAGCATCTCCAGCACGCGGCGCGCAGCGTCGCAGCCGTCGCGGGTGCCGCCGATCGTGATGTGGTTGCCCTTGGAATCGACGATGACGCCGAGCCGCCGCTCGATCTGCGCCAGGTGCTGGCCGTAGGGGCCGACCAGCGCGGAAGCGGCGCGGTTGTCGTCGAAGTCGATGACGACCTGGGTCTCGGGCGGAACTTGCATGTCGCGGTCAAATTTGCGGCTGGGAGCGAACGAAGACGAATCCGATGCGCTTTTGGGCAAGGGTTCAGGCTCCACTGGCTTGCGATAAAGCGGGCTCGCGCGCCTTGCGCGGCATCACGAGCTCGCCGAGAAAACTGTAGCGCTCGAGGCTGTCGATTCTGACAGGCAGGATCTGTCCGATGATGTCGGGCGCGGCCATTACGTGGGCGGGCTGGAGGTAGGCGGTGCGGCCCACGATCTGGCCCTCCTTGCGCGCCGGACGCTCGAACAGCACGTCGACCGTTGAGCCAATCGCGGCCTTGTTGAAGGCCGATTGCTGGCTGTCGATCAGTTCCTGGAGCCGCTCCAATCGCTGGTCCATCTCGGCGGGGGACACCGTCTCCTGCATGTCCGCGGCCGGCGTTCCCGGCCGGGCGGAGTATTTGAACGAATAGGCCGCAGCGTAGCCGATTTGCGTGACAAGCGCGAGGGTGGCGAGAAAATCTTGCTCGCTCTCGCCGGGGAAGCCGACGATGAAATCCGATGAAAAAGCAATGTCTTGGCGTGCGGTACGAAAACGGTCGATGACCCGCCGGTAATCATCGGCGGTATGTTTGCGGTTCATGGCCGCCAAAATGCGGTCCGAGCCCGACTGCACCGGCAGGTGCACGAACGGCATCAGGGCACCGAGAGCGCGATGGGCCGCGATCAGGCTGTCGTCGACATCGCGGGGGTGGCTGGTCGAATAGCGCAGCCGCGCGATGCCGGGAATCGTCGCCAGATGTTCGAGCAGCCGGCCGAGCGGCCAGGTTTTTCCGTCCGGCCCCTCGCCGTGATAGGCGTTGACGTTCTGCCCGATCAGCGTGAGCTCGCGCACGCCGTTGTCAGCGAGCCGCTTCACGTCCTCGACGATCTTCGCCACGGGGCGCGAGACTTCGGCGCCGCGCGTATAGGGCACGACGCAGAAGGTGCAGAACTTGTCGCAGCCTTCCTGCACCGTGACGAAGGCGGAAATGCCGCGCGCGCGGATCGCGTCCGGCTTCGGCTGGGCCAGGAAGCCGAACTTGTCGGCGGCGGGAAATTCGGTCTCGATCGCGCGGCCTTCGTCCTCGGCGCGCTTCAACAGCTCCGGCAGATGATGATAGCTCTGCGGGCCCACCACGACGTCGACGACAGGCGCGCGCCGCACGATCTCCTCGCCCTCGGCCTGCGCCACGCAGCCCGCCACCGCGATCTGCATCGCGCGGCCTGCACGCGCGGCCTCGTCCTTGGCGACGCGTAGCCGGCCGAGCTCGGAATAGACCTTCTCCGAGGCCTTCTCGCGGATATGGCAGGTGTTAAGGATGACGAGGTCGGCCTCCTCCGCGCTCGCCGTCTCCACGAATCCTTCCGGGGCCAGCGTGTCCACCATGCGCTGGGCATCGTAGACGTTCATCTGGCAGCCATATGATTTGATGTGCAGCTTGCGCGGCGGCGTCATGGAACCCGAAATGGCGGTGGAGGACGGCCCTCAGATATAGGCTGGAGGGCGGAAAATCCAGCGAATGGAGCCATTTCCGCCCGTCATTCCGGGGCGCGCGCCGGCGCGAACCCGGAATCCAGAGGTTTTACTGCGAGATTCCGGGTTCACGCGCGTCGCGCGTGCCCCGGAATGACGGTTCGGGGCAACATCAGCCCGCCAGAGCGTCCGCCGCGACCCGCCGGACCAGCTCGGGCAGCTGATGCATGTCGGCAAAGAGCAGGTCGGCGCCGGCCAGGCGCAGAGTTTCGGCATAGCCGTCGCGGCAATGGCTGCCCCCGTAAAAGCCGAAAACCGTCATGCCGGCGGCGCGGGCGCCGGCGATGCCGGCCAGGCTGTCCTCGATCACGACGCAGCGCTCGGGCGGCACGCCCATTTGGCTCGCCGCGAACAGGAACAGGTCCGGCGCCGGCTTGCCGTTCGTCACCTGCGAGGCCGAGAAGATGTTTGGCGCGAGGCGTTCGTACAGCCCGGTGCTCCCGAGGCTCACGCGCATGCGCTGATGCGAGCCGCTGGAAGCAACACAGACGGCTTGCGTGACGACATCCAGCACGTCGTGGATGCCGCGGATCGCTTCGAGGTCGGCTTCGAATGCGCGAAACAGCTCGTCTTGGAGATCGCCGTGATAGGCCTCGGGCAGCTTGCGGCCGAGCTCGGTCTCGATCTCGAGATTGGCCTGCTTTGTCGAGCGGCCGAGGAAGCGCGCGAACACCTGCTCCGACGTGATCGGATAGCCGTGGCGCGTCAGCACGTCCGCATGCGCCCGGCAGGAGATCACCTCGCTGTCCACGAGCACGCCGTCGCAATCGAAGATGATGAGATCGATGGGCACTAAACTCAATTCGTCGGCTTGTCGTCGTCGAGCGGGACGCAATAGAGCTCGAGCCGGTGGTCGACCAGGCGATAGCCGAGCTTGCGGGCGATCTCCGCCTGCAGTTTCTCGATCTCCTCCGAGGTGAACTCGATCACCTTGCCGTCGCGCAGGTTGATCAGGTGGTCGTGATGGCTGTCGCGCATCTGCTCGTAGCGCGCGCGGCCCTCGCGGAAATCGTGGCGTTCGATGATGCCGGCGTCCTCGAACAACTTCACGGTGCGATAGACCGTCGAGATCGAGATCTTGTCGTCGACCGCAACGCAGCGCCGGTACAGTTCCTCGACATCGGGATGATCGATCGCTTCGGCCAGCACGCGGGCGATGACGCGGCGCTGCTCGGTCATGCGCATGCCCGTTGCGGCGCAGCGCGCCTCGATCTCGGATGTCTTGGACGCAGAAGAATGTTTCAGTGTGGTCATAGCGTTGTCTGCCTGGGCGGGCGCTTTCTGCCGCCGATGTTACGACAAGTCACGCCGCATCAGAAGGGCGTTCAATTGTTCCCCGTTGGGCTGCTTATAGTAGCGATCGCGGCGTCCGACCACCACGAATCCGGCTCGATCGTAAAGCCGCCGCGCCGGCTGGTTGTTCTCCTCCACTTCCAGAAATATGGTGCGTACGCCGCGCCCGGCGAGGTGGCCGAGATGGGTCATCAGCAGCGTGCGGGAGAGGCCGCGGCCGCGATAAGCCCCGTCCACCGCGATCGAGAGAATCTCCGCTTCGTCCGCGCCGATCCGCGACACCGCAAAGCCGATCGTCTTGCGGCCGAGCCGCAAGCGATGCACCAGCGTGTTGCGCTCGCTCATCATGCTCTCGAACTCGCCTTCGCCCCAGCCGTGCGCGAAGGAGGCGCCGTGCAGCTGCGCGAGGCGCGCGGCATCGCGCATGGTCGCGGGCTCGACGGCGGCGGTGCCGCCGCGCCACCACTCCGACAGCCATCCCATCATGAGGTCGCGGCTTGTGCTGCGAGCGGCGTCGATGCCGCCGGCTTGGCGTCGGGCGCTTTCAGATAGAACGGCCGCGCCGGATTGGTGTCGGGATTGGCCGCCGCGCCGAGCCAGGCGACCCAGCTGATGTCGGGCGCGGGCTGCGCGTCGACCGCAATTGGTTGCGGTCCGTCCTTCGGCCAGCGACCTGCGAGGATCCCGGCGGCATTGCCGACCAGATGCGGCGCACCGAATTGCGAGGCCGCGATCGCCGCGTCGATGGAGGCGACAGCCGGCCGCACCAGCTGGCTGCCGTCGCCGGCGACGATCTGGAAATAGACGTGATCGTGCCGCGCATCGATCGCAGAGATCACCGGCGCCGTTCCGCTCTTGGCGACGACCCCAGCGGCATAGGCCGACAGCGTCGTCAGCCCGACCGCCGGCCGTTTTGCCGCCAGCGCAAGGCCCCGCGCCGCCGAGATGCCGACGCGCAGGCCGGTGAAGCTGCCGGGCCCGACGGTGACGGCGATGCGGTCGAGCGAGGTGAAGGCGAGGCCGGCCGATTGCATCACGCGCGCGATCATCGGCATCAGCGCCTCGGCATGGCCGCGCTTCATCAGCTGCGATTCCCGTGCGAGGAGCTCGCCGGCCTCGGTGTCGAGAACGGCGGCCGCGCAGGCTTCGAGCGCAGTATCGATGGCAAGGATCAGCATGATGGAGCAAATGGCGAGTGGCGAATGGAGAACACTCTAGCGAACCAGGCGCCTGTCCGCCATTCGTCAGGCAGGATTTGCACTTCCGATATGCCCTATTGCGCAAGGAGGGCTATCGCTTTGAGAGTTTTTCCCTGCGGCCATCCATCGAGACGCCCGCTGGGGCGGGATCCTCAGGATGAGGGCGGAGTGCGCGGCAACAGTTTCAAGGAGCACTGACGCTGATTAGCCTCATCCTGAGGAGGCGCGTAAGCGCCCTCTCGAAGGACGAGGCGTGCGCGCAGGCCGCTGCCACAAATCATATGCGATAGCCCCGCATTTCGCAGGGTGAGCAGGATTATCCCTCGCGTGCGTTCCTGAATTCCTTGGTCGCCTTGTCCAGCACGAACAGCGATCCCTCCGCCACGCCGAAATAGGCGCCGTGGGTCTGCATCCGGCCGCTCTCCACGGCCTTGCGGACGAACGGGAAGGTCATCAGGTTTTCCAGGCTGCGGAACACGGCGGCCTTCTCGATGCGCTCGACGAATTGCGCCATGGTCTCGTGCTCGCGCTGCTCCACGACCTCGCCCGGCTTGATGAACATCTGCATCCAGCGGCCGATGAAGTCGCCGGGCGTGAGCGGCTCGATCTTGTCGATGAAGGCACGGATGCCGCCGCATTGGGCGTGGCCGAGCACCACGATGTGCTTCACCTTCAGCACTGTCACCGCAAACTCCAGCGCTGCCGAGACGCCGTGCGCGCCTTCGTCAGGCTGATAAGTTGGCACCAGATTGGCGATGTTGCGGACGACGAAGAGCTCGCCTGGTCCCGCGTCGAAGATCACCTCGGGGGAGACCCGGGAGTCGCAGCAGCCGATCACCATGGTCTCAGGCGACTGCCCTTTGACAGAGAGCTCACGGTACCGGTTCTGCTCGGTCGGCAGCCGCTGGGTGGCGAAGGCCTTGTAGCCTTCCAGCAAATGCGTCGGGAATGTCGTCATGGCCCATGCCTAATCACATACCGCCAAGGCCGACAAGCCTTTCGAATGGGCAGGCCAAATGCTATCGGCTGGGGGACGACAGACCAGGAAGGAACGCCAGCATGACCCGCCCGCGCCGCAGCCATCTGTTCATGCCCGGCTCCAACCCGCGCGCGCTGGAAAAGGCGCGCAATCTCGCCGCCGACGGCCTGATCCTCGATCTCGAGGATTCCGTCGCCCCGGAGGCCAAGGCGGCGGCGCGCGACGGCATTGCGGCGGCGATCGCCGCCAAGGGTTTTGGCAGGCGCGAGGTCCTGATCCGGACCAACGGCCTCGATACGCCCTGGTGGCCAGATGACGCCGCCATGGCCGCCAAGGCCTCGCCGGACGGCATCCTGGTTCCAAAAGTTTCAAGCGTCGAGGATCTCGACGCCATCGGCCGCAAGCTGGCCGAGCTCGGCGCCGCGCCGACCGTCAAAGTCTGGGCCATGATCGAGACCGCGCGCGCCGTGCTGCATGCCGAGGAACTGGCCGCCGCCGGCCGCGATCCTTCGCGCCGTCTCTCGGGCTTCGTGTTCGGCCCGAACGACATCTCGCGCGAGACGCGGATCCGGATGCTGCCGGGCCGTGCCGCGATGATCCCGATGATCACCCATTGCATCCTGGCGAGCCGCGCGCACGGCCTCGAGATCCTCGACGGCCCCTACAGCGACATCGCAAATTCCGACGGTTTCGCCACCGAATGCGCGCAAGGCCGCGACCTCGGCTTCGACGGCAAGACGCTGATCCACCCCTCCCAGATCGACGCTTGCAACGCCATCTTCACCCCGCCGGAGGAGGAAGTCGCCCGCGCGCGAAAAATCATCGCGGCGTTCGAACTGCCGGAGAACGCCTCGCGCGGCGCGATCCGCCTGGATGGTGCGATGGTGGAACGCCTGCACGCCGACATGGCCCGGCGCACGATCGCGATTGCGGACGCGATCGCTGCGATGGGGAAGGGCTGAGGCGCGAGATCCACTTCTCCACGCGCCGCAGGTTTTGCACTCTATCGTCCCGCCCGCGAAACGGCTTTGAATTCACCGCCTGCTCCGTGGGAGGCGGCGATGGCGCTTTGCCGGAACCGCGCATCGGCAGGCTGCGGCGCCGCCAATTCCTGGCAATACATTCGATCGATCGTGCGCTGCATGAGCGCATAGCAATCGCATGCGATCCTCTCGAGCCGCGACCGATGGATCTCGACAAACCCGCGCCGCTCGGACGGGATGGCGCCGGCCTCGCGTAGCTTGCTCATCGTCAAAGTCACCGTCGTCCGCCGGACCCCAACCAGTTGCGCCAGCGCCTCCTGCGTCACCGGAAGCAGGTCCTCTGGAACGCGGTCGTGAAGCTGCAGGAGCCACCGCGCCATGCGGCCATCCACCCGGTGCAGCGCGTTGCAAGCGGCGACATGCTGGAGCTGCAGCAACACGGCGCGGGCGTGGACCTGCACGACATTCCTGATCGCTGCGCTTTGCGCATGGGCAGCGCGAAATTTGGCGGCGGAAATCACCGATGCAGTGCCGGCTGTGCGGGCAATCGCGGTCACGGATGAAGGCGAGGGGCCGAGCACGGAGAACGAGGCCAAAGCGCCTTCGCGTCCCATCAAGCTGGTCGCGACCGTTTGCCCGTCCGGCATATCGAGCATGAAGGCGATCGCGCCGCTATGGGGAAAATAGACGGGGTCGAGTTCGTCGCCCGATCGCACCAGGACGGCATCGGGTTCGAACGAGACCTTCTGGAAGTGGGGCGTCAGCAAAGCGAGATCCGCCGGCGGCAGCGCCGCCAATAGCCGATTCCCGATGCCCTTGCGGTGGGCAGTCACGGTGTCCTCTGTTGAACGAGCACCCAACGAACGACGGGAATCATCTGTTTCATTCGCCATGATTATCCGAAATGCGAATTGCGGAACGGTAGCGATCCAAACAGAGCTAATAATCGAGATCAAGCACGGATATTTGCGGTGAGCTTTCCCCGCATCCTCGCCGCGCAAACAGTCATACTATTTACGCCCGTTGCCATCCGACGATGCGCACAAGCGAAAGCTCTGCTGTACGCTGCCATCAGCGGTCCGGCAGATGGTCGGGTCTTTCTCGGTGACGGTAGCGGTGACGAAATCGCGGATGCGATCGCGGTGATGCGGAAGGGCTGAGGGCTCGCACACTCCGTCGCCTCGCGACGGAGTGCGCCAATGCCGCCGCACTCAGATCGTCTGGCCGCCGGACACCTCGATGCGCTGGGCCGTAACCCAGCGATTCTCCGGACCGAGCAGGCTCGCGACCATCGGCCCGATGTCGTCGGGCACACCGACGCGGCCAAGCGCGGTCATTTGCGCGAACTGCTTGTTCAAATCCGGCATGTCGCGGACGGCGCCGCCGAGGAAGTCGGTCTCGATCGCGCCCGGCGCTACGACGTTGGCGGTGATGCCGCGTTCGCCGAATTCTTTTGCCATGTAGACGGTCAGAACCTCGATGGCGCCCTTGGCGGCGGCATAGGCCGAGAAGCCGGGGAAAGACACGCGCGTCAGCCCGCTCGAGAAGTTGACGATCCGGCCATTGTCGCCAAGCAGCGGCAGCAAGGCCTGCGTCAGAAAGAACGGCCCTTTGACATGGGTGTCGAAGAGCGCGTCGAACTGCTGCTCCGTCGTCTCGGCTATGGCGGCCATTTCGCCCTGGCCGGCATTGTTGACGAGATGATCGAACTTGTCGGCGTGCCAATGCTCCGCCAGCGCCGACGCGACTTTTGCGGCGAACGCCGGAAAGGTCGATACGGAGTTGACGTCGAGCTGGAGCGCGACCGCTTTTCGGCCGAGCGCCTCGATCTCGGTGACGACCTCGCGGGCGGCGGCGGCGCCGCTGCGATAGGTCACGATGACGTCGCCGCCGTGACGCGCGATGGCGATTGCGGTATTGCGGCCAAGGCCCCGGCTGGCGCCGGTGACGAGCGAAATGGTGGGCATTTGAGGCTTCCTCGTGAAGTTTCGGTGGGGCCTTTCTGCCTGTGATCGAGCATCCGATGTTGCCGGATGCTCCGATCGTCTTGCCCAATCCTCCAGGAATGCGGCCGGCGGCAGCCTTGCCTGAAACTCCCGTCTTCTTGCCCGATCGCCCCTCGGCAATTGCCGGCATGCTTGGCGCGGCCTAGATTGGGCCCGTGACCGAAACGCTGCTCCAGATCGCCAGCCGTTACGCCGCAGCTCACGCCGACGGCAAAGGCCTTGCGTGCACGCCTTTCGCAGGCATCTCGATCATTCGTGAGACCGCGCCGAGCGCGCTCCAATTTGCGATCGCCAAGCCCCTGGTCGCTTTGGTGCTGCAAGGTGCCAAGCGTGTTGCGGTCGGCGCCACGTCGTTCGACCTGGGTGCGGGCGATTCGCTGGTGATCTCGAGCGACGTGCCGACGGTCAGCCAGATCACGCGCGCCACAGCCGCGGTGCCCTATTTGTCGCTCGTCGTCGAGCTCGATCCCATCGTCATCGAGGGGCTGGTCGTCGAGATGGGGGCCGCGCCTTATGTTCCGTCGCAGCCGCTTCGGGTCGAGCCGACGGAGCGGGATGTGAGCGATGCGGCGCTGCGGTTGTTGCGCCTGATCGATCGGCCCTCATCCGCCTCGATCCTCCAGAGCCAAGTGCTGCGGGAGCTGCATTATTGGCTATTGGCCGGTCGGCACGGGGGTGCCATCAGGGCGCTCGGTATGGCCGACAGCCATGCGCAGCGGATCGGCCGTGCGGTTGCGATCATTCGCGCCGACTATGCCAAGCCTTTGCGTGTCGACCGGCTCGCCAAGGCCGCGGGGATGAGCCACTCGGCCTTTCACCTGCACTTTCGCAGCATCACCTCGCTGACCCCGCTTCAGTTCCAGAAGCAGCTGCGCCTGATCGAGGCGCGCCGCACCATGCTGGCCGATGGCGCGAGCATCGCGACCGCCTCTCATCGGGTCGGCTACGAAAGCGTCACGCAGTTCACGCGGGAATATTGCCGATTGTTCGGCATGCCGCCTGGGCGCGACATGCGCGAGGCGAAGCGGCGCGTCGAATCGGCGGCTTGAAGAGTTCTCACATGGCGACGATCGACAGGATCTACATCCTCGACGGAGGCATTGCTGAGGTCGAAGACGGTTCGATCTATTCTCCCGGCATCAATGTCGGCATTCCCATGACATTGAGCTGCAATGCCTATCTCATTCGTCACCGCGGCGAGTGGCTGATCTGGGATACGGGAATAGCAGATGAGCTGGCGAAGTATCCGGAAGGGCGCATCATCGCACACGGCATACGCGGCATCGTGCGTCGTCCCATCGCGGACCAATTGGATGAAATCGGGGTGCGGCCCCGCGATATCGGCACGATCCTCCTCTCTCACGCGCATTTCGATCATATCGGAAATGTCGACCTGTTCGAAAACGCAAGATGGATCGCTCAACGGGCCGAGTTCGAAGCCATGTTCGGACCTGACCCCGACGAGTTCGGCTACTCACTGCCGCACTACGAGGCGTTGCAGGAGCGGCCTTTCGAGATTGTCGATGGCGACCACGACATATTTGGCGACGGCGCGGTGCGCATGATCTTCACGCCCGGCCATACTCCCGGGCATTGCTCGCTGCTGGTGAAGCTGCCGCGGCGCGGCGCCGTGCTGCTGAGCGGTGACGTCGCGCACAACCGGGAGAACCTCCGGCACATGCGCGTGCCGTCGTTCAATGCCGACCCGCAGGCGACGGTTGCGTCGATGGCCAAGGTGGTCGAGCTGCTACGCGTCGAGAACGCCGAAATCTGGATCAATCACGATACGGCGCAAAGCCAGGGGATGGCTTACGCGCCGAAATGGATCGAGTAGCGCAATGCCTCACCGCGGCACGAGGTCGGCACGCTCGAGCGTCTCCAGGGTCGAGGCGTTGGCGCAATAGCCGTGGTAATTCTCCGCGGCGGTGCCCTCAGTGAGATCGCGGTCGCACTGTCCCTTGTGATTGCAGAGCGAGCAGACCCGCTCGAGGTCGCGGAGCAGCAGCGGCTGCGCGCGGCCGAGCGCCTCACTGCTGATGCCGAGCTGTTCGAGCATCTTCGGCAGCTCGTCGGCGGCGTGCCGGCCATGACGGACCAGCTCCTCCAGATCGTCCGGCGCGATCCTGAGATCATTGGCGATCCGGTCGAAATCGGCGCGGTCGAGCTGCCGCATTTCGTTGATCTCGCGGCGGTGCTTCACCCAGTTCGCGAAGGACTCGATGAGATCCTGGACGATGGGGTAGGGCCTGGTTGCGGTGCTCATGGAAAGCTCCATTCGGACGGTCGGAATTGGAGCGAGATAAGCACAATGATGCAGAAGCGCGTTGCGCTGGATCAAACAGGAAAGAGCGGGGTTGCCGACCTCTCCCGCTTGCGGGAGAGGTCGCGCCGAAGGCGCGGGTGAGGGCTCTTTCCTCTGGGGGATTGTCCCATTGCGGAGATACCCTCTCCCCGACCCTCTCCCGCAAGCGGGAGAGGGAGCGCACCTCCTGCGCCGCAGCTACCTGAATCTCTCCGCCGCCCACGCATACAGGCTGCCGGGAATCGGCTTCTCGCCGCCGCGTCCCTTCGGCGAGATGTGCAGGCCGATGATGGCGGGGTCGGTGACCAGGCCAAGATAGCTCGAGGGATCGAAGAACAGCTTTGGCTCGGCATGCACGGCATAGAACGATTGCTTCGGCAATGCGTTCTGCAGCTCGCCGGTGCGGCGCGCGAGCGCGGTGAGTGCCGCGGGCCCGTAGATCGCGACGCGAACATCCGAGAGCCGGTTCGAGCCGCCGCGCAAACGGCGCATCATGAAGGTGATGCGATGGCGCAGCGACAGCCAGTTCGGCGTCAGCTCCTCCTGCTCCATCAGCTCCGCGAAGGCGGCAACGATGCCGTGCGCGGGCGGCAGATAGAGCACGGAATTGCCGAGCTGGCGCGGCCGCTCCCAGGCGAAGTACGGTTTGGCCGGATCGATCTCGACCGGCCTCAACAGCAGCACGTCGGCATCCAGCCAGAGGCCGAGGCCCTTCGCCATCAGCTTCATGCGGAAGAAGTCGCTGAACTGCAGAATGGTCCAGTCGCGCCAGCTGCCGTCCGGCTGCGGCGGGCGCAGGCGTTCGGAGAACGCATGCGGCAGGATCGCCTCGGCCTCGGCATTCGCGACGCCGGCCGGCAATCCGGGAATAGTGTCGAAGCTGTAGACCGTGACCTTGTGCCCGGCAGCCAATTGCGAGCGCAGACAGGTCTGGCGCAGCGCATCCATCGGGCCATGCCAGAAGGTGACGATCTCGGGCAGCATGCGGGAAGTCATAAGGGATAATCAGAACAAAGAAAAAGCCCCGGCGCTTGCGGCACCGGGGCTCAACAAAAACTTGCGATCAGGCCCAGGCGCGCTCGCGCTTGAGCTTGTCCTCGTAGGAGTCGATCGAGGCCTTCTTCTCCATGGTGAGGCCGATGTCGTCGAGGCCGTTGATCAGGCAGTGCTTGCGGAACGGGTCGATCTCGAACTTGACCTTGCCGCCGTCGGGGCCGCGGATCTCCTGATTCGGCAGGTCGATCGTCAGCGTCGCATTGGCGCCGCGCTCGGCGTCGTCGAACAGCTTGTCGAGGTCTTCCTGCGACACGCGGATCGGCAGAATGCCGTTCTTGAAGCAATTGTTGTAGAAGATGTCGCCGAACGAGGTCGAGATCACGCAGCGGATGCCGAAGTCGAGCAGCGCCCAGGGCGCGTGCTCGCGGCTCGAGCCGCAGCCGAAATTGTCGCCGGCGACCAGCACCTTCGCGTTGCGATAGGCGGGCTGGTTGAGCACGAAGTCCGGATTCTCGCTGCCGTCGTCCTTGTAGCGCTGCTCGGAGAAGAGCCCCTTGCCAAGGCCGGTGCGCTTGATGGTCTTGAGGTACTGCTTCGGAATGATCATGTCGGTGTCGACATTGATGATCTTCAGCGGCGCCGCGACGCCTTCCAGCGTGGTGAACTTGTCCATGGTTGCGCTTTCCCGCACGTGGTTCAGGGAACCGGCTATTTATCGCGATCGGGCCGGAAATCCTAGGCCGAATTCGGCAGATCTAATCTGCCGTAGGGGGTTTGAAGCCGAACTGGCGCGGCATCGGAATTTCACCTCTCCCCGGTGGGGGAGAGGTGGACCGAGAGCGTCCTACTCCGCCTTAGCCTCGATCGCGGCCATATCGTCGTCCGACAGACCAAAATGGTGGCCGATCTCGTGGATCAGGACATGGCGGACGATGTGGCCGAGGCTTTCGTCGTGCTCGGCCCAATAATCCAGGATCGGGCGGCGGTAGAGCCAGACCATGTTGGGCAGCCGTGCCACGTCGCCAAAGCTCTGCTGGGGCAGGCCGACGCCCTGGAACAGGCCGAGCAGGTCGAACTCGCTCTCGCATTCCATCTCGTCCAGGACCTCCTCGGTCGGGAAGTCCTCGACGCGGACGATCACGCCCTCGCAAAGCTTGCGAAATTCCGCCGGCAGGCGCTCGAACACGTCGTGAGCCATCGCTTCCATTTCGGCCAGCGAAGGGGCTTTCAATTCCGTCCACATGAGCACCTCTTAGCGCGGGTTTCCCGCTGATGCATCTGGCTTTATAAGCGCGGCGAGGTTGACGGGCGCCGCCAAAACGGGGAGCGTGGGTCGTCAACGGGACGGTTCAGGGTGGGCGGAAAAATGCGAACGAAAACAGCGCTGACTCTACTGTGCATGGGGTTGTTTTCGCAATTTTGCGTCGGCGCCGAGGCGCAGGCCGCCAGTTCCGAAATCCGGATGGCCCAACTGGTCTCGCCGGACGATGTCCCCCCGCCGCGCAAGCGGCCGCGCCTGCGCATCACGCCCTATTACAGCCCGGACGGCGTCTATCCCCGCTACAATCCCGGCCCCGACGCGGTCCGGGTCTGCAACGCCACCTATGTGCAGGAGTACCGGCCGAGCGGCACGGTGATCGTGCCGCGCGTGAGCTGCTACTGGCGTCGGGGCTGACTTCGCGGCGACCTCGTGAGGGTGTGATGGCGAGATGGATCGCATGGGCCTTTGCCGTCGCGCTGGCCACTGGGCTGCCTCGCGCGTCCGCCGCGCCAAGGGCGACGGTCCCGGAGGCATCGGCGGGAATCGCGGTTTTCGATGTGCGACGACACGCGCGAACCTATGACATCGCACGGCCTGCCATACGCCGCGATCCGCGCTATTACGCGCGGCCTGTCTACTATCGTCCCTATCCCTACGGCGTGCCGGCACCGTTTGTGTTCACCTACGGCCCCTTCTGGTAAGGCGCCGCTTTGGCGTCCGGCTTTGCGATCACGCGAGGCATGGGGTCGCATCGCGGCGCCGCGCCTTGTTCATTCATGGCGCGTTCACATCGCTGTCCGCAACTTGATCCCGGGAGCGACCGCAATTGAACGGCAATGGCGCGGCGGAGACGTCGCAGCTCTGCCGTCCGGATTCAGGGAGGATTCCATGCTGAGGATGTTGGGCCGCCGGGTCGGCTCGGTGCGCTTGCTCGGGCTTGCGGCCGCTGCGACGCTGATGCTGTCGGCCGGCAGCGTGCGCCGCGCTGAAGCGCTCACCTTGATCAATCCGGCGACGTCGCCGATGACGAAGGCCGCGACCGACGATCTCGTCACGCAGGTTCGCCGTGGCGGGCACGGCGGACATGGCGGCGGGCATTTTCACGGCGGCGGTTTTCGCGGCGGCGGCGGGCATATCGGCCGCGGTTTCCACGGCGGTGGCTTCCGCGCCGCGCCGGCCTTTCACCACAGACATGTCGGCATCCATCGCCATGGCGGCTTTCGCCACGGCGGATATGGCGGGGTCCACCGGCACTGGGGCCATCACCGCCCCCATTTCCGGCATCGTCACTTCTACCGGCCCTATTATGTCGGCGGCTACTATCCTTCCTACTCTTATCCGCGCCGCTGCCGGATCATCTGGACCTATTACGGCCCGCGCCGCGTCTGCCACTGGCCGCGGTGGCACTATCCGTACCGCTATTGGTGACGTGCGTGAATTGCTGGCTCTGCATTCGTCATGGCCGGGCATAGCCGTCCGAAGGACGGCGTCGCTTCCGCTCGCCTATGTCCCGGCCATCCACGTTCTTGGGGCTTGTGCAGAGAGTTCGTGGATGCCCGGGACGAGCCCGGGCATGACGGAGAGACTGGTTAGAGCCAATCCTTCAGCTTCCACGACGAAGCTTTCCACCGCATCAGATTGCAGGGACCAGCTTAGCGCCAGTCCCTGACGTCGACGAAGTGGCCCGCGATCGCCGCCGCTGCCGCCATCGCCGGCGACACCAGATGGGTGCGGCCCTTAAAACCCTGGCGGCCTTCGAAATTGCGGTTCGAGGTCGAGGCGCAGCGCTCTTCCGGCTTCAGCTTGTCCGGGTTCATGGCAAGGCACATCGAGCAGCCCGGCTCGCGCCATTCGAAGCCGGCCTTGATGAAGATCTTGTCGAGACCCTCGGCTTCGGCTTGCTCCTTCACAATGCCGGAGCCCGGCACGACCATGGCATTGACGTTCGCCGACACGGTCTTGCCTTCGGCGATCTTCGCCGCGGCCCGCAGGTCCTCGATGCGGCCGTTGGTGCAGGAGCCGATGAAGACGCGGTCGAGCTTGATGTCGGTGATCTTCGTGCCCGCCGTCAGGCCCATATATTTCAGCGCGCGATGCTTGGAGATGCGCTTGGCCTCGTCCGCGATCTTATCAGGATCGGGCACGATACCGGTGACAGAAATCACGTCTTCAGGCGAGGTGCCCCAAGTCACGATCGGCGGCAGCTTTGCGGCATCGAGGCGCAGCTCGTGGTCGAAATGCGCGCCGTCATCGGAGCGCAACTTCTCCCAGTAGCGCATCGCCGCGTCCCAGGCCGCGCCCTTCGGAGCCTTCGGACGATCACGCAGGAAGTCGAACGCCTTCTGGTCGGGCGCGACCAGGCCAGCGCGCGCGCCGCCTTCGATCGACATGTTGCAGACCGTCATGCGGCCTTCCATCGAGAGCGCACGGATCGCTTCGCCGGCATATTCCAGCACGTAGCCGGTGCCGCCCGCGGTGCCGATCTCGCCGATGATGGCCAGGATGATGTCCTTGCCCGTCACGCCATCCGGCAATTTGCCGTCGACGGTGACGCGCATGTTCTTGGCCTTCTTCTGGATCAGCGTCTGCGTCGCCAGCACGTGCTCGACCTCGCTGGTGCCGATGCCGTGCGCGAGCGCGCCGAACGCGCCATGCGTCGAGGTGTGGCTGTCACCGCAGACGATGGTGGTGCCGGGCAGCGTAAAGCCCTGCTCGGGGCCGATGACGTGGACGATGCCCTGACGCTTGTCGAACTCGTTGTAATATTCGATGCCGAACTCCTTGGCGTTTTCGGCCAGCGCCTTGATCTGCTCGATGCTTTCAGGGTCGGGATTCGGCTTGGTGCGGTCGGTGGTCGGCACGTTGTGGTCGACGACGGCGAGCGTCTTCTCGGGCGCATGGACCTTGCGCCCCGTGGCGCGCAGGCCTTCGAACGCCTGCGGCGAGGTCACCTCGTGCACCAGATGGCGGTCGATGTAGAGCAGGCAGGTGCCGTCCTCGGCTTCGTGCACCAGATGGTCGTTCCAGATCTTGTCGTACAGGGTGGTCGGCTTGGACATGAGCTCGAGCTCCAAAGAATGTGTCAGCGATGAGCGCGGCAGAGCGCGCGGGCAACAAAATCGTCAGCGCAGCCTTCAGGCTGCGCGGCTAAGCTCTGACGTTGCCGAGGTCGCGAAGCGTCCGAAGAACCGGCCAGGCAGCCGCGAGCGATCGTCGATGACGATGCGCTGGATGCGGGCGAAGCTGGTTAGATCTGGAAACATTCTAGGAATATATAGCAGGCCGAATTGGAAGCGCGAGTGCTTTGACGCGCACGGCTGACGCAACAAAAAAGCGCGGAGCCGAGCCCCGCGCTTTCGAAAGACCTGCCTGGTGGCGAAAGCTTACTCGCCGACGGCAGCAGCGCGGTCCTGCTTCTCGACGATGCGGGCCGACTTGCCGCGAAGATTGCGGAGATAATAGAGCTTGGCGCGACGCACCTTGCCGCGGCGCACCACCTTGATCGAGTCGATCATCGGGGAGAGCAGCGGGAACACGCGCTCGACGCCCTCGCCATAGGAGATCTTGCGCACGGTGAAGCTCTCGTTGAGGCCACCGCCGGAACGGCCGATGCAGACGCCCTCATAGGCCTGCACGCGGGTGCGGTCGCCTTCGACGACCTTCACGTTGACGATCACGGTGTCGCCGGGGGCGAATTCCGGGATGTCCTTGCCGGCCGACAGCTTGTCGAATTGCTCCTGCTCGAGCTGCTTGATCAGGTTCATGGGTAAATCTCCATCGGCGCGCCCAGCCCTGGAAACGGGGGGCTGCGCAAAATTCGTCTATCCAGCCATTGCGGATTTGGCCGCTCCTATAAGGCAAGCCGGAGCGTTTGTCACCCGTCTGTCTTGGTTTTTGGCGTTTTTTGGCCGCTCCCCCGATTCGCGGCCTTTTCCCACAAATCCGGGCGCCGGGCGGCCGTCAGGGCCTCGGATTTGGCCCGCCGCCAGGCGGCCACCTTGGCGTGGTCGCCGGAGGTGAGGACAGCAGGGATCGGAACCCCCTCGAACAGCTGCGGGCGGGTGTATTGGGGGTACTCCAGCAGGCCGTCCGAAAAGCTTTCCTCGGTTCCGGAGGCTTCCTTGCCCATCACCCCCGGCAGCAGCCGGACGCAGGCGTCGATCAGGGCTAAAGCTGCGATTTCGCCCCCGGACAGCACGTAATCGCCGATCGAGACCTCCTCCAGGCCGCGCGCGTCGATCACCCGCTGGTCGATCCCCTCGAAGCGCCCGCAGACGATCAGGGGGCCGGGGCCTTCGGCGAGCTCGACCACCCGGGCCTGGGTCAATGGCCGACCCCGGGGGCTCATGAGCAGGCGGGGACGCGCTTTTGACGGGTCTTGCCCGATCTCGGCGGCATCGATCGCGGCGGCCAGTACATCTGCCCGCAGCACCATGCCCGGCCCGCCGCCGGCCGGGGTGTCGTCGACGCTGCGGTGGCGGTCGGTCGCGGAGGCCCGGATGTCGCGCGCCTCGATCTGCCAGAGCCCGGACGCGAGCGCCCGGCCGGCGAGGCTCACGCCGAGCGGCCCCGGAAACATCTCCGGAAACAGCGTCAGCACGGTCGCGCGCCAGGGTGAGGGATTGGTCATTGCATCCTAGTCTCGTCGTCCCGGCGCGCGAAGCGCGAGCCCGGGACCCATAACCACCGCAGCCCGTTTTGCGATGGCTGGAGCGATCAGCTTAGCGAAAAATTCCGGCCTGTGGTTATGGGTCCCGGCCTTCGCCGGGACGACTCGCGGAAGAAGCTTCGTCACGATCCTCCCCCTCGATCTCCTGCGGCAACGCGATCACGACGCGGCCGCCTTTGAGGTCGACTTCCGGCACCACCGCGTTGGAGAACGGCAGCAGCATCGTCGGGCCCTTGGGCGGCGCGATCTCGATGATGTCGCCGGCGCCGAAATTATGGATCGCGAGCACGCGACCGAGCGCATCGCCATCAGTTGTGATCGCGGCAAGCCCGATCAGATCGGTGTGGTAATATTCGTCCTCGTCCGTCGCGGGCAGTTTTTCGCGCGGGACATAGAGCTCGATGCCGTTGAGGCGCTCGGCCTCATCGCGGGTCGCGACACCCTTGAATGTCGCGACCAGATGATCTTTGGCCTCGCGCACCTGCGCGATTTCGAACTGGCGCCTGCCGTCCTTGGTCGACAGCGGACCGTAGCGGCGGACGGCGAAGGGATCCTCGGTGAAGGTCCACAGCTTGACCGCACCGCGCACACCATGCGCGGCGCCGATCCGCGCGACGCAGACCAGCGCCGACATGATCCGGCCTTACGCCTTGGCGGCGGCTTCGGCCTGCGCCTTGCGCTCCTTGCGCGGCACGGCCTTCTCAGGGTTGTTGCGCGCTTCGCGCTTCTTGACGCCGGCGGCATCGAGGAAACGCGCGACGCGGTCCGACGGCTGCGCGCCCTTGGCGAGCCAGGCCTTCACCTTGTCCATGTCGAGCTTGAGGCGGGTCTCGTTGTCCTTCGGCAGCAGCGGATTGAAATGGCCGAGACGCTCGATGAAGCGGCCATCGCGCGGAAAACGCGAATCGGCGACGACGACGTGATAGACGGGACGCTTCTTGGTGCCTGCACGGGCGAGGCGGATAACGACGGACATTCAGTTCTCCTTGAAAGTGTGGTTTGCAAAGTACGTTTTGTTCGGTTGATTGGTATTTCCGCGCCGCGCGAGATGCTGATGATCCCGTGCGACGAATTCCTCATTTCTTCTTGCCGGGAAAGCCGCCCAGACCCGGAAGGGTCGGCTTGCCGCTGAGACCCGTAAGTCCCGGCAAATTCGGTAGGCCCGAGCGAAGACCAGGCGGCAGATCCTTCGGCAGATTCGGCAGGCCTTGTCCGCCGCCCGCGCCTTGCATCTTCTCCTGCAGCGCCTTCATCTCTTCGGGCGAGGGCATCTTCATGCCGCCGCCGAAGCCCATCGCCTGCGCGATGCCGGCGAGCGGGCCGCGCTTGCCCGATCCCATGGCCTTCATCACGTCGGCCATGTTCCGGTGCATCTTCAGCAGCTTGTTGACGTGCTCGACGCTCTGGCCGCTGCCGGCCGCGATGCGCTTCTTGCGGCTGGCCTTCAAGAGGTCCGGATGACGCCGCTCCTCGCGCGTCATGGAATCGATGATTGCGACCTGACGCTTCAGGATCTTGTCGTCGATGCCGGCGGCCGCGATCTGGTTCTTCATCTTGGAGATGCCGGGCATCATGCCCATCAGCCCGCTGATGCCGCCCATGTTGGCCATCTGCAGCAGCTGCTCGCGCATGTCGTTGAGGTCGAACTGACCCTTGCGCATGCGCTCGGCGGTGCGTGCGGCCTTCTCGGCGTCGATATTGGCGGCGGCGCGCTCGACCAGCGACACCACGTCGCCCATGCCGAGGATGCGGCCGGCGATACGATCCGGGTGGAAGTCTTCTAGCGCGTCGGTCTTTTCGCCGGTGCCGATCAGCTTGATCGGCTTGCCGGTGACGGCGCGCATCGACAGCGCGGCGCCGCCGCGGCCGTCGCCGTCAACGCGTGTGAGCACGATACCGGTGAGGCCGACGCGCTGATCGAACGAGCGCGCCAGGTTCACGGCGTCCTGGCCGGTGAGCGAATCCGCAACCAGCAGCACTTCATGCGGATTGGCCGCGGCTTTGATCGCGGCCGCCTCTGCCATCATCTCTTCGTCGAGCGTGGTGCGGCCGGCGGTGTCGAGCAGCACGATGTCGTAGCCGCCGAGCTTGCCGGCTTCCAGCGCGCGTTTGGCGATCTGCGGCGGCTGCTGGCCGGCAACGATCGGCAAAGTGGGAATGTCGAGGTCGCGGCCGAGCACGGCCAGCTGCTCCATCGCCGCCGGACGGTAGACGTCGAGCGAGGCCATCAAGACCTTGCGCTTGTCGCGCTGGACCAGGCGGCGGGCGAGCTTGGCGGTGGTGGTGGTCTTACCGGAGCCCTGCAGGCCCACCATCATGATCGGCACCGGCGGCACGGAATTGACGTCGATGGTCTGGCCTTCGGCGCCCAGCGTGTTGACCAGCTCGTCATGGACGATCTTCACCACCATCTGGCCGGGGGTGACCGACTTGACGACTGTGGCGCCGATCGCCTGTTCGCGCACGCGCTCGGTGAAGCTGCGCACGACTTCCAGCGCGACGTCGGCCTCCAGCAGCGCGCGGCGCACCTCGCGCATCGCGGCGTCGACGTCCTTTTCGGTCAGCGCACCGCGCCCCGTCAGACGATCGAGAATGCCACCAAGCCGTTCCGACAGATTGTCGAACAATGCCGTTGTCCTGTTGCTGTCTTCCCGATGGGAAGAGCGCTCCGTAACTCACCGCTGTCATGCCCCGCGAAGGCGGGGCATCCAGTACGCCGCAGCACCTCAGTTCAAGCCGAGCCGCCTCTGGGATACTGGATCGCCCGATCAAGTCGGGCGATGACACCTTCCTGGATAAGCATCTTCCAAACACCTTTGCGCCCGAGGGCGCACAGCGCTGTCGGGCGTTGACCTCCGGCCTCAAGGCCGGTCGGCGGGTCGAAAAGAAAGCCTTTCCGAGAAAGTGGCCGGGTTAAACGCCGCTCCCGCTCAAAAGTCAAGGAAAGTTAGGGTGTCGGCCCGCCCTTGGTAAGGCAAGGTTCTGAAAACGTGATCCTTTTGTCGCAGGTTCCTTTTCCGCCAGCCCCGCCCATATAGGCGGTGATGTCTTACCCCTCCAACCATCCCTAGAAGCCCGCCGTGCCGATCACCCGCCGCCGCCTTTTCGGACTATTCGCCGGAACCGGTGCGCTGGTCGGCATCCCCTCCCTCTGGATGTCCAGCATGAAAACCTATGACGGCCCCGCCTCCGATCATTTCGACGGCCTGACCTTCTTCGATCCGGACGGGGCGCCGCCGAAATCGCTGCGCGAGGTGCTGCGCTGGCAGCTCGGCGGCAAGCGGCAGCGGGCGACTTGGCCGGATTGGGCGCCCAGTCCCCATGCCGACACCCCGCCGGCGCGCGTTGACGGCGACAAGGTGCGGCTCTCCTTCGTCGGTCATGCCAGCTGGCTGATCCAGGCCGGCGGCCTCAACATCCTGGTCGATCCGGTCTGGTCGGAGCGGGTCTCGCCGGTCGCCTTCGCCGGGCCGAAGCGGCACAACGACCCCGGCATCGCGTTCGAGAAGCTGCCGAAGATCGACGTCGTGCTGGTCTCGCACGGCCATTACGACCATCTCGACATCGCGACGCTGTCGCGGCTCACCAAGAATTTCGCCCCGCGCGTCGTCACCCCGCTCGGCAACGACGTCACCATGCGCAGCTGGGATCCCGGCATCAAGGTGGAGGCGTTCGACTGGCATGATCGCGTCGAACTCGGCGAAGGCGTCGCGGTGCATCTGGTGCCGACAAGGCACTGGACCGCGCGCGGCCTGTTCGACCGCAACAAGGCGCTGTGGGCGAGCTTTGTCCTGGAGACGCCGGCCGGGAAGATCTACGTGGTCTGCGATTCCGGCTACGGCGATGGCCGCCATTTCCGCCGCGTCGCCGAGAAGCACGGCAAGCTGCGCCTGGCGATCCTCCCGATCGGCGCCTACGAGCCGCGCTGGTTCATGCGCGACCAGCACATGAACCCCGAAGATGCGGTGAAGGCGCTGGCCGATTGCGGCGCGGAAGCCGCGCTCGGGCATCACCACGGCACGTTCCAGCTGACGGACGAAGCGATCGACGCGCCGGCGACAGCGCTGGTCGAGGCGCTGGATGCCGCGAAGATTCCGCAGGAAAGATTCGTGGCGATGCTGCCGGGGCAGGTGGTGGAGATTTAGGTCGTGTATCCATAAACCCGGCGGCTTGATGCGACGAAAGCAATGTCCGCTTTGCTCCCATTGCGGCAGGTGCGTGCGGTTCTGCGCCGTTGAACCAGAAAGCCCATGACGCAACAAAGCACCATGGATTTCTTTTGGTCGGAAGACCTTTATTAATCGATGGATGGAGCCGGCTGTGGGATTTTTGCTGAGAATTGTGCTTGCAACCGCTCTCGTGAACCTTGCTCCGGCCGCCGCCCAGGCGAGGAACGCCGTCGCTTCTCCTGCCTTGCAGAAGGAATTCGATGGCTTCATCGAGAAGTTTCGCGCGGCGCTGAAGGCAAACGATTCCGCCGCCGTCGCCGGTATGACACGGTTGCCGTTCATGAACGACAACGCAATTCGCGACGCCGCGCAATTTGGCGCCAAGACCTATCGGACCTCGTTCACGGCGAAAAATCGCGCGTGTATCCAGCGCGGCAAGGCCGTCTACGATCGCGATGACTATAAGAACGACAGTTACTTCGTCTTTTGCGGCGAGCTCATCTTCGTCTTTACCAAGACGCCGACGGGGTTTCTTTTTACTGATATCAGCGTGAATGATTGATCGGGCAACAATGCCATCCCCTGCCGCCGGACGTATGATCGGGTCGCCGGCCCATTGGTGTTGCGGCGATGCGCCTCTTACGAAAGCGGCTACTGCCCCGGCTTGATCGCCCAGCTCACATTCACCGTCACCGTCAGCGTCTCTTCGCCCGGCGCAACTGCGGCCTGCGGGGCTGCGGCCATCCGTTCGGCCATGCGGCCCTTGAACAGCGGCACCGGGCCGCCGCCCTCGGTGACGCTGAGCGGCGCGCCCAGCGTCACACCGGCAGCCTTCGCGTAAATCTCCGCCTTGCGCCGCGCATCGGCAACGGCCTGCTCGCGCGCATCATCGAGCAGCTTTGACGCCTGCGTCACCTCGAACGAGATATTGCCGATGTCGTTGGCGCCGGCGCTGACCAGCGTGTCGATGATGCCGGCCACCTTGGTCACGTCGCGGATCTTGACGGTGACGCGGTTGCTGGCGCGGAAGCCGACCACCGGCGAGGCGCCGGTGGATTTGTTCTGGCCGTATTGCGGCTGCAGCGACAGCCGCGAGGTCTGGTAGTCCTTCTCGGCGATCCCGGCGCCCTTCAGCGCCAGCAGCACCTTGCCCATCGCGGCATTGTTGGCATCGGAGGCCTCTTTCGCCGTCTTGGCGTCGTTGGCGACGCCTGCATCGATTTGCGCGAGATCGGGCGCCGCGGATACGGAGGCTTCGCCGCTCACCGAGATCGCGGAGGGAAAATCCTCGGCGCGCGCGGGCGCGGCGAGCAGCGTGGTGGCGAGGACGGCGGCAAGTAGGGCAGGCTTTTTCATCAGTCTCACTTCAGTGGCACGAAAACATTGATCACGAGCTTGTCCTCGGACGTCTTTAGGGGATCGGTGAGGTACTCCTCGATGAAGGTGTCCTTGGCTTCCAGCCTCTTGTCGTCGAGATGATTGGTGATCGCCTCATACGTATTGTCCATGTTGTCGTAGGAGCCGCGATGGACGAATTTCAGCGCCTTGCCTTCAGGCGATTTGCCGATGCTCATGTCCTTGGACAGGTTCTTCGGGTCCTGATCGACCGGGATCTGGGCAAGAAAGGTGAAGCCGGTATCGTCCGTCGAGGTGTAGACGATCATCGAATTGCCCGATGGCTTGATGCCCTGCTTGTCGAGCAGCGTGTTCAGCGCCTTGAAGGCGTCGATCAGCGTGTCGAAGGCGGAGTCCCAATTGGCGGTGCCCTTGACCATCACGACCTTCTTCGGCTCGAGCGTGGTCTCGAGGCCAAAGGGATCGGCGGTCTGAACCGGGGCGGGGGACGCGGC